>NZ_CP125984.1:2422500-3022500 GCF_050859005.1 Sporosarcina sp. UB5
TTGGATGCCAATCTACGATGCAGATTGTGCACCGATGCCATTCCCAAGTTTTACTCAGCAAATGCCGGCACCTACCATGCCTCAACAAGTAATGCCGACGCAGGAAATGCCTACACCGCCAGCGCATCTAGGGGTAAAGCCACCTTCAATTGGTATGACAGAAGATTTGGATGACTTCGATGAATCGCCGATTTATCCGGGTAGAGGGGAAGGAGTTTCTCCGCCATATCCGATTCGGGGATGGGAATTGATGGAGTCACCGATGATGCCTGAAGAATCTCCAGGACATATGGTTCATTGCCCACCTGAACAAGGATATGTACCTCAATTGGTATCTCCAGAATTCCAACAACCGTATGGAATGATGATGCAGCCTCAGCAACCATTCACGTTCGGATATCCATGCCAACCGATGCATTATTGTGGTTGTGGTTGCCATTCCCAAGGATTTTACGGTATGACTCCAAGTGAAATGCAGCCAAATTACATGATGCCGATGCAAGTAAGTCCGATGCAAATGAGTCCGATGCAAATGCAACCAATGCAAATGCAACCGACGCAAATGTATCCAATGCCAATGAGTCCAATGCAAATGCAACCTTTTAACCCAATGGATTACGGGTGCGGTTGCTGACCGGCGTATGGCGCTGGAAAAGAATATTCGGAAAGTAAAAAAGAATGTTTGGAAGATGGTGGAAGGAGAATCCGCCTATTCGTTAAAACGGTATACGGCGAGATCAACGGCTGTGAAGGTGGAGTACGTCCATCGCCAGTTGCAGGCAATTAGGTTCCCGAATATCGTACCAATCATTCCTACGGAGGATCCGTTATTCATTATGCAACCATGGATTGAAGGAACAAAGCCCGTCAATTTCAGAAGAAGGATTGATCGGACGGATTCCTTATTAGCCTTACAAGCATTGCACAAAACAAAGGAACAGATAGATTGGGATGCCTCCCCTTATCTGCATAGATATCAACTTCTTGAGAAATGGCGGGAACGATTGGATCGTTTCATCGATAACCGTGCCGGATGCGAGAAATTTCTTCGAAAACAAGCAGTAGACGAAATCATTATGTATGGGGAAGAAGCGCTACCTATATTGAAGAAAAACTATCGAAAGCTTTCTGGCTATACGCTCCTTCATGGTGATGTCGTGCATCATAATATTTTACGAGATGGGAACGGACTCATCCGCTTCATCGATTTCGACCTTGCGTGTACGGGTACTCCTGGAACAGAACTGGCACTTTGGCTACACCGCGTGTTGCCGAATGTGTGCTATAATCTGGAATTCCTTTTGGCGGAGCAGTCATCATTAAGAGATTTAGATGACGCTTCAAAATCAATGTTGCTTTATCCGAATGAGTTGTTAAGGGAATGGCTGCATCTGTTGAACATGCCGGAAGCGAAGCAGGAAAGTCTGGCTAGAAAGCTAATCCCATTCACGGAATATGCACTCTCTTCATGGCCGAAGCTATGGTATGATATAGAACGGAACATGAAGTAGGAGGATGCATAATGGCTGGCCATTCAAAGTGGAAGAATATTCAAAACCGTAAAGGTGCGCAAGATGCGAAACGAGGCAAAATCTTTCAAAAGATGTCAAGGGAACTATTTGTAGCTGCGAAATCAGGCGGCGGTGATCCTGACATGAATCCTGCACTCCGTCTTGCTATCGAAAAGTCAAAAGGCTTTAACGTACCGAATGATGTCATTAAAAGAGCAATCGATAAAGCGACTGGTGCAGGCGCAGATGAAAACTATGAAGAAGTTGTTTATGAAGGATATGGACCTGGAGGAGTGGCGGTTCTTGTTCAATGTTTGACAGAGAACCGAAACCGGACGGGACCGAATATCCGTGTAGCTTTTAATAAAAACGGCGGCAGCTTAGGGGAGAGCGGCTCAGTCGGCTATCTATTCAACCGTAAAGGACGCCTATTTGTCGAACGTACAGAGGAAACCGACGAAGACGCAATTATGCTTACAGCGCTAGAAGCAGGAGCGGAAGATATCGAGTCAACGGAAGATGGCTTTGAAATCATTACAGAACCGTCCGGCTTCATGGAAGTGAAAGAAGTGATGGAAGCTGAAGGAATTGAATTCATCTCAGCGGAAGTAGAAATGATTCCGACGATTTATACGGAATTGCAAGGTGACGATGCCGACCAATTCGAAAAGATGATCGATGCATTGGAAGACGATGATGACGTACAAAATATCTATCATAACGCAAGTGAATGAGCCGCCTCTTCAGCGGCTTTTTTTGTTGGCGGCTTTTTTTATTGTCTAGCTCCGGGTGGCAGCTGCTCGGGTCGCTTCGGTCTTGAAGCAAAAGGCAAAAAGCGCCTTTTGTCCAAGCCCTCCAGCGCCTGTCGCAGCTAAACGCCACCCTCCGCTTTTCTATGTAGAAAACCCGTTCGTATGCTATAATAGTTTCGATACTTTAGGGGGAGACTGACTTGTACGATTATATTAAAGGAATAATCACCCGGGTAACACCCGAATACATAACGCTTGAACAAGGTGGCGTCGGCTGGCAAATTATGACGCCAAACCCATATGCATTCCACCAAACAGAAGAGATCCAGCAAGTGTTCACTTATTTGCACGTCAGAGAAGACGTACAATGGCTGCTCGGTTTTAAATCACTTGAACAGCGTGAACTATTTAAGAAACTTATCACCGTTTCTGGAATCGGTCCGAAAGGCGCACTTGCCATATTAGCAAGTGGCATCCCGTCACAAGTAATTAGCGCGATTGAAAGGGAAGATGAAGCATTCCTCGTACAGTTCCCGGGAGTCGGAAAAAAGACGGCTCGTCAAATGATCCTTGACTTGAAAGGGAAACTCGGGGATCTATTTACGGAAATCGAGTTGCCAGATGAGGATGGTACGCTATTTTCAATGGCGGAAAACGATGCATTGGAAGAAGCGATACTCGCATTACAAGCACTCGGTTATTCGCAACGGGAATTGGTGAAAGTGAAGAAGGCTATGGAACAGGAAGAGTTGGATACAGAAGGCTATATGAAGCTTGCATTACGTTTACTTTTGAAGCAAAAATAAGTATTCGATAAAGGAAGGAGGGGCGGTATGTATGGAACGGGTCGTTTCAAGTGAACAATCCAATTATGACGATAGTTTCGAACAATCATTGCGACCTCAGACGTTGCAACAATATATTGGGCAGGAGACTGTAAAGGACAATCTAAGCATTTTCATCCAAGCCGCAAAAGGCAGAAGTGAAAGTTTGGACCATGTTCTTTTATACGGTCCACCAGGCCTTGGAAAAACAACGCTCGCGACAGTCATTGCAAACGAAATGGGCGTCAATGTGAAAATGACGAGCGGACCGGCAATCGAAAGGCCAGGGGATTTGGCGGCAGTCGTTTCATCATTGGAACCCGGCGACGTCTTGTTCATTGATGAAATCCACCGGTTAAACCGGGCAATTGAGGAAGTACTTTATCCTGCAATGGAAGACTTTTGTCTCGACATTGTCGTCGGAAAAGGTCCTTCCGCCAAATCGATCCGTCTTGACCTTCCACCATTCACGCTAATCGGGGCGACGACAAGGGCCGGTTCTTTATCCGCCCCACTGCGTGACCGTTTTGGCGTGCCACTCCGCCTTGAATATTATGGAGAAACTCCGTTGAAGGAAATCGTCATTAGAAGCGCAAGCTTATTCGATGTTGATATAGACGCCAATGCAGCGGCTGAAATAGCGAGACGATCGAGGGGGACGCCCCGAATCGCCAACCGCCTCCTTCGCAGAGTGCGTGATTACGCTCAAGTGCGCGGGGACGGTAGCATTACGATGGATATCGCAAAAGAAGCGCTCGAAATGCTGCAAGTCGATTCACACGGTCTTGATCATATCGACCATAAACTGCTTGTGAGCATGATTGAACGGTTCCGTGGCGGACCAGTTGGAATCGATACGATCGCTGCAAGCATCGGTGAAGAATCCATTACAATTGAGGATGTGTATGAGCCGTACTTGCTGCAAATCGGTTTCATCCAACGAACACCGCGCGGCAGAATTGCAACACATCTCGCATATGACCATTTCGGCTATGCGTTGCCCGACGCACTTACGTAAAAACTACTGGATAGAAGGAGTTCACCCGAATAATGGATGTAAATGATTTTGATTTTGAATTACCGGAAAAACTCATCGCACAAACACCACTTAAAGACAGGACAGCAAGCAAGTTAATGGTCTTGGATAAAGAGACGAAGAGCGTCAAACATTGTCAGTTCCGTCAAATTGTAGACGAGCTAGAGGAAGGCGATGTCATCGTCCTAAACGATACACGCGTCCTTCCAGCCCGTCTAATTGGCACGAAAAAAGATACAGGTGCGTCAATTGAAGTGCTACTTCTAAAGGAAACAAGCGCTAACGAATGGGAAACACTAGTGAAACCTGCAAAGCGGGTAAAGGTTGGAACTGTCGTAACATTCGGGGACGGCAGGTTAGAAGCGGAATGTACAGGAATCCTTGAACAAGGCGGAAGGATATTCAAATTCCGCTATGAAGGTATTTTCTATGAAATACTCGATTCGCTCGGCCGGATGCCTCTACCTCCGTATATTACAGAGACGCTTGATGATCAATCACGGTACCAAACCGTCTTTGCGAAAGAAAGAGGTTCAGCAGCTGCGCCTACTGCGGGTCTTCATTTCACAGAAGAGATTTTGCAGGCTATTAAAGATAAAGGTGTCAGTATCGAGTTCATCACTTTACATGTCGGATTAGGGACATTCCGCCCGGTTAGCGTAGATGCGATCGAGGACCATACGATGCACGCAGAATATTATCACGTGACCGAAAAGGCAGCGAATGCAATTAACGAAACGAAGGCGAGAGGTGGAAACGTCATTGCAGTCGGCACGACGTCGGCGCGTACACTTGAAACAATCGCTTCACAAAATGATGGGAAAATCGTCCCTTCTAGCGGTTGGACATCGATATTTATTTATCCTGGATATCAGTTCAGTATTCTCGACGGCATGCTGACAAACTTCCACTTGCCGAAATCGACTTTGATCATGCTTATTTCCGCGATGGTCTCACGAGAGCGTATACTGGACGCTTATAAAGAAGCGGTGAAGGAGGAGTATCGTTTCTTCAGTTTCGGGGATGCGATGTTCATCAAACCACCAAAAAAGTAATGGGATAAAAATTCCCAAAATGGAAAGGATCGTACTACATGGCAGCAATTACTTACGAACATATAAAAACGTGTAAGCAGACGGGGGCTCGTCTCGGCATCGTTCATACACCGCATGGTTCTTTTGAAACACCGGCATTTATGCCAGTCGGGACGCAAGCAACTGTGAAGACAATGTCACCTGAGGAATTGAAGGAGATGGGTGCCGGTATTATCCTCGGCAATACGTATCATCTATGGCTTCGTCCAGGAAATGACGTTATTAAAGAAGCTGGCGGCCTCCATAAATTCATGAACTGGGATCGGCCGATTCTGACCGATTCAGGCGGATTTCAAGTGTTTTCATTAAGTAAATTTAGGAAGATCGAAGAGGAAGGCGTACATTTCCGTCATCATTTGAACGGTAGCAAGCTTTTCCTTAGCCCAGAAAAAGCGATGGAAATCCAAAACGATCTTGGTTCAGATATTATGATGGCTTTCGATGAATGTCCACCTTATCCAGCGACATTCGAATATATGAAAGCAAGCGTAGAGAGAACTTCAAGATGGGCGGAGCGGTGCCTAAAAGCCCATGCGCGTCCACAGGACCAAGCACTTTTTGGCATTGTGCAAGGGGGCGAATTCGAGGAACTTCGCAAACAAAGTGCAAGAGATCTCGTTTCACTCGACTTCCCTGGATATGCAATCGGAGGATTGTCCGTCGGTGAGCCGAAGGACGTCATGAATCGTGCACTTGACTTTACGACGCCATTATTGCCGGAAAACAAACCGCGATATTTAATGGGTGTCGGCTCTCCAGATTCTTTAATTGACGGAGCGATCCGTGGAGTGGATATGTTTGACTGCGTATTGCCAACAAGAATCGCAAGAAATGGGACATTGATGACGAGCGAAGGACGTGTCGTCGTGAAAAACGCAAAATACGAGCGTGATTTCGGACCATTAGATCCGAATTGCGATTGTTATGCATGTAAAAACTACAGCAGAGCATATATCCGTCACTTAATCCGTGCGAATGAAACGTTCGGTATCCGATTAACTTCCTACCACAATCTTCACTTCCTACTACGATTGATGGAACAGATTAGGGAGGCAATTCGCAATGATCGTCTAGGCGATTTTCGTGAAGAATTTTTTGAACAATACGGATTTAATAAACCAAATGCAAAAAACTTTTGAATCTTGTATAATGAACCGAGAAGAGGGGGGAAGAAAATGAATGATATGTTCGGTACGTTACTACCAATTATTGCGATGTTCGCAATCATGTGGTTCCTGTTGATTAGACCTGCGCAAAAAAGGCAAAAACAGACAAAACAAATGCAAGAAAGCTTGAAGCGTGGCGATAAAGTCATTACAATTGGTGGCCTTCACGGCGTCATCGATGCTGTTGATGACACATCTGTCTATTTGAAAGTTGCAGACGGCACAACATTGCAATTCGATAGACAAGCTGTCGGTCGAGTTGTCGATGCAAGCGCATCTTAATCGTATTCATGTTCAAAGAGGTTGTTTCACAGTGATGTAACTGTGAGACCACCTCTTTTTCATTTGGGTATATTCCTGTACAGGAAAAGGTATGCTTTCCTGGAAAGGAGGGATACATGATGAACGATCTCATAATCATCGGATTCAGGACGATTTTATTATATGTGATTGTCCTGATTGTACTTAGAGTCATGGGAAAAAGGGAAGTTGGCGAGTTAAGTGTTATCGACGTAGTTGTCTTTATCATCATGGCTGAAGTTGTAGCGCTATCAATTGAATCTCCCGATAAAAAGTTGATTCACTCCATTTTCCCAGTGCTCCTGCTACTCTGCATCCAACTGATAACTTCTTATCTTTCCTTAAAGAGCAAAAAGTTTAGGGACATCGTCGATGGAGATCCGACTTTAATCATACAAGATGGAATTATCCAAGAAGAGCAGATGCGAAAGCAACGATACAACTTGGATGATTTATTCCAACAGCTCCGCGAGCAACAAATCGGATCCGTACGAGATGTGTCTTATGCATATTTGGAGCCTTCCGGAAATTTGTCTGTATTCACAAACGATAACACCCAACCCGTCCTTGCCCTCATATCTGACGGTGTCATTCAAAGCCGTCACGTCAAATTGATTGGTAAATCAGAAGAGTGGCTCGTAAACGAGTTGAAAAACAAAGGTGTGAATGACGTGGAACAGGTCTTTTATTGTTCATTCGAAGATGGGAACCTACACTTTCAACTTAAAGAAAAGTATCAGTAAATTTTCGTCAGTCTTTTCAGCATTAGGATATCGTTTTTCTTCACTTGCCCAAATAGCAACAAGATGACAAGGAGGAATACTGTTGTAATGATACATTCAGTTAACAATCCGACTTGCCCGATTGGAATGAAGATAGGTCGTATAACTGCTGTCATGATGAAGGATACATAAGGCAAGGCGAACATCGTAAATCCGGCTGCAGCAGCTTTGTTTTTCCGCAACGTTGCTATATGGAGGAAAGAAGTGACAAGAACTCCGAATCCGATTGCAAGCACGGCACCAGTTTCCTGCAATCCGGGCTGGGATGCTAGTATGAACATAACTCCCAACTTCGCAATTCCTCCATATACCGAATTCATCATCCCGGCTTTCGCATCTCCTGTCGCTTGCAAAATGGAGTACAACGGGCTTTGGATGTAATAAAAGAAAAAGATTGGTGCTAACAACGACATATACGACCCGCCTTCGCTAATACGGAAAAGTTTCTCTGCAAGCTCCTGCCCGTGGATATAAAATACGGCTGCGGCAAAAGCACCCGTTAAGGCAGAAAGGCGCAAAGCTAAATGGATACGCTCTTGAAGCTTTTTCTTGTTACTAGAAGCAGCAGCCCCACTCACAGCGGGTACGAGCACGACAGACAACGCGTAAGGAATGAATGAGGGGAAGAGTAGCAAAGGAATGAGAACACCTGAGATGACCCCATAGAGCGACGTAGCGGCAACTGCCCCGACTCCAGCCATAGAAAGGGCACGCAAAAAAATGATTGGTTCAAGGAACCATGTAAATGTGCCAAATAATCTGCTTCCGGATGACGGGAGGGCGATGGAAAGAAGTGGCTCCATCGGATACCGTACTTTTTTTTGTACAGGCTTCCTTTCACGACGTTTATGTTGTTGATATTTGAATAAAAGATAACAGGCGGACAGCCCTTCCGCTAGCAATGTAATGCCCATTGCATAAGCGGCATTCATCGGATTATTATTTGGGACCAGTAACATTGGCAAGAGCCAAGTAATTAATACAATACGGAACAATTGTTCAATAATTTGAGACCAAGCTGTTTCTTCGATTCTGACAATCCCTTGAAAATATCCACGGATCAACCCGCAAACAGCAGCAATCGGAATGATTGCAATTCCAACATATAATGTAGTGGAAGTAGCTGCACTCCCTAATAATGTTTCCGATAAATAGGGAATGAATAGAATGGATAATGGGATGAATATTGCCCCTGTGAAAATTGTTATAAAAGTCGCAGTCCTCATCACAGCAGGAAGCTTTGCAGTTTCGCCTTTCACTTTCAGCTCAGCAATCACCTTCGCTACTGCAATTGGCACACCAAGTTGAACGAGAGAAAGGAAAAATATAAAAGCAGGATACGCAGTCATATAAATCCCGACAGCTTCTTCTCCAGCAACTCGCATGAACTGGATACGATAAACAAATCCTAATAGCTTGGACATGAAAACCGCAATCATTAGTATGGCAGTTCCACGGATGAAAGTGGACAATATAAACAACTCCTTCTCAATTCCGGTCAATTCGTATACACTAAATCTATGCATAGGTTTGTCTATTTACGACTGAACGGGAAAGGAATGGGGAAGGTGACAATTCAATTCGAACAAATATTCAAACATGCACTACCTGCTATTCAGAGCAAGAGGGATGAGTTCCGTCTATACGGTTATTCAACAGTGACGAATGAAGAAGTTTGGAAATATTGCATTCGTAAAAAATGGCGGAAAAAAGATGTATCGACGATGCGGATTCATGAGGTAGTAAATGGTGTATTGCAAATTACTCCCGCGGAATTCATGACGTATACACAAATCGAGGAACAAAGGGGTTCAAATTGGTTTTCAGAATTGAACAGCGATGAGTTGCAGCTACTCCTTTCACCTAGAAGCAAGTAACTATCGTCGTTTCTATGAATGTCCAACTATTTGACAGATGCTATCGTCTGTTTCATAATTGGATTGTTGTATTTTTCTTAAAAACTGTACATAGCAATTGTCTAACCGCTCCACGTACAGAGGGGGAACTAACTTATGAAAAAAAGAAGCCGGATAGTAGCGTTTCTATTATTGCTCGTCATGTTAGGATCATTAATTGGCGCTACGACAAGTCCGATTTTAAAAGATGTACGACTTGGTCTTGATTTGCAAGGGGGCTTTGAAGTCCTTTATGAAGTCCAAGAACTGAAGGAAGGTCAAAAGATTACTGAAGACGTCGTCGCTGATACAGCAAGCGCTCTTCGTGACCGTGTCGACGTACTTGGAGTAAGTGAACCAGTTATCCAAGTTGAATCGAATAACAGGATTCGTGTGCAATTGGCTGGTGTGGAAGATCAGGAATCAGCCCGTGAGCTATTATCAACACAAGCAAACCTAACATTTAGGGATGCAGAAGATAATTTGCTGTTGGACGGAACCGATCTGAAGGAAGGAAAAGCGAAGGCGAACTTCGGGCAAACGGGAAATCCGGTCGTTACGTTGGAAATGAAAGATCCGGACAAGTTTGGTCAAGTGACGTCACAAGTAGCTGCGAAACGACCTGAAAACGTCATGGTCATTTGGCTCGACTTTGAAGAAGGTGTCGATTCATTTAAAGAGGAAGCGCAAAAAGCAAATCCGAAATTTATTTCTGCTCCATACGTTCACCATACAATCAACTCATCTAACGTTGAAATTTCAGGCAGCTTTACAATGGAAGAGACGAAGCATTTGGCTGGAATTTTAAATGCCGGTGCACTACCTGTCCATCTGGAAGAGATTTACTCTACGTCTGTTGGTGCTCAATTCGGTGCACAAGCATTGGATAAAACGATTGTCGCGGGCATTGTCGGTATTTCACTAATCTTCATCTTTATGTTGGTTTATTATCGAGTACCAGGATTTGTGGCGGTCGCTACATTATCCGTCTATATTTATCTCATCCTTCTCGTCTTCACTCGTATTAATGGCGTGTTGACGCTCCCAGGTATTGCAGCACTTATGCTCGGGGTTGGGATGGCGGTCGACGCGAATATCTTAACATACGAGCGGATTAGAGAAGAATTGCGAGTAGGAAAATCGGTAAGAACTGCCTTCACCGCAGGGGCAAAATCGGCATTTACGGCAATATTAGATGCTAACATAACGACGTTGCTCGCAGCTGTTGTCCTTTTCATCTTTGGGACAAGTTCTGTTAAAGGTTTTGCGACAATGTTAATTATTAGTATTCTCGTCAGCTTCTTGACTGCCGTTTGGGGATCCCGACTATTGTTAGGACTTCTAGTGAACAGTGGTTTGCTTGACGGTAAAACAAGCCTATTCGGTATATCGAAGAAGCGTATCCACGCAGTTGAAGAGGAAGTGGATACTCTTGACCTTACGACGAAATTCGACCGTTTCGATTTTGTTGCAACACGCAAGAAATTCTATGTACTTTCTTCAATTTTGCTTATTTCCGGTGTCATTGTTCTTGGCATCTTTAAGTTAAATTTAGGAATCGACTTTTCCAGTGGTACGCGCGTTGAAATACTGTCAGAGAAACCATTATTGACAGAAGAGATTTCAACGACTTTGGAAGAGATTGGACACCCATCATCCGATATCGTAATTTCAGGTGAGAAGAAAAATATCGGAGTTGTCCGCTATAAGGATGAATTCACGCAGGAACAAGTAAATAAAATAAAGTCAGATCTTACAGCCCGCTACGGTGCAGATCCTAATATTTCGACTGTATCGTCTACAGTTGGTAAGGAACTTGCAAAAAATGCATTATACGCATTGCTCTATGCGGCATTAGGAATCGTCGTCTATGTCGCATTCCGTTTCGAATGGCGAATGGGTGTATCATCGATCATCGGGCTTATCCATGATGCGTTTTTCATGGTTGCAGTATTTAGCATTTCGAGGCTCGAAGTGGATATCACTTTCATTGCAGCTGTATTGACGATTGTCGGATATTCGATCAACGATACAATCGTTACGTTTGACCGAATTAGAGAAAATATGCATAAAATTGGCAAGATTAACGACGCGAAAGAATTGGCTGATATCGTCAATAAATCACTTCGTCAAACGTTAGGTCGTTCAGTGAACACCGTTTTAACAGTCATCTTTGTCGTCGTCGCATTAATCGCTCTTGGAGCGGAAGCGATTCGTCCATTCTCGATTGCTTTACTAATCGGATTGCTTGCGGGAACGTATTCTTCCATCTTCATTTCGGCTCAAATTTGGTTTGACTTGAAGAAGAAGGAACTTGAAAAAACGGGAAGCTTGAAAGTTGATAAAGAGAAAAAACAATGGGGTTCAGACGAACCGGTAGTCTAATGACTACGTTTCTATTAACGTTTCAAACCTCTATAAAACAGGGTATACATAAGTGTATATCCTGTTTTTAATTTTGATAAAAGGAAGTGAAGAAGAATGAAGATGCAATGGTCGTTACTACTTAGTATTCTGTTCGCCATCATCATTGCTGTGTTCGCTATTTTAAATATTGAATCCGTCCAAGTGAACTATTTGTTCGGAAAAGCCCAATTACCACTCATTCTTGTCATTCTTTTCACAGCACTGCTCGGGGCGGCGATTAGTGGCTTTTTGTCCATGTTTAAATCAATCCGTGCCAACCGGCAAATTAATATGTTGAAAAAAGATATGACTGCAAAGGAAATTACGATTGCATCTCAACAAAATGAAATAGCTGAATTGCAAAAGTTAGTCAATATTGGAGTGAATGAAGAGAAGGTTGATGGAGCAAAATAAAACAGAGCACCCTAATAGAGGGTGCTTTTTCACGAACTCAATCGTTTACTCATTAATTTGCTTCCAATCCGCGAATCCCCTTTAAGAGTATGCTTACTTCCTATATAATGGGCATAAGAGGATGTGAGCCATTTTGATAGAACCGATGAAAATATGGACGATTAATCGTCCAGATGAAACAATCGTAAATACATTTATAGAAGAGCTTAGTATCCCATCAATCCATGCGAAAATCCTCGTTTCAAGAGGCTTTACGGATGTAGAGGAAGCTAAGTCCTTTTTATATATGGAAGAAAATTGCCTGCATGACCCTTTTTTACTCTTTGATATGGAAAAAGCGGTGGAACGCATTCAGCAAGCGATTGAAACAGGCGAAAGAATCACTATTTACGGAGATTACGATGCAGACGGTGTGACGAGTGTTACCGTTTTGACAACTGCTCTTGAACAGCTAGGTGCGAACGTTAATTTTGCGATTCCGAATCGTTTTGAACATGGATATGGACCGAATATCGAGCTGTTTACTAAATTGCACGAGGAAGGTACTTCACTGATCATTACTGTCGATAACGGTATTTCAGGACTGGAGGCAGTTGCCTACGCGAAATCTGTCGGAATGGGCGTTATCGTGACGGATCACCATGAAATTGGAGATGAACTCCCGGTAGCAGATGCGATTATCCATCCGCGACATCCTGAAGGAAGTTATCCTTTTGGCGAACTTGCAGGTGTAGGCGTTGCATTTAAATTGGCTTTTGCTTTACTAGGTGAAGTGCCTGAAGAACTGTATGAAATTGCGGCAATTGGTACTGTTGCAGATCTTGTTCCGCTAAAGGGTGAAAACAGGTTCATCGTTAAGGAAGGGATCCGGCGGATGCGGACGTCCCGAAGACCTGCAATCCAAGCACTCGTTAAAGTGAGTGGTACCGAACAGTATGCGCTTTCCGAGGAGTCTCTCGGCTTTATGATCGGACCAAGATTAAATGCTCCAGGACGTCTTGGAAGTGCAGATCCTGCTGTCTATTTGCTGAAAACGGAAGATAGCTTGGAAGCGATGACGATTGCAGAACAATTGGACACGTTGAACAAGGAAAGACAGGCACTCGTCACTAACATCGTCGAAGAGGCGGAACAGGTGATGAGTGATATGTACGGAGATATGCTACCGTATGTTATCGTCATTGCAGGAGAAGGCTGGAATCCAGGTGTTGTCGGTATTGTTGCATCTCGATTGACGGAGAAATATTATAGGCCGTCAATCGTATTATCTATAGATAATGATACAGGAATCGCGAAAGGTTCCGGACGAAGTATCGCAGGTTTTGATTTATTCAAAGAGCTTTCGAAAACTGCAGACCTGTTGCCGCATTTTGGTGGGCATGAGATGGCGGCGGGTATGTCGCTTCCGGTAGAGAATGTAGAAGTATTTCGAGACCGATTGAACAATCAGGGGAAAATAAGTTTGACAGATGAGATGCTGACACCAAAATTACAAATCGATGTCCCACTTGAAATCGGAGAGATTGATGTTGATGTGTTAGAAGCAATGGAGCTGCTCCGTCCATTTGGAATATCGTTTGAGAAGCCTGTTTTTTTAATCGAAAACCTTTCCGCGTCATCAGTGAGAAAAATAGGTGCAGCGAAAAATCATTTAAAACTCGAACTGTCTGATGGAATAGATACACTTGACGTCATTGGCTTTGGCAATGGGGACATCGCTGACGAAATGAGCCCTGCTATTACATTGTCCGTCACTGGTGATCTTCAAGTGAATGAATGGAATGGACGTAAAAAACCGCAAATGCTGCTTTCGGATATCCAGTCAAAAGATCGCCAGTTGTTCGACTTGCGTGGCATTCGAGAGCCGAATCGTTGGATTTCCATTATTCCAGAAAAAAACAATGTTTTTGTTGCCTTTCAAAAAACATCGATTGCATATTTCCAACCGGTTCTTGGAAATAAACAAATTCATCATTTCGGTCAAGATGAGTTATCGGGAACCGATAATGTAGTCATTTTAGATATGCCTCCTGGAACAGAACAAATGAAAGAGTTAATCGAAAAAACGAATCCGAAAAGGGTGTATGCCCATTTTTACGTCAATGAATCATTGTATTTTGAAGGGATTCCGAGTCGCGAGCAATTTGGCTGGTATTACAGCTTTTTGAAAAAGCGAGGCTCGTTTGATTTGCGAAAGCAAGTGCAAGAATTATCGAAGCATCGAGGGTGGAAGATTGACACAATATATTTCATGACAAAGGTGTTTTCTGAGCTTGGATTTGTTAAGATAGAAAATGGTCTTGCTTATGTTGCGGAGGATGCGGAGAAGAAAAGTCTTTCTGAGGCTCCTTCCTACAAAGAGAGAGAGCGTCAAATCAAATTGGAACAGATGCTTGTCTACGCACCATATATCGAATTGAAAAAGTGGTTTGATGAAATTTGTAAAGAAACTGCCAATAGGGAGGAACAAGTATGGATTTGAAAAGTTTCGTGACAATCGTCCCGGACTATCCAAAAGAAGGTATTAGTTTTAAAGATATTACAACAATTATGGATAATGGAGAAGCGTATAAATACGCGACCGATCAGATTGTTGAGTTTGCAAAGAAAGTCGGAACGGATATTATTGTCGGTCCTGAAGCGAGGGGATTCATTATCGGATGTCCAGTTGCGTACGCGTTGGAAGTCGGTTTCGCACCGGTCCGAAAGCCAGGTAAATTACCTCGCGAAACGATTGCTGTTGAATATGAACTTGAATACGGCACGGATTCATTAACGATTCATAATGATGCCATCAAGCCTGGTCAACGTGTGTTGATCGTTGACGATCTACTTGCAACAGGTGGTACAGTCGGTGCAACAGTCGAACTCGTGGAAAAACTTGGCGGGGTAGTTGCTGGATGCGCATTCCTCATCGAACTGTCATACTTAAATGGCCGCGAGAAGCTAAAAGGCTACGATATTCAAGCGCTAATTACTTATTAATGAAAAGAGCCTCCGCAAAAACTGCGGAGGCTTTTTTAGTATAAGGGCTTTACATTCTTATCGGTTTATACATACAATAGAATTATCTTTAATTTTTTTGCGGATTTAGTCGAAAGGAGTAGGGAAATGGCGAAAAACCGTGACATGACGGCAGAAGAGATATTTGAAATCGTTGCCTCATATATGAATGGACAGCATGTCGCGTTCGTCAAAAAGGCGTATAAGGCGGCGGAGGCTGCTCATGAAGGTCAATTCAGAAGTTCAGGTGAACCGTATATTCTTCACCCTATACAAGTGGCAGGGATTTTAGCAGAACTGCAAATGGATCCTTCCACAGTCGCTGCCGGTTTTCTCCATGATGTTGTGGAGGATACAGACGTAAGCCGTGAGGACATCATTCACGAATTTGGTGAAGAAGTAGCGATGCTTGTCGACGGCGTGACGAAACTTGAAAAGTTGAAGTTCAAATCGAATGAGGAAAAAAAGGCAGAAAACCACCGCAAAATGTTCATTGCGATGGCGAGAGATATCCGGGTCATTCTCATTAAGCTAGCGGACCGTCTCCATAATATGAGGACATTGAAACATGTCTCTGAAGAAAAGCAACGTAGGGTGGCGGCTGAGACTCTCGATATTTTCGCACCGCTTGCACATCGGCTTGGAATTTCCACAATTAAGTGGGAATTGGAAGACACTGCACTCCGTTATTTGAATCCTCAACAATATTATCGAATTGTCAATATGATGAAGCGAAAACGGAATGAGCGGGAACAGTATTTAATGAACGTCATGGATACGATACGTGCTGAAATAGCTGAAATGGGTATTGAAGCAGAAATAAATGGTAGGCCGAAACACTTGTATTCCATTTACCGCAAAATGATTTTGCAAAACAAGGAATTCAATGAAATTTACGATCTACTTGCTATCCGCATCATCGTCAACAGCATAAAGGATTGTTATGCAGTGCTCGGCATCATCCATACGTTATGGAAACCGATGCCGGGAAGATTTAAAGACTATATCGCCATGCCGAAACAAAACCTTTATCAATCTATCCATACAACGGTAGTCGGTCCTGCGGGAGATCCGCTTGAAGTCCAAATACGGACTGAGGAAATGCATCGGATTGCTGAATACGGGGTTGCGGCGCATTGGGCATATAAAGAGGGGAAAGTCGTCTCGGAAAAACCGGACAATATTGATTCTAAACTGAAGTGGTTCCGTGAAATACTTGAATTTCAGAATGAATCATCCAACGCTGAAGAATTTATGGAGTCGCTAAAATTCGATTTGTTTTCGGATATGGTGTACGTTTTCACGCCGAATGGCGATGTTATCGAGATTCCTAAAGGATCGGTACCAATCGATTTTGCATACCGGGTCCACTCCGAAGTCGGAAATCGCACGATTGGTGCCAAAGTGAACGGTAAGATTGTTCCGTTAGATACGGAGTTGTTTACAGGAGATATTGTCGAAATACTCACATCGAAGCAATCATTCGGACCGAGTCGCGATTGGTTGAAAATCGCAAACACGTCACAAGCGAGAAATAAAATTCGTCAATTTTTCAAGAAGCAATTACGGGAAGACAATATAATTAAAGGCGCTGAACTTGTTGAGAGGGAAGTGAAGTTGCAGGAGTTTGAGCCAAAAGCAGTCCTCACACCTGAAAATATTCGGCGAGCGATTGATAAATTTAGTTTTACTTCTGAAGAGGACATGTATGCAGCGGTCGGTTCCAATGGTATAACCGCACAGCAAGTCGTGAACAGGCTCACGGAAAAAATCCGCCGGGAGCGCGATCAACAAGACGCAATCGATAAAATCGTATCTGATATGAAGGCGCCTCAACAAGTTCGGACGACGGAATCCGGAGTCATTGTTAAAGGATTAGAAAACTTGCTTATTCGACTTTCAAAATGCTGCAATCCAATTCCTGGTGACGAAATTGTCGGCTTCATTACGAAAGGTCGTGGTGTTTCTGTCCACCGCGCAGATTGTCCAAACATTCTCACCGACGAAGACAATGATCGTCTTATTGAAGTTGAATGGTCGGTCGATACGAAAAGTGAACGGAAAGAATTCCAAGTCGATATTGAAATTTCAGCATTTGACCGTCAAGGCTTGCTGAATGAAGTGATGATGATGGTCGCTGACTCGAAAACGCCAATCGTGGCAGTTAGCGGGAAAGCAGATCGTGAAAAACTTGCGAAAATTAGCATGACGATAAAAATTACAGATATTTCCCATTTGCATAGAATTGTCGAACGGATTAAACAAATACGCGATATTTATTCTGTACAACGGGTAATCCATTAAACGGGAAGGTGTTTCCATGAAAGTCGTTTTACAAAGATCTGGCGAGGCTTCTGTCACTGTCGATGGTGAAGTGACTGGCTCTATCCGTAAAGGATATGTCCTCCTTGTCGGCATTACACATGACGATACGAAGGAGGACGCCGACTATATTGCGAAAAAAATCGCAGGGCTTCGTCTTTGGGAGGATGAAGAAGGGAAGATGAATCGTTCCATCGATGAAGTGGATGGCGAAATCCTTTCCGTATCCCAATTCACGCTATATGGTGACGTGAGAAAAGGCCGCCGTCCAAGCTTTATTGACGCGGCGAGGCCAGAAAAAGCGGAACCAATTTGGAATTATTTTAACGACGCGCTTCGGGAGCAAGGTTTGACCGTTGAAACAGGCGTGTTTGGAGCTATGATGGATGTAAGTCTTGTCAATGATGGTCCTGTGACGATCATTATCGAATCGAAGTAATTGAAATCGCAGCCTTTATACGTATAGGTTGCGATTTTTTTTGCGTAAGCTCTTATTTTTAATTCCTATACGAAAAACACCATGGAACTCTAGATTCCATGGTGTTTATTAATTCGCGTCGAAATGATTGAGAAGACCTTGGTAAATTCCGTGCGTTGCTTGCTCGCGAAACATTTCAGTCGTCAAAATTCGTTCCTCGGACGGATTCGACAAAAATCCTAATTCGATGAGGATGGAATTCTGACGGTTTTCCCGTAATACTAAAAAGTTAGCAGGCTGCGCACCGCGATTCCGTAGCGTAATCGTCGAGGCTAGTCCATCATTAATAGCAGATGCTAACGATTTTTGATTGTTATGTGTGTAATACGTCGTAAATCCACTAATTGACGTATCGGGATTCGCATCGTAATGGATGCTAACGAACGCATCTGCGTCCGACTGTTGGCTAATAGCGACGCGCTTGCGTAATGAGACGTACGTGTCCGACTCGCGTGTCATTACGACATTCGCCCCTGCCGCCTTCAGCTTTGCAGACAACAGCTCCGCAGTCATTAACGTCAACAATTTCTCATCCGTACCTTGCATGCCGGTCGTACCACGATCATTACCGCCATGGCCCGCATCGACAACAATTGTGAGTCCCTTTAACGTGCCTGGCACTCTGGCCGTTTTCTTCTCTTTATCGTGTTGTTCCGTCAGTGCGACGTCACCTGTTGAAACGACCCATTTGGCAATGAAAGCCGTTTCCCCTGAAGGAAGCGAAATCGTATACCAATCGTTTTCTTCCCCGGTAACTGTAAATTTCTCACCTGCGTTCGCTCTCGTCACGATTGATGATGAAGTTGTTGCGGAAGAGCGAATATTTGTCCCGTTTGTTAGGACAGTTACTTTTTTGTTACTAGCTACAGCATTGCTGTCAACTATATTCTTTGCGCCAAGTGTGCCGTGGAATGAGTACACCCATCCGTCTGATTTCTTACCTAATGAAAGGCGTACCCAGTTCCCGTCAACTTCTTCAACGTTATAGGATTCGCCTTTTCGAATTAACGCGACTTTCTTTGACGATAAATTAGGCTCTTTTCTAACATTTAGTGCATCGACCGATACGGTGAATTGTTCAGGACTTTTCGAATCAGCCTTATTTTCTGTGCGAGCTTGACTATTTTCACTTTCCTGAAGTTCAGTAATGTAAGCAGTATGTACCCAACCGTCCATGCCATTTTTGACGATGGAAGCCCATTCTCCTCGCTGGCCTGTTGACAGGGCTGCTTCACCTGCATTCATTTGTCCAATGACTGCTGCGCTCAGTGAAGGTTCAGTTCGGATGTTCAACGCGTTCACTTTCGAGACGACGGTCTTTTCTGTAAGTCCCTTCGCTACATCGCTTACGACAAGCCATGAAGCAATCCAGCCTGTGCGTGAACTCGATTTAATTTCGAACCAATCGCCAGATGTCGACAACACTTCTGCTCGTTCTCCCTTTTTCATGGAACCGATGACTGGATACGTAAGTCCAGGACCTGAACGGACATTTAGGGATTTTGTATTGATAATAATTGTTTCGCCTTTTGCAGAAATTATCGGCATCTCGTAAACAATTGAAGCGAAAAGGATGATAGCTAGAATCCATTTGCTAAATTTCGACAAACTACCACTCTCCCTTTTTTCCATTGTAGAAGTTTTATGAAGAAAAAACCACAATGAAATGAAAAAGGTTGACACTTTCCGAATGAATGATTAAGATTATGGTTAATTCAAAACAACTATTTGCCGAAGACATGGAAAGTAACTATATTGCAGGCTGACAAGAGAGAGGTGGACGTGGCTGAAATCCACCTTACAGACGGATATAGTGAACAACACCATTGAGGCTCCGTGCTGAACAAGTTTTTTCAGTAGGTGCGGACGGAACCGGCCGTTATCCGGGTACGAGTGGGCATATGCAATTTGTGCCAATTTGGGTGGAACCGCGGAAGCTAACGTAAGCTCTCGTCCCTTGTGTAAACAAGGGATGGGGGCTTTTTTTAGTTTTCATGGCAAAACAAATAGAGCGAAAGAAGGGGAAGTCAAATGAATTTCAAAGTTCCAAGAGGGACACAGGACATCCTGCCTTCCGAGTCGTGGAAATGGCAGAAAGTCGAATCGATTATCCGTGATCTTTGCGACACGTACCGTTATAAGGAAATCAGAACGCCGATTTTCGAGCAGACCGAATTGTTTCAGAGGACAGTTGGAGATACTACTGATATTGTAACAAAAGAAATGTACACGTTTACGGATCGAGGGAACCGCTCCATGACTCTTCGTCCGGAAGGTACAGCTCCGGTCGTCCGTTCATTCGTCGAGAATAAAATGTTTGGTTATCCTGATCAGCCTGTAAAACTTTACTACCAAGGTCCGATGTTCCGCTACGAGCGTCAGCAAGCTGGGCGCTATCGTCAATTCGTCCAATTCGGAGTAGAAGCAATTGGTAGCGCAGACCCGGCAATCGATGCTGAAGTAATTGCTTTGGCGATGAATGTTTATAAACGTGCGGGATTGAAGGATGTGAAGCTCGTCCTCAATTCATTGGGCGACAGCGAATCAAGAAATGCGCATAGGGATGCGCTCGTTGAACACTTCACACCGCACATCGGTGAATTTTGTTCGGATTGCCAATCACGGCTAGAGAAAAACCCACTCCGCATCCTCGACTGCAAAGTGGACCGTGAACATCCTTTGATGCAAACTGCGCCATCATTGGCTAATTATTTGAATGAGCAATCTGCAACTTATTTCGAACAAGTGAAAAACTATTTGGACGAAGTAGGCATTTCCTATGAACTCGATCCGAACTTAGTTCGTGGGCTTGATTATTACAATCACACTGCTTTTGAAATTATGAGTACCGCATCCGGATTCGGGGCGATTACAACGCTTTGCGGTGGCGGCCGATACAACGGATTGGCAGAGGAAATCGGGGGTCCATCCGCTCCTGGTATCGGTTTCGGAATGAGCATCGAGCGACTATTATTAGCTCTCGAAGCAGAAGGAAAGTCGTTTACCCAGGATGCTGAGCTAGACGTCTATATCGTTACTCTTGACGAGACGGCACACCGGAAAGGCTTCAAGTTATTGAATGAACTTAGAGCTGCTGGTATCCGCGCGGATATGGACTATATGGACCGTAAAATGAAAGCTCAAATGAAATCGGCGGACCGGTTCAACGCGAGCGCAGTCATCGTCATCGGTGAAGATGAAGTAGAAGGGAAAGTAGTACAGCTGAAAAATATGGCTGACGGCTCCCAAGAAACGGTCGAAGATACAAACATTATTGAAAAAATTAAAGATCAGTTGAAATAAGGAAGGTTGATGAACGATATGCAACGAACACATTATTGCGGACAATTGACAGAGGAAGTTATTGGCCAGACGGTTACATTGCAAGGCTGGGTGCAAAGAAGAAGGGATCTCGGTGGTCTCATTTTCATTGATTTGCGAGATCGTGAAGGGATTGTCCAAGTTGTTTTCAATCCAGACTTTTCAAATGAAGCGCTTGAAATCGCTGAAACAGTGCGCAATGAATATGTTCTTGAAGTGACAGGTAATGTTGTTGAGCGCGAAGAAAACCAGAAAAACCCGAAAATAAAGACCGGATCGATTGAAGTGCATGTGGAAAACGTGCGCATTATTAACGAAGCGAAAACGCCTCCTTTCATGATTGAAGATGAAACAGATGTCAATGAAGAGGTTAGATTAAAATATCGTTACTTGGACCTTCGCCGTCCGGCATTGGCGCGTGTGTTCAAAATGCGTTCTGACATTACAAAGACGGTAAGGAATTTCTTAGATGGGGAAGGGTTCTTTGAAGTAGAAACACCCATTTTGACAAAGTCGACGCCGGAAGGAGCGAGGGACTACCTCGTGCCGAGCCGTGTGCATGCTGGTGAATTCTACGCGTTGCCACAGTCACCTCAACTATTTAAACAAATGCTTATGGTTTCAGGTTTCGACAGATATTATCAAATTGCGCGCTGTTTCCGTGATGAAGACCTTCGTGCGGACCGTCAACCTGAATTCACGCAAATTGATATGGAAATGAGCTTTATGTCGATCGAAGACATTATTGAATTAAATGAGCGACTCATGCAAAAAGTGATGAAGGATGTTAAAGGGATTAATATTGAAATTCCATTTAAACGTATACCTTATGATGAAGCAATGGAACGCTTTGGATCAGATAAGCCAGACACTCGCTTTGGAATGGAGTTGCAGGACGTATCTGAGATTGTTAAGGATTCTTCGTTTAAAGTATTTGCAGGAGCAGTTGAATCAGGTGGGCAAGTGAAAGCGATCAATGTAAAAGGCGCTGCAGACAATTATTCTAGAAAAGATATCGATGCACTCGGAGAATATGCTGCGCGTTACGGTGCGAAGGGTCTTGCTTGGCTGAAAGTTGATGCAGAAGGCTTGAAAGGTCCAATTGCAAAATTCTTTGAAGGTGAAGCGGGCGAGTCGTTGGCGAGTTCCCTTGGAGCAGAGGCGGGTGACCTTCTATTATTCGTTGCAGATAAAAAGTCAGTAGTGGCGGATGCATTAGGAGCACTCAGATTAAAGCTCGGCAAAGACTTGAATCTCATTGACCAAACGCAATTCAATTTCTTATGGGTGACAGAATGGCCTTTATTCGAATACGACGAAGAGGATGGACGCTACTATGCTGCTCACCATCCGTTTACGATGCCGGCTGACGTCGATGGACTTGAAACGAATCCGAGTGACGTGAAAGCGCAAGCTTATGACCTCGTCTTAAATGGCTATGAGCTCGGCGGAGGATCATTGCGAATTTATCAACGTGATGTTCAGGAGAAAATGTTCAAGGCGCTTGGTTTCACTGAGGAACAAGCACGAGAGCAATTCGGTTTCTTGCTCGACGCTTTTGAGTACGGTACACCGCCACACGGTGGAATCGCATTTGGCTTAGACCGAATCGTCATGTTACTATCCGGTTCGACAAATCTCCGCGATACAATTGCGTTTCCGAAGACAGCAAGTGCAAGTGATCTATTGACCGCAGCACCTAGTGCCGTAGATGACTCACAACTTTCCGAATTAGGGATTTCTATCCAGTCGAAATAAGTCGAACGGACAAGCTCGTACTAGAAAAATGTAATAATTTGAAGAAGTGAAATCGTTGAACAGAGATCTTTTGTATGGTAGGATACAAGTAACAGCGAATCCTGAAGTGTACGTTTTTTGACAATCAGTTTTGACTCAACAGATTTGTCGTAGGGAGCTGTCATTCTGACTTGGATGGAACGCCCTCGTAAGGGACTTCAGAATAGACGGATGGAGCACCCACCTGCTGAGTGCGGGTTCAAAACGATATTACAAAGACGGCACATTCGGGATTCGTTCCTATACTTTACAAACATTTGGTAGACTATATTCCCCTCTGGCGTTCTTGCGGAGGGGTTTTTGATTGACTCGAACACGAAAGGGCGGAATACCATTGTTACACCAATTTTCCCGAAATGAATTGGCCATTGGCAAAGAAGGCATTGATTTAATGCGCCAAACGACTGTTGCAATACTAGGCGTCGGAGGTGTTGGTTCGTTTGCAGCCGAAGCGTGTGCTCGCAGCGGCGTTGGCCGGATCATTCTTATCGATAAAGATACTGTTGATATAACGAATGTCAATCGTCAGCTTGTAGCAACATTGTCGACTGTCGGCAGATCCAAAGTTGAAGTGATGAAAGAGAGGATTGCTGACGTAAACAAAGATTGTGAAGTAATTGGACTTCATATGTTCTATACCGAAGAGACATACGAAGAGTTTTTCAGCTATGCACCTGATTACGTAATTGACGCATCAGATACAATTAGCTATAAAATTCATCTAATTAAGGAATGTGTAGCGAGAGGCATTAAAATTATTTCAAGCATGGGAGCTGCAAACAAGCTCGATCCAACCCGCTTTAAAATTGCCGACATCTCCAAAACGCATACTGATCCGATTGCAAAAGTAATTCGACTCAGATTACGAAAAGAAGGTATTAAAAAAGGCGTTCCTGTCGTATTTTCCGACGAAAGCCCAATTGTTATCCGAGATGATGTCGCCGATACAGTCGGTAATCCTGATGCGCAAATTCGTAAAGCGAAAATGCCGCCTGCTTCAAATGCATACGTCCCATCCGTCGCAGGCCTTGTATGCGCAAGCTGGGTTCTCAATGACATTGTAAAAGACGTACACATTGAAAGAGTTAAGGATAAGAAGTAAGAAAAAAGCTGTTTTCCTTGTTAACTGGGAATACAGCTTTTTATCTTGTTCCACTAATCTGCAACTGGTACAATTATCGTATAGGTAAATAATCCCGCAACGAATACGTTACATATAATTTGGAAGGACTGATACCATTGCAAAAACACGATGGAATCCTATTAGAGAGTGGAACGAACGAGTTAGAAATTGTCGAATTTCAAATGGGGCAGAACCGCTACGGTATTAACGTCATTAAAGTAAAAGAAATCATCCTCCCGATACCAATTACAACGATTCCACACGCGCATCCTTCCATCGAAGGAATCATTCAACTGCGAGGGGCAGTCCTCCCGGTCGTTAACATGGAAAGAGTGATGGGCTTACCGGAGACGCTCGGTAAAAACGAAGGGAAATTTATCGTTGCGGCCTTTAACAAACAAGAAGTCGTTTTCCATGTCCACGACGTCGCACAAATCCATCGCGTTTCATGGAACCAGATTGAAAAACCGGCTGATCTATATACAGGAGACGCCTCCCAAGTCATTGGGGTTATTAAACGGGAAAATGACATGCTTTTCCTACTGGACTTTGAAAAAATTGTCGTCGACATTAATCCGGATAGTGGAATTCAGCTAGATGAAGTAAAAAAACTCGGCAAGAGAGAAAGGTCGAATAAAAAAATTCTCGTTGCGGAAGACTCTCCGATGCTCCGTAAATTACTGAGCGATACATTGACCGAGGCTGGATATGGGAACATCGAGTTTTTCGAAAATGGAAAAGACGCACTGGAGTTTTTGGAAACTGTGCTTGCAGACGGAAAAAAAGTAACCGAAGAAATTCAATTGGTCATTACTGATATTGAAATGCCTCAAATGGATGGACATCATTTCACAAAAAGGATCCGTGCAAATAATGAATTGGCAGAACTCCCGGTCATTATTTTCTCTTCTTTAATTACCGATGAACTAAAACATAAAGGAATTAGTGTCGGTGCAAACGATCAAGTGAGCAAACCGGAAATTGCGGAACTCGTTCTTAAAATAGACCAATATATATTATGAAAAAAGCACCTTCTCGTTTTTTTGAGGAGGTGCTCTATTTTCTTTAACAGTTTGCAGTAGGTCCGCTTTAATTTTTCTTCCTAAATTCTTTCAACCGTTCATAAATGCCTGCAAGCCTTTTTTCTTCCCCGGCAAGGACTGGTTCATAATATTCCATATGCTTAATTTTGTCCGGCAAATATTGCTGATTCACCCAGCCGCCGAATGAACCAATCGGTGTATCATGTGGATATTTGTATCCTTCATGGCCGAGCTCAGCTGCTCCTGCGTAGTGAGTATCTCGTAAGTGAAGAGGAATATCTCCCGTCTTTCCTTCATTAATCGCTTGCACAGCAGCGTCGAACGCTCTATAAGCCGAATTTGATTTGGAGGCGAGGCACATCTCAATGACGGCGTTGGCCAGTGGAATACGCGCTTCAGGCATGCCAAGTCGGACCGCCGCTTCGGTTGCGGCAAGTACATGGGGTCCGACTTCAGGCGAGGCCAATCCAATATCTTCATATGCCATGACGAGGAGACGCCTCGATACGGCAATCAAGTCTCCTGTCTCAAGTAAATTTGCTAAATAGAATATCGCCGCATTTACGTCGCTTCCACGGACCGATTTTTGCAACGCAGAAAGCAAGTTATAATGATGTGATCCTTTCTTATCCCCGACAAGACCGATTCTTCCAATCAAATTATCGATTAACCAATCTTCGACAATTACTTTGCCTTGTTCTTCGTCGCTTGCGGATATGATAGATTCTAATAACGTGAGTGCTTTTCGAGCATCTCCATTAACACCTTCTGAGATTTTTTGGATTTGGCTCTCGGTCATCTCGATTGTCAGTTTTCCAAGCCCTCGTTCTTCATCGGCTAATGCTCGTTCAAGCAATTTGATTATGTCGTCAGGCTCTAATCGATTTAATTGAAGAATTTCGCCACATCGGGATCGGATTGCCGGATTTACATCGTGGAACGGATTTTCCGTAGTTGCACCAATGAGGACAATCGATCCTTTTTCGACATGGGGAAGCAGCGTATCTTGCTGCAGTTTATTGAAACGATGAATTTCATCAAGAAATAAAAGGACTTTACCTGTTATCCGGGCTTCTGCAACGACTTCCTCTACGTCCTTCTTCCCAGAAACCGTTGCGTTCAATGCGATGAACGGCAACTGGCTCGTACCTGCTATCGCATAAGCTAATGACGTCTTACCAATGCCTGGCTCGCCGTATAGCAGCATGGAAGGGACATGCCCTTTACTAATCATTCGATAAAGTGCTGTATCTTTTCCAATTATATGTCTCTGTCCAGCAACTTCGTCTATGTTTGTAGGTCTCATCCGAAATGCTAGTGGTTCATTATGCATACAAATCACTCCCCCGTACATCCGTTCCACTATTATACACTAACGTGTAGCCGGAAGTCATTTGAAGGAAGCGTCAGAGCAAATTATGCTATACTATTTTGAAGTGTATTGATGAAATACGGATTGAAATCGACGAGAAAAGGACGTTGGTTATATATGAGAATTTCGACGAAAGGCCGATATGGGCTTACTGTCGTTGTAGAGCTAGGTAAAAAATACGGGGAAGGCCCTTTGCCATTACGGAAAATTGCGGAAGAGCATAATTTGTCGGAAGCGTACTTGGAGCAGCTCATTCCAGCATTGCGGAATAGCGGAATTGTGAAAAGTGTCCGCGGAGCTTACGGTGGCTATAAACTTGCTAAGCCGCCGGGTGAAATTACTGCAGGGGACGTCATCAGATTGCTTGAAGGACCTATTCAAGTAGTAGAAGGAATTGATGACGACAAAGTTCCGCAACAGTCATTATGGAACCGTATCGGTGATGCCATTCGTGGAGTTTTGGATACAACGACGATTAAAGATTTGGTGGAATCGGACGAATCGAACGACCATGACGGATATATGTTCTACATTTGAAGTTAGTAAATAAAGGAGTCTTATTATGCAAACGATATATTTGGATCATGCTGCTACTACACCAATCCGTCCGGAAGTGAGTGCGGTTTATATGAACGCGATGGATTCGGTTTTTGGCAATCCTTCTAGCATCCATAGTTTTGGCCGAACGTCCCGTAAATTACTGGACGATGCACGCAAGACGATAGCAGAAGCAATTCATGCTGAACCGAACGAAATTATTTTTACATCTGGGGGAACGGAAGCTGATAATGTTGCCATTTTCGGAACTGTCGCAGCGATGAAAGAAAAAGGGAACCATATTATTACGACGGCGGTTGAACATCATGCCGTTTTGAATTCATGTAAGGAATTGGAGAAAAACGGCTTTCACGTCACTTATTTACCTGTCGACGAAAATGGAAGAATAAGTGCCGATCAAGTGGCTGAGGCGCTAACCGACCAAACGGTGCTCGTTACAATTATGTACGGCAACAATGAAGTTGGAACAATTCAACCGATTAAAGAAATCGGTCAAATCGTCAAAGACCATCAAGCGATCTTTCATACCGATGCCGTTCAAGCATTCGGTATTTTGGAATTGGATGTAAATGAATTGCAAGTCGATTTACTCAGCGCCTCAGCGCATAAATTAAATGGTCCAAAAGGGGTCGGCTTCCTGTATCAACGAAAAGGACTTCAGACGTCGCCACTTCAATTTGGCGGTGAACAAGAGCGGAAAAGACGTGCAGGAACAGAAAATGTGCCCGCAATTGCCGGCTTTGCAGAAGCTGTAAAAATAGCTAGAAATGAAATGAAAGATAATCATCAGAGTTATGATCGATATAAAACAATCTTGACTACTATTTTCCAACAAGAAGGAATTGACTTTGAAGTAAATGCAGAGCAAGTCGAGCGGCTGCCGCATGTCGTGAACATTAGCTTCCATGGAACTGAAATTGAGTCACTGCTCGTCAATATGGACATGGCAGGCATCGCAGTATCTAGCGGCTCTGCTTGCACTGCCGGATCTCTTGAACCGTCGCATGTCCTATCAGCGATGTGGGGAAGCGACTCCCCGAAACTACGGAACTCGGTACGTTTTAGTTTCGGTTTTGGACTCGACGAACGAGTAATCCAAGAAGCGGCGACGAAAACAGCTCAAATTATTAAACGACTCGTGAAATGAATTGAAAAAGGATGAATACGTATGAGAACTACAAATAAACCAATATCCGAAACGCGGGTAGTCATCGGAATGTCCGGAGGAGTCGACTCATCTGTTGCTGCACTTCTTTTGAAGGAGCAAGGGTATGATGTCATCGGTATCTTCATGAAAAATTGGGATGATACAGATGAGTTCGGTGTTTGCACAGCGACCGAAGATTATGAAGACGTCATTAGTGTATGCAATGAAATTGGCATTCCGTATTATGCCGTCAATTTCGAACAGCAGTATTGGGACAAAGTCTTCACCTATTTCCTTGATGAATATAAAGCGGGCAGAACCCCAAATCCAGACGTAATGTGCAATAAGGAAATAAAATTTAAAGCATTTCTTGATCATGCAATGAGCTTAGGTGCAGATTTTCTCGCGACGGGGCATTATGCACAAGTCGTTGAAACAGACGAAGGCGTTGCGATGCTTAGAGGGAAAGATGAAAACAAAGATCAAACGTATTTCTTGAATCAGCTGACACAGGAACAATTGCAAAAGGTCATGTTCCCAATCGGCGGACTCGATAAGTCGGAAGTGCGTCAAATTGCGGAACGTGCAGGGCTTACAACTGCAAAGAAAAAAGATTCGACTGGCATATGCTTTATCGGTGAAAGAAACTTCAAGGAGTTCCTTGGGCAGTATTTACCTGCTCAGCCAGGTGACATGAAAACGATGGACGGTAAAACGGTTGGAAAGCATGATGGCTTAATGTATTACACAATCGGCCAACGACATGGTTTAGGAATCGGTGGTGCAGGTGATCCGTGGTTTGTCATTGGAAAAGATTTGAACGAGAACACATTGCTCGTCGGACAAGGATTTCATCATGATGCACTTTATTCCGATAGCTTAACGGCCATCGACGTTAGTTTTGCAACTGCCCGCACAATGCCGGCCACTTTTGAATGCACCGCGAAATTCCGTTATCGTCAACCGGATACGAAAGTAACAGTTGAGTTGACAGGTGACGGAAATGCCAATGTTGTTTTTGTTGAACCTGTTCGCGCAATTACACCTGGACAAGCAGTCGTCTTCTATGACGGTGAGGAATGCCTCGGCGGAGGAACGATTGATAAAGTTATGAAAAATGGTGTGCAACTAGATTATGTAGGATGAGAGGAAACGTTATGGAATACAATGAAATTGGAATTATGGCCCTTCAAGAAGGGAATTATGAAAAGGCGATTGAAGCCTTCATGAAAGCTGCAGAGGAGGAGCCGGAAAATCCGGTCGGCTACATTAATCTTGGGAATGTCTTTGCGTCAGCTGGTGATACAGAGCGGGCTGAGCGTTTCTTCCAGAAGGCAATCAGCTTGGATGAAAATGCAGGGTCTGCACTTTATGGTTTAGGCAATCTCTATTATACAAATGAACGGTTTGCAGAGGCAGCTAAATTGTATGAGAAGGCAATTCGCGCAGGTCTCGAAGAAGCGGATGCGTTTTTCATGCTTGGAAAGAGTTTGAAGCAGTCGGACAACTCCAAGCTCGCATTACCATATTTCCAAAGGGCGTCGGAATTGTCGCCAGATGATCTTGAAATCCGATTAGCATACGGGATTCTGCTAGCGGAGATGGAACTCTTTGAAGAAGCAAGGAAAGAATTAGTACTTGTTTTGGAGAAGGATGACGAGAATACGGATGCCCATTACAATTTAGGTGTTCTGTATGCTGTATCAACGGATCGAAAAGATGATGCGCTTTACCATTTGGAAAAAGCGTTCACGATTGAACCAGAACATACGCAGGCACGATATATATACGATATGATTAAATTAGGTTAATTTCCAATAAGTACGGAACGTAAGGCGGTGATCGATATGGCTGGGGAAAAAGGGACTAATGAAGCGGTTTTCATCGTTGGACGACCTGTCGTCACGATTTTCCATAATCCTGACAATCTCTTTTCCATCGTGAAAATGAAAATTAGCAAAACGAATAGTGGCTATGAGGATAAGGAAATCGTCATTAAAGGGAACTTTCCTCCCTTGGCGAACGAAGACGATTACAGACTAACAGGTAGGCTTGTTAATCATGCGACATATGGACAGCAGTTCGACGTCCATACGTTTGCGAAAGAGATGCCTGAAACCGAAACGGGTATCGTCCATTACTTATCCGGTGATCTTTTTCCCGGAATTGGAAAGAAAACAGCTACTACTATTGTGAAAACGTTAGGCAAAGATGCTATTAAGCAAATATTGGAAAACTCTGCAGTGCTTGATCGAGTGCCAAAGCTATCAGAAGAGAGGAAAGAGACGCTCGTCACCGTGCTTCAAGAAAATCTTGGATTGGAACGAAGCATGGTCCAATTGAACGAATGGGGATTCGGTCCCCAGCTTGCGATGAAGATTTACCAAACCTATCGCGAAGAAGTCATCGACCTGTTGAAAGAGAATCCGTATAGGCTGATCGAGGATGTAGAAGGAGTCGGTTTTCAGCGTGCGGATGAGTTGGGGAGGCAGTTAGGGATTACCGGTAAGCATCCTTCCCGGGTGAAAGCCGCAATCCTTCATACGATGAACCAAGGAGTCCAGTCTGCAGGCCACGTTTATTTGTTGGCGGAAACTGTATTGCCCGAAGTGAAACGGTTGTTGGAATCGAGCCAAACGGAAGAAGTGCCATTCGACCAAATTTCCGCATGCGTCATTGAATTGGTTGAAGAAAGCAAGCTGTGCGGTGAAGGGAAAAGGCTTTATATCCCTTCGCTCTATTTCTCGGAAATCGGCATCGCCTCTAAAATGGAACGTATTATGGAAAACGATCTTTCCGACAAATTTCCTGTTTCAGAAATCCGTAAGGCAATCGGTGAAGTAGAGGAAAGGCTTGATGTCAGCTATGCAGAAACTCAAGTGGCGGCAATCGAAAAAGCACTCCATTCACCTGCGATGATTTTGACGGGGGGGCCTGGAACAGGAAAAACGACTGTTATCCGTGGATTAGTGGAAGTGTATGCGGAGTTACATGGCCTATCACTCGATCCTAAAGTGTATGTGGAAAAAGAGGAGACGTTTCCGATCGTGTTGGCGGCTCCAACAGGACGAGCTGCTAAGAGGATGTCTGAGTCGACAGGGCTACCCGCGATGACCATCCATCGGCTCCTCGGATTCAACGGTCAGGAAAAGGACGATGCAATCGGTAAGGAAGTTGAAGGGCGTCTCATCATTATAGATGAAATGTCGATGGTCGATACATGGCTCGCCCATCAGCTCTTAAAAGCATTGCACGATGAAATTCAAGTATTGTTCGTTGGCGACCAAGATCAGTTACCGCCTGTCGGTCCTGGTCAAGTGTTAAAGGATATGCTCGACTCGGGAAAGATTCCTGTCGTGGAGCTAACCGAGATTTATCGCCAAAGTGCCGGATCGACAATTATAGAAATGGCGCATATGATAAAAAATGCGAAATGGACAGACGACATTACGAGAAAAACGACAGATCGATCTTTCATCAAAGCAAACGGCGACCAAATTCTTAAAGTCGTCGAACAGGTCGTAAAAAACGCCATTTCGAAAGGTCATCACATAAAAAATATTCAAGTACTCGCTCCGATGTATAAAGGGCCGGCTGGCATTGATGGATTGAACAAAATGATCCAACAGCTAGTCAATCCGCCTGGACCGGATCGGAAAGAAGTTTTCTTTGGGGATGTTGTCTATCGAATTGGTGATAAAGTACTGCAACTCGTCAATCAGCCTGAAAGTAATGTGTTCAATGGTGATATGGGTGAAGTGATTTCCATCATTAAGGCAAAGGAAACTGTCGACAAAAAGGAAATGCTCATTGTTTCTTATGATGGAATCGAAGTTGAATATGAGCGGAATGATTTGAATCAAATTACGCTCGCATACTGCTGCTCGATTCATAAGTCACAAGGAAGTGAATTTCCGATTGTTGTCATGCCGGTCGTTCGTGGATACAGGAAAATGCTTCGGAGAAACCTTTTATATACGGGAATTACGAGGGCGAAAAACTTTCTCATCCTATGCGGTGAACCGAACGAATTTAAAATCGGCATTAACCGGACAGATGAATTGGAACGGCAAACGACATTAAAAAATCGCTTGCGTAAGGAATCCACTATCGAAAACTACGAAGAGATTGTAGAAACTCCACAAGCTGAAGAGCAACAATCTGAATCTATCGAAACCGATAGCGAGCCGCCTGAAAGCCCGAAAGAGTATAAGCTGACGATGGAGACAATTCTCGGAATCGATCCGATGATTGGGATGCAAGGTGTCACCCCTTATGATTTTTCGGAAGCGATCGATTGACATGGAGCGAGCGATTCCCTATAATCCAAAGTATCATATGAAATTCGATGACGGAGAAAGTACGCTTACCGCCATGTTCAGAAAGGAATCCCAAGGCTGCGAGGATTCCCATGGCCGTTTGCCGGAAAGCTACTCCTGAGAGCAACTAATACTTGCCGTTAGCCGCGTTAAGGCTTCTTGAGATACCGGCATTCCGCCGGTAAATTAGGGTGGTACCACGAAAAATCTTCGTCCCTTGTACAGGGGCGGAGATTTTTTATTTTATTTTATTTATTAGTGTGAAAAGTTTTATCAAGGATTGAAGCGAAAGCCGGCGACTCCTGCGGGAAAGCGAGACAGGGGAGACCCCGGAAGGAGCAAAGCGACTGAGGAGGCTCACCGCTCGCCCGCGGAAAGCGTCCGGCTGTAGCGGAAATTAGGTATGGTTGCAATTTGACCCATTAAGGAGGAAATTTAATGAAAAAATTAACAGCATCAGAAATTAGAAAAATGTTTCTTGATTACTTCAAAGAATACGGACATAGCGAAGAACCATCCGCGCCCCTCGTTCCAATTGACGATCCATCACTACTATGGATCAACAGTGGCGTCGCAACACTAAAAAAATACTTTGATGGACGTGTCGTGCCTGCAAATCCACGCATTGTCAACGCACAAAAGTCCATTCGGACGAACGATATTGAAAACGTAGGAAGAACAGCACGCCATCATACATTTTTCGAAATGCTCGGCAACTTCTCAATCGGGGACTACTTCAAAGAAGAAGCGATTATCCGCGCATGGGATTTCCTGACGAATGAAAAGTGGATCGGCTTCGATCCAGAATTACTTTCAGTAACAGTCCATCCAGAAGACGATGAAGCATACGCAATTTGGAGAGATAAAATCGGTATTCCTGAAGAACGTATCATCCGGTTAGAAGGTAACTTCTGGGATATCGGTGAAGGCCCGAGCGGCCCGAACTCTGAAATCTTTTATGATCGTGGACCAGCTTTCGGAAACGACTTTTCAGATCCTGAATTATACCCAGGCGGCGAAAACGATCGGTATTTGGAAATTTGGAACTTAGTGTTCTCAGAATTCAACCATAATCCAGACCATACGTATACGCCACTTCCAAAGAAAAACATTGATACAGGGATGGGACTTGAACGAATGGCTTCTGTCATTCAAGAAGTGCCGACGAACTTTGACACAGACCTTTTCATGCCAATTATTCATTCTGTTGAAAAAGTATCAGGCGAAAAGTATGGGAAAAACGATGTGAAAGATACAGCATTCAAAGTAATCGCAGACCATATCCGTACCGTTGCGTTTGCTATCGGTGATGGCGCGTTGCCGTCGAATGAAGGAAGAGGATATGTACTAAGAAGACTTTTACGTCGGGCTGTCCGCTTTGCAAAACAATTAGGCATTAATAAGCCATTCATGTACGAACTTGTTCCTGTAGTAGGGGAAGTAATGCAAGACTTTTATCCTGAAGTTAAAGAAAAAGAAGCGTTCATTATGAAAGTCATAAAAAATGAGGAAGACCGTTTCCACGAAACGTTGAATGAAGGAATGACGATTTTAAACGGCGTCATAGAAAAAGCAAAAGCTGCAGGCAAACCTATTGTATCTGGTGCAGATGCATTCAAACTTTATGATACGTATGGTTTTCCGTTCGAATTGACAGAAGAATTCGCGGAGGAAGCGGGCGTTACGGTCGATCGGGCAGGATTTGACGAAGAAATGGACAATCAACGTAAACGTGCAAGGGCTGCTCGTCTCGATGTCGATTCGATGCACGTCCAATCAGAAGTTCTTGGCGGCATTAAAGAAAAAAGTGAATTTATCGGTTATGATCAATTATCTTCTGAAACGAAAATCGTTGCCCTTTTGCATAATGGCGAATTGGTTGCACATGCTTCTGAAGGTGATGAAATCCAGTTCATGCTCGAGCGTACACCTTTTTATGCAGAAAGCGGAGGACAGATTGCCGATAAAGGTACCGTTTCGAGTGAAGCATTTATTGTCGATGTAAAAGATGTCAAAAAAGCTCCGAATGGCCAACATTTGCATACAGCAGTAGTCCGGTCTGGTGAAGTCACTGCTGACGCTACAGTAACTGCTGTAGTCAATGCGGAATTACGCAAATTGACAATTAAAAATCATACAGCGACACATCTTCTTCACAAAGCATTAAAAACGGTTCTTGGAGAGCATGTCAATCAGGCAGGATCATACGTCGGCCCTGATCGTCTCCGTTTCGACTTCTCTCACTTCGGTCAAGTGACGAAGGAAGAGCTGGAAAAAATCGAAGCAATCGTCAATGAAAAGGTTTGGGAAGATATCCCTGTTCAAATCGAACAGAAACCGATCGATGAAGCAAAAGAGATGGGTGCAATGGCTTTATTCGGTGAAAAATACGGAGATGTCGTCCGTGTCGTTTCAGTAGGAGATTATTCAATTGAATTATGTGGTGGTTGTCACGTATCTGCAACATCGACTATCGGGCTCTTTAAGATCGAATCGGAAGGCGGAATCGGTGCGGGTACGAGGAGAATTGAAGCGGTCACAGGAAAAGAAGCATATCATTCCTTCAAAAAGGAAGAAGCACTTCTCACAGAAGCGGCATCTTTATTGAAATCTAATCCAAAAGATCTTGTTACGAAAGTAAATTCCTTTATGTCAGAAATGAAAGAGCTTCAACGGGAAAATGAGTCGCTTTCTGCAAAGCTCGGAAATAGTCAGCTTACTGATATTCTTGCAACTGCACAACAAGTTGACGATGTGACAGTCTTATCGGCAAAAGTGGATGTGAAAGATAACAATGCTCTGAGACAAATGATCGATGAACTAAAGCAGAAAGTAACAAAAGGTGTAATTGTCCTTGGAGCTGCTGCTGACGACAAAGTTCTATTAGCAGCAGGAGTAACGGAAGATTTGAAAAATGGGAACTTCCATGCAGGGAAAATCGTCAATCATGTAGCCTCTCTATGTGGCGGCAAAGGTGGAGGCCGTCCGGACATGGCGATGGCAGGTGCGAAAGATGCTTCTAAACTTGATGAAGCACTTCATTCCGTGTATGATTATGTCAAATCCGTTTAAGCGTAAATGGATGTCGGATATAGAGTAAGTGGGAAAGGTATCCGATTCGCAAACGGACGATTGGAAAGCGGGGTGTCGACGATGAATTCATACGACAAGACGATGAAATTCAACTTTCCTGAAGAATCGATGGAGCAAGAAGTGAAACAAGTCATGCTCCATGTGCACAAAGCTTTAGAAGACAAGGGCTACAATCCCATCAACCAAATTGTCGGTTACCTCTTATCAGGCGACCCAGCCTACATTCCTCGCCACTATGAGGCACGTAACCTAATTAGAAAGTTGGAGAGGGACGAAATTCTCGAGGAACTGGTAAAGTTTTATATCCGTGAAAACGGAGGTAAGACGAATTGAGGGTAATGGGGTTAGATGTCGGTTCCAAAACGGTCGGTATTGCAATCAGCGATGCACTTGGGTGGACAGCCCAAGGCATCGAAACGATTAAAATTGATGAAAGTGCCGGCCAGTTTGGCATGTCAAGAATTCAGGAACTCGTAACTGAGTATACTATCACCTCTTTCGTAGTCGGATATCCAAAAAACATGAATAACTCCGTTGGTCCGAGAGGTGAAGCATCTGAAAAGTTTGCTGAAATGTTGAAAGAGGTATTCAATCTGCCCGTCGTGCTTTGGGATGAGCGTTTAACGACGATGGCGGCAGAGCGGATGTTAATTGAAGCAGATGTAAGTAGGAAAAAAAGAAAGACTGTCATTGATAAAATGGCAGCAGTCATGATCCTTCAGGGGTATCTTGATTCAAAAAATAGATGAGGTGAAAAACGATGGAACATGGACAAGAAACAATGACAGTCGTAGACGAGCACGGTGAGGAGCATGTATGTGAGGTAATCTTCACATTTGAATCGGAGGATTTCGGTAAATCATACGTCCTTTATCATATTTTAGGTGAAGAAGTGGGCGATGATGAGGAAGTTGAAATTCACGCCTCAGCTTTCATTCCATCTGAAGACAATGAAGACGGAGAACTATTGCCAATCGAGACCGACGAGGAATGGGATATGATTGAAGAGATGTTAAACACATTCCTTGCTGAAGACGAGGACGAAGAATAATCCATATGCGCACGGACGGAATGGTGCATGCCATTCCGTCTTTTTCACTGCTTGGATTTTTTTAGATAGAGATTGTTCGGAATGAGGTGATGCTGGATGGATAATGATTCTAAAAAAGACCAAATGTTCGAAAAGATGATTGAGCAGAGAAAAGAAGTGAAGATCGTCAGGCGTATCGTGTTTATTGTCGCGCTTGTTCTCATTATTGGCGGTCTGATCGGAGGTCGGGCAGTCTATAAATACATAAGTGAGGCACTTCAACCTGTCGATCCGAAATCGGAAGAAGTGATTGAAGTTGAAATCCCGATCGGCTCCGGCTTAACATCTATTTCGGAAATACTTGAAGCTAAAGGGCTCGTTAAAGATGCCAAGATCTTCAAATACTATGCGAAATTTAACAATGAATCGCAGTTTCAAGCAGGTTCCTACGGCTTAACTAAAGCGATGACATTGGATGAATTAATTGAAAGCCTGAAGACGGGTAAAGTATATCGAACACCTTTGTTTACGATGACAATTCCTGAAGGCTTGACGTTGGACCAGATCGCTGCAATTGTTGAAAAGCGTACTGGCATTCAGAAAAAGGAATTTTTGGACTACGTCAATGATGAGCAGACGATTGTAGATTTGATGGGAAGATATCCGCATGTTTTAACGGACGAGATTTTAGGGGAAGATGTCAGATATCCTTTGGAAGGGTATTTATTCCCTGCGACATATCCGTTTTATGAGGAAAAGCCGACTGTCCAAACGGTCGTTACGACAATGCTTAATGCGACGTCCGATAATATTACACCTTATTTTGCGTTTTTAGAAAGCGAGGGTAAATCGGTCCATTGGCTACTTACTTTCGCAAGTCTGCTCGAAAGAGAGGCGACTGCGAAAACGGATCGGGAAACGATTGCAAGCGTCTTTTACAATCGAATGGATGAAGGGATGCCTTTGCAAACAGATCCGACAGTGTTGTATGCATTGGGCGTACATAAAGACCGTGTCCTCTATGCCGATCTTGAAGTCCAGGATCCGTATAATACGTATGTCCATACAGGACTCCCTCCAGGTCCTATTGCAAATGCCGGCAGATCTTCAATAGAAGCGGTCGTAGATCCTTCTATAACGGACTATTTTTATTTCCTCGCCGATAAGGAAGGGAATAACCACTTTGCGAAGAATTATGATGAGCATTTAAAAAACCGCAGAGAATTTTTATCGGGTGAATGACCCAAAAGAATGGAAGTGCCTTATATGAAAGACGTTGTAGCTTATTTATCAAATTTGCGGGAAAAGGAGAACCCATTAATTCGTGAAATGGAAGATTTCGCCGCAAAACATCACATACCAATTATGGATCGGAGCGGAATGGAAACGTTTATTGGCCTGCTCCAAATTCAACGTCCGAAGTATATACTTGAAATCGGAAGCGCAATAGGATATTCTGCTATCCGGATGGTTTCTGCCCTAGAAGGAACTTCCGTAGTGACGATTGAGCGGGATAAAGAGCGATATGCATACGCTGTAGATTATATTAATCGAATCGGTTTCGAGGATAGAATTACGATTATTGAAGGAGATGCCCTAACACTTTCCGATGAATCGCTTCCTTCCTTGCAATATGATGCTCTTTTTATCGATGCGGCAAAAGGGCAATATAAACGGTTCTTTGAAAAATACTCCGAGCATGTCGTGCAGAACGGAATCATTTATTGTGATAATATGTTCATGCATGGTGCGGTCATGCTTCCGGATGAAGAAGTGCCGAAACGGAATCGCACGATGATCCGAAATCTTAAGGAATTTACTGCTTGGGTAATGAAGCATCCTAACTTCGAAACATCATTGCTGCCAGTCGGCGATGGAATTCTCGTTGCTGTAAAAAAGAGGGGCTAAGCAAGATCCCTGTATTTGTGGGAGGAAAATAAATGGATAAGAGAAAACCTCTTGTCATCGGTATCGCCGGTGGTTCGGGATCTGGAAAGACGAGTGTAACGAACCGAATATACGAGGTGTTCAAAGAACATTCAGTAGTCGTCATCGAGCAAGATTATTATTACAAAGATCAATCGCATCTAGAGTTTGAAGAAAGGCTACTGACGAATTACGATCATCCGCTTGCGTTTGATACGGATTTATTAATTGAACATATCGGTAAGCTTCTGAATCGGGAACCGATTGAAAAACCGGTGTATGATTATGCGCTCCATACAAGATCTGACCGAAAAATAGAAATTGAGCCGAAAGATGTCATTATTCTCGAAGGGATACTCGTTTTGGAAGATGAGAGGCTCCGAGAGCTAATGGACATTAAACTATTTGTCGACACGGATGCAGATTTGCGCATCATTAGACGACTCATGAGAGATATTAATGAGCGAGGGCGGACAATCGAATCGGTTATTGAGCAATACTTATCAGTCGTTCGCCCGATGCACAATCAATTCATTGAACCGACAAAGCGTTATGCAGATATTATTATTCCCGAAGGTGGTCATAATGAAGTCGCTATTGATTTAATGGTCACGAAAATAAAAACAATTCTTGAGTTTGGTACGAAGTTGTAATATGATGAAGTCAGAATTCAATATAAATGAGACTATGTCGCATACCTCTTGCAGGAGCGGCATAGTGTTTTTATGAACAGGAATATGAGGAGTGTTGTATGATGGTATCAGAGAAAAAGTATCCGATGACTGCATTGGGAAAGAAAAAATTGGAAGAGGAACTCGAGTTTCTTAAAACGGTAAAACGAAAAGAAGTAGTGGAACGCATTAAAATTGCACGTAGCTATGGAGACCTTTCGGAAAACTCGGAGTACGATTCAGCAAAAGAAGATCAGGCATTTGTAGAAGGAAAGATTTCATCACTGGAATCGATGATTCGAAATTCCGTCATCATTACGGAAGACGAATTGAATACCGATGAAGTACAACTAGGGAAAACGGTTACTTTCAAGGAATTACCGGACGGAGATGAAGAGACGTATACAATCGTCGGCTCTGCTGAAGCTAATCCAATTGAAGGATTGATTTCCAACGATTCACCAATTGCAAAGGGCTTGATTGGGCGTAGTAAAGGTGATGAAGTGAAAATTTCAACTCCTGGTGGGGAAATGTCGGTCGTTATTGTAGAAATTAAATGACCTCGTAATGGCCGCCTCTACATGAGGGCGGCCATTTCACATTTACGCAAGAAGATAGGGGGAAGGCTATATGAAAGGAAATGCTCCTAGATACTCGCGAATCAATCGTAAGAAAATGCGTAACCGAAGCAACCAACTGTTAAATATGATGATCGGTCTCGTCGTCGTACTCATTATTATTGTAGGCGCGTCAATTATCTTCGGTGGGAATGGTGAAGAAGCGAAAGTAAGTGATTCTGGACAAGAAGAAATCGAACAATCCAGTTCAGTGAAAAACGACTCTCAACGTGAAGAAACCAATTCCAACTCGGCTGATGGAGGAGAAGGGACGTCAGAATCTAGTAGTGATGAAGGCGATGAAGCTGGCCAGTCGACAAGTGAGAATGAGCAATCGGATGAATCTACAAGTACCGATGGAGAAGCTGGAGATGACGAAGAGTCATTAACTGTACCTGTCGTTCCGGATGACGACGGAATTATTGTCGAAACGATTATTAATTCCGCTTGGCAACCGATAGGAACTACGCAAACTGGTGTTCACGAATCGAAGTATGATCTCAATTCAGTTGATTGGGAAGAGAAGCAAAAAGCTATCTCATATGCGACCGGGCATTCTGTAGAAGAATTAATCTATTGGAAAATTAAAAATGGTGGAGGTCCTCAGAAGTCGATTGGAATTGTTTCAACAAGGGACAAATCAAAGAAATACCGCGTGTTTCTTGAATGGGTCGATGAAAAGGGTTGGAAGCCAGTACAAATGGACATTTTAAATACGTTAGATTTTGAATATTGAACAGTTGGCATTGATTAACTGTCCAACCGGAGGGTTTACAAAGATGAAAATAGCAATAATTGGAGCAATGGAACAAGAAGTTGAAATTTTAAGAGGAAAAATCGAGGATTCAAGCATTGACACGGTTGCGGGTTGTGAATTTATTAAAGGGAAAATCGCACAGCATGACATCGTACTTGTGAAAAGTGGTATCGGGAAAGTGAACGCCGCAATTGCAACAACATTGCTCATTCAACGTTTTACGCCAGATGTAGTTCTTAACACGGGATCTGCGGGCGGCTTTAAACAATCACTAGAAGTAGGAACGGTCGTCATTTCAGATGAAGTAAGACATCACGATGTCGATGCTACTGCCTTCGGCTACGAAATTGGACAAGTGCCAGGAATGCCCGCTACTTATCGTGCGGATGAAACGCTTATCCGAATCGCCAAGGAAGCAGTTGAGGAAATAGGCGAACATCATTATGCTGTCGGTCTCATTGCTTCTGGAGATGTATTTATGAGTGATGCAGAAAGGGTTAATGTTGTAAAGGAGCAATTCCCTTCTATGATTGCGGCAGAAATGGAGGCGGCAGCTGTTGCGCAAGTATGTCATCAGTTCGAGACGCCTTTTGTCGTCATTCGTGCATTGTCCGATATTGCAGGAAAAGAATCGTCCGTTAGCTTTGAAGAGTTTTTGCCGCTAGCGGCTCAACACTCATCGGAAATTGTTATGCATGCTATCTCGAAATTGTAAAGAGATTATGGTAAAATAGAAGTATGTTGCATTTTGTTGTGGAGGAGGTCTAAAAGATGTTTTATCTAATGGCTGGTGTTTTCTTTGCATCAACAGTAATTGCAGTTATTATTGCACGTGAGGTAAGTACGGACTAATTAAACAGGTAGTAAGGTTAAAAGACGAAAAGAGGTGTTTCCTTTCACAGGGCCCGTGGCCGCGTGTCAGGAAACGCCTCTTTCATTCATTGTACTCATGCTTGAATAGCTGATAAAGCTTCACGATAGCTCTTTTTTCGATTCGTGAGACGTAGCTTCTTGAAATGTTAAGCTGCTGTGCAATTTCCTTTTGAGTCATTGGCTGGTCGTCTAGTAGACCGTACCTTCTTTGAATAATTTCAAGCTCTCTACCATCTAATTTACCAAGATGGCGGTAAAGCCTCTCTTTTTGCTCTTTCTGTTGGACGGTGTCGATTGGTGCCTCATCGTCGGTCTGCAACAAATCTGCTATTTGAAGGGACTGACCGTCCTTATCTGTCCCAATTGGATCGAAGAGTGATACGTCCTTTTGTACTTTCTTTTGCGTACGTAAGTACATAAGTATTTCGTTTTCAATACAACGGGCCGCATACGTCGCAAGCTTCGTCTTTCGATCAAGTGTAAAACTGTTTACGGCTTTCATGAGCCCGATTGTGCCGATTGAAATATAATCGTCTAGTTGTTCGTGTTTTGGATGGAATTTTTTTACGACATGAGCGACGAGGCGCATATTCCTTTCAATGAGCTCATCTCTCGCACTTTCATCGCCTTCTGCCAATCGTTCCAGGCAATCAGCCTCTTCCGCTTTCGATAGCGGTCGACGGAACGCCTGCCCCCTGATATAGCCGACCATAGCAGGGACTTCGACCCACAGTTGGACGAGTGCCATGACAAAACCGCTCATCGGTCCACCTCCTGTGTCGTTATATGACAGCATATGCGATGACAGCTTGTTTACATTCGGTAATACCGAATAATCGAACAGATTTCTAGCTTGGTTCAATCCGTGCGATTGGATGTCAATATGATATAATCGGAATACAATTAGAGAACTAACGGAGTGGTTAACTTGTATAAATATTTCTTGCCGAATGAATATGTTAAAGATGTTTTTCAGATTTCACCTGAGGCGTTAAAAGAAAAAGGTATTAAAGGAATTATTACGGATTTGGACAATACATTAGTGGAATGGGATCGTCCGGAAGCGACGCCTGAAATCATCGAGTGGGTACGAATGATACAGGAAGCTGGGCTTTCGCTAACGATACTATCAAATAATAACCAAAGCCGAGTGGAGTCGTTTTGTAGATCTCTTGGCATTCCATTCATTTGCGATGCCCGCAAACCACTTGTGAAAAATTTTAAAAAGGCGCTTGCGATGAAGGGATTAAAGAAGGAAGAAGTCGTTATGGTAGGCGATCAGTTGATGACGGACATTTTAGGCGGCAATAGGTCCGGTATACATACAATTCTCGTCGTACCTGTCGCAAACTCCGATGGATTCGTGACAAAATTCAATCGAATGATGGAAAGAAGAATCATGGCGAAATTAAAAAAACAAGGAATGATTAAATGGGAGGAATAAGTTTGGAGCGTCTCACTTGCATCGGTTGTGGAATAGAAATTCAAACAGAGGACCCAAAAAAAGAAGGATTTGCACCTCCTGCTTCATTGGAAAAAGAGGAAGTTATTTGCAGACGCTGTTTCCGTCTCCGAAATTACAATGAATTGCAGCCTGTCTCTTTATCGGGTGATGATTTCCTAGCGATATTAAATGGCATTGGGGAAAAAGAGGGACTTATTATTAAAGTCGTCGATATATTTGATTTCAACGGAAGTTGGATTAATGGCTTGCAACGATTTGTTGGAAAAAAAGACATATTACTTATCGGCAATAAGTCCGATGTCCTTCCTAAATCGGTCAACCGAAACCGGCTTATCAATTGGATGAAGGCTGAGTCTGCAAAGCTTGGTCTAAAGCCGGTTGATGTCTTACTTATTTCGGCATTTAAAGGGCATGGGATGGAAGAGGCGTTGACAGCCATTGACCATTATCGAAAAGGGAAAGATGTTTATGTCGTCGGTTGTACGAATGTTGGGAAGTCAACATTCATTAACAGAATCATAAAAAATGCAACTGGCATGGGCGAAGTAATTACGACTTCCCACTTCCCAGGAACGACGCTCGACCTAGTTGAAATTCCGCTCGACGATGGAAAAGCGATTTATGATACACCGGGCATCATTAACGACCATCAAATTGCTCACCATTTGGATGCAAAGGATTTACGAACAATTACACCGAAGAAGGAATTGAAGCCAAAAGTATTCCAATTGAATGCGGAACAAACTTTGTTCATCGGCGGTCTTGCGAGATTCGATTTCCAATCAGGTGACCGTTCATCATTTACAATCCATGTTGCAAATGAAATTCCGATTCATCGAACGAAGCTTGAGAATGCGAACTCGTTATATGCAACGCATCTCGGAAATATGCTCTCTCCTCCAAGTGGTGAGTCCCTCGAAAAGATGCCACCACTTGTTAGGCATGAATTTTCGATCAAAAAGCCGAAAATGGATCTTGTCATTTCGGGACTAGGATGGATAACTATTCAACACCCTGGTGTCGTCGTTGCTGTACATGCTCCACGTGGCGTCGATGTTGTACTTCGTCCATCGCTCATTTAAGGAGGACTGTTTCATGAAAAAATGGTATGCGGTTATTGGTGACCCGATTGCACAATCGATGTCTCCTACGATGCACGATGCGTGGTTCCGGGAAAACGGAATCGAAGCAACTTATATACCGATACATGTCAAAGTAGACCAACTTGAAGAAGCGGTTGCTAGCTTGAAAAGATTAGGTTGCAGCGGGTGGAATGTTACGGTGCCACATAAACATGCGATTATCCCTTTCCTCGATCAAGTGGACGAGGAAGCAAGACGTATGGGCGCCGTTAATACTGTAAAAGTACTTGAAGATGGTTCGCTATTCGGGACGAACACCGACGGTCGCGGTTTTGTACGTTCTTTGCTTGAAATTGGTGGGAACCAAAAGGAAGTTGGGGAACTACTAATTATCGGAGCGGGAGGAGCGGCTGCGGGCATTTCCTTTGCTCTTGAATCGGCAGGTTTCGGTCCAATTACCGTTACAAACCGTACAATAGAGAAGGCGAGGGAAATGTCCGAAAGCTTTATTGAAGGTAACGCTCTCTCATTGGATGATGCGCAGTCTGAAATCGGTAAATTCGGTTTAATCGTTCAAACGACTTCTGTCGGAATGAATTTTGCCCAAAGCGGAATTCCACTCGATCCAACTAGAATCACTGAAGGTGCAATTGTCGCTGACATCATATACAATCCACTTGAAACTGAATTTCTCCGCCACGCCCGGGTAGCTGGCGGTAAAACAATGAATGGGGTCGGGATGTTTGTCCATCAAGGCGCATTGGCTTTTGAACTTTGGACGGGCATCTACCCGGATACGAAAAAAATGATACAAACAATCTCAACTGAACTTGGAGGAAAATAAATGTTATCAGGTAAACAGAAAAGTTATTTAAGAAGTGAAGCGCATCATCTACAGCCTATTTTTCAAATCGGAAAGGGCGGTTTGACAGAACCGATCATTAAGCAGATCGAAGAGGCGCTTGAAGCACGTGAGTTAATTAAAGTGAGTATTCTTCAAAATTGTGAAGAGGATAAAAATGAAATAGCCGCAAGACTTCAAGATGCACGTATTGAGGTCGTTCAAGTAATCGGAAAAATCCTCGTACTTTATAAGGAGTCGAAGGAGAAAAAGCGAATCGTTTTACCGTAAGGAGGAAACCATGAAAAAGGTCGGACTATTGGGCGGCACTTTTAATCCACCGCATATCGGACATCTAATCATGGCGAATGAAGTGAAACATGCATTGCAGTTGGATGAAGTGCGACTCATGCCGGCTTCAATCCCGCCTCATAAAGCGGACCCGTCAGATGCAACTCCGGAGCAGCGGTTAAAAATGGTGGAGCTTGCCGTCACAGGAATACAAGGATTGACTGCATCGTCATTTGAAGTTGACCGTGGCGGTATATCCTATACGTTTAATACGATGAAGGCATTGATAGAACAGGAGCCGGATACTGCCTTTCATTTTATTATCGGTGGCGATATGATCGATATGCTAGACAAATGGCATAAAATCGATGAATTGTTGAAAATTGTGACGTTTGTAGGGGTAGGCAGACCGGGTACTGTAGGTGAAACGCAATATCCGATTAAGATGGTCAACATCCCTGAAATTGATCTGTCTTCAACATTGATCCGTAACCGACTACAAAAGGGCGACACGATTCAATTTCTCGTTCCGGACAGTATCGCGACGTATATCCGGGAGGAGGGGCTTTATGGAATCTGACACATTGATAAAAGAACTTGAAAAAAGATTGCCGAGAAAACGTTTTGATCACGTATTGAGAGTGACGGAAACAGCAAAGCAATTAGCCGTACGTTTCAATGTTCCGGTACATAAAGCGGAACAGGCAGCATTATTTCATGATATCGCAAAATTTATGGAGCCCTCTACGATGCGAAAGCTCATTGAAGAGCATGAAGAGGACAGAAGGCTTCTTGACTTCCACCATGAACTTTGGCATGCGGCTGCTGGTCGCATTATCGCAGAGCAGGAGTTCGGCGTGAAGGATCCGGATATATTGAATGCCATCCGTTTTCATACGACAGGAAGGGCCGGCATGTCTGCACTCGAAAAACTTATTTACATTGCCGATCTCATTGAGCCAGGACGGGATTTTCCGAACATCGAAAATCTTCGAGCCGCTGCAAACTTGCAAATTGATGAGGCGATGAAGGCATGTATTATCCACTCCGTGCACTACTTGATAGATAGGCGTGCGGCTGTTTTTCCAGACTCCATTGATTGCTATAATGAACACGTGCAAAGAATTTGAAACAGTCAACTATGAAAGGAAACGAGAAAATATGTCAACTTTACTTGAAACAGCTTATAAAGCGGTAGACGATAAGAAAGGACAAGATATTGTCGTATTGAATATGGAAGGGGTTTCACTCATCGCCGACCAATTCATCATTTGCCACGCGAACTCGGAGCGACAAGTGCAAGCGATTGCTAGGGAAGTTGCAGATAAAGCTGCAGAAAACGAATTCGAAGTGAAAAGAGTGGAAGGGTTAGAAAACGGTAGATGGGTCCTCGTCGATTTGGGCGATGTCATTGTCCACGTATTCCATAAGGACGAACGGGACTATTATAACTTGGAGAAGTTATGGGGAGACGCTCCATCGCTAAATATGGACAATGGTCAATAAGGAAGCCTATACAAATTTTGCACTCGTCTATGATGAATTGATGACCGATATTCCTTACGATGCTTATGTAGACTTAATCTCCCTTGCAACAAGTGGGATAAAAGGAAAGAAAATTATCGATGTCGGATGTGGAACGGGATTGCTTTCTGTAAAGTTATCGAAATCCGGAGCAATTGTGACCGGAATCGACCTTTCTAAGGATATGCTCAATATCGCGGAAAAGCGTGCAAATGATTTATCTTTGGAAATTGGTTTTCATGAGTTGCCTATGCAGGAAATAGAAGGGGAAGAACAATTTGACGCTGCTGTCATTGCGATCGATTCGCTTAACTATTTGCCTGACAAGGAAAACGTTCTTACTACTTTTAAAGGACTTTATTCGGTCTTGAATAGCGGTGGAGTGCTCATTTTCGATGTGCATTCCACTTTCAAGACCGATGTAATTTTCATGGAAGGTCCTTTTACTTTCGATAACGACCGTATTGCGTATATATGGCATACCGAAGAAGGAGATGAAGAGCATTCCGTTCTTTCAGAACTGAGCTTCTTCGTAAAAGAAGAAAGTGGCCTTTATCGCCGATTCGATGAAAGACATGAACAACGGACATTTCACGTTTTTGAGTACGTCGATTTGTTGCAGGAAGCTGGTTTTACGGTAGAACGCATTTTTGCAGATTGGGAAGATGAGCCTCCATACGAAGAGAGTGAAAGAATATTTTTTCAAGCGAGGAAATGAAGCTTCCAATTTTAGAAATAATCATATATAGTGGGATATGACTCCATATGGATGCCTCGTAGAAAGGGTGGGTAAGCTGTTTCTATCGATCGTGTCCAAAAAATGGCGTATGATCATCACCCCTATCGCAGCAATCGCTGTACTTTCCGTAATTCTGTTCTTTCCCCGAGGACAGGTCGGCAGTCAACAGACAGTCGCAAGCGGACAATCCCCAATTTTAAACGTATTTCAAGAGCAACAAGATGAAGAACAGCCGGTAGAAGTTGTTGAGTCGACTCCTATCGTTATTATGGTCGATATCCAAGGTGCTGTGAAGTATCCAGGTGTCTACTCTCTCATAGAAGGCGATCGTCTAATTGACGCTATTCATGCTGCAGGCGGCTATTTAGCTGATGCGGATACCCGAATGCTAAATCATGCGATGAAACTTCCTGATGAGTTTTTCATTTACGTCCCTAGGGAAGGTGAAGAAGTCGACTATTCCAGTTCATCTGGAATAGTTCTTCTAGAGCCAGGGAGTAAAGCTATAGATGACGGGAAAGTGAATATTAACACTGCGGATGCGCAGCAACTTATGACAATCCCTGGAATCGGACCGTCAAAAGCTGCTGCCATCATTAACTATCGGGAGGAGAATGGTCCATTTGCTTCTCCCAACGCCATAATGGAAGTGTCGGGCATTGGTCAAAAGACGTTTGAGAAGCTTGAGTATTTTATTACGACGAAATAATTAACACAGTTTGGAGGCATACATATGGAGCGGATTACATGGGATCAGTTTTTCATGGCACAATGCCATTTGCTTGCGGTTAGGAGTACATGCACAAGGCTGACGGTTGGAGCAACAATTGTCAGAGATAACAGAATCATTGCGGGAGGATACAACGGATCCATTTCAGGTGGAGATCATTGTGTTGATCACGGATGCTATGTTGTCGACAACCATTGTGTGCGGACAATCCATGCAGAGATGAACGCATTGCTCCAATGTGCGAAATACGGAAGCCCTGTTGAAGGATCTTCTTTATATGTAACTCATTTCCCTTGTTTGCAATGCTCGAAAGCAATTATTCAATCCGGAATAAAGACCGTTAATTATGCATCGGATTATAAGAACGACGAATACGCCATCGAGCTTTTCAAGCAATCCGGAGTCGAAATTAGGCATATTCCTTTTGATGCAAGGAAAGTCGATTTCACAAAGGAAGGAAAACTGCAGCTCATACATGACTTGCTAGTGGAAATGGAGTCATTAGGCGCGCCGACAGAAGAACTCGTTCCATTCAAAAGAAGGGTGGATGACTTATTCGGCAAATGATCGGTGAAGTCCGCATTATATATATTTGTATACCGGTTGCCGTATCTGCTTTTGCTGCATACGGGCCGGCTCATGTTTTATTCCTCAACGTATTGCTCATCCCCATTTTTCTCCGTAGAAATGAAGCCATTACCCCTATACTCGCTTTGGCTTCAGCGATATTCTCTTATTTTTTCATTTCATTGCATGTACCTGAACTGCAAGAAGACGGACCGCAAACCACGCTTACCTTAACGTGGACTGATCAAGTCAAAATCGATGGCGGTAAATTAAAAGGTTTTGCGAAGACGGACAGTGGCGACATCGTCTATGCCTTGCTTACATTTGTAAACGAAACAGAGAAAAGTCGTTTTAAAAACTTGCACGTTCCTTCATATCGTTTCACTTTGAAAGGTTCCTTTCAAGAATTGCCGACCGAGGCACATGACTACTCATTTAGCATGGAGCGTTTTTTGAAGATGAATGGCGCGGTAGGCATGTTTGAATCTAATACAATTGTAAGCTATGAAACTAATTCAGCATTAAAATCAATTTTATCTCGACATAGATGGAAGGTGAAGCATCATATAGAAGAAACCTTCCCAAAATCGCTCGTAGCGGAAGCACAAGCTCTACTCATCGGTGATCGGAGCGGTATGGATGAACAAGTTTCTGCATCATATAGAACGTTAGGAATTACCCACTTGTTTGCTATATCTGGTCTTCATGTCGGGTTGCTAACGTTTCTGTTTCGAAGTCTTCTCATCAGAATGTCGATTAGGATAGAAACGATTGACAGTCTATTAATAACTGTTTTGCCGTTATACGCAGTAATGGCAGGTGGAGCGCCATCCGTTTGGCGAGCCGTCTTCGTAACAATTCTCATTCTTCTAACCGCGACCGGTCAATTTAGAATGAAAATGGATGATGCGCTTGCTATGAGCGCAGCTTTCTTTATTCTTTTACAGCCATTCGTCGTATTCCAACCTGGATTTCAACTTTCCTATTTGGCGGCATTTTCGTTAATCTATTCGACAAGGATCCTTTCTCGTACAACATCTGCAGTTAATGTTTCCTTTTTAGTAACTGCCATTACTCAATTATCGTTGTATCCTGTTCTTTTATATCACTTTTATGAGCTGTCGTTGTCTTCGTTTATTGTGAATTTATTTTATGTCCCGCTCTATTCGTTTGTCATTTTACCGATGAATATCGTTCTGCTAGTATTGACTTACGTAATGGCCCCGATTTCCGACGTTGTTTTTTTATTTTATGTACCAGTTAGAAGCTTAATAGAAGGATGGACACAATATTTAGCTTCCTTACCGTATCAAGTGTGGGTCCCGGGTCGACCTGGGACGGTTACATCGACGTTCGCTATTGGCGGAACACTATTGTTCCTCTTAGCCGTAGAAAGGGGAATAAAACCGTTTCGGGCTATCCCATTCGTATTGATCCCGATGATTCTTATTCAGACAGCTCCCTATGCAAATTCAGAGCTGAAGGTTACATTTCTTAATGTCGGACAAGGTGACGCAATCGTTATCGAACTTCCGCATCGTCGAGGAGTTTATGTCATTGATACTGGAGGAACTGTGAATTTCGGTGAACCTAATTGGCGGACGCCTGAAAAAGCATTTGAAGTAGGTAGAAATATCGTTGTCCCGTTTTTGAAAGGGAAAGGCATTACGAAAATTGATAAATTGATTTTAACCCATGCTGACAGCGATCATATGGAAGGTGCGGACGAAGTGCTTGAGGACATTAGGGTCGATGAAATCCATATTTCACCGGGTAGTGAAAAGGAGAAAACAATGAAAGATGTATTACGGATTGCTGCACAAAAAGGAATACCGGTTTTTGCGATGACCGAAGGGGGTACATGGTCGGACAAATACGCTGATTTTTTTTATTTAGCTCCTTCTGCAGGGGCATACAAAGGAAATGACAGCTCCCTTGTCCTTTTCATGACAACTGCAGGTCCTTCATTCCTATTTACCGGTGATTTAGAAATTGACGGGGAGAGGAGACTTATTAAAAAATACAATAACTTAGATTGGGGGAGATTAATTTTGAAAGCTGGTCATCACGGCAGTCGTACGTCCAGCTCGGATGAATTCATACGAGCTTTGCAACCAGAGTTAACGATTTTCTCATACGGAAAAGATAATCGGTATGGACATCCGCATGAGGACGTGTTACAGACGTTCGAAAAGTACCGACTTTCAACGATGTCTACAGCAGAAGATGGCTCGATTACGATTTCTGTGAAAAGTGACGGAAGCTATAAAGTTTTATCGAGGAAAAATGAAAAGGCGGTCTTGGCCATTCCAATTGTGGAATGAACAAGCCGCCTTTTCAGAAGTACTATTAGTGCGCGACGACGTCTATGATTGTAGCAATAACGAAAATTGCAGAAAAAGCAACGAAAGCTACAATGAAACCGATACCAGAGTCGATAAAATCATTGCGTTTAGACTGTACGTCATGTTCGAACTCATTCATTGCTACACCTCCTAATTCCTATATAGTATAGATGATAACTGAAAATAAATCCATATCAAACAATTTTTCTGTGCCAGGTTTATGACAATCGACACAAATTGTTCATAGATTTGTGTCGATAATGTATAATTGAACGAGGTGAGTGACTGGAGGGATTCAAATGGTCAACGCGATATGGAAAAACATTAATAACGGGAAAATTGAACCAGTTTACTTGTTAACGGGCGTTGAACAGTATTTAATCGACGAGACAGTTAAAAGGGTAATGAAAGCGATGCCGGACATTGATGAAAATTCGGTCCTTCGGTTTGATTTGGAAGAAACGCCAATAGAAGCTGTTCTTGAAGAGGCGGATACACTTCCTTTTTTGGAAGAAAGGAAATTAATAATCGCCAACAATGCTTCTTTTCTGAAGGCGTCTGATAAAGCGAAAGAGAAAGTCGTACATAATATCGCATTATTGGAATCGTGGCTCAGCAATCCATCTCCTACAGCGACTGTCTTGTTAATAGCCCCGTATGAAAAACTCGACGGGCGAAAAAAAATCGTGAAGGTGATGCAAAAACAAGCGGTTGTCGTGGAAGCGGTGCCGCTCACCGGCCGTGATTTAACAACATGGGTTCAAAACGAAGTAGGGACGAATGGCATCAAAATTAGTCCGGAAATTGCACAAGTCCTCGTTGAAATGGCTGGCGATAGCCTTCTAACATTATCGAATGAAATTGCTAAAATTAGTATGTATATGAATGGTAATGGAGAAGTAACGAGGGAAGTCATTGAAGCGCTCGTTCCTCGTTTGCCTGAAATGGACGTTTTCCGCTTGACGGATGCATATATGACCGGCAATGTGAAAAGGACGATAGCAATCTATCATGATTTGTTACGAAATGGTGAAGAGCCAATTATGCTGACTTCATTAATTGCAGGGCAGATCAGGCTCATGATTCACGTAACATCTTTACTGAAAAAAGGGTATCAACAGCAGCAAATCGCAAAAACATTAAATGTTCATCCATACCGTGTGAAACTTATAATGGACAATCGAAGCATACCGAAAATGGAGAGATTGCTCCTTATTTTGCAAAAGCTAGCTCAAATTGACCATCAACTGAAGTCGACGGGTGGTAAAAGGGAGAGAGTTCTTGAAATCTTCTTTATGGAGCCGCTAAGAGTGTAAATAGAAAAGGCTGTCCACTTTGTCGAATCAATCGACATAAGTGACAGCCTTTTTTACTTATAGAGCTTTTTTCGTAAGACGCGCTTTTTGACGAGCAGCTGTGTTTCTGTGGATAAGACCTTTACGAGCAGCTGTGTCTAATTTTTTGACTGCGTCTTTCAAAAGTTCAGAAGCGTTCTCTTCTTTATTGACGAGCGCAGTATCTGCTTTACGAATAGCAGTACGCATTGCTGCTTTGTACATTGAGTTTTGCTCATTCGCAGCGGCGCTTTGTTTAACGCGCTTAATTGCACCTTTGATGTTTGGCATTCCATTCACCTCCAATTTCAGGTAAGGCAAGAGTGTTTCCATAATAGCTTTAGGATATCTCTTTACAACATTAACATTTTAGCAAAAAGCTAGCTCTAGCGCAATAAAAATATGCAAAGAATATTTCCTTGACACAACGTACACACTGCATGTTGAGGTGATGACATTGGATAAATATGATTTTTACCGTACGGATCTGCTCGTAGAAAACGAAGAAATGGTTCGCCATCGGACAGAAAAGGAAAAACAGAAATTAAAGCAATCTGAAGGTATACAATTTGATGAGCAACGAAAAGGCAGAGTAATTTTGACATCTGTCAAAATTAATGCTGAAGGGGAAGAAAGAATCGGTAAGAAAAAAGGTGCTTACTTGACGTTGACGAATCCTACGTTAACACATACCGACCGTGAAGGTCTCCAAGAGATGGGTATGATGCTCAAAACGAAATTGACTGAACTGACTGCGGGGATAACGAATTTAGAAACAGGGAAAATTCTTTTTGTTGGATTAGGAAACCGAGAAGTAACGCCTGATGCTGTCGGGCCATTGACGATGGATCGTCTGAAGGAAATCGTGCCGTTATACTATTCGGATGACGGCAGTGAGATATTCGTTTATGCACCCGGCGTGACAATCCAAACTGGGCTCGAAACAGCCGATTTTGTCAAAGCGTTAGTGAACGAAATTAAACCCGAACTTTTGATTGTTATTGATGCCCTTGCAGCGAGGGATAGCTCAAGATTATGTAAGACGATCCAACTGACAGATACAGGTATACATCCTGGTTCAGGCGTTGGAAATAGCCGAAAAGAATTATCGAAGGAAACATTAGGCATCCCAGTCATCGCAATTGGTATTCCAACTGTTGTGGACGGACCGGTATTAATAGCGGATGCCATCAATACACTATTTAGTTATATCGCCTCTAAAATCGAAGAAGAAAGCCATCCATCATCCCGATTATCCGTTTCGCCGTGGCTGCACCAGCCGAACAAAGAAGCGGACAGGTCAAAATTAATACCGATATTTGGCGATTGGACTTCTTGGCCACACGAAGAGAGGGTGCAATTATTCGAAGAGGTATTATCGAATCATGATTTAAATACATTTATTTCACCAAAAGAGATTGACTCTTGGGCTGCCCTTTATGCGGAAATATTAACTGACACGATAAGCGAATGGATTGAAGATATAAAACCAAGTCATTGACCCTTCCTTCAACGCATATAGTTGAAGACGGGGGGATGTCGCATGAAGAAAAATTTGCAAATATGGACTGTAATCGTATTCGTTCTTTTCCTTTTCCCGGTACTCATTCAATTTATACCGGAACAATCCAAACTATCAAATTCCAAAATTATTAAGGAAAACGCATTAATTGTGTACGCCTCGAACATCGTTGAAGAAGAAAGAATAGAACCCGAATCCGAGCACGAAGTTATTGAGGAAATTGAAACGACGGCCGGGAAAGTATTGCTATATTTCACTCATTCTCATGAAGCTTACGAGCCGATGACGAAAGCTGCTGACGGGAAAATCGCAGTATCCCATCAGCATCAGACGGAAAACATTATGAAAATGGGAGAGAAGCTCAAAAGTTTACTTCAGATGAACGGTATAGAGACCGAGACGTTAGAAATCGATAATATGAAAGAGCTCGCGAAAAAGAATTTGCCATACAGTAAGGCGTATGACACAATACGCCCTTTTGTGAAAAAGCAAATATCCAACACGAACTACGATTTAATTATCGATATGCACAGGGATGCTGTAGGTCCTGAAAAGACAACAATTGTCCATGAAGGTGAAAGGTATGCAAAGGTGGCATTTGTCGTCGGAATGGATCATCCCGGGTACAAAAGAAACGAAGCGATGTCGAAACAGTTGAAGGCTGAAATGGAGAAAAGGATACCGGGCATCACGAGAGATGTCATTTCTAAAGGCGGGGCCGGAGTGGATGGGAAATATAATCAAGACCTCCATCCTAATATTATCCTCGTTGAATTAGGTGGCATTGGCAATACGGAGGATGAATTAAACAGGACAATTGCAGTCATTGCGCAATCCGTTAGCGAAATGTTGAATAGTGTAATTGAAATGGAAGAAAAATGAATGAGAAACAAGCTTCATGGACAAAATGCCATGGAGCTTGTTTATTTATGGAACTTGTTTATTTTAGGAATATTTATGTCCAAAATTCATCAAATTGCAAAATGAATTGACATGATAATCTGTAAGAACATATGATGAAAAGGCAATAAATCGACATCTAAGGAGAGATTGGATTTGGACGTAATGAAAAAGTCATTAGACATGCACGAAAAGCACAGAGGGAAGATGGAAGTCTCCTCCAAGGTCCCCTTGGATTCGATAGAAGACCTGAGTTTGGCATATTCTCCAGGGGTGGCGGCGCCATGTATCGAAATCGAGAAGACAGCTTCCGATGTATACAAGTACACCGCTAAAGGGAATACGGTCGCAGTCGTCACGGATGGGACAGCCGTGCTCGGACTAGGGGATATCGGGCCTGAGGCGGCTCTTCCTGTCATGGAGGGGAAAGCATTGCTACTGAAACGGTTTGTAAATGTAGATGCTGTTCCTATATGCCTAGACACGAAAAGCGTAGATGAGATTGTACAGGTAGTGAAAGCGATAGCGCCAACGTTTGGCGCAGTAAACCTTGAGGATATTTCAGCGCCTCGTTGTTTTGAAATTGAAGCACGCTTGCGGGAAGAATGTAAGATTCCTGTATTCCACGACGACCAACATGGGACAGCGATTGTGGTCGGAGCAGGTTTGACCAACGCACTCAAAATAGTCGGGAAAGAAAAAGAGAAAGTTAAAGTAGTCGTTAACGGTGCTGGTGCAGCGGGCATTGCGATTGTTCGACTTTTGTCGGACATGGGTTATGAGAACATTATCATGTGCGATTCAACAGGTATCATTCATCGTGGGCGCACGAAAGGAATGAATCCCGTTAAAGAGATAGTCGCAGAAACGACGAACCCTCAAAATATAAGCGGTGGACTCGAAGATGCATTGCAAGGTGCTGATGTGTTCATCGGTGTATCTGTTGCAAACTTGCTTAACGAAAATCATATTAAATCGATGAGTGAAGATCCAATTGTATTTGCGCTTGCTAATCCAAATCCTGAAATTACGTATGAAAACGCGAAAGCTTGGGGTGTGAAGGTGATCGGAACGGGTCGTTCAGATTATCCGAACCAAGTGAACAATATGCTAGCGTTCCCTGGGATCTTTAAAGGAGCTCTTGATGTAAGAGCGAAGGATATTAATGAGGAAATGAAGCGTGCAGCGGTCGATGCGATTGCATCGCTTGTTACTGAAGAGAAATTGAACGAAGACTTCGTTATCCCGTATTCGATGGACGAGCGTGTTGCGAAGGTTGTTGCAAATGCAGTAGCAGAAGCAGCGGTGAAATCGGGGGTTTCCTCTCTTGAAGCGACGAGAGAGCATTCCGAATAAGACCTTTTAAGCCGATTCGTATATAATAGAGTGTACGGCAACGAAAAAGGGGCTGTCCGCAAAGTCAGTACTAACTGACTTTGTGTGGCAACCTCTTTTTAATGTATTAACATATTTAATTGGCCGGAATAAGAAAATGTAACATGTTTATCAGTTATTTGCTATAATGCAAATAGCTTATATAGGAGTGAACTGACAGATGAATCATGATGAGAGATTGGCACGTCAAAAAAATATTAGAAACTTCTCGATCATTGCCCATATCGATCACGGGAAATCGACGTTGGCCGATCGAATTTTGGAAAAAACAGAAACAGTAAGTTCGCGCGAGATGAAATCACAGACATTGGATTCAATGGATTTAGAACGCGAACGCGGAATTACAATTAAATTAAATGCAGTGCAATTATCGTACACTGCGAAAAATGGTGAGGAGTATACGTTCCACTTGATCGATACTCCAGGGCACGTCGACTTTACGTACGAAGTGTCACGAAGCCTTGCTGCATGTGAAGGTGCGCTGCTTGTTGTTGACGCAGCACAAGGAATCGAAGCTCAGACGTTGGCTAACGTATATTTGGCGTTGGACAATGACCTTGAAATTTTGCCGGTCATTAATAAGATTGACTTGCCGGCAGCAGATCCGGATAAAGTGAAAAAGGAAGTTGAAGATGTTATCGGCTTGGATGCTTCTGAAGCAGTCCATGCATCTGCGAAAGCTGGAATTGGCATCGAAGAGATCCTTGAGCAAATTGTCGAGAAGGTGCCCGCACCTACAGGAGATCCAGAAGCGCCGTTGAAAGCGTTAATATTCGACTCGCACTATGATCAATATAAAGGTGTTATCGTCAATATTCGTATTGTCGAAGGGACTGTAAAGCCTGGCGATAAAATCCGAATGATGGCAACTGGTAAAGAGTTTGAAGTCATTGAGACGGGAGTATTTACACCGAATATTTCCTTACGTGATGAATTATCGGTTGGGGATGTAGGCTTCCTATCTGCTGCAATTAAAAATGTTGGAGATACACGTGTCGGGGATACAGTTACGAACGCGATTAATCCGGCTGATGAACCGCTACCAGGTTACCGTCGATTGAACCCAATGGTATTCTGTGGTCTATACCCGATTGACTCGTCGAAATATGTCGATTTGCGTGAAGCACTAGAAAAGCTAGAGCTGAATGACTCAGCTTTGGAATATGAAGCAGAGACATCACAAGCACTCGGCTTCGGATATCGTTGTGGATTTCTCGGGTTGCTCCACATGGAAATTATCCAGGAGCGGATTGAAAGAGAATTTAAAATTGATTTGATTACAACAGCACCAAGTGTTATTTACAATGTCGTCACGACGGATGGCAAAGAATTAAAAGTCGATAACCCATCCATGATGCCTGATGCACAGAAGATTGATCACGTTGAAGAGCCGTATGTAAAAGCATCAATTATGGTACCGAACGACTACGTAGGTTCTGTTATGGAATTATGCCAGCAAAAACGCGGCAACTTCATTACGATGGACTACTTAGACGCTTCACGTGTCAACATTATATACGAATTGCCTCTTGCTGAAATCGTCTATGACTTTTTCGACCAACTGAAATCAGGGACGAAAGGATACGCGTCATTCGATTATGAGCTGATCGGATATAAAACATCCAAACTTGTCAAAATGGACATCTTATTGAACGGTGAACAAGTCGACGCTCTTAGCTTCATCGTCCACCGTGACTTTAGCTATGAGCGGGGCAAAGCGATTGTTGAAAAGCTGAAAAACCTTATCCCACGTCAACAATTCGAAGTTCCTGTCCAAGCCGCAATCGGTCAAAAGATCGTTGCTCGTTCGACAATTAAATCGATCGGTAAGAACGTTCTTGCCAAATGTTACGGTGGAGACATCTCCCGTAAACGGAAATTGCTTGAGAAGCAAAAAGAAGGAAAGAAGCGGATGAAGCAAGTCGGATCCGTCGAAGTCCCTCAAGAAGCATTCATGGCTGTATTGAAAATGGATGAAGACTAATACAAAAGCGGAGGGTGGCGGTTAACTGCGACAGGCATAAGGTAACTCTGCGAAACGGCGCTCTTTGCCGTGTAGCAGAGCTGCCTTATGACCCGAGCAGTTGCCACCCGGAGCCTAGACGATACAAAAGCGAAGGGCGCCTGCCTAGAGGCGACGGGCATAAGGCGAAGATGCGGCGTGGCGGTTTTTGCCACAGAGCAACTTTGACTTATGACCCTAGCCTCTGGCGCCCGGAGTCTAGACGTAAAAAAAGGAGTCCGCTCTGGGCTCCTTTTTGCACGGCTGACAAGAAAGGAGATAGAACAAAATGCGAGGTATGTATATTCATATTCCTTTCTGCCACCAAATTTGCCATTACTGCGATTTCAATAAGGTATTCTTTAAAAATCAACCAGTTGACGAGTATATCGAATCGATCGGCCAAGAACTTTCCATCATGGCGAGTGAAGGTCATTCATTCAACGAATTAGAAACGATCTTTCTTGGCGGAGGAACACCGACATCATTATCAGAAAGACAATTGGACCGATTACTTGAAATCATCCATGAACATGTTACTATCGGTACGTTACGGGAGTTTTCAACGGAAGCAAATCCGGATGAGTTAACTCGCGGAAAGCTATCCGTATTGAAAAATGGTGGTGTAAGTCGGTTAAGTATTGGTGTCCAGTCCTTTGATGAGCAACTATTGAAGAGGATTGGGAGGACGCATGGCGCTGACACACCACAAAAAGTTATTCACGATGCACGTCAAGTCGGCTTTGAAAACATAAGCATTGACCTCATCTATGGATTGCCAGAGCAATCGATCCGACAATGGGAAGATACGCTCGATAAAGCGCTCTCCTTAGAACTACCCCATTATTCGGGATACTCGCTAATCGTCGAGCCTAAAACTGTCTTTTACAACTTGATGAATAAAGGGAGACTACCATTGCCTGGAGAGGATGCAGAGGCTGAGATGTTTTCCATGTTAATAGATCGGATGAATAAAGCAGGAAGATTGCAATATGAAATAAGTAATTTTGCACTACCTGGAAATGAATCGATTCATAATCTCATCTACTGGGATAATGATGAGTACGCAGGGATCGGTGCAGGTGCTCATGGATATGTAAAAGGACGTAGATATGCGAATTTCGGTCCCCTCAGAAAATATATGGAATCGATGGAAGACGGATCTCGCCCAGTCATGGAAGAGCATGAGGTAACCGACATCGAAGCAATGGAAGAAGAAATGTTTTTAGGGCTCCGGAAATTGGGAGGAGTATCGAATCAGTCATTCAAGTTAAAATTCGGTAGATCCTTAACGGAAGTGTATAACGATGTTCTTGTAGAGTTGTCAGGCCAAGGACTTATTTCCGAATCCGAGGGTAGTATTAAATTAACACGAAAAGGCATTTTTAGAGGGAATGAAGTATTCCAGCGTTTTCTCAAATGATCACGAGTTAATTAATTGACACCTACAATTCGATTTGTTAAATTATGAGTAGTATTAGCACTCAACCTTAAAGAGTGCTAACAGGAGTGATGATTATGTTGACAAACAGACAATTGCTTATTTTGCAACTGACGGTTAACGATTTCATCGAATCCGCCCAACCTGTCGGATCAAGGCAGTTATCTAAAAAACCGGAAGCTCCATTCAGTCCCGCAACTATTCGGAATGATATGGCCGATTTGGAAGAATTGGGTTATCTTGAAAAAACCCATACTTCATCAGGCAGGGTTCCTTCCGAAAAAGGGTATCGTTTCTATGTCGATCATTTATTGACTCCCGAAAAGCTGACATTGGCGGACAGCATGCAATTACGTTCCATTTTTCAGGATCGGGTCATGGAAACAGAGGAACTGATACGGAATTCCGCAAAAATCATATCCGAACTAACGAACTACACGTCTATACTTTTAGGACCCGACATGTCTATGCATTCAGTGAAACGGTTTTCTATCGTTCCGTTGGATGATTCGAAAGCAGTCGCCATCATCGTGACCGATAATGGACATGTGGAGAATAGGGTGTTTGACGTGCCAGAAGGCATGCATGCTTCGGATATTGAAAAGATGGTCAATATACTAAATGACAGGCTTGTCGGGACGCCTTTGAGCTTCTTACAGAACAAGCTTGCCCTAGAAACGAAAACAATTTTTGAACAGCACGTCCAACATGCAGGAGGACTGTTCGCATCATTTCAAAGGGCTATGACAATTAAACCTGAAGAGCGTCTGTATTTCGGTGGCAAAATGAATATGATGAAACAGCCGGAATTCAACGACCTACAGAAAATGAAAATGTTTTTCGAGTTGATGGAAAATGATGCCCCTGCGATGACGTTTTTCCAAGATGACTCAAAGGGTATCCATGTCCGAATTGGTTCGGAAAACAAACATAACGCGATGGAAGATTGTAGTGTGATTACTGCCAACTATTCTGCCGGTGAGAATATAGCTGGTTCGATAGCGATTATTGGACCGAAACGAATGGACTACGGCAGGGTCATTACGATGCTTGACATCCTAAGTGATAACTTATCGCAAGCATTATTGAAAATGACCATCGGATTGGATAGGAGGAACGACAAGTGACGGATAAAAAAGAAACAGTTGAAAAAGAAGATGTGCAACAGGAAACCGCAAACGAAGAACTAGAATCCGCAGCGACTGAAGACGTTGCATCCGAACAACAGGAAGCTGTTGAAAAGGGCGATGTGGAAGAAGCTGAAGAACTTGATGAAAAAGACCGGAGAATCAGCGAGTTGGAGTCTAAACTACAAGATGAGGAAAACAAATTACTGCGTGTCTTAGCGGATTTTGAAAACTCCAAAAGAAGGAATGCGCTTGATCAGGAAGCACTTGTTAAGTACAAGGCGCAAAGCTTGTTGACAGCGGTATTACCTGTATTGGACAATTTCGAACGTGCACTTGCTGTCGAAGTGAAAGCGGAAGAAGCTCAATCGATTATGACTGGAATGGATATGATTTATCGTAATCTATTCGACGCTCTCAAAGGGGAAGGCCTCGTTGAAATTGAAGCGTTGGACAAGGAATTTGACCCGAAATTCCACCAAGCCGTCATGACGGGGAATGATTCTGAGAAGTCATCAGGCATCATCCTTGAGGAGCTTCAAAAAGGGTATATGTTGAAAGATCGCGTACTTCGTCCATCCATGGTCAAAGTGAACGAATGAGTGTAAAGATAGTAAAGTTGCATTAAATCTAGGAGGAAATCAAATGAGCAAAATTATTGGTATCGACTTGGGTACAACTAACTCAGTAGTGGCAGTATATGAAGGCGGAGAGGCGAAAGTTATTCCAAACCCGGAAGGTAACCGTACATCGCCATCTGTTGTCGCATTCAAAAACGGTGAGCGCCAAGTCGGGGAAGTGGCAAAGCGCCAATCTATTACAAATCCAAACACGATCATGTCTGTGAAAAGACATATGGGATCCGATTATAAAGTGAAAGCTGAAGACAAGGAGTACACTCCACAAGAAGTATCTGCAATGATCCTTCAATATATGAAAGGTTATGCGGAAGAATACTTAGGTGAAAAAGTATCAAAAGCAGTCATTACCGTTCCTGCATACTTCAACGATGCTCAGCGTCAAGCGACGAAAGATGCTGGTACGATTGCAGGGCTTGAAGTAGAAAGAATTATTAACGAGCCAACTGCAGCAGCTCTTGCTTACGGCCTTGATAAGGCAGATGAAGATGAAACAATTCTCGTCTATGACCTTGGCGGCGGTACGTTCGACGTTTCAATCCTTGAGCTCGGCGATGGCGTATTCCAAGTACGTGCAACAGCAGGTGACAATAAGTTGGGCGGAGACGACTTCGACGATGTAATTATTGATTACTTAGTACAAGAATTCCGTAAAGAGAATGCAATCGATCTTTCGCAAGATAAAATGGCAATGCAACGTCTAAAAGATGCAGCTGAAAAAGCGAAGAAAGACCTTTCAGGTGTAACATCAACTCAAATTTCATTACCATTCATCACTGCAGGAGAAGCAGGTCCATTACACCTTGAAATTTCATTAACTCGTGCTAAGTTCGATGAATTGACAGCACATTTAGTAGAACGTTCCATGGTACCAACGCGTCAGGCGATGCAAGATGCAGACTTGTCTCCTTCTGAAATCGACCGTGTCATCCTTGTTGGAGGATCTACGCGTATTCCTGCGGTACAGGAAGCGATTAAGAAAGAAACGGGTAAAGAGCCGTTCAAAGGTGTTAACCCTGACGAAGTTGTCGCTATGGGTGCAGCTGTTCAAGGATCGATCCTTCGCGGAGACGTGAAAGATGTCGTTTTACTTGACGTGACACCACTTTCCCTAGGAATCGAGACGATGGGTGGCGTATTCACGAAATTGATTGAAAGAAATACGACTATCCCAACGAGCAAGTCCCAAGTATTCTCGACGGCTGCAGATAACCAGCCTGCCGTTGATATCCATGTATTGCAAGGTGAGCGCCCAATGGCTGCTGACAATAAGACACTCGGCCGTTTCCAATTGACGGATATTCCACCTGCTCCACGTGGTATCCCGCAAATCGAAGTGACATTCGATATCGATAAAAACGGTATTGTTACTGTAAAAGCGAAAGATCTTGGAACGCAAAAAGAGCAAAATATTACAATCCAATCAAGCTCTGGTCTTTCCGACGATGAAATCGAGCGCATGGTGAAAGATGCTGAAGCGAATGCTGAAGCAGATAAACAACGTAAAGAAGAAGCAGACTTGAAAAATGACGCAGACCAACTCGTCTTCATGGCTGAAAAAACATTGAAAGACCTTGAGGGCAAAGTGTCTGAAGAAGAAGTAAAACAAGTCGAAGATGCTAAAGAAGAACTGAAGACAGCATTGGAAGCTGGAAACTTAGATGAATTACGCACGAAAAAAGAAGCATTAGAAGAGCTTGTCCAACAATTGTCGGTTAAATTATATGAGCAAGCAGCTGCGGAAGCTCAAGCGCAAGGCGGTTCGGCTGAAGCGGGTGGTCAACCGAAAGATGATGGTGTTGTCGATGCTGACTTTGAAGAAGTAGACGATAACAAGAAAAACTAATTGAACAATCGTTGACGGAAAAGTCAAAGTCCGATATTCCGGCTTTGACTTTTTCTTTTGGTAAGCAATCGAAATTAGGCTGACAGGAGTTTTGTCTCTTTTTTCTGTGCGTGTTACAATGAGTCGTAACTCGAACGGGACCAATTTAAAGCTAGGATTTCGGTTCGTGAAATGCGAATGTTAAAGATTCATGGGAGAGTGGAATAATGAGCAAGCGTGATTATTACGAAGTACTCGGCGTGCCGAAAACGGCGAGCAAAGAGGAAATAAGGAAAGCCTATCGAAAATTATCAAAAATGTATCACCCTGATTTAAATAAAGAAGCGGGTGCTGAAGAGAAATTTAAAGAAGTGACTGAAGCGTTTGAAACATTGAGCGATGAGAGCAAACGTGCGAATTATGACCAATTCGGCCATGCTGGTCCTAACCAAGGCTTTGGTGGATTTGGCGGTGGTTCTGCAGATGGATTCGGTTTCGAAGATATTTTCAGTACGTTTTTCGGGGGCGGTACGAGACGACGAGACCCGAATGCACCTCGGAAAGGTGATGACCTTCAGTATTCCATGACGATTGATTTCATGGAGGCGGTTTTCGGGAAAGAGACTGAAATTGAAGTACCAAGAGAAGAGTCATGTGATACGTGCAGCGGAACTGGGGCAAAAAAAGGTACACAGGTCAATACATGTTCACATTGTGGCGGATCAGGACAAATTTCAGTCACTCAAAACACTCCACTCGGTCAAATGGTGAATCGCAGAACATGCCCGCATTGTCAAGGGACTGGGAAAATCATACCTGAAAAATGTGGAACTTGCTATGGTGCGGGCCGTGTGGCGAAACGGAAGAAAATTAAAGTGACAATCCCTGCGGGGGTGGACGACGGTCAACAATTGCGCGTATCTGGTCAAGGGGAAGCAGGCATAAATGGCGGTCCTTCCGGCGACTTGTACATCGTCTTCAGAGTAAGGGAGCATGAGCGCTTTATCCGTGAAGGAGACGACATTTATTTGGAATTGCCTCTCACATTTCCGCAATTGGCACTTGGTGACGAGATCGAAGTGCCGACAGTGACGGGGAACGTCAAATTGAAAATCCCAGCAGGAACGCAAACAGGAACAAATTTCCGACTTCGTGGAAAAGGCGTCAAAAATGTTCATGGACACGGCACGGGTGATCAACACGTCATCATTAAAGCGGTCACGCCTAAGAAAATGACGGAAAAACAAAAAGAGCTCCTCCGTGAATTTGCTTCAATTGAAGGCGATTCTCCGGATGAGTATTCAAGCTCACTTTTTGATAAGATCAAAAGAACGATAAAAGGCGACTGAAAGGGATGAACGTAGTGAAATGGTCTGAAATCTCCATCCATACGTCACATGAGGCGACTGAAGCCGTTGCTAACATTTTACATGAAGCGGGAGCGAGCGGAGTCATCATAGAAGACTCCGAGGAGCCAGATCGCATTCATGAAGATCGTTACGGTGAAATTTATGAGCTTAAGAAAGAAGATTTCCCTGCAGAAGGGGTCATCGTAAAAGCATACTTGCCAGTTAACAGCTTTTTAATTGAAACGGTTAAGGAAATTAGCGAATCTGTCAATGAATTAGCTGAGTACGGCTTAGACGTTGGGCTTAATCAAGTCCGTACGAACGAAGTGGATGAAGAAGATTGGGCGACAGCGTGGAAGAAGTATTACCATCCTGTAAAAATCTCGGGCCGATTCACGATCGTTCCTACGTGGGAAACATATGAGCCGGTAGACTCTGACGAACTAATAATTGAACTCGACCCAGGGATGGCTTTCGGAACAGGGACTCACCCGACGACGGTTATGTGCCTACAAGCGTTGGAGAAGTATGTGAAGAAAGGCGATACAGTCATTGACGTCGGGACTGGTTCGGGCGTGTTGTCAATCGGGGCAGCCCTTCTCGGCGCTTCTAAAGTACACGCACTTGATTTGGATGAAGTGGCAGTGCGAGCTGCAAAAGAGAATATTAGCTTGAATAAGGTCGACAATGTTATTGAAGTGACACATGGAAACTTACTGGATTCTGTTAAAGAGCCGGCCTCCATTATTGTTGCCAATATATTAGCTGAAGTAATTATGACGTTTTCAGAAGATGCGTACTCCATTCTCCCAGAAGACGGCTTATTCATCGTGTCTGGAATCATCGCTCAAAAAAGAGACCTTGTAAAGGATGATCTCCAAAGCAAAGGCTTTGAAATTATTGAATCGGTCTTAATGGAAGAGTGGGTCGCGATCATCGCTTCCAAAAGGAGTGTGTAACTTTGCAACGTTATTTCCTTGAAACGCCATTCGATGAGGCCGGAAAAGCCTCCATTTCCGGTGATGATGCTAAGCATATCGCCAAGGTAATGAGAATGGAAGCCGGCAACCGCATCATCACTGTAGACGATGGCGAAGCATATATCTCTGAAATCGAAAACATACTTCCTGAAGAAGTTATTGTTAGCAAGATCGACGGTCTCTTGCCTTCGAATGAAATGCCAGTAAGAGTGACAATTGCGTGCGGCTTACCTAAAGGTGATAAACTCGAACTAATTGTCCAAAAAGGGACGGAGCTAGGAATGCATAAAATCATTCCTTTCGAAGCAGAACGGTCCATCGTCAAATGGGATACGAAAAAAGGGCATAAAAAAGTAGATAGACTTAAAAAGATTGCGAAGGAAGCTGCGGAGCAATGTCATCGCACGTTAGTTCCTGAAGTATCGGCACCAATGTCATTTAAGCAATTTCTAAAGGAATCTAAAGACTATGATATTCGTTTATTTGCCGATGAAGAAGACGCGAAAGGCGCTGATCCGAACAGGATTGCAGACCGGCTGAAAAACGTGTATCATAAACAATCGGTACTGGTCGTTTTCGGTCCAGAAGGCGGTCTGTCAAGAAAGGAAGCCGAAGAAATGCGCGCTGCGGATTTTTTATCGGTTTCATTAGGTCCGCGTATATTGAGGACGGAAACTGCACCACTTTATGTATTGTCCGCCATGTCATATGAATTTGAATGAAAGAGGTGAGCAGCTAGTGTCTTCTGTTGCTTTTCATACATTAGGCTGCAAAGTGAATCATTATGAAACGGAAGCGATCTGGCAGCTTTTCAAAGATGCTGGATATGAACGCTCCGATTACGAGAAAAACGCAGATGTTTACGTTATTAATACATGCACGGTAACAAATACCGGCGATAAGAAAAGTCGCCAAGTCATCCGACGAGCAATCCGACGAAATCCGGATGCAGTCATCTGTGTCACAGGTTGTTACGCACAAACTTCTCCGGCTGAAATTATGGCAATTCCGGGAGTTGATATTGTTGTCGGAACACAGGACCGTACGAAATTGCTCAGTCTGATAGACGATTTCAAGTCGGAACGCCAACCGATAAATGCTGTCCGGAATATTATGAAGAACCGGGTTTATGAAGAACTCGATGTACCTGCTTTCACAGATCGTACGAGGGCTTCTTTGAAAATTCAGGAAGGCTGCAATAACTTTTGTACATTTTGTATCATCCCATGGGCTCGCGGACTTATGCGTTCTAGAGACCCTGAAGAAGTCATTCGACAAGCTCAACAATTAGTCGATGCAGGTTATTTAGAAATCGTCCTCACAGGGATTCACACTGGCGGATATGGCGAAGACTTGAAAGATTACAATCTTGCTCGCTTGCTTCGTGACATTGAATCTGAGGTGAAGGGACTAAAAAGACTCCGGATCAGCTCCATTGAAGCGAGCCAGTTGACTGATGAAGTAATTGAAGTGCTGCGCCAGTCAACGAAGATTGTAAGGCATCTGCATATTCCAATCCAATCGGGATCGGATACAGTGTTGAAACGGATGCGACGGAAATATACGATGGAATTTTTTGCGGAACGTCTTGATCGACTACGTGAAGCATTGCCACATCTTGCCATCACGTCCGATGTCATCGTTGGGTTCCCTGGTGAGACGGAAGAAGAATTTATGGAGACGTATAATTTCGTTAGAGACCACCGTTTTTCCGAGATGCACGTTTTCCCTTATTCGAAACGTACGGGAACTCCTGCTGCTCGGATGGAAGATCAAATTAACGAAGAAGTTAAAAATGAGCGCGTTCATCGCCTAATTCAGTTGAACGACCAATTGGCGAAACAATATGCAAGCGAATTTGAAGACGAAGTGCTTGAAGTGATTCCGGAAGAGAAATACAAGCTTGACCCAGAAAGTGGTTTGTATGAAGGGTACACGGACAACTATTTGAAAGTCGTCTTCCCGGCGGATGAATCGATGGTCGGCAAAATTGTTAAAGTCAAAATTACGAAAGCTGGCTATCCTTATAATGAAGGGCAATTTGTCCGTGTCGTAGAAGCAGAAGAAACATTTGCATAAACAAAGTAGAAAACGGTTCATCCATTACTGGGTGGACTGTTTTTTGATGCGAAGAAATTTTATATTTGCTATGATGAGAGAGGTACGTTCGACCAGAGGAGGAATTAATTTGAATCAACAATACGCAGCATATATCGATCATACATTACTAAAAGCAGATGCAACAAAAGAGGAGATTATTCAGCTATGCGAAGAAGCGAAAACATATTCTTTCGCATCGGTATGCGTTAACCCAGCTTGGGTTAAAACAGCGGCAGAAATATTGACTAATTCAACTGTAAAAGTTTGTACGGTTATCGGGTTTCCGTTAGGTGCTTCAACAAGCACGGTGAAAGCGTTTGAAACGAAGAATGCGATCGAAAACGGAGCCGAGGAAATTGACATGGTTATTAATATCGGAGCTTTGAAGAGCGGCGATGACGAAGTAGTTAAAAAAGATATTGAAGCAGTCGTCGATTCAGCAAAAGGTAAGGCAATCGTCAAAGTAATTATTGAAACTTCATTGCTGAACGATCAAGAGAAGAGGAAAGCTTGTGAACTAACACGAGCTGCAGGTGCAGATTTCGTTAAAACATCAACAGGTTTCTCTACTGGCGGCGCTACTGTTGAAGATGTCAAACTAATGCGTGGCGTTGTTGGTCCGGAAATGGGCGTGAAGGCATCTGGAGGAGTTCGTAGCTTCGACGATATGAAACAGATGATTGAGGCGGGAGCAACAAGGATTGGGGCAAGTTCAGGAGTACAGATCATGCAAGGGCTCCAAAGTAATTCCGAATATTGATACACAACTTCCGTGGGCAAAGGAAATTTTCCTATTTCGCAAAGATATTTTGAAAGTTTTTTATTGACCACTCACGGATAGTACGTTATAATTTTTTAGTACAAGGAGTAACGCCTTGTTTCGAAGTGTGCTCGGAGGGAGGGACAAGAGATATGACGAAAACTGTCGTTCGCAAAAATGAATCGCTTGAAGATGCTCTTCGCCGCTTCAAACGTACTGTATCAAAAAGTGGTACAATACAAGAGGTAAGAAAGCGTGAGTTCTACGAGAAACCAAGTGTCAGACGTAAAAAGAAGTCTGAGGCTGCTCGTAAGCGTAAATTCTAATATCTGTCCATATTAACTAACAAAAATAAGCATGTTTATGTATGAAACCGGAAAATCCTTTAAGGGTTTTCCGGTTTTTGTACATAAGAAATGAAACCTTTTAACAAGGCAATACGTAAAGAATGTATAATGGTTATAAAGAAAGAGAAAGAGGTGAATGAACGAATGCGGAAAATGATTGGGAAGCTTCTCCTGTTCATTTTATTCCTATCTGCGATTTCAATCCCTTTTGCAAATACGGATGCGGCTGCAGAAAAAGTATATCATGTGAAACTAAATAAAGAGGTCGAAAAAGGCCTTTATGCATATTTGAAACGGTCGTTTAATGAAGCAGAGGAAGCCGGAGCGAAAGCAATCATCCTTGAAATCCATACAAATGGAGGCTTTGTTGACGCAGCTGGAGAAATAGGGAAGCTGATGGATGAGACTGACCCTGAAATCTTTGCCTATATTAACTACAAAGCAATTTCCGCTGGGGCATACATCGCACTCCATGCTGACAAGATCTACATGTCTCCGAATGGCAAGATCGGTGCAGCCCAAGTAGTCGAAGGAACTACTGGAAATGCCGTGGATGTTAAAGCGCATAGTTTATGGGTAGCCGAAATGAAAAGTGCTGCAGAATCGCATAATCGTAAACCTGAATTTGCGGAAGCGATGGCAGAACCGTCTATTGAGATGCCGGAATACCGTGCTGGAAAAGGTCAGTTATTAACATTGACAGCAAGCGAAGCGGCAGAATCCGAAGTCGGTTATAGTGAAGGGACCGTATCGTCTATCCAAGAAATTCTGAAACTGAATAAGCTAGAAAATGCTGAAATTGTACAGACGCATGTAACGTTCACAGAAGGTATCGCGCGGTTCGTCACACATCCGATTGTCGTTCCGATCCTATTGTCGATAGCTGGATTGGGACTCGTTGTGGAGTTGTACTCACCGGGATTTGGGGTACCGGGCACGATGGCACTTTCCGCATTGCTACTATTCTTTTTCGGACATCTCATTGCGGGACTTGCCGGATATGAAACATTAATTCTGTTTATTATTGGAATTGGGCTCATCATACTTGAGTTTTTTGTGGCAGGTGGGATAGCTGGTGTCCTTGGATCTGTCGCGATCGTTGTAAGTATTATTTTGGCGGGTGGCAATCCGATGTACATGGCGTATTCTGTCCTCATCGCGATTGCAGTCGCTATAAGCGGGATGGTGATCATTATGAAGTTTTTCGGAAGAAAATTGCATTTGTTAAATAAGGTCGTCCTCATGGATTCGACAGATACAGAAAGTGGTTATGTGTCGAATGTCAATCGTGTCGAATTGCTCGGCAAGAAGGCGATTACAATTACTCCTCTTCGTCCGTCCGGTACGGTTGATATGGAAGGAGAGCGGATCGATGTTGTGTCACAAGGAAGTTACATCGATAGAGGAAAACATGTTATCATTGTAAAGGTTGAAGGTTCTCGGATTGTAGTTCGGGAATTAGTAGAAAAGGAGGAGAATGAATAATGTTTGAAACAGCTATGGCAACTGGAGGATTGTTTGTGACAGGTGGTCTCGTTATTTTAGCGATCATCATATTGTCAGTATTTTTCACGCTCGTACCTGTAACACTATGGATATCTGCGCTTGCAGCAGGTGTACGTGTAAGCATTTTCACATTAATTGGTATGCGTCTTCGCCGGGTAATCCCGAGTCGAGTCGTCAATCCGTTAATTAAGGCGCATAAAGCCGGATTGAGTGTTTCAATTAACCAGCTTGAAAGCCACTACTTGGCTGGAGGTAACGTCGACCGTGTTGTCAATGCATTGATTGCGGCACATCGTGCGAATATCGAATTGTCATTTGAACGTGCAGCAGCAATCGATCTTGCTGGGCGTGACGTTCTTGAGGCGGTTCAAATGTCCGTAAACCCAAAAGTTATTGAAACTCCATTCATCGCTGGTGTTGCAATGAATGGTATCGAAGTGAAGGCGAAGGCACGTATTACAGTCCGTGCAAACATCGATCGACTTGTCGGTGGTGCAGGTGAAGAAACGGTAGTTGCACGTGTCGGAGAAGGTATCGTTTCGACAATCGGTTCTTCGGTTGACCATGCGAAAGTTTTGGAAAACCCTGATTTAATATCTCAAACAGTTTTGGCAAAAGGACTTGACTCCGGAACTGCATTTGAAATTTTATCCATTGATATCGCGGACGTTGATATCGGTAAAAACATCGGTGCTGAACTTCAAACTGAACAAGCGCTAGCTGATAAGAACATTGCGCAGGCGAAAGCGGAAGAACGTCGTGCAATGGCTGTTGCAAACGAGCAAGAAATGAAAGCGAAAGTCCAAGAGATGCGCGCGAAAGTCGTCGGTGCAGAGGCAGAAGTTCCTCTTGCGATGGCTGAAGCTCTCCGGACCGGCAACATCGGTATTATGGATTATATGAATTATAAAAATATCCAAGCTGACACGGGCATGCGTGATTCAATCAGTAAAATTGGTGTGGATCAGCAAAAACCGGATACAACGAAAGAGTGACGTTTGAGCTGAAAATTCCCGGAAAGGGGATGCGCAGATGGAATCGTTGATTATACTAATCGTCATGGGAATCATCAGTTCGTTCTTCAAAGGGAAAAAATCTAAAGAAGCACCGAAGACGCAAAAGAGACAACCGACGGCACAAACAGACGTTAATGATCCTATGCGGAAGTTGAAAGAAATGACTCAGGAGATGTACAAGGAAATTCAACGTGAATTTAAAACTGACATCGATGAGCCTCCAAGTAGGCAATCACCTGAGCGAAAACCCGCGCCTGTCATTTCAATTCCTACAGAGGTGAGGGAAGTCGAAAGACGTAGTGTCGTAAACACGACTCAGGCACCTTCTGATAAGAAGATTGACAGGACATCAACAACCCGGGAACAAACGCATCGTGGTCGATTGTCGGTTCATCAAGGGAGCCTCGTATCGAAAGAGTCGATGGACTATCACGAGATGATTCCGAAAAATGAAGAGGACCTACTAAAAGGTATTATCTTCTCTGAAATTTTTGGTCCTCCAAAATCAAAACAATAATCATTGACCCCCTACCCAAATCATAGGCTTGGATAGGGGGTTTTATCTTGAAAAAATTATTTAAAATGAACTCATCCGTAACGATTGAAGAATTTGTTTTAGTTAGAATTACTGGTCCATATTCATTAATGAAACTAGGACCCGATTATGCAGTGATCCGGAGCGGAGACCACGTCATTGAAGCATCCGGAGAGGATCTTATCGTCGAAACGTTGTCGGAGGAGATTGCAGTATTTTCATTTGAAACGTTAAAAAATGTAAACATTAAAGAAATGACAAATGGACAGGATGCCTATGATTCATAAACGGTATTTCGTCGTGCTCACTGGCAAATTGGATCCGTCTAAATTTTTAACATTCCTTGCAAGTTCCGGCGTAAAAATTTCCGGGCTAACCGAAACCGGAAAAGGGATTCAATTCCGTACTGATAGAAAAGGGATCCAAGTCATAAGGACACATAGGCGTAAGTATAAAATGAAAGTATCTATTAAGCCTGCAGATGAGGGGACCGTGGAAAAAAGGATTTTTTCGTCCTTTCGCTTTTTAATCGCATGTATTATTCCGCTCATCGCTTCTTTATTCCTTTGGAAAATTGAGATAGAAACTGATGTGCCTGAAGTATCGGAACGGATAGCAAACAAATTGGAGGAAACGTCGATTACTAAGCTCCGACCGCTTTCCATGATTCCGGATGAAGGGGAAATACGTAGGGCACTCATGTCTGAAGATCCATCCCTCTCATGGGTAAGGTTCAAAAGATCAGGAAGTACGTTGACGGTCATACCGATGCTCTCTCCAAAATTAAATGACAGCGTAGAGAAGACTGGACCTCCATCCGACCTTGTTGCCCGTACCGGCGGTGTCGTAACAAGTTTTCAGTTGAGTAGAGGGGAGAGGGTTGCCCGTGTCCATCAAACTGTGAAAAGAGGGGATTTACTTGCGACAGGTATACTGGAGCAGGGGAATAAACGTACAGTCGTCGGGGCGGAAGGAGCTGTATATGCAGACTTTTGGTCGGAATACTCATTCAAAATTCCTAAAATCGTAAATTACCATCTGCTTGGGGAAGAAAATATTATTATTCATTGGCAGTCTCCGATTGTATGGAACGAGGAAAGGGTACCTAAGCTCCAGCCTTTCATCCGGACAGAGAAGTATCGGGAAGATCGTATCGCCCAATTCGAGTTAACAGAAGGAATGGAGAAAGATGTCATCATTCCATTAGTAAAATATAAAATATTGACCGAAACACAAACAGATCTCATCATAAAAGATGAAAATATTTTACACTTGACGTTCGGAAATGATACAGTTGAGGGGACTATATTATTTTTAATGAACGAAAATATAGCGATAAAAAGACCGATATCCCAAGGAGACTGAAACTATTGAGCGAACAACTGATTCAACTTCATATAGAGGAACCGAATGAGGCTGTCATGCTGCTCGGCATTTCCGATCAAAATATGAAATTGATTGAAGAATCTATGAATATTTCTATCCTTACTCGTGGAGATACTGTTTCACTAACTGGTGAAGAACAGGATATTATTGCTGGAAAGTATCTTCTTGAACAACTATTGAAAGTAATACGTAAAGGTATCAATATTAACTTACGCGATATTTCCACAGCGATTGAAATGGTGAAAAGTGGTACGATTGAATATTTCGCCGAATTGTATGATGAAGAAATTGCACGTACTGCAAAAGGGAAGGCAATTCGGGCGAAGACAATCGGTCAGCGGGAGTATATCCACGCAATACGGAAAAATGATCTTGTTTTCTGTATTGGTCCTGCTGGTACAGGAAAGACATATCTTGCTGTCGTTCTTGCCGTACAGGCAATGAAGATAGGGTCCGTCAAACGAATTATTTTGACGCGTCCTGCTGTTGAAGCTGGTGAAAGTCTCGGATTTCTTCCCGGTGACTTAAAAGAGAAGGTGGATCCTTATTTACGACCTCTCTACGATGCGTTGCATGACGTTTTAGGGTCTGAGCACACAGAAAGGCTCATTGAGCGTGGGGTAATTGAAATCGCTCCGCTAGCGTATATGAGGGGCCGTACACTTGATGATGCATTCGTCATCCTCGATGAAGCTCAGAATACGACGAAGGCACAAATGAAAATGTTCTTAACACGATTAGGTTTTGGTTCCAAAATGGTGATTACAGGGGACAAGACACAAATCGATTTACCTAGAGGTGTTGAATCAGGCTTGAATGCTTCTGAATCGATCTTAAAAAAAGTTCCTGAAATACATTTTCAATATTTGGAGCAAGGAGACGTCGTCCGGCACCCAATCGTTGCAAAAATCATTGAAGCTTATGAAAGTGAGCAGTCATCCTGAAGTGACTGCTCTTTCCTCATTTAACTAAATATGCGAATGATAAAGAGAGATAGGGGGGATTGTTTGTGTTCGCACCCATTATTAAGCGTTTCAAATCATTGAAATTCAAATACTTGGCACTGTTTGTCATCGGCTTGGCAGCTATCGCATTATTTTCCCTCATGTACGGCAATATAAAGCAGGAAACGTATGAACTCCATGAATTCAAAATATCCCCGAAGACAATTCGTTCTTTGAAAACAGTCGAGGATACGGTGAAAACGGAGCAGGAAAAACGGAGAATTGAATCTGAAGTGACACCGTTTTACCAGTTTTCAGAGGATATTGCTAAAAACAGAGCAGCTATCGCGGTAGAGTTATTGGAGTTTATTATCGAAGAGAAACAAGTGAATACTTTAGATAACGAAGACATAGACAAAATAGGAAAGACGCGTTCGGAGCAGATTAAGACAGTTAGGGAAAAATTGCTGAAGTTGGAAAAAGAGGAGCCGGGTCTCCGACTGACAGATGATGCAATTTCAAGCTTATTGAACAGAGATATCTCGGTCTTGCGGAAAATCCAGAGCGAAATTGCTGGAATTATCGGTGAGGAATTGTCCAAACCTGTACGAAGTAGTGATTTGTCCTCCGTTCGCTATGAAGTGGAAAGGAAGCTTCGTTTGTCCGAAGCAATTCCCCCTGGGGAGTTGCAGACATTAATTACGCTAGGAAGATCGCTCGTCGTCGAAACGGAAACGATTAATAAAGAGCTGACTGACAAAAGGATAGAAGAGGAAAAAAATGCTGTACAGCCGACAAGGATCCTTCAAGGACAAGTTATTGTCCGAGAAGGGCAATTCATCGACTCTGAAATTTACAGACAGTTGGAATTGACGGGCTTGTTGACGAATCATTCTTCCACAAAACCGATGGCAGGTCTCATCCTGTTCATACTATTTGTGTCAGCTATCGTTTACATGCACTTCCTAACATGGCGGGAAGATAGTAAGAAGAAAAAGAAATCATTGTTAATTATTTATTCTATCTTTTTTATTCTCGTTACTATGATGAAGCTTATTAGTTTAATTGATAAGGAGTTTGATGTGCAGATTGCATTCTTATTCCCGACAGCGCTTGCACCACTCCTTGTAAAGTTACTGACGAATGAAAGGCTAGCTTTCATGATGACGATTATCACGGCGGCAACCGCTGGTATTATGTTACAAGAAGGGTTCGCAGCCATCATGCAAATGGAGATTGCCCTTTATATTCTGTTCAGCGGTGTCTTCAGCATTTATGTTTTAGGCAATAACGGAAGAAGATCGAATATTTTACGGACGAGTCTCGTTGTAGCGATGTCCAATATTCTTTTCATAGGTTTCTATTTATTGATGACTCAGTCTTCATACAATCTTTCCGAGTTGGTGTTCTACTTAATAGCGGCGGTGACATCAGGAATCTTATCGGGAGCGTTAACAATTGGACTGATGCCTTTTTTTGAATCTGCTTTCGGATTGTTGTCAGATATGAGGTTAATTGAATTATCGAATCCAAATCATCCACTATTAAAGAAAGTGCTTACCGAAACACCGGGTACATACCATCATAGTGTAATGGTCGCAAATTTGGCGGATGCTGCTTGTGAATCTGTAGGGGCGAATGGATTACTCGCTAGGGTCGGAAGTTATTATCATGATATCGGTAAAACGATCCGTCCTAGTTTTTTCATTGAAAACCAACACGGCTCCATGAATCCGCACGATGAATTGCCACCGGAAAAAAGCCGTGATATCATTATTTCCCATGCAAATGACGGAGCCGATTTGCTAGCGAAGCATAAAATGCCAATTGAAATCATTGATATTGCAAGGCAACATCATGGAACAAGTTTTTTAAAATTTTTCTTTGTAAAGGCGAAGGAATTAGGACAGGATGTAGTGGAGGATGATTTCCGATATCCGGGACCTAAACCACAGACGAAGGAAATTGCAATTATTTCAATTGCGGATAGTGTTGAAGCTGCAGTGCGTTCCATGAAGGAGCCAACTCCTGAAAAAATTGCCAATCTCGTCAAATCAATTATTGCTTCTAAATTAAATGATGGGCAATTCGATGAATGCGACTTGTCGATGAAGGAATTGAAAACAGTTGAAAATGTTATATGCAAAACATTGAACGGCATTTTCCATAGCCGGATTGAATATCCGGACTGATTAGAAGGAAGGTAAAAAAATGCTCGATATTTATTTTAATGATGAAACGGGAAAAGTGACTGATGAGATTACCCGACTTGTAGAAGATTTGTTAAACCATGCAGCTGGAATGGAAGGACTTTCTGGTCATCCTGAAGTGTCCGTAACGTTTATGACGGATGAGGAAATTAGGAAAATTAATGCTGAATATAGAGGGAAAGATAAGGCAACTGATGTTATTTCATTTGCGCTTGAGGAAACCGTAGAAGGAGAAGTTGCAATTGTTCAGGAAGAGGGCATGCCTATCGTCCTTGGAGACATTCTCATATCTACCGAGACGGCTGCACGGCAGTCAGTTGAATATGGTCATGATGCAATGCGAGAAATTGGATTTCTCGCATTGCATGGATTCCTTCATCTCTTAGGGTACGATCATCTAACTGAAGAAGATGAAAAGAAGATGTTCGGGAGACAAAAGGAAATTCTGACATCGTTCGGCCTTGAAAGGTAGGTAGGAAATGCATCCTTTCTTCAAGTCATTTCATTACGCCTTTAAGGGGATACGACATGGAATTCAGACTGAACGAAATTTGAGGTTGCATGTCTTGGCAGTTATCGTCGTAACGATTGCAGGTGTTTTCACAAGTCTGAGCGCGACAGAATGGTGTATCATTCTCATTCTTTTCGGTGGGATGATCGCTTTGGAAATGATTAATTCAGCGATTGAACGGACAGTGGATCTTATTACAAAAGAGATTCACCCAGTTGCTGGACAGGCGAAGGATCTTTCGTCGGGAGCCGTTTTGATTTTTGCAATTATCTCCGCAATTATCGGTTTGATCATTTTCATTCCTAAATGGTTTTAATAATACTTACGTCGAGGTGTAATTATGGATAAAGAAAAATTAATAGAAGAAGCGAAAATCGCACGGCAGAACGCATACGTGCCTTATTCGAATTTTCAAGTAGGGGCAGCATTATTGACGGAAGACGGCCACGTTTACCACGGCTGCAATATCGAAAATTCAGCATATAGCATGACGAATTGCGCGGAAAGGACGGCTTTCTTCAAAGCAATTTCAGATGGAATTACTAAATTCAAAGCGTTGGCGGTAACAGGCGATACAGAAGGCCCAATTTCACCATGTGGCGCATGCAGACAAGTAATCGCTGAATTTTGCCAATCGGATATGCCCGTCTATTTGACGAATCTAAACGGTAAAGTGAAAGAGACGACTGTCGGAGAATTGTTACCGGGTGCGTTTTCAAAGGAGGATTTAGACTATGCAGATGGGCAACGATAAATTTAAGTCAGGCTTCATATCAATTATTGGGAGACCGAATGTCGGCAAATCCACATTTTTAAATCGAGTCGTCGGACAGAAAATTGCCATCATGAGCGATAAGCCTCAAACGACGAGAAATAAAGTGCAAGGTGTCGTTACAACGGACAACTCTCAGCTCGTTTTTATCGATACTCCTGGTATTCATAAACCGAAGCATAAGCTTGGAGATTTCATGGTGAAATCCGCGCGCAATACGTTAAAAGAAGTCGATGTGATCATGTTCATGGTGAATGCGAATGAACCGATTGGTGGGGGGGACAGGTTCATTATCGATATATTGCAAAACACGGAAACTCCGGTCTTCCTCGTAATTAATAAAATTGACCTCGTCCATCCCGACGACCTTTTGACGACAATCACTTCGTATACGAAGGAATATGACTTTGCGGAAATCGTTCCTTTATCCGCGTTGAATGGCAATAATGTTGAACGATTAATGGAAACATTGACGAACTACTTACCTGAAGGACCGAAATACTATCCGGACGACCAAGTGACGGACCATCCGGAACGCTTCATCATTTCTGAATTCATACGGGAAAAGGTTTTGCATTTGACGCGTGAGGAAATACCGCACTCGGTCGCTGTCGTTATCGAGAAAATTGAAAGAGATGAAAGCCGCGGTCTTGTTGATGTCGCTGCTACAATCATTGTCGATAGGGATTCACAAAAAGGGATTGTCATCGGTAAGAAAGGTGCTCTCTTGAAAGAAATCGGAACGAAAGCTAGGCATGACATCGAAATGCTGTTAGGATCAAAAGTATTTTTGGAGCTATGGGTAAAAGTGCAAAAAGACTGGCGCAACAAACCCGGTCAACTCCGAGAATTCGGATTCCGTGAAGACGAATATTAATTAGGAGTGGTGTCCTTGCTGAATAAATGGGAAGGAATCATCCTAAGGAGCATACCATACGGCGAATCGAATAAAATAGTTACTCTCTACACACGTGAGGCAGGAAAAATGACAGCGATGGCGAGAGGAGCTAAAAAACCGGCTAGCCGTTTAGCAGCCGTAACCCAGTCATTCACTCATGGATATTATCTTCTTAGATCCGGGCGTGGGATGGGGACGCTTGAACAAGGTGAGTCGATTAATTCGATGCGTCATATCCGCGAGGATCTTGAGGCGACAGCGTATGCCTGCTACATAGTGGAGCTAATAGACCGATTGACAGAAGACTATGGACAAAGCCCGAATGTCTTTGGGTTGCTATATGAAGCATTACATGCAATTAATGAACAATACGACCCGGAAGCAATTGCTTTATTCGTTGAGTGGAAGATGCTACCCGTTGCAGGTGTCCATCCAGTTTTACACGAATGCGCGAATTGTGGAGCTACAGAAGGTGAATTTGCTTTCTCGTTTCAGGAGATTGGATTCCTTTGCCATCGTTGCTTTCAAATCGACCCGTATATTGTGAGGATTACTCCGACGCAACTAAGGTTAATCCGCACCTTTTTCACAGTTCCAATCCAACAAGTTGGATCATTGGACTTGAAAAAAGCGACAAAACAATTCATGAGAAAAATCGTTCGGACAGTTTACGACGAACAAGTTGGAGTCCGATTAAAATCTAGGTCATTTCTAGATCAATTGGAGCGGACACCTGAACTATTGCCACAAAAAGAAAAACCGGAGGAAAAAGGCGAATGACCTTTTTCTCCGGTTTTTTCATTTTATGTTAAAATACTAGATGTTTTTCGATATATTCTTTAACATCTGCAATCGGCATACGAACTTGTTCCATCGAATCGCGGTGTCTCACAGTCACTTGGCGATCTTCCTCTGAATCGAAATCGTATGTGATACAGAATGGAGTACCGATTTCGTCCTGTCTGCGGTAACGTCTTCCGATTGATTGAGAATCGTCATATTGAGTCGCAAAGTGCTTGCGTAACTCAGCATATACTTCTTCTGCACCTTCCGAAAGTTTCTTGGATAAAGGAAGGACTGCTGCTTTAATAGGAGCGATTGCAGGATGGAAGCGCATAACTGTACGCTTGTCATCTCCTTCAAGCTCTTCTTCGTCAAATGCATCACATAGGAATGCCAATGTCACACGGTCCGCACCTAGGGAAGGCTCGATGCAATATGGAATGTATTTCTCATTCGTCACTGGGTCTTGATAGTGGAAATCCTCACCAGAATGTTCCATATGGCGGGATAAATCGAAATCTGTACGGTTCGCAATTCCCCATAGCTCTCCCCAACCGAATGGGAATTTATATTCGATATCGACTGTTCCTTTCGAGTAATGCGAAAGTTCTTCTTCATTATGCTCGCGCAAACGAATATTTCCAACCGTCAATCCGAGATCCAATAGCCATTTCTCGGAGAAGTCTCTCCAATACTCATACCATTTCATATCTTCGCCAGGCTTACAAAAGAACTCCAATTCCATTTGTTCGAATTCGCGTGTACGGAACGTAAAGTTACCTGGTGTGATCTCATTACGGAAGCTCTTTCCGATCTGTGCAATTCCAAATGGCATCTTTTTACGCATGGATCGCTGTACATTTTTAAAGTTGACGAAAATCCCTTGCGCTGTTTCAGGACGTAAAAAGATTTCATTCGCAGATGAATCAGTAACGCCTTGAGACGTTTTGAACATCAGGTTGAATTGGCGGATGCCAGTGTAATCCATAGCACCGCAGCTAGGGCAGACGATATTATGTTCGTTGATGAGTTCTTCCATCTTTTCAAACGGCATACCATCTACGACTATTTCCATGCCCTTTTCATCAAGTGCATCCTCAATCAGCTTATCAGCACGATGACGTGTTTTACATTTCTTACAGTCGATCATCGGATCGTTGAAGTTTCCGATATGTCCGGAAGCTTCCCATACTTTTGGATTCATGAGGATAGCAGCGTCAAGCCCTTCGTTATAAGGCGACTCCTGCACAAACTTTTGCCACCATGCACGTTTAATATTATTTTTCAGCGCAATACCGAGCGGACCGTAATCCCAAGTGTTCGCTAAGCCGCCGTATATTTCCGATCCTGGAAATACAAAGCCCCTTTGTTTCGATAAATTTACAATCTGTTCCATTGAGTACATGTAAAATCCCTCCAATTAAAATAAGCACCCATCCCCGGACATGAAGTCCGAGGACGAGTGCATAATGACCCGCGGTTCCACCTCGATTGGCTGCAAAGTGCAACCCTCTTAAAGAAACACTAGCTCCAGGCTGCCGTTTCATGCCAATACGGGCTTCCACTCTCCCCGTTCGCTTTAGGTGGCATTACTCATAGACCTATCTTCGCCTATTGAATTCTGTATTAGTGTAGCATGCTTCATGTTTCTCTGCAATTAATATCGCTACTCCCATTTAATACAGCCTATGTTTTTCCTTTTAATAATGTTTTCAAAGCCATGTTGATTTCCGTTCCGAGCGGACGCTTTCCGTGGGGCGTGCGGTGAGCCTCCTCGTCGCCAAAACCGTGCTCCTGCGGGGTCTCACCTGACACGCATATCCCACAGGAGTCGCCGCTCTGCACTCCAATCAACAGATATCGCCTTGTTAGTAAACAATCCAAAATGCATATCAATATTGTATCTACCTTTTTCTGATATACCTCGATCATCTCGACATTGTAAAGCGTGGTTGTGATGATAACCCTCCAAGAGCAAAAAAGATAGGGGAAAGATGTTTATTACCAATTATAGAAACTTATTATTCTTTAAAAGCGTAAGCAAATCGCTTATTTAACTAAAAAAGTCTTTTATTGGAATAACTTATTAATTGCAAGTGAGCGCTTGATAGAAAATATTGTTGATGCGCATTTACGAAATATTGTTTTTTTCAATTGCAGGTAAGTTTAATAAGCCTTAAGACCGAGTTTAGAATACTTTTTGGGTCTGATTCTCGGATTTCAATCGTATGGTAAGATGGCTTTATCCAATAATTGGTGTCAGATAGTTTAAGTAAATAGATTGGAGTTAGTAAAAGGGGGAATTAAATTGAATCAGGAAAAGGCGAAAATTCTTATACTTGGCAGCTTCCATATGTCCGAAGTCGAGGGGCTGGATGCGTATCAAAGGCAAATGGAAATCGAGGAATTGGTATTGAAAATAGAAAAATTCAAACCGACCAAGATTGCGGTTGAAATGGAACCGAAGGACAGTGAGGCGTGTAATGAACAATATAAGCGATATCAATCGGGTTCATTTCCATTACCAATCAATGAAATCTACCAGGTAGGCTTCCGGTTGGGCGTTGAGCTCGGGCATGACGAAATCTATCCGACTGATTGGATGGGGAATCCAGAGTTGAGCTTCAGTGAAGTACAGAGTTGGGCGGAGGCACACCAACCGGAGATGTTAAAAGAAATACTTGCAGGAGTCGAGGGATACCCTGCATGGACGGAGGATAAAACTGTACTGGACTACTACAGAGAGTTAAATGAGCCAGCCTTCCTTGGTCTGTTACATAAAATTCATTTGAACATTGCACGCGTCGGTGAAGTCGATCACTATGTTGGGATGAACTGGCTCAGTTGGTGGTATAAGAGGAATCTGATCATGTTTTCCAACTTATCCCGCCTCATCGAATCCGAGGAGGAACGCATTCTATTCATCGTAGGAATCGGGCACTCTTCCATTGTCACGAAGTTCATTGAGGAAAGTGAACTTTGCGAGGTCGTTGAACCCCTTCTTTATCTGACCTGAAAATATTATTTTTTTTCGGATATTCCAGAATCGAATGCGATTGTGGAATAAGTAATATACCGGAATTAATATCAAGATATAAGGCGAGTACAAAGACGCACAGGCGTGACATGCTGTGCATTTATACTTGCCTTATCTATTGTCAATATGTGTTTATAGCATCTACCTTTTTTCACTAACAACAACTTGATGATTTAACACAACCTGTTAAAAACTATTCCAATTGATTGGAGTGCAGATCGGCGACTCCAGCGGGAACAGCGCGAGCTGAAGACCCTGGACTGAGCGAAAGCCGTTACGAAGAACGGCTTTTGCGAGTAAAAGCGCAGCGTTACGAGCATGATGTGGCTGCCTTAATTTCTGCAAAAGGCGCAGAAATACGGCAAATCGAACCCTTCGCTGTTCGATTGGCTAAAGCCGTGCCCGCGGAAAGCGTCCGATCGGAACGGAAATCAATGGTGTTTGTAGTAAGCTATAACTTTTACATTCCACCCACAAACATTTTACTCATATCGCGCTTCTTGGCTTCTAAGGGAAAAATAGAGGCATTGAGTTAGGAATTCTGAATGTAAAATGCTATACTAATCAAGGATATATTATCGAACGATTAGGGCGGTGATTCATTTGGAATTGAATAAGCGCCAGACCGAAATCCTTGAAATTGTCAAATTGGATGGTCCAATTACTGGTGAGCAGATTGCAGAGAGGTTAAGTCTTGCTAGAGCAACGATAAGGCCCGACTTGGCAATCCTGACAATGGCGGGCTATTTGGATGCAAGGCCGCGTGTAGGCTACTTCTATTCTGGGAAAAAACCGACCCAATCTGTCGCTGATGGTATGATTGGAATGAAAGTCGGTGATTTCCAATCCATTCCTGTCGTTGTCAATGAAAACGTGACAGTGTATGACGCAATCTGTCAAATGTTTCTTGAAGATGTAGGAACGTTGTTTGTTGTAGACAAGTCCTCCTGTCTAACAGGAGTACTATCACGTAAAGATCTATTGCGAACGAGTCTTGGTAGCGGAGAACTGGATAAAATTCCAGTCCATGTCATTATGACAAGGATGCCGAATATTACATATTGCAAAAAACAGGATTCCCTCATTCAAGTCGCAAAGAAAATGATTGAACAACAAATCGACTCACTTCCTGTCGTGATGGTGAAAGACGAAGGACTGGATGTCGTCGGAAGAATTACAAAGACGAATATTACGCGTGCGTTTCTATCGCTAGCTGAAGATCATGAATTATGAGCGGTTGCCTTTTTGAGCATATTGAAAGAGGAGTGATACAATGAGGAAGTTGACATTGTTCATCGTTTCCGATTCTGTCGGAGAGACAGCGGATTTAGTTGCTAAGGCAGCGGCAAGCCAATTCAGACAGGATCTTGAAACGGTTTCAACGAAACGTTTTTCACATGTGGAAGATGAATCTCAATTGCGTGAAATTGCATATTTGGCAAAACGACAAAATGCTATCATCATTTATACACTTGTGAAAAGCTGTATGCGAAAGAAACTAAAAGAGGAATGCAGGAACAATGGTTTGCAATGTATTGACCTGCTTGGGCCGATTGTCGAAGAAATTGGATCGTCACTTGACGAGCAACCGTTTGAAGAGCCGGGGCTTGTGCGACAGTTGGACAATGATTATTTCAAAAAAATTGAGGCAATTGAGTTTGCCGTGAAATATGACGATGGGCGAGATCCGCGAGGTGTATTGAAGGCGGACATCGTTTTAGTAGGAGTATCTCGTACATCGAAGACGCCCTTATCCCAATACCTTGCACATCGCCGGTATAAGGTTGCAAATGTTCCGCTCGTGCCGGAAGTTGATCCACCAGAAGAATTGTATCGGATAGACCCAAAGAAATGCTTTGGCTTAGTCATCTCCCCAACCGTTCTGAATTCAATCAGAAAAGAAAGATTGATAGCACTCGGCTTGAAGGATGACGCGAATTATGCGAGAATTGAACGTATCAAGCAGGAGTTGGAACATTTTGAGAAGGTCGTTTCCAAAATCGGTTGTACTGTTATCGACGTCTCGAATCGAGCTGTCGAAGAAACGGCCAACCTTATTTTAAGCGAAGTTGCCAATCACAATTCATAATATACACAAAAGAAGGACCACCCAGTGAAAAATGGTTGGTTCTTCTTTTGTGGATTGTGTACAATAGATTATTGTCCCAATAGTAATTAGCGTTTTAAGCTAAAATGATTGTTTCATAATTTTTTTGTCGAAAAAAGCAGGATTTATGAAAACAGTATCGAATTGAAGTATGTATGAAGAAAATGGTGATAGGATGTCTAAAATTCCAGAAGAGACAATCGAAGAAATCCGATCCAAAACGGATATCGTCGATCTTGTCGGTGAATATGTCCAATTGACGAAGCGGGGCAAAAACTGGTTCGGCTTATGCCCATTTCATGGGGAAAATACGCCATCCTTTTCCGTTTCCGAGGAAAAACAAATTTTTCATTGTTTCGGGTGCGGTGCTGGCGGCAATGCTATTACGTTTGTCATGGATATGGAAAACAGTCCTTTCACGGAAGCTATCTCCAAGTTAGCTAGGCGTGCAGGTATTGAACTGGAAGTAACCCATAATGAAGCTTTCAAAAGTGGGAAGACAAATGAATTCCAGCAGATGATTGATGCCCATACGCTTGCTGCCAATTTTTATAGTCATTTATTACTGAATACAGTGGAGGGTGAAAAAGCATTACATTATTTGGAGCAAAGAGGATTTTCCCGCAAGTCTATCGAAAAGTATGGTATAGGATGGTCACTTGACGACCGTGAAGTCCTCACCCAATTGTTGATCAGCAAGAAGTTCGATATGAAGGAGATGGAGAACGCTGGACTTTGCATCATGAAAAAAGATGGAACCGGGTATTTTGACAGGTTCCGTGGACGTATTATGTTTCCGTTACATGACGATAATGGAAATGTCGTCGCTTTCTCTGGAAGGATATTATCCGATTCGAAAGAAGAAGCGAAATACTTGAACAGTCCGGAAACACCCATTTTTGAAAAGAGTCGATTGCTCTATAATTTTCATAACGCACGTCTTAATGTCCGTAAAACGGGTAAAGTAATACTGTTCGAAGGTTTTATGGACACGATTGCTGCAGAACGAGCGGGAATTATGAATAGTGTTGCGGTCATGGGTACATCCTTATCTGACATCCATTTGACCAAATTACAACGTATTGCAAACCAGCTCATTATTTGTTGTGATGGTGATAATGCTGGATGGGATGCAGCAAAAAGGTTTGCACTCCTATCAACTCAAAAAGGATTGGATGCAAAAATAGCCTTATTACCGGGGGGAATGGACCCGGATGAATATATTTCTACATTTGGTGGGGAATCATTCACTGAAAAGGTAATTGGCAAGCCTCACACATATATGTCATTCATTATGGCTTATTACAAAAGGTTTAAAAATCTATCGCATGAAAACGATGTATTGCAATATATTCATGAAGTGTTGGAGGAGCTTGCACCAAAAGTCTCGCCCGTTGAACGGGATTTGATGATTCGACAACTGACGTCCGAGACAGGGGTTTCCTCGAGTGCTCTCAATGAGCAGTTGATGAAAAAGGTCGGAAAGCTTGCAAAACAGGAGAAGACGACGCGACCGGAAGGACAAGCCGTTCCAGCCGTTACACCCGATAGAAAAATGTCGGGTATTGAACGGGCTGAAAGACTTCTGTTATGCCATTTGCTTAATGATGGAAATTTATTCGACAGAATTCGGGATGACCACCAGGAGCTTTTCTTCCGCGAGGAATATGCCGAGATCTTCATAAAGTTGGCAGGATTTTATGAAGAGCACGGCACTCCTGATTTCCATAGATTCGCTGAGTCTTTGGATGACCGTGAGCTTCGCAAAGTCGTCATGGATGCGGCGATGCTAGAAAGAGACCCCGAATTTGCTGAGCAGGAAATAGAGGATTGTATTCATCATCTTAATAAGTATCGGATTATTAGACGCATTGATGAGATGATGCATGAATCCAAAGAAGCGGAAAAAATGAACGATCATACCCGGGCGCTGGAGCTGGCCAGGGAAATTATACAGCTCCGGAAATCATTATCGGCAATGTAAGCCGTATTCCGGTGAAATAAGGAGGAACGGGTATTATGACTAAAGAGCAATCAGGAGAAATGGAGCACGAAATGACATTAGATGAAGTGAAAGCAGGATTATTGGAAGCAGGAAAAAAAGCGGGGGAATTGACGCTTGAAGAAGTGACCGAGAAATTATCGGTTTTCGAGATGGAGCCGGAGCAGTTTGAAGAATTCCTTGACCAAATCGAAGCAGCAGGCATTGAAATGGAACGCAAGGATGAAGAGGAAGCGAACGCTAAGGATGAGGAACAATTCGACTTGAATGATTTGAGCGTTCCTCCAGGAGTAAAAATCAATGACCCTGTTCGTATGTATTTAAAAGAAATCGGCCGTGTCGACTTATTAACCGGAGACGAAGAAGTAAAATTGGCAATTGGCATAAAAGAGGGCGTAGAAGCGGAAGAAAAGTTGGCTGAAATGAAAAAGCCGGACCCGGCTCTCCTAGAGCTCGTCGAGAAAGGCGAAAATGCTAAGAAAAAGCTAGCAGAAGCCAACCTCCGCCTCGTCGTCAGTATCGCAAAAAGATATGTAGGACGTGGAATGCTGTTCCTCGATTTAATTCAGGAAGGGAATATGGGTCTTATTAAAGCGGTTGAAAAGTTCGACCATACGAAAGGATTTAAATTTAGTACGTATGCGACATGGTGGATTCGACAGGCAATCACTCGAGCTATAGCGGACCAGGCGCGGACAATCCGAATCCCGGTTCATATGGTCGAAACGATTAATAAACTGATTCGAGTACAGCGTCAATTGCTTCAAGACCTTGGACGCGAACCGTCTCCTGAAGAAATTGGAGAGGAAATGGACTTGACGGCCGAAAAAGTGCGGGAAATCCTTAAAATCGCACAAGAGCCAGTTTCGCTTGAAACACCTATTGGGGAAGAGGATGATTCTCACTTAGGGGATTTCATCGAAGACTCGGAAGCGCAGTCACCATCGGATCATGCTGCCTATGAATTATTGAAAGAACAGTTGGAAGATGTATTAGATACGTTGACAGACCGGGAAGAAAACGTATTACGTCTACGTTTCGGTTTGGATGATGGCAGGACGAGAACGTTAGAAGAAGTAGGGAAAGTATTCGGAGTAACCCGTGAACGGATTCGTCAAATTGAGGCGAAGGCATTACGGAAGCTAAGACACCCTTCCCGCAGTAAGAGATTGAAGGACTTTTTAGAATGATCATCATCCGCATCGGCATATTTACTATGCCGATGCGTTTTCACTTTTAAAGAATAATGATTAGGGGCGAATTAGAAATGAATGCTCAGCGAAAAAAGATCATTATCGCCGAAATTAATTATTGGAAACAAAATAAATTGCTACCGGAGCATTATTGCGATTTTCTGATTACGCTATATTCACAAGGAAATCATGAACAAGAAATTCATGCTACGGAAGCTATTTTGTTTAAAGAGAAGAAGAAGCTTAAGGCACGCGCTTTTTTTATCCAGTTAGTATACATAGTCGTTGCTTTTGCAGTACTCGGTAGTTCAATAAAATTGTGGTCTGTCTTTTTTGCAGGGGAGACGCTTTTATTGGTTGGAATTTTGATTGTGAATTGTTTATTATGGTTATTCGCTGGAAGGCTATTTAAATTGCTATACTTTACAATTTCAGGGGCATCGGGTTTAGTTTTTATAGTCTTTTACATTATGAAATCGATCGTCTAGCAACATTTGAAAGAAAGATTGTTTTAATGCCTGTCTTTTCGGTATAATCAAAATGTAAGCGTTAACAACAAGGGGGATGGGAAGAATGAATTTTGACTTGACGGATGAGCAGCAGATGATCAGGAAAATGATCAGGGAGTTTTCCGATGAAGTCGTTGCGCCAGGAGCGATTGAAAGGGATCGGACAAAGGAATTTCCAATCGACATATTCAAACAGCTTTCTGAAATGGGAATGATGGGGTTGCCGTTCCCTGAAGAGTATGGGGGAGCAGGGGCGGATACAATTAGCTTTGCAATCGTAACTGAAGAGCTGAGCCGAGGGTGCGCTTCTACTGGCATTACATACTCTGCTCATATTTCTTTAGGGGGTGCGCCGATACATCTGTTTGGAACGGAGGAGCAGAAGAAAAAATTTTTGACGCCGATATGTACAGGGGAGTCATTCGGCGCATTTGGGCTCACTGAACCGAATGCGGGATCTGACGCCGGGGGGACGCAGACGACTGCAAGAGAAGAAGATAATAATTTTGTCATCAATGGATCGAAAGTATACATTACGAATGCGAGCTATGCGAAACATTTGGCGCTTACAGCAATTACCGGAAATATTGAAGGAAAAAAAGAGATTAGTGCCATTATCGTGCCGACAGATGTAGAAGGATTCACGATTATCGACAACTATGAAAAGATGGGATTGAATGCGTCGAATACGACAGAATTAGTGCTCGACAACGTTCGAGTCCCAACAGAGAACCTTCTTGGCAATCGTGGCGATGGCTTTAAGCAGTTTCTCGTCACGTTGGATGGTGGAAGGATTGGAATTGGAGCAATGGCTGTAGGGATTGCACAAGCCGCTTTTGATAGAGCATTGAAGTATTCGAAAGAGCGGAAGCAGTTTGGCAAGGCGCTTTCCGAATTTCAGATTACGCAATTCAAGCTTGCTGATATGGCGATGAAAATTGAATTAGCTAGAACGATGGTTTACAAAGCAGCTTGGTTGAAAGATCAAGGACGTCCGTTCACGAAAGAAGCGTCCATGTGCAAACTTTATGCTTCAGAAATTGCGATGGAAGTTGCCAATGAAGCAATTCAAATTCATGGAGGTTACGGCTATATGAAGGAGTATGAAGTCGAACGTTATATGAGAGATGCGAAGCTTCTTGAAATCGGCGAAGGGACATCTGAAGTACAACGAATGGTTATTGCTAGACAACTAGGTTGTTAGTCAAAATGAAAGGGTGTCTGTTTCGCGAGTAGCCAGTCATTGTAGCCGAAAGGTATGAAGAAAGTATGTCTAAATTGTCACAAATAGCTAAATATATTGTGATAACTCTTCCAGTTTACACCGGGATACAGTACAATAATAGATGTGCACTGTATATACATTTACAGAATAAATCCTGGTGAAGGAGGGTAATTCGATGAAAAACAATCCTGTAGTGCCTTATATCCTAATTTTCGCGCTAGGATTAGGACTTATTTTCTTCTTGTCCTTATACGGTCTTGATCAGAAAAAAGAAATTGCTGCATCGAATGAGGATGGGAAAACTGAAGAAACGAACCAAGGTGCAGTTGCATCCGGGGATTTCGATCCTGAGTCATTTATTCAAGGACAATGTATTACTTGTCATGGCGGTGACTTGACTGGTAGTGCTATGGCACCAAGTCTTGTAGGTTTGACAAAGTCCCAAGATGAAATTCATGACGTTATTAAAAATGGTTCGGGTATAATGCCACCATACGGAAGCCAGCTCCAAGACGAGCAAATTGACCAATTGTCAGAGTATATCCTATCACTTAAATAAGAGTTTAAAAGCCATCGGAACTGTTCTTACATGTCCCGATGGCTTTTTCAATTCTGGAAAAGATGTTGAAAATCGCTTACAATAGGAATATTGGAAAGGCGGGGATCAATTGAATTCCGAAAAATTATCATTAAGGCTCGTAGCGGTTGCATCGTTTGTCGAGGAAGGAGCCATCCTCGCTGATATTGGAAGCGATCATGCTTATTTGCCGTGTTATTTAGTGAAGGCAGGAAAAATTACTAAAGCAATTGCTGGGGAAGTTGTAAAAGGTCCGTATGAATCCGCAGTGAAAAATGTCCGTAAGAAAGGACTTACGGATGAAATTACCGTCCGAATGGGGAACGGGCTAGAAGCTGTTCATGACAGTGATCGAGTTGATACTGTTACCATCGCTGGAATGGGTGGGCCGTTGATCGCTTCTATTTTAAGCGATGGCAACGAGAAGCTACACAATGTCAAACGGATTATTGCCCAACCAAATATTCATGCATCTTCAATCCGCGAGTGGGCCGTACAAAATGAGTGGAAAATTGTGGACGAGCATATTTTGAAAGAAGACAACAAAATATATGAAATTATTGTCCTTGAAAAGGGGCATGCAGAATATGACGAGCTCGAAATGCTCGTTGGACCTTTTCTACTAAAGCAAAAATCTGATGTTTTCATTGAAAAATGGAAGCGTGAATCTGATGAATGGAAACGGGTTCTCACATTTTTGGAAAATGCGGAAAGCACGAATGAAATCAATGAAAAAAAAGAATTATTACGGAAGAAAATCGAGTTGGTCGGAGGGATATTGACACGTTGAAGAAAGTAAATGGGTATGAAGTTATTAACCTTTTTGAACAATGGTCGCCAAAACGATTTGCAGAAGATTGGGATCCTGTCGGATTGCATATCGGCCAGTTGAACCGTCTAGTTGAAAAGGTCATTATTACACTGGATGTTAACGAAGCGGTCGTAGATGAAGCAATCGAAAAAGGTGCTAATTTGATCATTGCACACCATCCACCCATATTTCGCCCGATGAAACATATTTGGACAGATACACCTCAAGGGAGACTTATCGAAAAATGCATTAAACATGACATTTCCGTCTATGCAGCACATACAAATCTTGACGTCGCTCCTGGTGGAGTGAATGATTTACTCGCATCTCGTCTCGGTCTTGAAAACATCGAAGTGATGGAGCCGACAATTTCCGATCCACTCTATAAATTGGCGGTATTTTGCCCGGTTGAGCATGCGGATCAATTACGTGAAGTATTGGCACGCTCAGGAGCAGGTGCAATCGGGGAGTATGCAGGATGTAGTTTCACTTCTACTGGAATAGGACGGTTTACCCCGTCAGCAGGTGCCGATCCGTTTATTGGGGAAGTTGGGAAAATGGAAGAAGTTGCTGAAGAACGTATTGAAGTCGTGCTACCAGGTCCGTTACGATCAAAAGTGCTGAAATCGATGTTGGCAGCTCATCCGTATGAAGAACCTGCGTATGACTTTTTTGTTCTCGATCAACGGACGGAAGAATATGGTCTTGGTAGAGTAGGGGACTTAAAAGATGCTATGGAGCTTAAGGAGTTCGCTCAATTCGTCAAAAAGGCTCTGGACGTTCCGGCTGTTAGAATTGTTGGAGATCCGTCAAAGCCCGTCCGTAAGATCGCAGTCCTTGGTGGCAGTGGTAGTAAATATATAAAGGCAGCAAAGCGAAAAGGAGCAGACGTGTTCGTTACCGGCGATATGGACTTCCATACTGCCCAGGAGGCGGAGCTGATGAATCTTGCCATCGTCGATCCAGGTCATCATGTGGAAAAAGTGATGATTGAAGGGGTCGCAACGTATATGGCAAAAGTGTGCCACGAAAAAAGGTACGATGTTTCAATCATTGAATCGGAAATCGACACCGAGCCATTTCGATTCATTTGAATAAAAGAGGGCTGTTCCAGTCGATTAACGACAACGGAACAGCCCTTTCATTACGATACTAGTATTCTAAGTGAAGTTTTACTTCACTGTATACGGTTCGATTCGCTTGACCGGCTCAGGATTCTTGATTTTCGGCAAGATTCGCTCCAATTTGAATTTGCGTTCTGGAACATGAGTTGCAGGGTCTTCTGGATCGAAGCTTTCCAAGAAACTAATTACTTCACGGACAATTAACGTCGGCGTAGATGCTCCAGCTGTAACTGCAACCGTTTCAACACCTTGCAGCCAATCAATATTAATCTCGGAAACATCCGAAATTCTATAGGAAGGCGTATTTGCAATTTCAACAGACACCTGAGTTAACCGGTTAGAGTTATTGCTTTTCGGATCTCCTACAACGATTAGTAAATCCGCTTCTCCTGCCTGTTCTGCAACTGCTTCTTGCCTTACTTGAGTAGCAAGGCAAATTTCCTTGTGTACTTCAATATGAGGAAACTTCTCTTTTAGTGCATCCATAATATGGGCTACATCCCATTGGCTCATTGTTGTCTGATTTGTGACAAGAAGTTTGTCGTTATTCAACTCAAGCTCATCGACATCTTCAAGTGTTTCAATTAGATGGACGGCATGTGGCGCTACACCGATCGCTCCTTCAGGCTCGGGATGGTACTTCTTTCCGATATAAATGATATCGTAACCTTCAGCAGCCTTTTCCTCAATTAGGTCGTGAGTGACGGTTACATCTGGGCATGTTGCGTCAATGGAAACGAGTCCTTTACGTTTAGCTAGCTCCCTTACTTCTGGCGATACGCCGTGGGCAGTGAAAATGACAGTTCCGGTTTCTACTTTTTCAAGGATCTCCAACCGGTTCTCTCCATCTAATGTAATAATACCATCTGCCTCAAATGCGTCTGTAACATGTTTATTATGAACAATCATGCCTAATATATAAATAGGTCTCGGCAAAGTTTTGTCGAGCGCTGCATTTCTCGCTATGACCATTGCATCGACAACCCCGTAACAATAGCCGCGCGGGGAAATCTTCTTTACTTTCATTTACTCCACACTCCTCTAAAGGGATCTGTATCTATTATAGCGGAGTGGGGCGTGTGTTTCAAAATTATAACTTGGGCGGTTGGAAGATCCTCGGATTAGAAGCACCTGCTTGCGCGGCGGAAGCTCCTGCCGATGCAGCTCCTGAAGCCGTAGTCCCTGCGGAAGGAAGCGATTGGAAACCTTTATATAATCTCCACATTGCAGGCAAGTTTTGAAACATCGGTGCAATCTGTTGGACAAGTGGCGCATATTGTTGTGCAGTATTTAAAAACCGATTAGCTGTTTGCATGTACATTTCCATTTTAGACGTGTTTTGAAATGGACTTTGCATAGATGTGCCGAATCGATTGCCCATCGGAGACCCTTGAAAAGGTTGTCTCGGCATATGGGAGAAGGTTGGTGGCGGCTGTTGGCCCTGGAATGGCTGCCTCATTGCAAACGGCGAGTTTTGCGTCCGTGCGAACGGATAGAAGGATTCGTACCTCATGGATAACCCCTTTCATTTGGTCATTGTGAACTTTCACTATCTATACTATGCGAAAATCACATACTGCGGAACGGAATCATGCTACAATAAGAATACGTTAGGAGGCATATGAATGTCGAAATTTACAGATTATCAATTTAAACCTTTTCTTAGGGAGGCTATTGCCCGTTTAGGGTTTGAACACCCGACACCAATACAGAAAGAAATGATTCCGTTGATCCTTAAAGGGGCCAACGCAATCGGACAAGCCCATACAGGAACAGGCAAATCGCACAGCTTCCTTATTCCAATCCTTGAGCGTTTGGATGAAGAGAAAGAAGAATTGCAAGCAGTCATTACCGCACCGACGAGAGAACTCGCTTTGCAGCTATATGACGAAATGAATAAAATGACAGCAGAAACAAGTATTAGAAGTTCGCTCTTAATCGGAGGAACGGATAAGCAACGTTCAATCGACAAGCTGAAATCGAACCCTCATATCATTGTAGGGACGCCTGGAAGGATTCGTGACCTTGCAGAAGAAGGTGCTCTAGCAATTCATACAGCATCTATTTTAGTTATCGATGAAGCTGACTTGGCATTCGACATGGGATTCATCGAAGATATCGATAAATTTGCATCGAAAATGCCGACAAATTTGGAAATGTATGTATTCTCAGCAACAATTCCAGAAAAACTGAAGCCATTTCTTTCTAAATATATGGAAAGTCCAATTCATGTACAAATTGGAAATAAAAAGCCGTTAACTGAAGGCATGAAATATTCGCTTGTTCCTGTTCGAAGCATGGACCGAAAGAAAAAACTTTTGCACATTTTAAATGCGATTAATCCATATTTGGCAATTGTCTTTACAAACACGAAACAAAATGCGGACGAGGTAGCTAATTACTTAGCTGATCATGGTATAAAAGCGGGAAGGATTCATGGCGATTTGTCACCTCGTGAACGTACGCGCATGATGAAACAAATTCGAGATCTTGAGTATCAATATATCGTTGCGACAGACCTTGCTGCACGCGGAATTGATATACCTGGTGTAAGCCATGTCATCAACTATGAATTGCCAGATGACTTGGAGTTTTTCATTCACCGAGTAGGTAGGACAGCACGTGCGGGTCTTGAAGGTATCGCGATTACGATGTATGAGCCTTCAGAAGACGATAAGATTGTTCAAATTGAAAAAATGGGCATTCCATTCATCCATGAAGACGTGAAAAAAGGCGAATGGGTTGAAGTGAAGGAGCGTCATGCCCGGAAAAATCGGGTTAAAGAGACGGATGAGCTCGATCGTAAAGCAGCATCATTTGTACGCAAGCCTTCAAAGGTGAAGCCTGGTTATAAAAAGAAAATGGCGAAAGATATAGAGAAATTCAAGAAGAGGGAAAGGAGATTGAAACGAAGAAATGACAAATGAGCAACGACTGTTACTAGGTTCACATGTATCGATGAGCGGTAAGAAGATGCTGCTAGGTTCCAGTGAAGAGGCGTTAAGTTATGGTGCCAATACGTTCATGATTTATACAGGGGCTCCGCAAAACACGCGGAGGAAGCCGATCGAAGAACTAAATATTGAAGAGGGTCTTTTGCACATGAAAGAGAACGGCATTTCTAACATTGTCGTTCATGCCCCTTACATTATAAACATCGGAAATACGACGAAGCCGGAGACATTTCGGTTAGGAGTCGATTTTCTACAGTCGGAAATTCAAAGGACAGCAGCTCTTGGGGCAGATCAGATTGTCTTGCATCCTGGGGCTCATGTTGGTGCCGGAGCGGATCAAGGGATTGCTAAAATTATTGAAGGATTGAACGAAGTGCTAGCTGACGATTCGAATGTCCGTATTGCACTTGAAACGATGGCTGGAAAAGGTAGTGAATGTGGCAGGAATTTCGATGAAATTGCGAAAATTATAGACGGTGTTCATAATAATGAGCGACTAACCGTCTGTTTTGATACGTGTCACGTCCACGATGCAGGCTATGATATCGTCAATGACTTCGATGGCGTGTTAAATGATTTTGACAAAATCATTGGGAAGGACAGGATTTCAGTCATCCATGTCAATGACAGCAAAAACGAACGCGGAGCTATGAAAGACCGTCATGAGAATATTGGGCATGGTTATATCGGTTTTGATGCGCTTAGCTATATCGTACACCATCCTGAATTCATGTCGATTCCTAAGATTCTTGAAACGCCTTTCGTCGGCAACGATGCAAAAAACAAGAAGGCGCCATATGAATATGAAATTAAAATGTTAAGAACAAAAACATTCCAAGCTAATCAACGGGAACTATTATTAGTCTAACTAAAAATCCCGCCAATTGGTCAATTCCATTGGCGGGATGTATTTTTGTAATTAGATCATATCCAAATATTGACGGAACAATTCTTCCCCTTTTTTCTCTCCGACAGCATACTTCACTTTTTTGATGAAGCTTTCAGGAACGCCGGTAAAAAGCCAGTGGAATGAAATTTCATCAAGCAATGGGCGTAGCGCCCTAATTTCATGGATTGTTAATTTAAGGCCGTAGGCATCGGCAAGTAACTTTGCCTCTTCATCACTTTTCATCTTTATTTCATTCAACATTTGCATGTAGTCCAAATTGCACCATTCCTTCTTAAATAGTTGTGTCTGACCGACTCTTACTATATACTTCTACTAGCAATCGTAATCGTTCCTGTTTACATTCATTCAAAAGAAAGGGATTTTACTATATGACAAATACGATAATTGAATGTACGAACGTCAATTTTCGATATGAGCATTCCACCGTTCTCGAAAATATTTCATTGGAAGTTAAGGAAGGGGAGTTCTGGGCACTTATCGGTCCGAATGGCTCCGGTAAATCTACGCTTATTAATATTATTTTAGGTTTGTTGAAAGCTGACCAAGGTACAGTGAAGTTGTTTGGTGAAAATGTAGATTCCTTCAAACAACGTGAACGAATCGGATATGTCTCACAAAAATCGAATTCATTCAATTCGGGCTTTCCTGCCACAGTTCTTGAAGTCGTTAAAAGTGGGCTCACTCGAAAGGTAGGATTATTTAAAAGCTTTTCGAAGCTCGATGAGCAAAAAGCATTGAATGCGTTGCGGATTGTTAAAATGGAGCAATTTGCAAATCAAAATATCGGTGAATTGTCCGGCGGTCAGCAGCAACGTGTGTTTATAGCACGAGCGTTAGTCGGCGAACCGGATTTATTGATCATGGATGAACCGACAGTCGGAATCGATCAGAAAAATGTAACTTCGTTCTATTCTATGCTCAATGAATTGAACCGTGAACATGGCATTGCGATACTGCTCGTTACGCATGAAATTGACCTTGTTACAGAACTGGCGACTCATGTAGCTTGCTTAAATCGATCGATTCACTTCCATGGCATTCAATCGGATTACAAGAAGATGAATGATGCTGACATATCATTATGGTACGGTCACCCTGTGCGGCGTGTCCATCAAGAACAGAAGGGGGTATGACCTTGATCAGCGCTTTATTCACATATGAATTTCTTCAAAATGCATTTTTATCCGGTCTGATCATTGGGGTAATAGCTCCATTGCTCGGCTTATTCATCGTAGTAAGGAGATTGGCACTCATCGCAGATGCGTTAAGCCACGTAGCATTGGCTGGAATTGCGGGAAGCCTTTATTTAAGCCAATCCGTAATTCTCTTTTCTGCATTGAATCCAGTATATTTAGGTATGGCGAGTGCAGTAGGTGGTTCATTATTAATCGAAAGACTGAGAGGTGCCTATAAGCATTTTGAGGAGCTCGCGATTCCGATTATCCTTTCAACAGGTATCGGTTTCGGAGCAATTTTCATTTCTTTGGCAAAAGGATTTGGATCTGATCTCGTTGGCTATTTATTCGGGTCTGTTTCCGCCGTGAGCAGGCAGGATCTTTGGATTATCGTTATTATTGCAATCTTCGTCATTACATTTATCCGGTTTTTTTACAAAGAATTATTTGCGTTGTCATTTGACAAGGAATACGCAAAAGTTTCGGGCATTAATGGGAAGGTCATTCAGATTATTTTCATGATCATCGTTGCACTTGTCATCGGTGCATCGATGCGGATTGTCGGGATCTTGCTCGTTTCTTCGTTAATGACGATTCCCGTTGCTGCTGCAATACAGTTAGCTAAAAGCTTTAAAGGAGCATTGCTCTATTCAATCGTCATCGGGGAGCTATCGGTCATTATTGGGTTATTTGCCGCATTCCATCTTGATATTGCTCCGGGGGGCACGATTGTCATTACGTCAATAATCATTTTACTACTTGTGCTAGGTTGGACTAAAATGAAAGGCAAACAGACTACCCGGAAGGTAAAGGGGGAATTTGCATGACGCTTGATGAGGCATGGCGCATTTTGCAGGAGCATCAATTTAAGAGGACTAAAAATAGGGAGACTATTTTGGAGTTTTTTTCGGACAATGATCGGTACTTAACTGCGATGGAAGTGCGAAATTTCATGGCTGTCGATAATCCTGGCATTAGCTTTGATACGATCTACCGCAATTTAACAACTTTTTCTGAGCTTGGTATTTTGGAAGAGACTGAGTTGAATGGTGAGAAGCATTTCAGAATGCAGTGTGATCATGGCGTCCATCATCATCATTTCATTTGCACGGCATGTGGCAAGACGCGAAATATCGCACATTGTCCAATGGATTCAATTCCGTTTACCCTTAAAGGCTATGAAGTCGAAGGGCATAAATTCGAGATTTACGGAAAATGTCCAGTATGTGTGGAACAATAAAAGGAGTAGGGGATATGACCCTACTCCTTTTTTAGTCTGCTTTTTCTTCAATTGGGAACAGCTGCTTAATCCACTTATTAGCTTCCTGCCAATTTGTCACTCGTATTACGCCTTCCGGAATCGGTTTGCGGTTATACGGAGTGTCAAAGAGCAGGACAGGGATGTCTAATTCTTCATGAATGTCGACGGCATTGTCATGTTTATCTTCAAAAAACGCATCGACATTATATTTTTTTGCTGTTTCAATCTTATAATGGCTACCAATTAGCTCGATATGATCATAAGGAATCGATTCCCGTTCAAACCAATTAATCGTACTTTCAGTAACATACTGATTTCGCGCTGAAATATAATACAGCTCGTAATGCTTCTGCCAATTAGAAAGAATAGCTTTTGCATATTGCTGTGCTGGGGAAGTTTCGTAAATCTTCTTTTCCGCTTGACGGTACCATTCATAAAACACTTTCTCGTCAACCGGGAAAGCTTTCGTCAAATCGTATTCCTTAATATCGTCTAAAGTTAGATTGCATCCAAATTGCGCATTAATATGTGGAATAAGGGAAGTAGGACATGTGACGGTTCCATCGATATCAATGCCAAATCGGATTTTACTCATTTGTAGCTCCGCTTTGAAGAAGCAGTTCTTCTTGACGTTTCTTTTCAAAATACTCTTCCGCAAGTTTATCGATTTCAATTTTCAGTTCTTCTACCATCGTTTCCTCAGGAACTTTACGAACGGTTTTCCCTTTCATGAAGAGCAAGCCTTCGCCACGTGCACCTGCAATCCCGATATCCGCTTCACGTGCTTCACCCGGACCATTCACCGCACAGCCTAAAACTGCGACTTTTAAAGGCGCTTTTATAGTAGATATATATTCCTCAACTTCATTTGCAATTGAAATTAAATCAATCTCAATACGTCCGCAAGTAGGACAAGAGATAAGTGTTGCTGCATTGGAAGATAGCCCGAACACTTTTAACAGTTCACGTGCCACTTTCACTTCCTGTACAGGATCCGCACTCAATGAAACACGTAGCGTATTCCCGATGCCGGCCGATAGCAATGTACCGAGCCCCGCTGCACTTTTGATGGATCCAGCAAACAATGTGCCAGACTCGGTTATTCCGAGATGCAGTGGATAATCGAATGCAGCTGCAGCTTTCGTATACGCTTCAACAGCCAAGTTAACATCTGAAGCTTTCAATGAAACGATAATATCGTAAAAACCGAGATCTTCCAATATTTTAATATGATGCAAAGCACTTTCGACCATGCCGTCTGCAGTCGGATAACCGTACTTTTTAAGTATATGCTTTTCAAGTGAGCCGGCATTTACACCGATTCTAATTGGAATGCCTTTTTCTTTTGCTGCTTTGACGACAGCTTCTACTTTTTCCTGACGACCGATATTGCCCGGATTGATCCGTATTTTATCTGCGCCTTGTTCAATTGCAATTAATGCTAACTTATAGTCGAAATGGATATCGACGACGAGAGGGATGTTAATCCGCTTTTTAATGGCGCCAATCGAGTTTGCCGCTCTTTCATCTGGACAAGCTATGCGGACAATTTGACAACCCGCTTCCTCAAGACGTAGAATTTCTTCCACTGTTTCCTCTACGTCATGCGTTTTTGTCGTCGTCATACTTTGGATGAACAGTTCGTCACTTCCTCCGATCGTCAAATTGCCGACTCGGACTGGACGTGTTTTAGCTCTGTGAATGATTTCACTCATGGATAAATTCTCTCCTTAAAAAACTCATAACTGTCTTCTATTTTAGCAATCATTCAGATGAAAAGACAAGGGTACAGCTTAAAACATCTTCAACTACAATTATCTCGTACTATTTTCGACAGTGGAAGTTCGACGGTTAGTCCCCCAATAATTTCTTGGTTTCGAAGATGTGGATTTAGGGAATAAAAAATTGATAACCGTTCAACAAATGTAATATCAGGATCAGGGTACATTGAAAACAGGGACTCAATCGTGTCGCCTTGAATCGTCGTCACATGAATCGTTTTACTTGTCATCTCTTCACACGGTTGATCATTCCCGAAAAATGATGCGAAAGGGATTGTCCCATCCCCTAAGTCGATCCGGATAATATGAAAGGTGAGAAAAAGAATTACAGCTACGAATAAAGTGCGCATAAACATTCCCCCTTCCCACACAATATGCAGGAATTCGGAAAGTATTCATCGAGCCGCCTTTGGATAATACTTGAGAGCAATGATTAAATAACCGATATGGATTAGGGACGATAAGATGATGCCGGAAGTTTCAAGAACTTGAAAGAAATCAAGAAAAATCGTTAGCAGCAATGGAATAGTAATGGCGATGGCTGTTGTCCGCCATATAAAACGATACTCCACACGCCTTCTCATTAATTTGCCAATCCAAATGCCGATCGTTGCGAAGATGCTTATTCTAACAAATACGTAAAACGTTGCAATGATGAATTGGAAAATAAACGCCATAGGATAAATGAGTGCGCCAATTGCCTCACCATACTCCGTAATCTCAAGGGAAGTCTCGAACAAATCGGTATCACCAATTAGGAAGCGGGTGAATGAAATTAATGTCATAATTAAGATGAATAGGAAGGCATAACGGATTACCCGACCAATTGGAAGCAGTCGGAATGCTGCTAGTTTTTTCGGGTCACGGACCGATGCCGAAAATAATTGATGGAGCTTCAAAATGGGACCTCCTTTACTTACTAATTAGTCTAACATGTCCAGAATGAGGAAGGGTGGATTCCAATTTCGACAGAAGTATGACATTTTTAAGCTGGATTGTTAAGGGAATGTAAAGATTGTTCCACTTCTATTTACAATTCGTTAATAAAGTCAACATAATAAGTATGCTAATACATAACGCGTGATGGAGGTATACAATGTAATGGAAGTGAATTGGCAGGAATTGATTTTTCAATTTGTAGGAGGTCTTGGTATCTTCCTATTCGCCATAAAGTATATGGGAGATGGGTTGCAAAAAGCGGCAGGGGACAGACTGCGGAGCATCTTGGATCGCTTTACGACAAACCCGTTTATGGGTGTGCTTGTCGGGATTATCGTAACAGTGCTCATTCAGTCGAGTTCAGGTACAACTGTCATTACGGTCGGATTGGTGAGTGCCGGCTTTATGACTTTACGCCAGGCAATCGGTGTCATTATGGGTGCGAATATTGGAACGACAATTACAGCATTTATTATCGGTCTAGATGTAGGTGCTTACGCATTACCAATTATGGCGCTAGGCGCAGTTCTTATTTTCTTCTTTAAAAAGAATTCCGTAAAGAATTTAGGAGAGGTCGTTTTCGGCTTTGGTGGTCTATTTCTTGGGTTAGAACTAATGAGTGCAGGGATGAAACCGCTAAGATCGTTGGAAGTATTTTCTGATTTTACTGTTTCGATGGCGGAGCATCCAGTGCTCGGAGTCGTGGCGGGAACTGTTTTTACACTTATCGTCCAAAGCTCTAGTGCGACAGTCGGGATATTGCAAGGATTGTATGCAGAAAATCTTGTATCGTTGCAAGCTGCTTTACCAATCCTGTTTGGTGATAATATTGGAACGACAATCACAGCCGTTCTTGCGTCAATCGGTGCATCTGTTGCAGCAAGAAGAGCAGCAGCGGCACATGTCCTTTTCAACGTTGTCGGTACAGTCGTATTCATGATTCTTCTATATCCGTTTACACTTTACGTTGAGTGGATTTCCGGCCTTCTTGCTTTAGAGAATAAAATGCAAATCGCATTTGCTCACGGTACATTCAACGTGATAAATACTGTTATACAATTTCCATTAATCGGCGCTTGGGCGTTGCTTGTAACGAAAGTAATTCCCGGCAAAGATGTTACAATTGAATACAAACCAAAACATTTGGATCCGAATTTCATTAACCAGTCTCCTTCAGTCGCAATTGGACAAGCGAAGGAAGAAATTATTAGGATGGGTGATTTCGCAGTTCAAGGTTTACAAGAGACTTACGAATACTTAAAAACGAGCAATAAGCGCAATGCCGAAACTGCATATCAAATTGAGGATGCAATTAATAATCTCGATCGAAAAATTACAGATTATCTCGTCGATATTTCTGCCGTCAATATTTCTCCAGTTGAATCTGCAAGGCACGTCATGCTTATGGACACGGTTCGAGATATTGAACGGATTGGAGATCACTTCGAAAACATTATAGAATTAATCGATTTCAGAGAAGTGAACCGAGTGAAATTAACCGAAGATGCAATGAATGATTTGACCGAAATGTTTACGTTGACAATTGCCACTGTCGATAAAGCAATACGCTCACTTGACATGAATGATGTTGAGTTGGCGAAAGAAGTTGCTGAACAAGAAGCGTTAATCGATAAAATGGAACGTAAATTTAGGAAAAACCATATTGTCCGCTTAAATGAAGGACATTGTTCTGCGCAAGCGGGAATGGTTTTTGTCGACATCGTATCGAATCTAGAACGTATTGGCGATCATGCTGTAAACATTGCAGAAGCGATATTAGGCAGACGCGTATAAAGGGAATGTTCAACCAGTGGAATTTTTCCACTGGTTGTTCCCATATAATTCATTTCAATTGAATGACCTACTTAATTTTGATAATGTTAAAAGTGTAGGGTAAATTATGAATCAATCGAGGAGGAATGGACAAATGGCTTACAAATTACCAGAACTACCATATGCATACGATGCATTGGAGCCTCACATCGACAAAGAAACGATGAACATCCATCACACGAAGCATCACAATACGTATGTGACAAACGTGAATAATGCATTGGAAGGGCATGCAGATTTGGCTTCCAAATCTATTGAAGAGCTTATTTCCGATTTGGATGCTGTTCCGGAAAACATCCGTACGGCTGTCCGTAACAATGGGGGCGGTCATGCGAACCATACGTTCTTCTGGAATATCCTTTCACCAAACGGCGGCGGGAATCCAACGGGCGCACTTGCTGAAGCAATTGATAAGAAATTTGGTAGCTTTGAAGCTTTCAAAGAGGAATTTGCAAAAGCGGCTGCAACTCGCTTTGGTTCAGGATGGGCTTGGCTCGTTTCGAATAACGGAGAGCTTGAAATTATGTCAACTCCTAACCAAGATTCCCCATTAATGGAAGGGAAGACTCCAGTTCTTGGGCTTGACGTTTGGGAGCATGCATACTACTTGAACTACCAAAACAGACGTCCAGATTACGTTTCTGCATTTTGGAACGTAGTAAATTGGGACGAGGTCGCTAAAAACTTCGGTTAATAATCGATTATAATGCAACCAATCATATATCCTGTTCGTCAGGATATATGATTCAGAGTGTAGACAAAGTCGTTCTTTGACTTTGTCTACACTCTTTTTTAGGAAAATAGTAATGGGCAGGAATTTCCTCAGCCTGATTGAAAACGCTTGTCAGCCTAGGCGCGAAGTGGAGCGAAGACGCGAATAGAACTAAAGTTCATGAGCGGACGAGCGACACGAGCAACAACGGATGCGAGCGTTTGTCAACAGGCTGAAGCATATATCCTGTTCGTCAGGATATATGCTTTTTATGTTTAGAATGCTATAATTCAATCTGAACTAATTAAGTAAGGGGAATACATATGAAAAAGCCGATGCGAAAAGTGGACCAAGCAAAAATTCGTCAACGTAAACATATTGCCTTCAGGATGAATCTTCTTTTCTTCTCGATCTTCATCCTCTTTTCTTTGCTCATTTTTCGACTTGGGTACTTACAAATCGTCAAAGGCGAAGATTATACGAGACTATTGGAGAGGACCGAGGAAATTGCAGTAAACACAAGTGTTCCTCGTGGCCGAATTTATGACAGGACAGGAAAGGTCCTCGTCGACAATAAACCTATGAATGCCATAACCTATACGAAAACGAGTTCAACAACGTCGCGGGAAATGTTGGAGATCGCGGAAGAACTTTCTAAATTAATTCATCAGGATACAAAAAGGGTCACAATTGGCGATAAGCGCGATTTCTGGATTTTATTGAATCCCGAAGAAGCAAAAGCGAAAGTCAGTGCTGAAGAACTGAAGGAAATTGCCAAAGACGGAACTGTTTCTAAACATGATATCCAACGCGAAGTGAATCGATTGACGCGTGAAAGAATTACGGACGAAGAGTTAAATTCATTTACAGAACATGAACTCGAAGTGCTTGCTATCTATCGAGAAATGATGTCGGGGTATGCGTACTCCCCTCAAATAATAAAGAGTGGAAATGTTACAGAAGAAGAGTTTGCAGCCGTATCGGAACGGTTGGACGATTTCAAGGGGGTCAATACGACAACCGATTGGGATCGAGTGAAATTCTCTAGTAGTACGATCCTCGGAACGATGACAAGTCCGATAGAAGGGATTCCACGGAGCCATCTTGACTATTATTTAGCTAGAGATTATTCAAGGAATGACCGGATTGGACGGAGCTATTTCGAACAATATTATGAAGAGTTGTTAAAAGGGCAAAAGACGATCGTGAAAAATGTGAAGGATCGAACTGGACGTGTCATTGAAACTAAAACGGTAAGGGAAGGGGAACCAGGCAAGGATCTCGTTTTATCGATGGACAGTGACTTGCAGGAATCATTAGAGGAACTGCTCTCAGAAAAGCTTCTCGAATTGAAGAAGGACTCGAGATCTGGTTTGCTCGACAGTGCATTTCTCGTCATGATGGACCCGAATAATGGGGAATTGCTTTCATTAGTAGGGAAACGAGTAGTGAAAGATGAGGATTCTGGAAGATGGGAAGTGCGGGATTATGCTTACGGAACATTTACGTCTGCCTATGAAGCCGGTTCGACTGTTAAGATGGCGACTGTTTTGACTGGGTATAGCGAAGGGGTGTTGTCGGTCGGAGAAGTGAAAATCGACGAACCGATGAATATTGCTGGTTTACCTAAACGATCCCTTTTCAATCAGAACGGCCGGGTAGCTGTCGACGATATAACAGCGCTCGGGAGGTCTTCTAACGTTTATATGTTCCAAATCGCCATTTCATTAGGAAACGCAGTATACAGACCTTATAAGGCTCTTCCAATTGACCTCGCTGGATTCGATAGGCTTCGTAACGCGTACGCCTCCTTTGGCTTAGGGGTGAAAACGGGAATCGATTTGCCAGGAGAGTATTCAGGTGTCACAGGAACGGATACACGTTCTGGTAAGTTGCTTGACTTTGCAATCGGTCAATTTGACACGTACACTCCGCTGCAACTTGCTCAATACGTATCGACTGTAGCGAACGGCGGATACCGAGTTGCACCGAAAGTGTTAAAGGAAATAAGGGAACCGTCCAAAGATGGTGAAACGCTTGGTGCTTTGTTGCAGGAGACGGAAGTGAAAGTGCTAAATCGCATTAACAATACGGAAAAAGAGATTGAACAAGTTAAAAAAGGGATGCAGTACGTGTATTACGGACCGAATGGAACCGCGCCAAATCTATTTAACGGCGCATCGTATACGGCTGCCGGAAAAACGGGTACTGCCCAAACTTCTTATTATGGGCATGACAGAAGTAAATATGGGATGGCGTCTATTAACTTGACGCATGTCGGATTTGCCCCAGCAGAGAACCCAGAAGTGGCTTATGCGGTTGTCATTCCGTACGCTTCGACGGACCGAAGCAATTACCGTACCCAAAGCAGGGCAATGAGTGAGATTGTCAGAACCTCATTGGACATCTATTTTGATTTGAAAGAGGAACGGGAGAAGGCTAATGCTCCTGAAACGACTGATCATAAAATAGATCGCCGATTTGAAACGGAAAAAGAAAAGGATGAGAAGTGAGAAAAGCTGCCACGTCGCTTAGCGAAGGGCAGCTTTTCTTCTTATCTATTTTTCGTGTTCGTAATAATTCGAGCGATCGTGCCAATGTCCATCGACGTATCAATTTCGTGCTCGCCGATTTGAATGCGACCAGCTAAGTTGTTGTCAATTAAGAATTGCTCTAGTTCATTCGCGCTACCAATTATCCGAGCTCGCTCAAGTTTATTAGCTACAGTTGATGACGTCGAACCAGCTTCAATTGTAAGGATTATTTTAGTGACGGGCATTTCTTCGTTAATCGATTCTGATTCTTGTTCCGTCTCCCCCACTCCATCATTCGAATTGTAATTTTCAGCTACATCTTCAAGAGAAGGTGATTGCATTTGAGCGACTGCAAGTTCTTTCTTCACATTGTCCAATTCAGTTTGCAAGTCTTCTAGCTGCGACTCATACTGTTTACTATCCATTTGCTCAGTAGTAGAATTTGTGTAATAAAGGATCCCACCCGCAAGGATGCAGCCAATTCCAACTCCCCTAAAAATATCTTTCATCATAAGGCGACTCCCCTTGACTTCAACACGTTCATTACTTCTTCATTGGAAAGAGAAGAGCGCTTGGCGATTTCGGGAATTGAATAACCTTGAGCTTTTAAGGACAAGATTTGATTGACAATAATTTCGTGAATCGGTTTCGATTTCTTTCGTTGTGGCCCTTGAGGAACTGGTCCAACACCGATCATTAATTCCTCTTCAACTGCTTTCAGGCGCTTTTTCAATTGATTCGTCTCTTGGTGGAGGCTGATTGAAATGTTTTCTATATCCTCTTCGCTTTTGCGCCCTGACCTACCGACGAAAAATGATAAAATGATGGAAATTAGGCCGATGCCTAGTAAAATTAATTCAATATCCACGATTGAACAACCTCCGGGAATAAATTACTTTGCTCCCATCGTATCACAAGCTTCTTCGGAATGTAATTTGAAACTTTCTACTTTACATACCCGTATGATATGGTACAATTGAAAAGTCGTATAAATCATGCTCATATTAATTTATATTGCCAATGAGTGGGAGGGACAACAATGCGCGTAAATATTACACTTGCTTGCACAGAATGTGGAGAGCGTAATTATATTACAAAGAAAAACAAGCGTAACAATCCGGAACGTCTTGAAATGAAAAAATATTGCTCACGTGAAAAGAAACAAACTTTGCACCGTGAAACGAAATAATCGCTCATGCCAAAACTCTTCGCGGGTTTTGGTTTTTTATTTCAGAATGGAGGGAATACTTCTATGAGTAAATTGTCCAAACGTAAACTGATGTTAACAGTTATGAAAGATATGAATCCTTCTGAACATGCAAGTAAATCTGCTGCGATTTTAGAGCGTCTCTATACATGCGAAGAATATGCATCAGCTCGGACGATTGGTGTGACGATATCACGCTTTCCCGAAGTAGATACATATCCGTTAATTGAATTTGCATGGAAATCGGGAAAACGAGTTGCCGTTCCGAAGTGCATTCCTGAAACGAGAGAGATGGACTTTAGACTTATTACGTCGATGAGTGACCTTGAGACGGTCTATATGGATTTAAAAGAACCGATTGTCGAGCGAACTGTATCCATCGGCAAAAGTGAAATTGGCCTCCAAGTAGTTCCCGGTGTCGTATTCTCAGATGAAGGATTTAGAATCGGTTTTGGTGGCGGATATTATGATCGCTATTTGACTAATTACGATGGGAATCGAGTGTCCCTTGCTTTTGAAATTCAGACATCGCAACTAGTGCCTATTGAAGAACATGACATTCCAGTCAATAAGATAATTACTGAAAATCGAGTGATACAATGTCGGAAGATGCGTGATACGAAATGACTGATTTTCTTAATGTCTTGCAACTTCTTAAGCGTTTCGGCATTTTTATATATACGGGGAATCAACGAACAGATATCGAAATGATGATGACTGAAGTGATGGAGCTATATGAAAATGGTTTAATCATGAAAGAGGACTACTTATCCTCGTTACTAATATTGAAAAAAGAATTAAGCAGAAGAACGGATTAAAATTTACAAATTGAACTTCCATCAAGTTTTTTAGATTAAAATGAAACTTTTTTATGTCTCGTCCGTCTATTATATGTAGTGCATGTACAAATGGTAGGGTGAATTTACAAAGATAGGCTTCAATTTAGAAAGGAAGATTTAGTATGAAAAAAGTAACTTGGCCCAAACATTCCGTACTCGTCATTGCTATTATTGCAACATGGCTGACAACGTATTTTGGCTATATCACTAGCTTTAATATGAAAATTGATAATGTGATGCAGGAATTCATTCTTTTCATGAATCCTCTTAGTTTCCTATTATTCATATACGGTTTGGCCTTATTTATTAAGAGTGCGAAACGGCGCAACATCTATATATTTTCGGTCAGTTTGGTTACATCAATTATTATGTTTAGTAACGCGGTATTTTATCGGTTTTTCAGCGATTTCATTACGCTACCGCTTTTATTTCAAACGAGCAACTTTGGCGACTTATCGTCTTCAATCGGAGCGAATGTGCATCTAATGGATATTACATTCTTTGCTGATGTCATTATCGTTGCCTTAGCTGTCAAATTCATTAAGACATCTGAAAGCTCTAGTTCAATAAGCCAAAGGAGCATTGGGCGCAAGCTCTATTTCGTCGTGTCTGCAACTGTTCTTATGATCAATTTAGGATTGGCAGAAGCTCAACGCCCTCAATTGTTAACAAGGAGCTTTGACAGAGAACTGCTTGTTAAGAATATAGGGACGTACAATTACCATATTTATGACTTGTTCATTCAATCGAAAACGCATGCACAACGAGCGCTTGCTGATGGAAGTGAACTGACTGAGGTAGCGAACTATATTAATGCGAATTATGCTGAACCAGACCCGGAAATGTTTGGAGTTGCTGAAGGACGCAATGTTATTTTCGTCTCTTTGGAATCACTCCAAAACTTCGTCATTAACAACGATATGAATGGCTATGAAATCACGCCATTCCTTAATGAGCTCACAAAAGATTCGGATACATTCTATTTCAATAATTTCTATCATCAAACGGGGTTAGGTAAAACTTCCGACTCGGAATTTATCGTGGAAAACTCGTTATATGGTAGGAATGGTGGAGCTGTCTTTTTCACGAATAGCGGAAATACATTTAATTCCATGTCTAACAGGTTAGGCGAAAACGGATACTTTACTAGCGTCATGCACGCTAACAACCGAAGCTTCTGGAATAGAGATATTATGTATCAAGCTTTAGGTATCCAAAAATTTTATGATGTCGAGAGCTATACTATTGAAGAAGGGCAAGCGGTCAATTGGGGAATGAAAGATATTCCTTTCTTTGAACAGTCCGTGGAAATCATGAAGACGATGCCTCAACCGTTTTCAACGCGTATGATTACATTGACGAACCATCATCCATTTGATTTGGATGAAGAAGATATGATTATTCCGCCGTATGATTCCAACTCGAAAACATTGAACAAATATTTCCAAGCAGTCCGCTATATGGATGAGGCGGTAAAAATATTTTTCGATGACTTGAAAGAAAGCGGCTTGTATGATAATTCCATAATTGTTATGTACGGTGACCATTATGGTATTTCAGAAAACCATAATAGAGCAATGGGCATGTACTTGGATAAGGAAATTACTCCGTTTGATAATGTCGAATTGCAAAAAGTGCCGATGTTCATTCACATTCCTGGTTACGGAAAAGGAAAAACAGTCGAAGAGCTTTCCGGCCAGTTAGATATAAGACCGACAGTCCTACATTTGCTCGGAATTGATACGAAAGAAGACATGCAAATGGGTGCTGACATATTCTCGCCTGATCACGAGCCATTCGTCATTTTTAGAGACGGACGTTTTGTAACTGAGAATATGATTTACGCTCATGAAGTTTGTTATGATGTCAATACAGGGGAAGAAACTGACGGTGAAGCGTGTGAGCCTTATATCGAGCGAGCTACGAATGAACTTGGCTACTCTGACTTGATTATTAATGGAGATTTGCTCAGGTTCATGTATAACGAAGAGGAATAAGCCGATAACGACTAAGTTCTGCACGGGTTCGTTTACCGTGCAGATATTTTTTTGAGAAAGACGGAAGGGGATGGTTTGATGAGAGAAAAATTGTCGATGCTTGCGATAATCTTCTTGATGTTGTCCGGCTGTTCGATACAGAAGGAACCACCGATTGTGCAGCCTGGTGGTATCGAAGAACCGGACAATCTTGTAGAAGAGCCAGCAGAGCCGCCCACACCCCATGTATTTACAGCGTCTGCTTCCAACTTTCATTTCATAGCAGGTTGGCTGGATGATACTCAAATTTTGTACGTTGAGAAACATGGTGCATTTTATAAAGTAAATTATTTTGATATTGCAACTGGAGAATCCGGGTTAGTATATGAGGAAGAATCATTCATAATCGATGTCCTCATTCATCCTTCCCGTGATTATTTATTAGTACATACGAGCGAGGATCCTGCATCGGCAATTATTAAGGTCGTCGGCATGGATGGCGTTGTGAAGCATCGAGTGGAAATTGATTCGACGGAGCTTGCCATTGAATGGAATCGCACAAACCCGGAAAAAATATTGCTTACAGCATTTCATGAAGATTGGTCTTTTGATTTATTCGTTTTTGATGGTTTTGACGATAGTCTTTCCATCATTGAACTGGACGACCCATTTCCTAAATGGGCAGGGGAGAACAATATCATGAGCTTATTGTTTGAAGATCATCCGCTAGACGGAGGAGAGATACAGTTATTCCGATTGGATACAGGGGCGGTCGAGATGACTGGAATTGGAAATGTTATCTATTTTGATCAGTTTAACGATTCTTTTTTTCTAGACGTGCAGGCTCTTGACTCAGAAGAATTTACGTACACAATTAGAACGTTTGACGCGAATGTCGTATCTAGGTGGACGTTACCTGCCATTAGCAACTATTCGGAGTGGGTTGTCCCTACGGTTGAATGGATTGATTCGAATCGTCTCATTGTGAAAAGTGCGGAGAAAAGCGGTCAGTTGGATGAAATGGCGAGCGGGTTTAATTTATATATGTTTGAAGAAGGAAATTCTGAGTTGCTTTTGAGAGGATTGGATGCTGGACCGTTAAACTGCTCACCATCTGGACGTTATTGTTTAAGTGGCTATACATCTGAAGAATTGATTGACGTGGAAACGAAGGAAAAACATAAGTGGATTATATTTGATAACTAAAAACATCCCCAGCCAATTGATGGAGGGGATGTTTTTACATAACGTATTACAATGTTTGCGGATATCCTTGGAAGACAATTGTTGCGATTGTAAAACCGCCAAAGATAACGGCAGCTGCAATATTGAACAAAATGCTTAGCACATTACGTTCTTTGAAAGCTTGTACAGTACCAATTACAGCAAAGATAGCAACAAGACCGAAAATTACCATTAAGATGTTCATGCAAAAGACACTCCTTTCAATAGAGAAAAAAATGAATGCCGAATTAGCAATATTCCTCCTTCATTGTACTGTTTCCTGTAAAGTTTGTCGAGGCATATAAATGACAATTGTTTGAAATCTGGTTAGAAGTTCATTACTATCAAGGGGAGGAGGCGAAAAGAATGCTAGAAATACGTACATATCCGTTAGGTCCAATTCAAACGAATTGTTATTTCGTATTGAATGATGAAGGAGAATGCTTGGTTATCGATCCAGGAGAAGAAGGGGATCGTATTATTACTGAAATTGAACAATTGGAAGTGCGACCACTTGCAATCCTATTGACGCACGCGCATTTTGACCATATCGGGGCGGTAGATCGAGTCAGGAATTACTTTGACATACCGGTCCATATTCATGAAGCTGAGCGCGAATGGCTTGGAAATCCAGATTTGAACGGGTCCTCAAGGTACCCTGGACTACCTCTTGTGGAAAATCAGGGAGCAAATTATTTTCTAGAGGATGGTGAATTGCAGATAGGGTCTTTTCAATTGGAGGCCCGTCATACGCCGGGGCATTCTCCTGGTAGCGTCTCGTTCATTTTCAAAGAGGCAGAAATTGCCGTTGTAGGAGATACGTTATTCAAAGGCAGTATAGGGAGAACTGATTTACCTGGAGGCGATACCGCGACGTTACTTCAGTCCATCCATGATAAACTGTTGTCATTGGATGATGACTTCCTCATTTATCCAGGTCACGGTCCATCCACTACCCCGGGAGAGGAAAAATATTCGAACCCATTTTTAAACGGTTTCTAATAAAGTTAAACACCAAATTAGATCTTACAACGAAATCACACAGGAAATAGAAAAAACAGCCGGAATGGCTGTTTTTTTCTTTAGGACGATCAGTGTCCTCCACCTGGTACGTGAATGAATGTCGCATAGTAGCTGAATCCTACCATAAAAATCATTAGGTAAGCTCCGAACATGTACATATACATACGCTCTGTTAGATTCAAAAATCCAAGCAGCAGGAAGAAAATAGTACTTGCGATGAAGATGACGGAAGCTGTCATCATCCCACCGACGAAAAACATTACAGCGAAAATGCCAGTCCAAAAACCGCATAGCTTGAACATGTTATCCATAAGTGCGTCCCTCCTTAACGTAAAACAATACAATGATCTCTTATTCATTATAATAGATAGGAACTGGAAAAGTAAACTCCAATCAAGTCAAGATTGTGACAAATGCATGGAGTGCAAATATATTGACCTGCTTAAAAAATCATTTTTGAGTGGAAAATGCCTATTAAATTTCGAATTTAAGCCGAAAACGGCGTTTAAAAATTGAATTCACGATATACTATTCCTTTTTCAATTTGTTCGACGTATACTCATTTTAAGGTGAAAAGCGGTCTTTCACCAATTGAAAGAGGGGTGTTCAATGCAAAAACGTGACAATTTCGTAGAGAAGAAGAGCTTTGATCTTTTGGAACGAGCAATTGCAAACGAGGCGACAGACATCCATCTCGTTCCGATGCAAGATCGATATGATATTTGTTTTAAAAAGAATTCTAAACTAGAACGGTCCGGCACATTTCCCCCACAATTGGCCGCCCGCATAATCTCCTTTTTTAAATTTCTCTCCTCACTAGATATTAGCGATAAACGAAAACCACAAAGCGGTTCATTTCATAAAAAAATCCATGATAAAAACTTTTCGTTCCGTGTATCGACGATGCCCTCTATTCAAATGAAAGAAAGTGTTGTTATCCGCATTCAAAGGCATGACCAAATAGTTCCACTTACTAGTCTTTGTATCGAGCCTGTCTGGGAACAAAAACTTCGGCGTGCAGCCGAGGAACGACAAGGGCTCGTCTTATTGACGGGTCCAACTGGAAGCGGAAAAACGACGACAATCTATTCCCTTACTGCCCATTGTGTCAATCAGCTTGAAAGACATGTAATCTCACTTGAAGATCCGGTCGAAAACAATCATTCACATTTACTTCAAGTACAAGTTAATGAAAGGTCCGGGATGACATATGCAGCTGGATTAAAAGCGATACTCAGACATTCCCCGGACGTTATTATGATTGGTGAAATTAGAGATTCTGAAACTGCTAAAACCGCAGTAGCAGCTGCATTAACGGGCCATCTCGTCCTAACGACGGTCCACTCGAAAGATCCGGAAGGCTGCTTCTATAGAATGATGGATTTCGGAATTACTCCCGAAGAATTAAGGCAAACGGTCGTTTGTATATCCGCCCAGCGTCTTATCCGGAAAAAAGATGGTAGCGTCGGGGCGGTGTTTGAAATCGTCCAAGGGGAACTATTGAAATCGATTGCTGACGGAATTATTTCAGGCAAACCTGTAACAGTGCCGAAAGAAATGACGCTCGATGCAATCGCTAAAAAATATAGCTACGAAACAAGGATGCTCCATGGGTAAAGGGGTACGACGGTTAGGTAAGCGATCTATGCCAATCATTCATAATCGTCCAGCGTTTTTAGGAAGGCTCTCAACTCTCATACAAGAAGGGTACACATTTCACGATGGGTTAGTACTGCTCATGCCTCACCATTCTAAACGGTATGATGAATTGCTAATGCAGTCGGAAAAGGATTTGAAAGAAGGCTACGGCGTAACGGATGTTCTTAGAAGGCTTGGATTTTCTTCAAATATCCTTTTGCCTGTCATCATTGCAGAAGTGGATGGAAGGCTGGCGGAGGCGTTAAAAGGAATTGCGGATAGAATGAAGCGCGAGGAAGAGAGAAAGAAGAGGCTGCGAAATCTTCTCCTATATCCGCTTGTCCTTTTTTCGTTCCTTACAATCTTTCTAATCGTTTTTAGAAGTTATTTTCTTCCTAATCTGCAAGTGATGGCAGTTGCGAGGAGTGAGGAGTTAAGCGGCATTGTTTCTATGCTTCCTAAAATTGTATCAGCAATTCCTGACCTACTAATCGGAAGTGGCGTACTATTCATCGTAAGTGCAGGATTCGGTAAATTTCACTATCATAAATTGCCGGCATCGGGAAAACTTCGTTTCCTCATGTCAATTCCTTTTGTCGGTTCACTTTGCTCGAAAACGATAACACGGGACTTTTCAGGTGAGTTAGGAAGCCTGCTTCAAACAGGACTATCTATGCAAGACGCGCTTGACGTATTGGTTGGACAAGGGGTGAATCCAATTCTGAGCGACGTAGCAATGAAAATTAAAGAACATGTTATTTACGGAGAAGACTTCGACGTAGCAATTAAAATGACGAAAGGACTTCGTAATGAATTAAGCGCGTATGCAAAACACGGTTCGGACACGGGGCATTTGGCAAAGGAACTTCTACTGTTTAGTGAAAACCTCGAAGTTATGATTGAAGAGGAATTGGAGAAATGGCTTGCGCTTTTGCAACCTGTATTGTTCACAGTGTTGGCTATATGCATTTTGGCATCTTATCTCGCACTGTTGTTGCCAGTTTACAGTATGTTTGACAATTTCTAAGGAGGAGGAAAGGATTGAAGAAGGTAAAAGGAGAAGATGGATTCACGCTAATTGAAATGATGATTGTTTTGCTTATTATTTCTGTCCTAGTCTTAATCGCAATCCCGAATGTGGCAAAGCATTCGGAGAAGATTGATGAAAAAGGGTGTGAGGCATACGTGAAGATGGTTGAGGGACAAGTAGTAGCATATAAGATGGATAATCCTAACTCGGATCCGTCACTCGATGATCTCATAGCTGGCGATTACTTGCCGAAAGAAGCAAAGTGTCCAGATGGAACAGAACTTACAATAGAAAACGGTAAAGTTACTAAATTAGGAAAATCCGGTTGAAATTGAAAGCGACTAACGAAAACGGATATACATTTCTGGAGATGTTATTAGTGCTAAGTGTCGTCGCTATTATAACAGCTATCATCCTGCCTATAGGTGATCGTTGGATAACGAAACAGAGTGAAGAGGAAGCTCTGTATACATTTATCGCTACGATTCACCATGCGCAAGCTTACGCAATGGCGAACGAAACGTATACGGCGATTAGGTTCCGGAATTCTGGCCGGTCCTACAGTTTGTTCGCGCCTAGTTCGGTGACCTATTTGACTGTCGATTTTCCAGGTGATATGCATTGGGTAAGCAGCAGTAATTTAAAGACAATTGAATTTCATCCAAATGGGAATATCGTCAATCCGGGAACAATGATTTTGAGGTCATCTACGGGAGACAAGAAGTTGACATTGCAACTACAGCATGGGAGAGTGCTTGTATATGAGCAATGAAAAAGGTTATTCTTGGCCAGAAACGATTTTGTCACTTGTCATAGTAACTGTCATATTCGGAACATTGTTACCCCTTTATTCCCATATGTCAGTACGATTAGAAATGAAGAGGTTAAGTATGCATGCGGCGGAATCTGCCTATCACGGTGCCATCCTCTATAATGCATACGGAATGGTGGCGGGGACGAACCGAGTAGATAAGACTGTATACAACTGGGTTGTTGAAAGCGAAAGAATCTGTGTAACCTATCATTACATAGAAAAGGAAGTCGTGGAATGCATAGCTTTCTAAAATGTCGCAATGAGTCTGGATACACTCTTATAGAAGCGCTGTTTCAGTTGCTGATTATGGCTGTACTCCTCCATTTTGTCGTCCTATTCCTATACTGGAAAATGCCAGTAGAGCGTCAGTTGAAAGATTACTACGAAACAGAATGGGAGCTGTTTGCAATTGAACTGCAATCGTTACTAGTCGATGTTGAAAACTTCGATGTGCTAATCGGTAATAGGGCCGTTTCCTTTTTCAATGATAGAGGGAAAATCCATGTCGAACAAAACGGTTATGTCATACGTAAACGGGTGAATGAAAGCGGCCATGTGCCACTCTTCACGAATGTATCGAACGTGTTTTTCGCCCAGGATGAACATGAATTGAACGTTGAAGTAACCATGCTTGACGGAAGGAAGCGGGAAAGGAGGTTTGTGATTGGAATGCACCAAGAATGAGGAAGGAGCCGTTTTAGCAGCTTCGATAATTTTACTATTTCTCGTTAGCCTCTTTCTTTTTACTATCGTTTCATGGCATAGTAATCTATACAGAACATTCGATTCAATCGAACACTATTACGAGAAAGAAACAACAAAGTTCATGAGGCAAGGCGGGTAGTAAATATGAAGAGAGTATACTTAGTCGGTTTTATGGGAAGCGGCAAAAGTGCAATTGGCAAACGATTAGGGGCATTGCTGCATATACCTTTTTACGATATGGATACGGAAATATCCAAGCGGACAGGCATGACAATCCCTCAAATTTTTGAAACATATGGTGAGGAAAGATTTAGGGAAATGGAAACGGAGTTCCTGCGAAATTTTGAAGATGAATTTTGTATCATTGCGACTGGTGGAGGCGTTGCAATGAGAAAAGTAAATAGGGAAATTATGAGAAGGACAGGGCTTGTCTTTTTCTTGAATTCCACTTTTCGTGATATTTGGCGTAGGATTTCCACGGATCAAAATCGACCAATTGTTCAACGTTCCTCTAAAAGTGAATTGGAGATGCTCTTTCACAGTAGACGTCCATTATATTTGCAAAGCGCCCATTTCAAAGTTGAGACGGCAAATAGAACATTAAACGAGATTACACAATACATCGCATCGCAAATTAATAGATTAAAAAACTGGTAAACTGTATAACTGAAATATCTGATGGTTAAAACACGAATGATGTTCACGGCAATCTATTTTTCATTCGTGATTATAATAATAGATCAAAAACAATTGCGCTTTCAAAATTGAAATGTTAAGATATAAGGCGAAAGGACGTTTATTCGTCTGAATTTTAATCTTTTTCAATTGTATATAGGCGGATGATTGGATGGGGAGAGCACGCATTGGGCGTCGCCGAAGGAGCAAGTAACGGAAGTTATGAATCTCTCAGGTAAAAAGACTCATTCATGACGCGTCTCTGGAGAGCGCCGATCTATTCGGCCACCAAAGAGGAAAGCCGCAAGGTCAAACTTTCAGGTACACGGACAGAGGTTCTCTTATTCAAGGGGACTTCTGTCTTTTTTTATCATTCATTTCAAGGGGGATATGGCTTTGACAGAAACTTTGAAACGTACCGCACTATTTGATAGTTATCAACAGTACGGTGGAAAGACGATTGATTTCGGAGGTTGGGAACTGCCAGTTCAGTTTTCTAGTATTAAAGCTGAACATGAAGCAGTTCGAACAAAAGCAGGCCTATTTGACGTTTCGCATATGGGTGAGGTTTTTGTTTCGGGTGCAGATGCACTTTCCTATCTACAAGGGCTCGTTACAAACGACGTCTCTAAATTGAAGGACGGGCAGGCGCAATATACTGCAATGTGTTACGAGAATGGCGGTACAATAGATGATTTGCTCATCTACAAAAGGAAAGAGAATGATTACTTGCTCGTCGTAAACGCTTCTAATGTTGAAAAGGACGTCGAGTGGATGAAGAAGCATGTAACTGGGGAAGTGGTCATCGATGACCGTTCTAGCGAATTCGGTTTGCTTGCATTACAAGGGCCGAAAGCGCAAGAAGTATTGCAAAAGTTAACTTCCGAACCTTTGGATGAAATTAAGTTCTTCCGTTTTAAAGAAGATGTCGATATTTCCGGACACCGGGTTCTCGTTTCACGGACAGGCTACACTGGTGAAGACGGTTTTGAAATTTACGGGTCGCCTGAATCGATTGTCGCTCTATGGGCAGTCATTTTGAAAGCGGGAGAAGAAGAAGGTGTTGTGCCTGCTGGATTAGGTGCGCGTGATACTTTACGCTTCGAAGCGGGGTTGCCGCTTTACGGCCAAGAATTGTCAAAAGACATATCACCGCTTGAGGCAGGATTAGGATTTGTCGTGAAACTCAATAAAGAAGTAGACTTCATAGGCAAAGAAGCACTCGCAGCACAAAAAGCGAACGGTGTTCCAAGAAAGCTTGTCGGTCTTGAAATGATTGATAAGGGAATTCCACGGACTGGCTATAAAGTATTCATCGGTGAAGATGAGATTGGGGAAGTAACAACCGGAACTCAATCGCCGACATTGAAAAAGAATATTGGATTCGCCTTACTTGCAACTGAACATACAGCAGAAGGAACTGAAGTTGAAGTTGAAATTAGAGGCAAACGACTAAAAGCGGTATTAATTGCTACACCTTTCTATAAACGATAAATGAATGAAGAGGAGATATGTGACATGAAGCATCGTTATATCCCTATGACGGATACGGATCGTAGAGAAATGCTATCGGCGATCGGAATTGCAACGGTTGATGAACTTTTCGAAGATATTCCTGAAAAAGTTCGTTTTAAAGGTGAATTGAACATTAAAGAAGCGAAGTCTGAGTCGGCATTAATGAAGGAGCTTGCGCAGCTTGCAGCGAAAAACGCAGATGCGCGTACATATGCATCTTTCCTTGGAGCTGGCGTGTATGACCACTACAAGCCTATTATCGTAGATCACGTCATTTCGCGATCTGAATTTTATACAGCTTATACACCGTACCAACCTGAAATCTCCCAAGGTGAATTGCAAGCTATTTTCGAATTCCAAACGATGATTTGCGAATTGACAGGCATGGACCTTGCAAACTCTTCAATGTATGATGGCGGGACGGCACTTGCCGAAGCTGGTAATCTCGCTGCCGGACATACACGTCGTAAGAAACTTTTAATATCCGAGACAGTCCATCCGGAATCGCGTGATGTCGTGGCTACTTATGCAGCTGGCCAATCGATTGAAGTCGTGACAATCCCGCAAAAGGACGGTGTCACTGATATCTCAATGCTTGAGGAGTTAATGGATGATAATACAGCAGCTGTTCTCGTTCAATATCCGAACTTCTTCGGCCAAGTTGAAGACATCGAAAAAATTGGTGAATTGGCTCATGAAAAAGGTGGTCTTTTCGTCGTCTCGGCCAATCCGCTTTCACTTGGCGTGTTGACACCACCTGGAAAACTAGGGGCAGATATTACAGTTGGCGATGCACAACCATTTGGTATTTCGGAACAATTTGGAGGTCCGCATTGCGGCTATTTCGCGACGACTAAGAAATTGATGCGTAAAGTACCTGGTAGATTAGTTGGAGAGACAATTGATGACCAAGGAAGACGTGGGTACGTATTGACGCTTCAGGCGCGTGAGCAACATATCCGTCGCGATAAAGCGACATCCAATATTTGTTCAAATCAGGCGTTAAATGCGCTTGCTGCTTCTGTAGCGATGACCGCTTTAGGAAAAGCCGGCGTAAAAGAGATTGCTTATCAAAATATCGCAAAAACTGCTTATGCGAAAAGCGCATTTGAAAAAGCAGGATTTACAGTAAAGTACAGTGGTGCACATTTCAATGAAATTGTTGTAGACTGCAAACAGCCTGTTCAAGAAGTGAATGCAAAGCTTCTTGAAAAAGGAATCATTGGTGGCTATGACCTCGGTTTGACATACCCTGAACTTGCTAATCATGCTTTACTTGCAGTTACTGAGCAACGTACAAAAGAAGAAATCGATGCATTAGTGCAGGAAATGGAGGCCCTTCATGCATAAAGATAACCAACCGCTCATTTTTGAATTGACGAAAGAAGGCAGAATTGGCTATAGCTTAACTGAGCTTGATGTGCCTGAAATCGATCTTTCCAGTCATTTGCCAAATGGATACATTCGTGAAGAGGATGCTGAACTTCCTGAAGTTTCGGAGCTAGATATTATGCGACACTATACAGCTCTATCCAACCGTAACCACGGGGTTGATACGGGCTTCTATCCGCTCGGCTCGTGCACGATGAAATACAATCCGAAAATAAACGAAGCTGTAGCTCGTTTCCCTGGATTCGCAAATATTCACCCATTGCAAGATGAATCGACTGTACAAGGTGCAATGGAAATGATGTATGATCTACAAGAACATTTATCCGAAATTACCGGAATGGCTGAAGTAACGCTTCAACCTGCTGCAGGTGCACATGGAGAATGGGCGGCTCTTATGATGATTCGCGCTTTCCACGAAGCGAATGGGGAAGGCCATCGAACGAAAGTACTCGTTCCGGACTCTGCTCATGGTACAAACCCTGCATCCGCAACGGTTGCTGGTTTTGACACAGTTACAGTTAAGTCAAATGAATTTGGACTTGTCGATATTGAAGATTTGAAAGCAAAAGTCGGACCGGATACAGCTGCGCTTATGCTAACAAATCCAAATACGCTAGGGCTATTTGAGGAAGAAATCCTTCAAATGGCTGAAATTGTACACGGCGTAGGCGGGAAGTTGTATTATGACGGAGCGAACTTGAATGCTGTCATGGCAAAAGCGCGTCCAGGAGATATGGGCTTTGATGCTGTACACTTGAACTTGCATAAGACTTTTACAGGTCCTCACGGTGGCGGTGGTCCAGGTTCAGGCCCAGTAGGTGTGACGGCGGAATTGGCTCCATTCTTACCGAAACCAATCCTTGTAAAGGAAGAAGACCGTTATACATTTAACTACGACATTCCTCAATCGATCGGCCGTGTGAAGCCGTTCTATGGAAACTTTGGTATCTATTTACGTGCATACACATACATCCGTTCAATGGGTCCAGATGGCTTGAAAGCTGTTACGGAAAACGCGGTATTGAATGCGAACTACATGATGCGCAAACTAGAGCCTTATTTCGACCTGCCTTACACACAACATTGTAAGCACGAATTCGTATTATCGGGACGCCGTCAGAAGCAATTAGGTGTACGGACGTTGGATATGGCAAAACGCTTGCTCGATTTCGGCTACCATCCGCCTACGATCTACTTCCCTCTGAACGTTGAAGAGGCAATTATGATTGAACCGACGGAAACAGAGTCGAAGGAGACGCTTGATGCGTTCATCGATGCAATGATCCAAATTGCAAACGAAGTCGAAGAAAATCCTGAAATTGTTCAGGAGGCACCTCATACGACGGTCATCGGTCGTCTTGATGAGACGAAAGCGGCTCGTCAACCTGTATTGCGCTACATTAAAGAAGAAGAGCTTGTGAATGTTTAAATAGAATAAAGAAAGGAGAGGCCCCGTAATAGGGTCTCTCCTTTATTGTTTTGAAGTATGCTTATTTGCTTTTTACTTTGCCTGTCCACGTGCGGAAGCCGCCTTGTAGTTGGTAAAGTTGAGTATATTCCTTTTTCTTAAGGAACAATGCTGCACGAGAACTTTTACCGGTATTTTGATCATATAAATAGACCGGTTTGTCGGGACGGATCTCTTTGTAACGTTGACGGAATTGTGAATATGGAATATTGCGGGCACCTAAAATATGTCCTGCTTCAAATTCTTTTGGCTCTCGCACATCAATCAATTGAGCTTTCCGATATCCTTCGATAAACTGCTCTTGCGTCAAATTCGTTACCGCTTTTCGAAGACGCAGCATCATAATGACGAAGTATAAAATCAAAATTAGTACAACTGCACCTAAAACATAGTAATTCACAACCGCTTTTCCCCCTTCGATATTTAGCTCCATTATATAGAATGAGAGGCGTATGTTCAATGGGAATGATTTTTTTCGAACATGCCAAAACCATATGCTGTAACTTTTAAAAAATCAATACTTATTTGAGCGAGCTGTTCATGATACGATGAAGATATTGTGTGTGAAAAAGTTCGACACAAATAGACATAGGGATGTTAAAATGAAAAACGTTATTATGAAAGGGGAATTGTAGTTTGGCACAAACTCCATGGCATTTTATTAACTCAGGTAAGTGTTCACCTTCCTACAATATGGCACTTGATGAGGCACTACTCGAATGGCACAGTAGGGGAGAGATTGGACCAGTTCTACGATTTTATGAATGGGAGCCTGCAACTTTATCGATTGGCTACTTCCAGAGAGTCGAAAAAGAAATTGATATGGAAGCGGTCGAAAAGCATGGCCTCGGTTTCGTACGTCGGCCGACCGGTGGAAGAGGAGTCCTGCACGAACATGAACTTACATATAGCGTGATTGTTACTGAAGAATATCCTGGAATGCCGGAAACTGTCACAGAAGCCTATCGCGTCATTTCTGGGGGGCTTTTGGAAGGCTTCCGTAACCTCGGTCTACATGCTGAATTTTCATTGCCAAAGTCAAAAGAGCAGAACGATCACATGAAAATGCCGAAAAGCGCTGTTTGTTTCGATGCCCCAAGCTCTTATGAACTCGTCGTGGAAGGGAAGAAGGTGGCGGGAAGCGCTCAAACTAGGCAGAAAGGTGTGATTTTACAACATGGGGCAATCCTCTTAGGTTTGGACGAAGACAAATTGGTATCTTTGTTTAAGTTTGAGTCCGAAGAAAGTCGTAAGCGTATGCGTGAAATTCTGCCTGAAAAAGCGGTTGCAATCAATCGATTGACAGACCGTGTTATCTTAATGGAAGAGTGTGTAGACGCTTTTGCGAAAGGTTTTGAAACAGCTTTGGATATCATTCTTCAACCGATGGAACTTACGGAAGAACAACACTTATTTGTAAAAGAAATCGAACGGAAAAAATATGCGAATAAAGACTGGACTTTTAGGAAATGACAGTAGAACTTTTGAATTATTTTTCGAGTTGAATCGCATAATATCAACCTCCGTAAAATGACAATAAATCTTACCATTGCGGCAGGTTTCAATATGTAGTAGATTAGGGGATAGAAACAACACAACATGTTGTGTTGGTAAAATATATAAGAGGGAGGATGCGTAAATGGTTGTTGTATCTAAACATCAAGAGCCGACTCTGAATAAGGCGCGGTTGAATGCAGATATTGCTGGATTCCCGCAAGTGCATCCAATAACAGAAGATATGAAAATCGAGCATAGTGGTGTATCCCGTCTCGTCATGATCGATCGTTATTCTTTTAAGGATACTGAAAAGAAAACGCTGAAAGTCGGTGATTTCGTCGTATTGACGGTAAAGGAGGACCCGAAGTTTCCGGCAAGGGGTCTTGGGTTCATTACAGCACTTGATGAAAAAAATCGAAAAGCGGATATTTGGATTGAAAAGGAATACCGAACTGCAATCGACAATCCAGTGGAACAGGAATCGGGGATCATTACAAGACCGATTGACGTTATCGAAAAACCGCTTGAAGTATTTTATGAGCAGATTGCAAAACGAAATGCGACAGGGCTCGCATCTGTTGAAAAGACGGAAGAGCAACGGAATGCTTCATTCGAGCGGTTCTATGGACAACTGTCTAAAATGAACTTCATTCCAGCGGGTCGTGTATTGTACGGGGCTGGATCTGATACGGAAGTGACATTTTTCAACTGTTACGTCATGCCGTTCGTGGCGGATTCCCGTGAAGGCATATCCGATCACCGTAAACAAGTAATGGAGATTATGAGCCGTGGCGGCGGCGTTGGAACGAACGGTTCGACATTGCGACCGCGCAACACGCTTGCACGAGGCGTCAATGGTAAATCGTCCGGTTCAGTATCGTGGCTTGACGACATTGCGAAATTGACACATCTTGTCGAACAAGGCGGATCAAGACGTGGTAAATTTGTGTGCCTCGTCTATAAATAAACCTCGTGAATTGCTGGAAACTCTTTTATGACTTGTCGGCTACAACGTAACTGGAAACGGTAAGCGTGAATGCTTGAAAACGATGAGGGGATAAAGACAATCAGCAGCCAAGCTCCTGTCGAATGGAGAAGGTTCAACGGCCATCGAAAGCACACTTTTGTGGAAGCGAGTAGAGTAGGGATTAAGCAATCCCGAAGCGCGAGGGTACTCTTTAAGGGTACAAGATATGGTCTGAACTCTAAGGTGACTTGGAGAGTTGATGTAGCGAATCAACGTAACTAGAAATTTTTGGCACAAATGATCATGCTGGCGGACTGGCATCCTGATATTTGCGAATTTATCATTTCGAAAATGCAAAATCCGAGGATTTTACGTTATCTTCTCGAACATACAGAAGATGAAATGATCAAGAAGCTTGCAAATGAAAAGCTGAAATTCAAGCCGCTTACTGCACAAGAGGAAGCGATGTACCAAGGAATCCTCAACTATCGGACAATCCCTGGTATGGGCGGTTTCAACGAAGCGATCTTAAAAGACGCGGAGACTAAATTGCGTGACGGTGGAACATATTCTGTACACAATCCAGAGTTCCTGACTGGTGCGAATATTTCCGTCACATTGACAGATGACTTCATGAAAGCAGTAGAGCAGGACGCTGATTATGAGCTTCGTTTCCCTGCAGTTGAAAATTATTCACCTGAGGAAATGGCGACGTACAATAAGGAATGGCATAAGGTCGGAGATGTACGTGAATGGGAGCGTCTTGGATATGAAGTTCGTGTTTACCGGACAATCAAAGCACGCGCATTGTGGGATCTAATTAACATTTGCGCAACGTATTCCGCGGAGCCTGGTATTTTCTTTATCGATAATGCAAACAACGAAACAAACGCTAAAGCATACGGCCAGCAAGTCGTAGCAACAAACCCGTGTGGAGAGCAACCACTTGCTCCTTATAGTGTCTGTAATTTAGCTGCTGTAAACCTTGCTGAATTTGCGGATAAAGAAACAAAAACGGTAAACTATGAAAAATTGATGGAAACCGTACGTGTAGGTGTTCGTATGCAGGACAACGTCATCGACGCGACACCTTATTTCCTTGAAGAAAATAAAGTACAAGCCCTTGGTGAACGCCGTGTAGGACTTGGCGTCATGGGTCTTGCTGATCTTCTCATCTATTGTGAAAAAGAGTACGGATCAGAAGAAGGCAACGAACTCGTCGACAAAGTGTTTGAAACAATTGCGACAACGGCTTACCGCGAATCGATTGAACTTGCGAAAGAAAAAGGAAGCTTCCCGTTCCTTGTCGGCAAGACTGACGAAGAAACGAAAGCGCTCCGCGAAGCATTTATCAACACAGGATTCATGAAAAAAATGCCGGAAGATATCCGTGAATCAATTCTCGAACACGGAATTAGGAACTCCCATTTGTTGACAGTCGCACCAACGGGATCCACTGGAACGATGGTTGGAGTTTCTACAGGCCTTGAACCTTACTTCTCGTTTACGTATTACCGAAGTGGACGCCTCGGCAAATTCATCGAGGTAAAAGCTGGAATCGTAGAGGAATATTTACAACGTAACCCAGAAGCAGATCCGGACAATTTACCAAGCTGGTTCATTTCATCAATGAGCCTCGCACCAGAAGCGCATGCAGACGTACAATGCATCATCCAGCGCTGGATTGACAGCTCGATTTCTAAAACAGTAAACGCACCGCGCGGCTATACAGTCGAGCAGGTGGAAAGCGTCTACGAGCGTCTATACAAAGGCGGAGCGAAAGGCGGCACTGTGTATGTGGACGGCAGCCGTGACTCACAAGTGCTGACGTTAAAAGCCGAAGAAAATCAAATGGACTCTGATTATGTTGAAGAAGTTGTCGAACAACGAAAAGTTGTACTCGTAAATACGATTCAGGACTTGCGTTCGACTAACGTCACAATCGGTTCAGAAGTCGGCGATACATGCCCTGTATGTAGACAAGGGACCGTCGAGGAAATGGGCGGCTGCAACACATGCACGAACTGTAACGCACAATTGAAATGCGGTTTATAATAAAATAAGTCGACGAAATAAAACAGGTAAAGAAAAACAATTGTTTTTCTTTACCTGTTTTTTCTATTTTCTTATGATTTCACTAAGTTATTGTTTGAAATATTTGGTATAGTAAACGTGATAGTGATTTCATTCTTGTTCAAGAAGAACTATATCAATTTGATTTAATACACAGGGGGGATGTATGAAACAGGTTGGAATTGTCATGGGCATTATAGTAGTGGCTGTAGCGGTGTTTATAGTCGTAAATAAAACATACTATCCTTCTGTACTTTAAATAACTTTAAAGTACTCAGTAATAGAGGGTATTATTCGATGACGTCAAGCCAGAAGTGAGCCATTTTATTGTATGAAATGTTAAGGGTCAGGAGGTGGTCATGTTTATGAAAAAAATACTTAAAAAAGCATGTCCGATTATTTTTATGGTGTTCCTTTTGTTTGGATGCTCTACTAATCAAACAAACCTAGAAAAAGTAAAAGGTAATAATCTCACGTTTAGTGAGTATTTTCATTCATACGATGGGCTAAAAGAAAGGAAAAACAGTAAATTCTACAAACCTCTAGCGATGAATGAGGTGCAGTCTTCTTCTCTGCCTGATGAAATGAAAAAAGTTATACACCCAATCGATTTAGATAGCTTACCTTTTAGGGTCAAAGAGGGAAAAGTCTACTTCGTAACTTCTACGAACAATGAAGGAAAGGAGATAAGCCAAGTTCAAATCAGTTACATTGGTAAGAACGAGTACGGGAATACGGATGAGTTTTTTATCATTTCCATGACGGAGAGCGATCGAAATCCTTTGGAAGGTCATGATATTTCATACGAAATAGATTTGGTGGGAAATAAATTAATAAAAGGACGCTTGACGGAAGACTTGCCGATTTACCAGCAAGTGCGTACAACAAATAGTGCGCTGCTGTATAGATACTACGAATATAATGAAGCGGAAAAAAAGATAGGAGTTGTTGGAACAACTGCGGATGAATTTTACGCTTATTACAATGGTTACATTTATCACGCCGGCTATTTAATTGAAAAGGATAAAAATAATGAGGAGATGCAAGAGAAGATGCTGCAGCTTATCCGGGAATATATTTTGGAAAGTTCATCATGACCCATTTTAACAAACGGATGCATTTATTAAAAAACCATTTATCGGTAACGGGTTAGTTTGTTGATCGATGGAAGAAATAAAAGCGGGGTTTTCTCTTATTAGATTAAGAGGGATTCGTTGATTGGAGCGTAAGGCGGCGACTCCTGCGGGAACAGCACGAGCTGAAGACCCTGGACTGAGCGCAGCGAGGGAAGCGGCTGAAGCCGTGCCCGCGGAAAGCGTCCGCCTGTAGCGCAAATCAACATTTTTCATAGCGAAACCTAAATGTAAGGGTGACGTACAGATTGCGTCATCCCAACCAACATTTTATTTAAAACCTAAAAAAGGAAGTGCCACAACTATCGGGGCACTTCCTTTTATTAATTAACAGGAACTGTTGAATCTTGTACTTTTGTGTCGGTTGAGTTTAAAATATCGACATTTTCGATTCCTTGCTCTTCGATTTCGAGCAATTTATTGAAAGAGGCGATTGCCACTTCTACCTGATCGTCTTCAGGCTCTTTTGTCGTCAACAACTGAAGCCATAATCCGGGATACCCTAAATACTTCAACACCGGAATGTTACGCAAGCTGTTCGTAAACTGTAATACTTCAAAAGATATACCAATTACGACAGGAATCAATAGAATCCTGTTAACAACCCTAAACCACAAAGGTTCAGCTGGAACTAAGAAATAAATGAACATCCCAACAATGACGGTAAAGAGCAAGAAACTACTGCCGCATCTGTAATGCAAACGGGATTGAGCTTGGACATTTTCAACTGTCAGAGGAAGTCCATTTTCGAAAGCGTTAATCACCTTATGTTCAGCCCCATGGTATTTGAAAACACGTTTAATTATAGGAGTCATGGAAATTAAAGAAATGTACAACAACAATAATGAGAGTTTAAAAAAGCTTTCCAGTAAAATTTGGGCTGTTTTTCCAGGTGCCATAAATTCAAGCATTTGCGCTAAAAACACCGGAACTAATGTAAACGCGAACTTACTGAACAAAAATGAGAGAACTCCGACTGCAGCGACACCGATGACCAGAGATAGCTTGGAAGATTCCTCACGATTCGCTTCCGCTTCTTCACCGGGCATGACGTCATAACGCTCATTTGCGAACGTCAAATGTCTCGATCCAATCCCTGCGGATTCGATTAAAGCGACAATCCCACGAACAAAAGGGATCTTTTTCAATTTCGAGGAGAGCGGCTTCTGCTCTTTAGGAACATAAAAATAATCAAGTGAATCATCTTTGCGCCGAATGGCGGTCACTGTATGATTTCTACTGCCGAACATAACGCCTTCAATGAGCGCTTGCCCACCATATGCCGGCCGTTGCTGTTTTTTAGACATGGATTACCAACACCTTCTCTTATTCAAATGAAAAACAAATATTGATTAATGAGTTACTCAATATTAGTATAGCAAATAACTTATCATACTATTGTACAAAAAATTAGCTGTTGTCTCCACCATTAAGGTTTAAAAAAGAACCTATTTTCCGACACTCATCATAAGGAGGGTTCGAGATGTTCAATAAAACAATGGTATGGACGACGATTATCGCAGCGTTATTCACAACAGGCGCATTAAAGTTTCTTCAATTTTTCAATTTCATCAAATGGTCACCTGTCGGATGGGGGAAAAAGTGGCTATTGTTCGGTTCGTCAGACGAGGGATGGAAGTGGGCGATCTTATTCATTATCCTCTTCATTGTGTTCGGACTATTTTATGCACTGTCGAGAGCTACTGCAAATATACCACCAGCAATTACTGCGATTACTGTTAGCATTATTGCAGCAATTGCCATTGAGTGGATTATCTACTCGCCACAGACGTTTCCGGAAGGTGTCAAGAAGTTGTCTATTCCGTTCTTTTCGATCATAGCAATCGTGAGCAGGTTCATCGCGGGTACGGCGGTCTATATGAAGAATACTTTCGACTGACGAATAAAATAGGTTGCGCCATTGGAACGATATGATAAAATAGGGAAGAAAATGGTGAGGGGAATGGTATAGCTGTGAGACTGCTTGTTCTGAATGGACCTAATTTGAATCGGCTAGGCAAAAGGGAGCCTGGGATTTATGGTGCGGAAACGTTGACAGATGTTGAACAACACCTACAATCGATTGCTGAAAAGGAGCTCATTGACATCACTTTTTATCAATCAAATGTCGAGGGCGCATTGATCGATAAAATCCACGAAGCTGAAGATGCCGGATGTGATGGGATCATTTTCAATCCAGGAGCTTATACACATACGAGTATTGCATTACGGGATGCAATCGCTTCCGTCGATGTTCCGGTCATCGAAGTTCATATTTCGAATATACATAGTCGAGAGCCGTTCAGACACACTTCGATGCTCGCACCGGTGTGCATCGGTCAAATGTCCGGCTTTGGCATAAATGGTTATGAGCTTGCACTCCGAGCTTTCCTTCTCCGAAGAAAAGGGGTAAAGCTATGAAGTTGGCGAAATTGCGTGAAGCATTGAAAGAAAACGGTTTAGATGCGCTATTGGTGACGAATCCATATAACCGACGTTACATAACTGGATTTACAGGAAGTGCAGGTGTTGCAGTCATATCAGCTGACGACGCCGTATTCATCACCGATTTCAGGTACACGGAACAGGCGGCTGAGCAAGTACAGGGTTTTCGTATCGTCAAACATGAAAAAACGATCATTGATGAAGTAGCCAAGCAAGTAGAGCAGATGAAAATCAAAACATTAGGCTTCGAAAAAGATTATGTTTCATTTGGCACATACGAATACTATAATGAGAAAGTTGATGCGGAATTAAAAGCGGTATCCGGCATCGTTGAAAAACTTCGTACGGTAAAGTCAGCCGATGAAATCGAAATCTTGAAGCAAGCAGCAAAAATTGCAGATGATGCCTTTACACATATTTGCACGTTCATCAAACCTGGCGTAACTGAACTTGAAGTATCAAACGAACTTGAAATGTTCATGAGAAAACAAGGTGCAACTTCATCTTCATTTGATACGATTGTTGCCTCAGGAGAACGCGGTGCATTGCCGCATGGCGTCGCATCGGACAAAGTGATCCAATCCGGTGAACTTGTCACTTTGGATTTCGGAGCGCTTTACAATGGATATATTTCAGACATCACCCGGACGGTCGCGATAGGTGAGCCTTCCGAAAAAATGAAAGAAATCTATGAAGTGACCCTTGCAGCGCAAGAACTGGCTTTAGAAAAGATTAAACCGGGTATGACAGGTATAGAAGCGGATGCGATCGCTAGAGACTACATTAAGTCAAAAGGATACGGGGATGCTTTCGGACACTCGACGGGCCACGGCATCGGATTGGAAGTGCATGAAGGGCCGGCATTGTCATTCCGTTCCGAAACGGTTCTCGTACCGAATATGACCGTAACTGTCGAACCCGGCATCTACCTACCTGGAATTGGCGGTGTCCGTATTGAGGATGATATACTTATCACTGAGGACGGCAATGTCCGTTTGACGCATTCAACTAAAGAACTAATCATCCTATAACGAACATAATGGAGGAAATAGTATGATTTCTGTAAACGAATTTAAGACAGGGTTAACAATTGAATTTGAAGGGGACATTTGGCGCGTCATTGATTTCCAACACGTTAAACCTGGAAAAGGTGCAGCATTCGTCCGATCAAAACTACGTAATTTACGTACAGGTAATGTGAATGAGAAAACATTCCGTGCTGGTGAGAAAGTTGAAAAGGCACAAATTGATAACCGTCGTATGCAATACTTGTATGCAAACGGTGATGACCATGTTTTCATGGACAATGAATCATATGAGCAAATTGAGTTGCCTTCAGCACAAATTGAAGAAGAATTGAATTACTTGAGGGAGAATATGGAAGTTCACGTTGTTTCATTTAAAGATGAAATTCTAGGCGTTGAACTACCTGTAACTGTTACACTTGAAGTAACTGAAACTGAACCTGGCATTAAAGGCGACACGGCAAGTGGTGGTTCAAAACCGGCTACATTGGAAACCGGTCTTGTCGTCCAAGTACCATTCTTCGTCAACGTTGGCGATAAATTAATCATCAATACTGAAGAAGGGGAATACGTTTCAAGAGCGTAATTCTCCAAAAAAACACTCCGACACCTTTATAGGTAATCGGAGTGTTTTTTCTGTGGCGGAAATCTATTTTCCTTGGAAACTACATCATATTTCCCTTCAGCCTTTCATAAGTTGTTCATGAAGGGGGAACCCGAAATGGAATTGAATGATTTATTACGTATTGCCGGCATTGGATTGGTTATTGGCTTTCTTCATGTCTTCTTTGAACAAACCGGTAAGAAGGAGTTCTCTTTTTTTCTTTTCTTTGTAGCCTACATTTATATAGCCGCCGAAATGCTCCGCTTCCTTAGGATTTTCTTTTCGGAAATTGCCGAGTTCTTTCAATGGCTCTCTTTAGCATTCTAATGGTTACGCTTTTCCAACTAGTCGTCATTTATCTCCTTCTTCTTATCGTGTCTTTCGCTTCCAAGAGTTTGCAGCCAATCATTTATGCAGCTATTTTCTTTTTCTTTCTGTCGTACGTCGGTATCACAATCCTCATACCTTTCGGAAAAACTTTCTTACAATTATTTGAGCCGATGCCAGGCCCCTATGCAAAGCTTTTGATCGGAAGCGTCTTTTTGTTTTATTTCTCTGAATTAATTGCAAAACATGTGGCCGAAGCGGGATATGAATCGATTGCAAAAATTGCGCATTTGGCTGTTAAAATTGCCATTCTATCACTTTGGCTCCCACAGTTATCGACGCTGCTTGACACGCTCTCCAAATTTATCATTAAATGATCGGATGAAAAATCCATGATGCCTATGCTCCAATCCGTAATCGGGACAGTCCTATCAAGTTTCATTATTGTCATTATCTCAACTTTCATGGCATTACTACTTGATTTTCTTTTTCCTTCATTCCGCAGATGGACGAGAACTTTCTTGTTTTTCATCGTACTTACCGTCGTCCTTTTCCCTGCATATGAACATTTGCAAATAATTCGATCGATTACGCAAACGATCGCAACGATGTTCATTTCTATTTATCCGTTGTTGACCGCTAGTATTTTAGCTTCCGGAGGTTCATTTACTATGCTGAACTTCCAGCCTGCCATGCTGTTGTTTGCAAACGGGGCGGTGATCCTCTCGGATAAAATCCTTATTCCGCTACTGTCTGCGGCCATGCTGTTTGACATCGTTTCAAGATTCCATCCGGCAATTCCATTCACGAAGATGGCGGACTTGCTCAGGAGTACCTTGCTTGGACTTGTTTCAGCTCTAGTCGCCGCATATTCTATTTTCATTACTGCAAGCGGCACAATTTCATGGGCATTGACAGGTGTAACGAGTGAGCCGATCAAAGAGTTGATCCGTCAAAACGTTCCTCTAATCGGTTCTTTCATGACGGATAGTTTAGGTGCAATCGGGCGTTATTCATCAGGTGCAAGCGTTTTTATTGGAGCATGGCTAATTTTTACGATATGGTCGGTAGCTTTAATGCCGACGTTAAAGACGCTATTGACCGGATTTCTATACCGATGGACAGCTGCGCTTATCGAACCATTCGCGGACGAAGATATAACAGGAATACTCGATGATATCGGGAAAACGTTATTCGTCCTTTGTGCAGTCTCATTTCTCGTCGCATTTGCATTCATTTATACGGCACTGTTTACTGTCATCCTTGTTAAATTGATAACTGCAGTGAAATGAGGGATGGCGTGCTGGAGTTTTTGACTGGCGTATTATTCATCACTGTATTGTCCTCCGTTTTATTATTATTGCTGCCTGAGGAGAGGGAGAAGGAGTTTCTTCCACTTATAAAAATAGCGATGGGAATTTGGATCATTCATTCCATCATGAGAATTTTTGGTCATAGCCTCTTCTGAACAAGCATACTATGCAACATAGATAACACGAACCATATCCGGCTTGAAGGGATGAAATGGTGATCATATGCAAAAATCTAAACGAAATATTCATATGCTCTTCATCGGGACGCTGCTCGCGATCTTCGTTATTTTCATCAATTCAACGATTGGTTCGATGGGAGGGGAGAAAGGGAAAGGGGAGGAGAGCCGGGAAGCAGCACAGCTTGAACAAGCATTAATGAAGATAGAAGGGATTGGGGAAGTGTTCATCCACTTCCATTACGATCGAACAGAAGAGCCAAGCCCATTATCCGGTTATTTTTCGGGCTCCGGATCCTCATCAGCAAAGAAGAATCCGCTCCAAGGAGTTTTAGTCGTTGCGGAAGGAGCGGACAATCCTAGAACGAAAAACGAATTAACTCGAATCTTGTCGACGGTCCTTCAATTGCCTGAACATCGTATAGTCGTCGAAGAAATGAAAAGGGGGATACATGTTGAAAGCGAATAAACGAACAGTATGGTTCTTAACTTTACTAAGTCTTGTAGCGGTCATCTCAATCTACTATTGGAAAAATGAAGCTCCGATGGATTTAGATGGAATGGCAATTTTTGGAGATAATGATGCAGTAACCGTTTCAAAACCAGGAGAAGCTGAAGGCGAAACGAAAACCGTCTATGCAGACTCGATGTTATTCGAAGAAATGAGAATGGAAGTCCAAAATGAAAGAAGCCATTTGAAGGCTCAATTGACGGACAAAATGCTTTCAGCGGATTTGACGGCTGAAGAAAGAAGTGCAGCGTACGATGAGATGGAAGAATTAATCAAACGCACTTCCGCTGAAACATTAATGGAAATTCAAATAAAAGCGTTAGGATATCCGGAAGCGTTTGTGCGAAAGGATGACGGCAAAGTGACCGTGTCTGTAATATCTGAAGATGGCGGACACTCTACAAAAATGGCTGCGGAAATTACACAATATGTAATGACGAGTTGGGAAGATGCGCGTACTGTTCAAGTCGTCTTTATGGAATAACGTTTAAAAGAGGCCCTAAATGGGTCTTTTTCTTATTTATTTATAGTATTTCATAGTAAATCCAGTATATCTATTTCAATATGGGTGAAAAACGTCTAAAATAAGGAGGAGGTATATAAATAAAATTGAGTCAGGAGAATTGTTATGTTGAAAATCCAAGAAATCCGTGAAATCATTAAACTAATCGATCAATCATCCATTGAGAAATTTACATTTGAATCAGAAGGTACAAAAATCAAATTAGAAAAAGCGAACGGTGCTCAACAATACCCGGTTCAAGTTGAACAACGTAAAGAAGAGAACGTTCAGCAAGTTCAACCGACTGTCCAAGAGACAAGAAAAGAATCAGCAGAACAAGCACCTGCAGAACAAGAGAACAGAGAGCAAAAGGCAGATTCATCTACTGCTGAAAACGATCCATCGTTGCATAAAATTACATCTCCGATGGTTGGTACATTTTACAAGGCATCATCACCAGATGCGGATCCTTACGTACAAATAGGTGATTCCGTTAAAGCGGATTCAATCGTTTGCATTGTTGAAGCGATGAAGCTCTTTAATGAAATCGAAGCGGAAGTTGCTGGGGAAATCGTGGAGATCCTAGTGGAAGATGGTCAATTGGTCGAATATGGACAGCCTCTCTTCCTTGTTAAACAGAAGTGAGGGGGAATATGAAAATGAAAAAAGTGTTAATTGCAAACCGGGGTGAAATCGCGGTAAGGATTATCCGAGCATGCAAGGAATTGGATATTCAAACAGTTGCCGTTTATTCGGAAGCGGACCGAGAAGCGCTGCATGTCGAACTTGCTGATGAAGCGTATTGCATCGGCCCGAAGCTTTCGAAAGACAGCTACTTGAATTTCTCTAACATTATAAGCATCGCCAAAATGACAGGTTGTGACGGAATTCATCCAGGTTATGGATTCCTAGCTGAAAATGCAAGCTTTGCAGAACTTTGTGAAGAAGTGAATATTGAATTTATCGGTCCAACTGCGGATGCAATTTCTAGAATGGGAACAAAAGACGTAGCGAGGGAAACGATGAAACAAGCAGGCGTTCCAATTGTCCCTGGATCGAATGGTATTGTCGCCGATGAAGTTGAAGGACTGAAAGTGGCGAAAGAAATCGGTTTTCCGGTCATCATCAAAGCGACAGCTGGCGGAGGCGGTAAAGGCATCCGGGTTGCTAGAAATGAAGATGAACTGACGAATGGCATTAAAATCACACAGAAGGAAGCAGCCGCAGCGTTCGGTAATCCAGGCGTATATCTTGAAAGGTATATTGAAGAGTTCCGACACGTTGAAGTACAAGTGCTTGCAGATAAGCATGGCAACACAATCCATCTAGGAGAGCGTGATTGCTCCATTCAAAGAAGAATGCAAAAGCTTGTCGAGGAAGCTCCTTCACCTGCCATTACTCCGAAAATGCGCGAGAAAATGGGGGACGCTGCTGTCAAAGCAGCTGAAGCCGTAAACTATCGAGGGGCCGGGACTGTCGAGTTTATTTACGATCATATTAACGATGAATTTTATTTCATGGAAATGAACACCCGCATACAAGTTGAACATACGATAACTGAGATGATTACCGGAATTGACCTCGTTCAACAGCAGTTGAAAGTGGCTGCAGGTGAAAAACTTTCATTCCGTCAAAAAGATATTAAAATTAACGGTTGGTCAATCGAATGTCGAATCAATGCAGAAAACCCATCTAAAAACTTCATGCCTTCACCTGGAAAAGTAACAATGTATATGCCGCCAGGCGGTTTTGGAGTTAGGGTCGATTCGGCGATGTATACAGGGTATACAATCCCGCCATTCTACGATTCCATGGTGGCAAAACTAATTGTCCATGCTGATACACGTGAGGAAGCGGTCGCAAGAATGAAGCGTGCGCTCGATGAGTTCATTATTGAAGGGGTCGATACGACAATACCTTTCCATCTAAATTTGATGGACCACGAAGTGTTCAAATCAGGAGATTTTGATACGAAGTTCCTAGATAAGTATTCAGTTATGGAGTAAGTGACCTATCGGGCAAACGCTTTTAGCAAGGTTGAATAATCGAGTCTAAGAGAAATGCATAGGAGAGGGAGGAGAAGTGGAATGGCTGAAAAGGCAAATCCTTCATTTGCAGGAAAGAGTTCAAAGGGAGACGAGGTTTTAGGACGCGTTCAACTGGCTCCTGAAGTACTTGAAGTCATTATTGGTATCGCAACGAACGAAGTAGACGGCGTCGTAACGACGAAAGGTAACTTTGCAACCGGAGTTGCAGAGAAGTTTGGAAAAGTGTTTCATGGAAAAGGGGTCAAGACGGATTGGACCGGTGATAAGCTTGTCATCGATGTATACTGCGTCGTCCAATACGGCCACTCGATCCCTTCTGTGGCGAAGGAGATCCAAACGCAGATCCGTCACGCTGTCTATCATATGACTTCGCTTGAAACGGAAGAAGTGAATGTCCATATAACCGGCATCGATTTTGATACGTCCGTGGAAACAGAATGATCTGAAAAGCATCGTCCGTTGGATGGTGCTTTTCAACTTGTCCTGCTATATCTTCGTCAACCGAATATGCTATGATAAAGCCCAAGAGACACAGTAGTGGAGGAGACTAACGAATGAAACGAAGAGAAGCACGCGAAAAGGCGATTCAAACGCTTTTTCAATTGGATAATACGGATATGTCGATTGAAGAAGCAATTCCCTATATAATGGAGCGGCCAATTAATCCATTCTATGAATCGCTCGTCAAAGGAACAACTAAACATCGCGACGAAGTGGACGAGCAACTTTCAGGAAAGCTTGAAAATTGGTCGTTAGACAGATTGCCGAAAATCGAAAGAACGATCCTAAGAATGGCAGTTTATGAGCTGTTATATCATGATGATGTACCCCATAAGGTCATATTAAACGAAGCTGTTGAGCTTTGTAAGCAATTTGGCGATGAAAAATCGGGCCGTTTCGTTAACGGCGTACTCTCAAAATTCGAAGAAAACTAAAACGATGGAGGAAACTCGTATGACTGCAAAATTGATAAATGGTGTTGAAATCGGCAAAGAGCTAAGAAGTGAAATTAAAAATGGGGTAGACATTCTGGGAACATCTGGTTGCAAACCAGGCCTTGCAGTTATTCTTGTTGGAGAAGATCCCGCATCCCAGACTTATGTGAAAAATAAAGAAAAGTCCAGTGTGGAAGTCGGCATGAAATCAGAGCTAATCAGATTGCCCGCAACGGTGACTGAACAAGAATTGTTAGCTCATGTAGAGAAGTTAAATAATGACGACTCAATCCACGGCATTTTAGTCCAACTCCCTTTGCCGGATCATATCAATGAAGATCTTGTTATTCAATCGATTGACCCTCGTAAGGATGTTGACGGATTCCATCCTGAAAACGTAGGTAAAATGATGATTGGACAAGAAACATTCCTACCTTGTACGCCACATGGCATTATGGAAATGCTGGAGCGTACGGGCGTAGAAATTGCAGGAAAACATGCTGTCGTTATAGGAAGAAGCAACATCGTTGGAAAACCAATCGGCCAATTGCTTCTTCAAAAAAATGCCACAGTTACATATTGTCATTCAAGAACGAAGGACCTTCCTTCATTCACGAAGCAGGCGGATATTTTAATTGTTGCCATCGGCCGCGCGAAATTCGTAACGGACGAACATATTAAAGACGGTGCAGTTGTTATAGACGTCGGTATGAACCGTGATGAGAATGGAAAATTATGTGGCGACGTTGATTTTGAGAAAGCGAAGAAAATCGCTTCCGCTATTACACCTGTCCCTGGCGGTGTTGGTCCGATGACGATTACGATGTTATTAAAGAATACATTGCAAAGTGCCGAAATGGCATGCCGAGAAGACAATCGTAAATGACGAGTTAAGTCAGACTATTCTTTTACTAGACGACTATAGAAGTAGAGCAGCGCTGTTTTTCAGAGGAAAGACAGCGTTTCTATACGTCGGAAACTCCGGAGGTGAGTTTTTTGAGTGAAAAACATCTATCCGTGCATTCATTAACAAAATACATAAAACGCAAATTCGAAGCCGATCCATACTTAAGAAAAGTATTTGTGAAAGGTGAACTTTCCAATGTGAAAATTCACCCAAGTGGGCATATTTACTTCACGCTGAAGGATGATAAAAGTAGGATACAGTCAGCTATGTTCCGTTCCGCAGCAGCATCTTTACAGTTTAAGCCAGAAGAAGGGATGAATGTCCTAATTACTGGCGATGTGAATGTTTACGAATCGAGCGGTCAATACCAGCTTTATGTCCAATCAATGCAACCGGACGGCGTCGGAGCATTATATCTTGCTTTTGAACAATTGAAAAATACGCTTGCAAAAGAAGGGCTATTCGATACACGTTGGAAACAACGTTTGCCAGCTTTACCAAATAAAATCGGCGTCATTACAGCTCAGTCCGGCGCTGCGATCCGGGACATCTGTTCCACATTGCAACGTCGGTATCCATTAGCCGAAATCCTCCTATTTCCGGCAATCGTTCAAGGTCCACAGGCCGCGCCATCCATCGTTCGGGCATTGGAACTTGCGGAATCATATGGTTCAATCGATGTAGTAATAGTAGGACGTGGTGGCGGGTCTATAGAAGATCTTTGGGCTTTTAATGAGGAGGCAGTTGCAAGAGCGATTTTTTCTTGTCGTATTCCAATTATTAGCGCTGTTGGACACGAAACGGATACGACAATTGCCGATTTCGTAGCAGATATGAGAGCACCGACGCCAACAGCCGCCGCTGAACTTGCAGTCCCTTCTAGAGAAGAGTTAGTCGACAGAATATTAGAGCGGAAACGTTCAATATATATTGCTTTTTCGAATCAAATTAAACATGAACGTAAGCGACTGACGACATATCAGCAATCCTATCCGTTACAATTCCCTGAAAGGTTATATCGTCCATTCACCGAAAAACTGAGCGGGCTAGATGATCGGCTTCTTAGAAGCAAGATTGAAATAACCGCAAACAGGAAGGCAGAACATGACCGATTGAACCGAATGCTTTCATTTTATTCCCCGCTTCAGCGGGTAAAAGAAGAAAATCGAACCCTATCGATATTGACTGAAAGAATGACAAGGACAATGCAAAATGAATTGAAAAATAGGGCGGATACATTTGGATCTACAATCAGAACATTGAAAGCGCTCAATCCGCTAAATGTTATGGAACGAGGATTTTCAATTACGTATAAAGACGGAAATGTATCCAATTCTGTTGTCGGTCTTACTGTTGGCGATACATTACACGTTAGATTAAAAGATGGAACTGTAGAGACTGAGGTCAAGTCAATTACGATGAAGGATGAGGAGGAAACGAAATGAGCGAGGAAACTCTACGATTTGAAGAAGCGATGTCGAAGTTGGAAGACATTGTTCAAAAATTGGAATCGGGTGATGTTCCATTAGAGGATGCCATCACATTATACAAGCAAGGAATGGAGCTTTCCGCATATTGCCACGGAAAATTACAACATGCGGAAAAACAGTTAATTTCAATTATAGATGAAAATGGGCAATCGACTCCGTTCGATCCATCTAAAGGTCGGGATTCAAATGGATAAACAATTACAGACGTTCATTTCAGAAAAAGTGCCATTGATCGATGCAGAATTGAATCGATTGATCGAGTTAGAAAAAGCTCCCTCATCCTTGAAAGAATCCATGCTTTATTCAGTGAATGCAGGTGGAAAGCGAATCCGTCCACTTCTCGTCTTGGCAGTCCTTGCTGATTTCGGAAAAATGTCCGATGATGCGCTTAAAGTGGCATGTGCAGCTGAGCTCATCCATACATACTCTCTCATCCATGATGACTTACCTTGTATGGACGATGATGATTTCAGGAGAGGGAAACCTACAAATCATAAAGTGTATGGGGAAGCCGCAGCAGTTCTTGCAGGTGATGCATTGCAAACAAGGGCATTTGGGATTTTAGCTTCGTTGGAACATACAAACCCAGAGCAGATTATTAAACTGGTCGCTCTTTTGGCAGATGCTTCGGGTGCGAATGGTATGGTCGGAGGCCAGATACTTGACATGGAAGGGGAAACAGCAGCGCTCTCCCTTCAGGAGCTTGAAGAAGTACATATGCATAAGACTGGAGCTTTATTATCATTCTGTATTGAAGCAGGCGCTATCCTTTCTGATGCAGGCGATGACGAGTTACAGATGCTTCGCCAATACGCGAAGAACATAGGACTAGCATTCCAAATAAAAGACGATATTTTGGACGTAACGTCAACGACCGAACAATTAGGTAAACCTGCAAATAGTGATGCTACTAGCGATAAGTCAACGTATCCTTCTCTGTTAGGTCTTGAAGGTGCACAGCGACAGCTGGATAACTATTATCATGATGCAATCGAGAGTCTCGCTTTTCTAAAGAAGGAAAACTCCATGTTGAAACTTTTTGCTGATTATATCGTTCAAAGAAACACATGATATACATTAAGTTTATAACGCCCGTTGACCGGATAATGGTCCAATAGTTCCTATTGTAGAACCTTCTTGTTATAATGAAAACATTACTAAGACTTACTCGGCAATCAATTTATGAAGGTGTGTGATAGAAGTGGATCTTACTCAAATTACGAATCCGTCTTTTCTAAAAAGACTTGATAAAAAACAGATGACGGATTTGGCAGAAGAAATCCGGGAATTTCTCATCGAAAATTTATCTGTTACAGGCGGTCATATCGGACCGAACTTGGGTGTTGTCGAATTGACGATCGCCTTGCATAAACTTTTCGACAGCCCAAAAGATAAAATTATTTGGGACGTCGGGCATCAAGCATACGTGCATAAAATATTGACAGGACGAGCCGGTCAATTTAACACGCTTCGCCAGTACAAAGGCTTAAGCGGTTTCCCGAAAATGTCAGAGAGTGAGCACGACGTATGGGAGACGGGTCACAGTTCCACGTCCCTGTCGGCTGCTTTAGGTATGGCGGCTGCAAGAGATATGCAAGGTGATTCTAACTATGTCATTCCAGTCATTGGCGATGGAGCATTGACAGGAGGCATGGCACTAGAGGCGTTGAATCATATCGGTCACTTGAAAACGAATATGATTGTTATCTTAAACGACAACGAAATGTCGATTGCCCCGAACGTTGGTGCGCTTCACGACATTCTAGGCAAACTAAGGACTGCAGGAAAATACAATAGCGTAAAAGATGAATTGGAATATATACTGAAAAAAATCCCTGCAGTCGGTGGGAAAGTAGCAGCTGCAGCTGAACGAGTGAAAGATAGCCTGAAATATCTTGTCGTTTCTGGCGTGTTTTTCGAAGAGCTCGGGTTTACTTATTTAGGGCCGATTGATGGTCACGATTTTAATGATTTAGAGAGAAATCTCCGGTATGCGAAAAAGGTGGAGGGGCCTGTCCTTCTTCATGTATTGACGAAAAAAGGAAAAGGTTATACACCGGCAGAAAATGATAAAATCGGCACTTGGCATGGTACGGGTCCTTATAAGATTGAAACCGGGGATTTCGTCAAATCACCGACATCTGCACCGTCTTGGAGTGGATTAGTTGCTGAAACTGTTAGGGGAATTGCGAGAGAAGACAAACGTATTGCAGCTATTACACCAGCAATGCCGGTTGGTTCAAAACTGGAGTCCTTTGCCGCAGAATTCCCAGACCGATTTTTTGACGTAGGAATTGCGGAACAGCATGCAACAACAATGGCTGCAGGTTTAGCTACACAAGGGATGAAACCGTTTTTAGCGATTTACTCGACATTCTTGCAACGAGCATACGATCAAATGCTTCATGATATTACTAGGCAGAAGTTGAATGTGTTCATTGGTATCGATCGTGCAGGGCTTGTTGGAGCGGATGGAGAAACCCATCATGGTGTATATGATATTTCGTTTTTACGGCATATGCCGAATCTCGTCATTATGATGCCGAAAGATGAAAATGAAGGACAACATATGGTATACACAGCATTGGAATACAATGATGGACCTATTGCGATGAGATATCCGAGAGGAAATGGTCTTGGTGTAGTGATGGATGAAAAATTGAAAACGATTCCTATCGGATCATGGGAAGTATTACGAGAAGGTACGGACGGTTCTATTTTAACGTTTGGAACGACCATTCCAATGGCTCTAGAAGCTGCTGAAACGCTTGCGAAAAAAGGCATTCATGTAAAAGTGGTCAATGCCAGGTTCATTAAACCTATGGATACAGTGATGCTCGATCAGCTTTTCAGAACAGGCAAACCGATAGTCACGATTGAAGAGGCTGCGTTAGCTGGTGGATTTGGAAGTGGTGTCATTGAATATGCACATGATGTATCTTTAAATGTTTCCATTAGTCGTATTGGTATTCCGGATGATTTCATCGAGCATGGTAGTGTCGACAAATTGCTTGAGGAAATCGATTTGACTGCGGAGAATGTTGTGAGGACAATGGAACGTGCAGTCAAAGGTTCTCCTCGTCTAGAAAGGGATATTATTGTATGACGAATAGTCAACGAAAAGAGCGAGTCGATGTTCTTCTTGTACAGAGGGGGCTCGTGGAAACTAGGGAGCAGGCAAAGCGTTCCATCATGGCTGGCATCGTATTTTCAGCTGAAACAAGAATGGATAAGCCTGGTGAAAAAATACGGACAGACGCTCCCTTGGAAGTTAAAGGTACTACTTTGAAATACGTAAGTCGTGGCGGTTTAAAGCTGGAAAAAGCTCTTGAAGTGTTTGACGTTTCTGTTGAAGAGAAAATTGTGTTAGATATCGGATCTTCAACGGGTGGCTTTACGGATTGTGCTTTGCAAAATGGAGCAAAACATTGCTACGCGCTCGATGTCGGAACAAATCAGCTTGCCTGGAAAATCCGGAATGATGAGAGAGTTACCGTAATGGAAAAAACAAACTTCCGGCATTCGGTTCCTGAACACTTCGTGAATGGGACTCCTCAAGTAGCCACAATTGACGTATCGTTCATATCGCTTACACTCATACTGCCCCCGCTAAAGCAAATAATTGCGCTTAGTGGAGACGTAGTGGCACTTGTTAAACCGCAATTCGAAGCCGGAAAAGATAAAGTAGGGAAAAAAGGGGTTGTCAAGGAAAGGGCTACTCATTTGGAAGTATTGAAAAAGATTGCAGAAGCTTCCAAGCTAAACGGATTTTCATTACGTGGTATTTCCTATTCTCCGGTAACAGGCGGGGAAGGGAATATTGAGTTTCTATTCCATTTACAATCAGAAGACGAACCAGTTAACCCTTACGAGGAGTCGGATTTCAATTTACTAATCACTGAGGCGTATGAAGCATTGACGTGATTCCTAAAGAAAGGTGTGAATAATAATCATGGGAGTGATTGTATTGAATAAAGGACAAAGGCATCTGCGTATCCGGGAAATCATTACAAATGATGAAGTGGAAACGCAGGATCAGCTTGTCGAGAAATTAAAAAATGCTGGAGTAGACGTAACACAAGCAACAGTCTCCCGCGATATTAAAGAACTGCATCTCATCAAAGTTCCATTGGCAGATGGCCGTTATAAATATAGCTTGCCGCCGGTCCATAAATTCAATACGGAGGAAAAGCTTCACCGGATGTTAACGGATGCATTCGTTGGTATTGATAGTGCCAGCCATTTTATCATCCTAAAGACATTGCCAGGCAATGCTCAAGCAGTCGGTTCCCTCATCGATAACTTAGGATGGGATGAAATGCTTGGAACGATTTGCGGTGATGATACGTGCATGATTATTTGCAGGGATGAGTCGTTGACAGTCGATGTGAAAGATAGGCTATTAGGACTCATTTAAGTAACGTGCGATGAAGGAGGTGGTAATTGAATGTTAAGTGACATTTCCATTCATAATTTTGCCATCATTGAGCATCTCGAAGTAACTTTTGACGAAGGATTAACGGTCCTAACTGGTGAAACGGGTGCCGGTAAGTCAATCATCATTGATGCTGTTCAGCTCCTTGCAGGTGCAAGGGGCTCACAGGAATTCATTCGTCATGGCGCAAAAAAGGCGGAATTGGAAGGGATGTTCACAATTGATGATGAACATCATCCCGTCTTCGAAAAACTTTCTGAATTCGGCATTGAATCCGAGGAAGGTAGTATTATTCTAAGACGTGATTTAAATTCTAATGGTAAAACGACTTGCCGGGTAAATGGAAAACTAGTGACAATTGCAATTTTAAGAGAAATAGGCTCACAATTGATAGATATTCATGGCCAGCATGATAATCAAGAACTAATGCATGAAAAGCGGCATATTCATCTACTCGATCAATTTGCGGGGGCACATTTGTCGGAAGCGCACCGCAATTATCTTGACGTTTATCATCAATACACGAAATTGAAGCGCAAGCTTGAAGCGGCAAGTGAAAATGAGCAACAAATAGCGCAGCGTATTGATCTATATTCTTTCCAACTAAAAGAAATCGATAATGCGGAATTGGTTATTGGAGAAGAAGAAGAGTTGGAAGAGGAAAAGTTGAAATTACAACATTTCAATAGAATCTTCGAGCGTTTGAATACTGCTTACGAATCGATTAGCGGCGACAATCATGCATTGGACTGGGTCGGATCCGCAATGAGTGATTTGGAAGATGCTGCTTCAATTGACAAAAGTATAGAAACACACGCTGAAGTCGTTTCATCAAGCTTCTACTCATTGCAAGATACTGCACATGAATTGAAAAGTATTATAGACCGGATGGAATACGATCCGACACGACTACAAATTGTTGAAGATCGACTTGCGTTGTTTTTATCGTTAAAGCGGAAGTACGGAGCGACAATTGAGGATATTCTTATTTACCGTGAAAAAATTGCAGATGAGCTTGATGAGTTGCTTAATCGAGATGAACGACTCGGTCAAGAGCAAGAAAAATTCGCTCAGCTTGAAAAAGACTTGGAAGTAGAAGCGAATGAATTATCCATTATCCGACAAGAATCTGCTCTCCGACTTGAAAAATCTATTATGAAACAATTAAAAGATTTACATATGGAAAAATCCAAATTCAAAGTTTCCGTCAATCGGAAAGCGGTAGGAAGTTATGATAGCAATGGCTTTGATGACGTGGTTTTTCTAATTTCGACAAATCTCGGGGAACCATTGAAGCCACTAGTTAAAATTGCATCTGGCGGCGAGTTGTCGAGGATTATGTTGGCGCTTAAAACGATTTTTTCCAAACACCAAGGTATCACATCAATCATTTTCGATGAAGTCGATACGGGCGTAAGTGGACGTGTCGCTCAGGCAATTGCAGATAAAATTGCAATGATAGCCACTCATTCACAAGTTCTATGCATCTCTCATCTTCCGCAAGTTGCTGCAATGGCTGATCATCACTTACTCATTAAGAAAGAAGTGAAAGAAAACCGTACAACGACCGCAGTTACTGAAATTAGCGATGTAGATAGAACGAAGGAGTTATCCCGCATGTTATCTGGCGCTGAAATAACTCCATTGACATTGCAACATGCAAACGAATTACTAACAATGGCCGACGAACGTAAAACTTCTTTTCGCAATTAAGCGCATACTCCAAGTATGCGTTTTTTTTCATGATTTAACCTCTCATAAGTTTCACCCGAAAGGACATACCAATAGTATCTTTCAGCTGAGGAGGTGAACTATGGGATGGAGTAAACGACTGATGTTATCCGCTTCGTTTGCCGTGATTTTGTTTTTCCAACCGTTTCAAAGTATTTCCGCTTCATCCGGTGAACGGGTTATCCCAATGGGACATTCAATTGGAATTCAGATGAATTTGTCCGGTATTTATGTCACGAATGATGTTTTGATTAACAATGAACAATGGTTAAAGGCGGGCGACTCCATCAACCGTCTCAATGGGACTGAAATAATAAGTCTCAGCGAATTTGAACGTGTTATGACAAAAGTTAAAAAAGAACAAGTCAATATGAATATTAGTCGAAAAGGCGCTTCGGTTGAAGTGATGGCGGAAAGTGATGCCGTAAAACGCCTCCTTCCCTTCCTTAAAGACCGTACGGAAGGAACCGGGACATTAACCTATGTCGACCCGAAGCGAGGCACTTATGGAGCTCTGGGCCATCAAATCGTTGACAGTACCTTGAAGTCTCCACCACCATTTAAAAATGGAGCAATTTACCTTTCTGAAATTGAACAAATTAAGAAAAGTAAACCAGGCACTCCGGGATATAAAATCTCCACAATAATCGACAATGAATCCTATTTAGGTACGATTCAAACAAATGGAGTACGCGGAATTTTCGGAACTTGGAACGATGCATATAAGAAAGTGTTAGCTGAACCTCTTGAAATTATGCAACCAATGGAATTACAGGCGGGAGCAGCGGAAATTTTTACTACTGTAAAAGGTACGGAAGTCGAAAAGTTCTCCATCCGAATCACTGAAGTTGAGGAGGAACAGTTCCATTTCATATTAACCGATACGAAATTACTGGAAGTCACTGGTGGGATTTTACAAGGTATGAGTGGGAGCCCCGTCATACAAAATGGCAAGTTCGTCGGAGCAATCACGCATATGTTTATCGATGAACCGAAAAAAGGTGCCGGTTTGTTTTTAGTAACGATGAGAGACGGCGAGCGACGAAATTAATGGAAAAACCGATCCGAAATCTGGGTCGGTTTTTCCAGTGGATTTCGTCGAATAATGACGAAACTGTAATCCGTTAGTTTCATTTTTCGGAAAAGTGAAGGATTATTCTAAAGTTTGTCGAATTTTTCCTTTACAGCAGTTCGTATTCATGCGAATAATGTATGTAAGGGGATTATGAACTCGATGAAAAATGAGTAGGGGGAAAAGGGATGGGGAAAGTAAGGATTGCTATTGCGGACGATAATAAAGAACTAGTAAACACGATGGTTGCCTATTTTGAGGAGCATCCAGAATTGGAAGTAATTTGGACAGCGCATAATGGTAAAGTCTGTCTTTCGATGTTGCAGGACAATAAACCGGATTTACTCCTTTTGGACATCATTATGCCGCATTTAGATGGAATTGCGGTTTTAGATACTATAAAAAAAGATTCCGCATTATCCAAAATGCATATTATTATGTTGACAGCATTTGGGCAGGAGGATGTTATGGCACAGGCAGGTAGTTTGGGCGCATCCTACTTCATGCTAAAACCTTTTGAATTTGACAGATTAGTATCACAAATATTCCAAATTTCTGGTACACAAAAACAATCAAAACCAATTATGCAAAAGCCGCCGGTTGAATCGGATGTGACATTGACACAAAGGGCACTTGATACGACCATTACATCGATTATTAAAGAAATTGGCGTACCCGCCCATATTAAAGGCTATTCATTTTTACGAGAGGCAATCCAAATGGTCTATACTGACGTCGATTTGCTCGGTTCAGTAACAAAGGTTCTTTATCCAGATATCGCAGAGAAATACAATACAACACCGTCTCGCGTTGAGAGGGCAATTCGGCATGCGATTGAAGTCGCTTGGAATCGAGGGAACTACGATGTCATTTCAAAAACATTTGGATATACAGTTCATCATTTAAAAAGTAAGCCTACGAACTCAGAATTTATCGCGATGATTGCAGACAAAATTCGTTTGGAACACGTAGCAAGTTAATTAATTCCAGTGAGTAGTAGTTTTTAAGCACCGTTACTAACGGTGCTTTTTTAATATTCCATTGTGGAAATACTATTTTAATTTATAATAGAATGGAGAGTGAAAATGAGGTGTAGAAGTGTTAGTTGAAAATGAGTATTTTAATTTATACGTTATTGAGGAAGAAGTACTAATTGATTTAAAGAAAACCGGATACCCGTTAAAGTCGTTTGATATGATTATTAATCAACATCCGAGAATTAAAATTACCTCTTTCCCGTCATTGAGAAAAGCTTTAACCGAAGTCGGAAATGGCCATAAGATCGGTATCTTTTCACCACTTATCGAAGTGAAAGTCGCTCCAGATAAGATGAAAGCTGAAGTCGTTATACATATGACAATTACTGAATTTCAATCGGAGAAGCATCATTTGCTTTCACTCGTTAGAAAGTCATTGGAAGCTAACGGAATCGTTTCAGGTATGCTCGATCTTTCCGAAGACGATCTGTTTCCGGGTACTTCCATTATCGCGGCAATTGGACGGCATCCGGAGAAAGGCGAGGATGCCAAAATTACATATATCGAGAAGCCAGAAAAAAAGCCAGTGATCCGGGAGGACGGTTTGGCTGATTACTATGAAATGAATTTTGTTAAACATGTAAAAGAAGGCGATTGGTTAGGTGAGAAAATTCCACCGACCGAAGGGAAACCTGGGAAAGATATTTTTGGTGCTCCTATTCATGCAATACCGGGAGATGATGAAAAACTTCGGTATGACCGAAAATCCGTCGTCGAAGTTGAAGAGCAGGGGAAAATAGTTCTTCGGGCCCTTATTGGTGGCGCTCTTGAATTTATCGAAGACGCTGTCAGTGTAGGAGCACACTTGACGATAAACGGAGATGTCGGTCCTGAAACAGGATCCATTCAATTTGATGGAGCAGTGACCGTTCATGGAACAATTATGGCGGGCTATTCTGTGAATGCGACTGGTGATATTTCAATCGAAGGCAATGAAGGTGTCACAAATGCAAAAGAAATCTGTTCATCAGAAGGAGATTTGTATATTAGGGGCGGCGTTTTCGGTGGTGGCATTTCGGTCATTGAAGCGAGCGGAGACATATTTTTGAAGCATGCAAACAATTGTAAGTTGTTTGCGAAAAATATCCATGTTGGATTGTATATATTAGGCTGTGATGTCATTGGTGAGACGGTAGTCGTTGATAAAAATCGAGGCAAGATTATTGGCGGCCAAATCGATGCCCTTTTTAGAATCGAATGTGGATATGCAGGCAACGCCCATGAAAGGACTACCCATCTAATTGCAAAAGGGATCGATAAGGATTTAATTTATAAAGAAGTTCAGCAATTGGCATTGGAATTAAAAGAGCTGCAAAAAACAGATGAACAACTTAACGCACAATTGTCAATGATTGAAGGGGTGCGGGCGACCCAATTGCGAGGAGAGCAGGCATCAGCATACGAAAAACTGAAAATGACTCTCCAAGCAGGTAGAGAAAAGATGCTTGAACTTGACCGTAAAATCCAGGCGGGACTTTATAAAATTAAAACGGCAACACCACCTCGAATTGAAGTTGCAAGGGAAGCGTATCCAGGTGTCATTATCCAAGTAGGTTCAAAATCTAGTCTTTTGAATAAGACGACAAAAGGTGTATTTGAAGTTATCGACAACGTTCTCAATGTTTGAAAAGACAGTAGGATGAAATTGAAAGGTTAAAAATGAAAAAGGACGTCGGCTATTTTACCGATGTCCTTTTTGTCTGAAAGGATGCCTTAATTTCTGCAAAAACCGCAGAAATACGGCAAATCGAACCCTTCGCAGTTCGATTCGCTTTTGTTTTGTCTAGACTCCGGGCACCAGAAGCTCAATCATAAGTCAAAGCTGCTCTGTGGCAAAAAGCGCCACGCCGCATCTTCGCCTTATGCCTGCCGCTTCTAGGCAGGCGCCCTGCGCTTTTGTTTATTTAAAGCGATCTTGAACTCTTCCTTTTCGGCGATCACGACGGAGGAGAAATCCTGCAAAAAATGCTAGACCCGCACCGAACATGATAAAGCCAGCTGTGAACTGAAGCCAGATGAAAGGAAATGGATCGAATTGAATTCCAAAAAGTGAATCTCGCATAAGCTTAATGCCGCCTGCTGTAATAATAATCGGAATTAAAAGAACGATGAATGCCGCCATACGTGCCATACTATCAATCTCCTTATTTAATTTAATTTTACCTACTCAACAATTATTGTCAAGGTCAGAACAATAAGGTATGATAAATGTAGGTTTGCAAAAGATTGCATGGTGCTAAAAGGAGAATGAATATCCTTGCAAAATGTACTCATTGTTGGAGCAGGATCCAGAGGCACGCTATTACTGAACCTGCTATTGGACTCAAATTTCATGAACGTGTGCGCGGTTGTCGATATTGACATGAAGGCATCAGGTATTACTTTAGCAAAAAAACTAGGAATCTCCTACGGTACTCATTGGAAGCCGTTTTTGACTGATGAAATCGATATTGTTTTTGACGTAACGGGAGAAAAAGTTGTTTTTGATGAGCTAATGAAAAACATTCACATGCATGCGCAAGTGATTCCTAGTTCAGTTGTAGATTTGCTTGTAGGACTCTTTAACGGAAAAATCCAAACAGAAATGGATAGGCAACGACTCATCTTCAATTCAATCGATGAAGGTATGATTGGAATCAATCAAAAAGGTATTATAGACTTTATCAATGAAAGCGCTTGCACGATGTTGGAAGTTTCTGATTTTGATGCAATCGGCAAATCGATTTATAACATCATTCCGGATAGCAAATTGGTTAGAGTGTTGAAATCCGGTCGTCCTGAATTGAATGAAGAATTGACTCTACCGAACGGGAGAAAAATTGTCAGTTCCCGTTACCCACTTATTTCGGCTTCCGGAACAGTTTTCGGTGCTTTTGCAGTCTTCAAAGATGTGTCTGAAGTCGTCAAGCTCGCTGAGGAAATCACCGATTTACAATCTGTGAAAACAATGTTGGAAGCGATCATCCATTCAAGTGATGATGCAATTTCCGTAGTCGATGAGAAAGGGAATGGCATTCTTGTCAACCCGGCGTATACTCGTATAACTGGCTTATCAGAAGATGAAGTGATCGGGAAGCCGGCGTCAGTTGACATTAATGAAGGTGAAAGCATCCATATGAAAGTGTTAATGACGAAAAAACCTATTCGTGGAGTAAACATGAGAATTGGAGAAGACAATCGGGATGTCATTGTAAATGTCGCTCCAATTATTGTCGATCAGCAAGTGAAAGGAAGTATTGGGGTCATCCATGACATAACCGAAATGCGCAGTCTTATGAAAGAGTTGGATTTGGCAAGACAAACAATCCGAAAATTGGAATCGACTTTCACATTCGACGATATCCACGGAAGCTCACAGGAAATCGGCCTCGCAATCGACCAGGCTAAAATAGCTTCTAAATCCAATATCCCTGTCATGTTGCGTGGGGAAGCGGGTTCTGGGAAGGAATTATTTGCAAACGCCATTCATAGTGGAAGCAACAGGAAATCACATAAGTTCATTCGATTGAATTGCGGTGCAATCGATCCATCTGTAATGGAAAAGGAATTGTTCGGAGAAGCTAGCGATGAGGACAGCGGTACATCAAGCAGATTCGGCTTGTTGGAAGAAGCTAGAAACGGAACTCTTTTTTTGGACGAGGTGACGCATTTGCCTTTATCAGTCCAATCAAGGCTTTTAGACTACTTGCGATTTTCATCATCGCAGTCGGACGGAAAGAACGAACTTCAAACAGCGACAGCAAGAATTATTGTGGCTACTTCTAAAAACCTCGAGAAAGCAATCCATGAAGGAACGTTTCATATGGACTTGTATTATGCGCTGAATCGGTTATCGATCCAAATTCCACCATTACGAACGAGGACGATAGACATTCCTGAGGTTGCACATCACTTATTGAAGAAGCTTAATGAAGAGTTTGGCATGAATGCAGAAAGAGTGTCGGACGAAGCGATAGCTAAGTTACAGACATATGAATGGCCAGGGAATGTGCGTGAGCTTGAAAATGTATTAAGCCGTGCAATGATTTTTATGAAGCACGGATCTACTGTCATCGAGGAAGAGGATATAAGACGTTCTCTTTTCACGAATGAGGTGAAGGTAGACGGGGATGTCCTCCCTGAAAAAAGCACATTGGCGTCGGTAATGGATGATTACGAACGAACAATACTAGAAAAAGCCTTAGCCGAACACGATGGAAACAAATCATTAACGGCGAACCGTCTCGGCATTTCATTACGCTCCTTATACTACAAGCTTGAAAAATACAAACTTATTTGATGGAGCCTGCTCATCTATACTGTCATTGGATGCGTTAGCCATGCAATTAACGAAAAACTAAATTGGAACTATTGAGGAGGAAAAGCATTATGGAAATTTTTAAATATATGGAAACGCACGATTATGAACAATTGGTTATATGCCAAGACAAAGCTTCTGGGTTGAAGGCAATTATTGCAATTCACGATACAACACTTGGGCCTGCTTTAGGCGGTACTCGTATGTGGACATATGCAAGTGAAGAAGAAGCAATTGAAGATGCACTCCGTCTAGCAAAAGGTATGACGTATAAAAACGCAGCAGCTGGACTTGATTTAGGTGGCGGTAAGACGGTCATTATTGGAAATCCGAAAACAGATAAAAATCCTGAGATGTTCCGCGCATTTGGCCGTTTCATTGAAGGGTTAAACGGAAGGTATATTACAGCGGAAGATGTTGGTACAACAGAAGAAGATATGGACTTAATCCATTTGGAAACAGATTATGTAACAGGTGTTTCCGCGGAGTTCGGTTCTTCAGGCAATCCTTCACCAGTGACGGCTTTCGGTGTTTATAAAGGAATGAAGGCGGCTGCAAAAGAGGCATTCGGAAGCGATTCACTTGAAGGTAAAACGATTGCAGTACAAGGTGTCGGTAACGTTGCTTACACGCTATGTGAATACTTGCATGAAGAAGGCGCAAAACTGATCGTCACTGATATTAATAAAGAAGCAGTTCAACGAGCAGTTGATGCATTCGGCGCAACCGCTGTCGGGACGGACGAAATTTATTCGCAGAATGCTGATATTTTCGCACCTTGCGCATTAGGAGCTGTTATTAACGACGAAACAATTCCTCAGTTGAAAGTTAAAGTGATTGCAGGCTCCGCGAATAACCAATTAAAAAATCCAGAGCACGGCGACATCATTCATGAAATGGGAATCGTCTATGCCCCAGATTATGTCATTAACTCAGGTGGCGTCATTAATGTAGCGGATGAGCTTACAGGCTATAACCGGGAACGTGCACTGAAACGAGTCGCTGGAATATACGATACGATCGAGAAGATTTTCGCGATTTCTAAGCGTGATAATATCCCGACATATGTAGCGGCAGACCGACTTGCAGAGGAACGAATCGCAAGGGTCGCTAAATCCCGTAGTCAATTCCTACAAAATGAAAAAAGTGTCCTAACTCGTAAGAAATAAAAACAGCTTAGGGAGGCCAGAATTACAGATGGCAAACGAATATGATGTAGTAATTTTAGGCGGGGGAACCGGCGGCTATGTTGCTGCGATACGCGCTTCACAACTGGGATTGAAGACGGCTCTAGTGGAAAAGGAAGCACTTGGTGGAACATGTTTGCATAAAGGCTGCATACCGAGCAAAAGCTTATTGAAAAGTGCGGAAGTCTATCAATTGACTAAAAACGAAGCAGCCAATTTTGGTGTCGATACGAAAGGCGTAGCTTTGAATTTTGCACGTGTCCAAGCAAGGAAAGATGAAATCGTTCAACAGTTGCACAAAGGTGTGATTGGCCTAATGAAAAAAGGGAAAATTGACGTTTATGAAGGCCTTGGCCGTATGTTAGGACCGTCAATCTTTTCTCCGATGCCTGGAACAATTTCCGTTGAAATGAATAATGGGGAAGAAAATGAAATGCTCATTCTAAAAAACCTTATTATCGCTACAGGGTCGAGACCCAGAACGTTACCGGGATTGGAAATCGATGAAATGCAAGTCTTATCCTCGGATGGGGCTCTAAAAATGACTGAACTTCCAAAGTCAATGCTCATCGTTGGCGGAGGTGTCATCGGAATTGAATGGGCTTCTATGTTGAATGACTTTGGCGTTGAGGTTACAGTTATTGAATATGCAGATCAAATTATCCCTACGGAAGATAAAGACATTTCAAAGGAAATGAAAAAACTGTTGACGAAAAAAGGGATTACTTTCGTAACAGGAGCGAAAGTGGCGGCGGACAGTCTCGTGAGAACAGAGGAGTCTGTCACAATTACGGCGGAAATTTCGGGTGAAATGCGTGAATTCACTGCAGAGAAGATGCTCGTATCGGTAGGAAGGCAAGCTAATGTCGAAGGTATTGGCATTGAAAACACAGACATACAAATTGAAAGTGGCTTTATAAAGACAAATACGACGTTTCAAACGAAAGAAAGTCACATTTACGCAATTGGTGATGTCATCGGCGGTCTGCAGTTGGCTCACGTAGCATCACATGAAGGAATTGCTGCAGTGGAACATATTGCTGGACGCAAGAATGAACCAATTAATTATACAAACATATCGAGATGTATCTATTCAAGTCCTGAAGTTGCAAGTGTTGGACTTACAGAATCTCAGGCTAAAGAACAAGGCTTTGACGTCAAAATCGGTAAATTCCCGTTCGCTGCAATTGGCAAGGCGCTCGTAAATGGAAATACCGACGGATTTGTTAAAATTATCGCTGATAAAAAATCGGATGATATTTTAGGTGTTCATATGATTGGTGGACATGTAACGGATTTAATTTCGGAAGCTGGTTTAGCAATGGTACTCGATGCGACTCCATGGGAAGTCGGTTCAACAATCCATCCGCATCCATCGTTGTCCGAAGTAATCGGTGAAGCATCTTTAGCGGTAGACGGCGTTGCAATTCATATGTAAGAAAGACAATTGTCAGTATCGGCTGCGCCCATATAAACGGGCATACCGAACTTTTCATTTGTAAAAGAAGGGGGTTACAAACATGACTAAAACACGTCATGAAGAATTGGGATTGACGAATGAGGACGTATTGGAAATATATGAAACGATGGTTATGGCAAGACGTTTGGATGAACGTATGTGGCTATTGAACCGTGCAGGTAAAATCCCATTTGTCATTTCATGTCAAGGGCAGGAGGCGGCCCAAGCAGGTGCAGCGTATGCACTTGATAAGGAAAAGGATTGGATAGCGCCATATTACCGAGATATGGCTGTCGTACTACACTTTGGTATGACACCGAAGGAGCTAATGCTTTCGGCATTTGCAAAGGCGGAAGATCCGAATTCCGGCGGCCGTCAAATGCCTGGTCATTTCGGACAACGAAAAAACCGAATTTTGACAGGGTCGTCTCCAGTAACGACGCAACTACCACATGCTGTAGGTGTTGCACTCGCGGCAAAAATGAAAAATGAAGATTTCATTACTTTTGTTACACTAGGTGAAGGGTCGTCCAACCAAGGTGACTTCCACGAAGGAATGAACTTTGCTGGTGTTCACAAATTACCAACGGTTATTATGGTTGAAAACAATAAGTATGCAATCTCAGTACCTGTTGAAAAACAGTTGGCGTGTAAAAATGTTTCTGACCGTGCGATAGGGTATGGAATGCCGGGTGTAACTGTCGATGGAACGGATCCGCTTGAAGTATACAGAGTTGTGAAGGAAGCGGCTGATCGTGCCCGAAATGGCGAAGGGCCGAGCCTTGTTGAAACAGTTTGTTATCGATTGACAGCACACTCTTCGGATGACGACCATCGTCTATACCGTGATCCGGAAGAGCTGGAAAATGAACGGAAACATGATCCAATTCCTAAATTCGCAGCTTATTTACGTGAAACGGGCATTATCGATGATGCATATGAAAAAGAAATGGAAGAACGTATTATGGCAATCGTCAATGAGGCGACAGATTATGCTGAAAAAGCACCTTATGCAGAGCCTGAATACGCGCTTCGTCATGTTTATAAAGAAGAAGGGGGGAACGAATAATGGCCGTCATTTCGTATATTGATGCAATTACACTTGCAATGAAAGAAGAGATGGAAAGAGACGAAAATGTATTCGTTCTTGGAGAAGACGTTGGAAGGAAAGGCGGCGTATTTAAAGCAACAACTGGCCTATATGAACAATTCGGTGAATACCGCGCGCTAGATACGCCACTAGCGGAGTCCGCGATCGCTGGTGTTGGCATCGGGGCTGCTATGTATGGGATGCGTCCAATTGCTGAAATGCAGTTCGCGGATTTCATCATGCCTGCTGTTAACCAGATCGTATCTGAGGCGGCTAAAATCCGTTATCGATCCAATAATGACTGGTCTTGTCCAATCGTTATCCGTGCGCCGTTCGGAGGCGGGATACACGGTGCTTTATACCATTCCCAATCAGTCGAGTCGATGTTCGCAAGTACACCAGGCTTGAAAATCGTCATCCCTTCGACTCCTTATGACGCGAAAGGTTTGTTGAAAGCGGCAATTAGAGACGACGACCCAGTCCTCTTCTTCGAGCATAAACGAGCATACCGATTAATCAAAGGGGAAGTGCCTGAAGAAGAATACGTACTGCCTATTGGAAAAGCAGATGTGAAGCGCGAAGGGGATGATATTACTATCATCACTTACGGCCTATGTGTACATTTCGCCTTACAAGCGGCTGAAAGACTAGCTGAGGATGGCATTTCCGCACATATTCTTGACTTGCGTACAGTTTATCCGCTAGATAAGGAAGCGATTATTGAAGCAGCTTCTAAAACAGGGAAAGTGTTGCTCGTTACTGAAGACAATTTGGAAGGTAGCATTATGAGTGAAGTATCTGCAATTATTGCCGAAAATTGCCTTTTTGAACTCGATGCACCGATTAAACGTTTAGCAGGACCAGATATTCCTGCTATGCCATATGCACCGACAATGGAGAAATTCTTTATGGTCAACCCGGATAAGGTCGAAAAAGCTGCACGAGAGCTTGCAGAATTTTAATCGGAAAGGAGGTAAAATGCTATGACAGTTAAAAATATCGAAATGCCGAAGCTTGGAGAAAGTGTTACAGAAGGTACAATTGAAAAGTGGCTAGTAAAACCAGGAGACACGGTTAATAAGTATGACCCTTTAGCTGAAGTAAACACAGATAAAGTGACTGCTGAAATCCCTTCTTCGTACGCAGGTACAATTAAGGAAATTATCGTACAAGAAGGCGAAACAGTAGATGTTGGAATCGTTGTTTGTACGATAGAAACGGAAGAGGGCGCAGAGACTTCTGTGGAAGCAGTTCCTGCCAAAGAGGAACCAGCAAATGAAATGCCAGCAGCCGGCTCCCAAAAACCTGCCTCACCTATTAAACGGGAAGCAGGAGCAGCACGTTTTTCTCCGGCAGTCATGCGATTGGCACAAGAATACAATATCGATCTTACCCTCGTCCAAGGTTCCGGGAGAGAAGGACGCATTACAAGGAAAGATATCCAAAGAATAATTGACAGCGGGGAAATTCCAACTGCAGAAACAGTACAGATTGAACAGGCACCGCAAAGCGTTGAACAACATGTGGAAGCTCCTGCACAAAGTGCATCTGCAGTTAAAGCGGCAAAACCAGCACCAGTACCAACTGCTGCAGGTGATATTGAAATTCCAATTACAGGAGTGCGTCGTGCAATCGCGACAAATATGCTTCGCTCTAAACATGAAGCTCCACATGCGTGGACGATGATTGAAGTGGATGTAACGAATCTCGTTCAGTATCGCGACTCCTTAAAAAATGATTTCAAGCAGAAGGAAGGCTTCAATCTCACATATTTTGCATTCTTCGTAAAAGCTGTATCACAAGCATTGAAGGAATTCCCAATGATGAATTCCATGTGGGCAGGAGATAAAATCATCCAGAAAAAAGATGTTAACATCTCTATCGCAGTTGCTACAGAGGATGCACTCTATGTACCAGTCATTAAACATGCCGACGAAAAAACGATTAAAGGTATCGGTCGAGACATACATGAGCTCGCATCCAAGGTACGTACGGGCAAATTGAAATCTGATGAAATGCAAGGCGGGACATTCACTGTGAACAATACCGGTTCGTTCGGTTCTGTCCAATCGATGGGAATTATCAATTACCCACAAGCGGCAATTTTGCAAGTCGAATCGATCGTCAAACGTCCTGTCGTCATGAATGGCGGCATGATTGCAGTGCGCGATATGGTCAATCTCTGTCTATCTCTCGACCACCGCGTCCTTGATGGATTAGTGGCAGGCCGTTTCCTTGCACGAGTGAAAGAAATCCTTGAAAATATTTCAGCAGACAATACATCAATTTATTAAAAGTACAAAGCTGTCCCTCAATGATGAGGGGCAGCTTTTTAACATTCAAATCGACTATCCATTCACACGTTTGCGCTTTCAAACAATAGGTCGGTCATGTAAACTATAAGTAGTTGTAAAATAATTTGATGTATTTTACATATTTCCGGATTTGCTCACAAGGGATTGCAAATGATAGAATCCCGTGAAGCTGCCAACGGATGCTCAAAAAGAAAGGAGCAACTTAAATGAAAATGGATAATATGAAAAAAATAACTTTTGATAAAGCGGATTTCAATCAATGGAAAGAACTTGCCGTTGCTTCGCTAAGAGGGAAGTCGTTTGAAAGTTTGACAACAATGACACCAGAAGGTATTAATCTTCAACCTCTTTATTATGAACGAACATTCGACAGCTCTACCATTGTCCGATCGATGAAGCGAAATGCTGGGTGGATTATTGCCCAGCAGACAATTGCTAGCGATGCCGCTAGTTTCTTAGTACAGTTGGAGGATTCAATTGAAAATGGGAATGAAGCGATTGTTTATGACGGCACGTATCCATTTCATTGGAATAACGATCAGCTCTTGCAATTGTCTTCATTCATAGCAAACTATCCAGTATTCCTAATCAACGTCCGTAATGATGATCCAATCTTACGAGCTTTTGATTTTGTTCATCATGAAATTCGAAAAGTAGTAACCGGAATTATACAAGTGGACGATTGGACAGCTCCTGTTGGATACGACAACATTCGAACCGCTGGAGTAGACGTATGGAAAGCGCACCATGAAGGAGCAGATGCGGTCACTGAACTCGCAATTACTTTGTCGGAAGCATCTCGAATCGCTTCACGCTACGAAGATTTCCAAACATTCGCAGCCAATTTCTTCGTCCGCTTTCCAATTGATACGCATTTTTTCATGGAAATAGCTAAACTGCGTGCATTTCGTGTGTTATGGCAAGCGTTTGCCCAAGCCTATGATGTCGATGAACCTCCATTTGTACCAGTGTTTGCGGTTACATCATTACGTTCGTTTTCTAAGTTGGATCCTTACGTCAATCTACTCCGTACAGGGAATGAAACATTTGCCGCTATAGTAGGAGGAGCCGATATTATACAAGCGCATCCACATAATATACTGACCGGCCCAACTGCAAGCTCAATCCGGTATTGCCGTAATGTGCAACTTGTTTTAAAGGAAGAAACATATGTGGAAAAAGTACTTGACCCTGCTGGAGGCTCTTATTTTATTGAAGAGCTGACAGAAGAGCTTGTCGAAAAGTCTTGGAAACTGTTCCTTGAAATTGAAAGTAAGGGCGGAATCGACCGTTTTTATGAAAGTGGCCAATTACAGGGGAAATTAGAAAAGCTTCAATCTGAAACGGCTACTCGTAAAAAAGCGCTAATCGGGACAAATGTTTATGCAGAACTTACACAAACAAATTTCGATGACTGGAAAGGTGTTGATCGGGTAGCACGTTTGGCCGAACCTTTTGAAAAACTCCGCCAATCATTTACAGAAAGTCAGCCAAAAACTGTACTACTGACATTTGGCAAACTGAAAGACTTCAAGCCGCGCGCTGATTTTGTTACTGGGTTTTTAGCGTCAGGGGGAATTAGAAGTAACTGGAGTCCTCCATTTGAACGTGTTGAGCAAGCAATTGAATGGATAAACAAAGAACAACCTGAGTATGTAATTGTTTGTGGGAATGATGAAATTGTAACGAGTACAATGGAAACGCTTCTTAAGCAATTACCGGTTGGTATATTGCTCGATGTGGCAGGGGAAATTGATGAAGAAACATTGAAGAAATGGGAGCAAATGGGTCTCAATGGCTTAATTTTTAACGGGCAAAATATAATAGAAAAACTGCAACATATTTTGGATTCGTGGCAAGGAGGGCTTAAGAAATGAAGACACCCAATTTTAATAAGGTTGATATAAGTAAAATAAACGTATCTGTAAACCCATCCGGAAACGAAGCGGTATTCCTTACGAATGAAGGTATCTCCATAAAGCCGAGCTATACAAGCGAGGATGTAGAAGGCATTTCTCATTTAGAGGATATGCCAGGCATCGCTCCGAATACGAGGGGGCCATACCCGACGATGTACGTCACTCGTCCTTGGACTGTCCGCCAATACGCTGGTTTCTCGACTGCGGAAGAGAGTAATGCGTTTTATAGAAGGAATTTGGCGATGGGCCAAAAAGGGTTATCAGTCGCTTTCGACTTAGCAACACATCGTGGCTACGATTCAGATCATCCCCGTGTAACCGGCGACGTAGGTAAAGCAGGTGTCGCAATTGATTCCGTCGAAGACATGAAAATCTTGTTTGACGGCATTCCACTCGATCAGATGTCCGTTTCGATGACGATGAATGGGGCAGTGTTGCCGATTATGGCTTTTTACATCGTTGCAGCGGAGGAGCAAGGCGTTACTCCTGAAAAGCTTGCTGGCACGATACAAAACGATATTTTAAAAGAATATATGGTGAGGAACACATATATTTTTCCTCCTGAAATGTCGATGCGGATCATTGCGGATATTTTTGAATACACATCCAAAAATATGCCGAAATTCAACTCAATTTCTATTTCGGGCTACCATATGCAAGAAGCAGGGGCAACGGCGGATATCGAGCTTGCCTATACATTGGCAGATGGACTTGAATATGTTCGCACTGGATTGAAAGCTGGCATTGACATCGATTCATTTGCACCCCGTTTGTCGTTTTTCTGGGCTATTGGCATGAATTATTTTATGGAAATCGCGAAAATGAGGGCAGCACGAAAAATTTGGGCACAGATGATGCAATCTTTTAATCCATCCAACCCTAAGTCCCTCGCTTTGCGTACACACTCTCAAACATCGGGGTGGAGTTTGACTGAGCAAGATCCTTTTAATAACGTTACGCGAACATTAGTGGAAGCAAATGCTGCAGCGATGGGACATACACAATCGTTGCATACAAATGCGCTTGATGAAGCAATTGCATTACCGACAGATTTCTCAGCGAGGATTGCACGGAACACGCAATTATTCCTTCAAGAGGAGACAAATATGACGAAGACGATCGATCCATGGGGCGGCTCCTATTATGTTGAAAGGTTGACCGCTGATTTAATGGAAAAGGCATGGGAGCTCATCGAGGAAATCGAAGAGTTAGGTGGAATGGCAAAGGCGATTGAAACCGGTTTGCCGAAAATGAAAATTGAAGAAGCTGCAGCCAAACGTCAAGCGAAAATTGACTCACGTACAGAAACAATTGTCGGTGTGAATAAATATCGACTTGAAAAGGAAGAGCCAATCGATATATTGGAAATCGATAACACAGTTGTTCGCCAAAAACAGATTGATCGTATATTACAGATGAAAGAAAATCGTGATGAAGGGGAAGTCAAAGCAACTTTGGAGGCCATCACGGAGGCTGCGCGTAGCGGAAATGGAAATCTCTTAACGTTATGTGTAAATGCAGCTCGTGCGAGGGCGACAATCGGTGAAATATCCGATGCGATCGAAAAAGTATCCGGAAGACATAAAGCAGTTATCCGATCTGTAAGCGGCGTTTACAGTTCTAATTTCTCGAATACGGAAGAAATCGATGAAGTGAAAGAGATGACAGATGAGTTTTTAGAAAACGAAGGTAGGCGTCCTCGTATCCTCATTGCAAAAATGGGACAGGATGGTCATGACCGCGGAGCGAAAGTCATTGCATCGTCATTCGCTGATTTGGGGTTCGACGTGGATATCGGTCCTTTATTCCAAACTCCTGAAGAGACAGCATTACAAGCGGCGGAAAACGATGTCCATGTAATCGGGGTGAGTTCGCTTGCCGCAGGCCATAAGACGCTTGTGCCTGCGTTACGCAATGAGCTTTCGAAAATTGGAAGAGAAGATATTTTAATTGTTGTTGGTGGGGTCATTCCTGCACAGGATTATGAATTCCTAAGGGAAAACGGGGCAACAGCTATTTTCGGTCCGGGTACGGTCATTCCAGTTGCTGCACAGAAAGTGATTGAAGACATTTATCGCGCGCTAGGTTATGAGGAAGTGGCAGAGTGAGCAAGAAAGAACGATTACAAGAAGACACGTCTCTATATGTCTCAGCTGGTATTACGTCACGGCATGATGGCATAGTTGCCCCGAAACGTAAACGGTTTGTGAAGAAAGAGAAAAACGTCGATACTGACGGATTGTATGAAAAGATTAGTAAAGGTTCGAGGTTGGATCTTTCAAAAGCAATTACGCTTTTAGAGAGCAGAGCGGAGGAAGATCAGAAGGCGGGTCAAGAGTTACTACGTAAGCTATTACCGAGTACAGGGAAAAGCATTCGAATTGGCGTTACAGGTGTCCCTGGAGCGGGAAAAAGCACATTCATAGAAACGTTTGGACTTCTATTGGCACAATTGGGTCATAAGGTAGCTGTGCTCGCCATCGATCCGAGTTCAACCGTGACAGGCGGGAGCATATTAGGCGATAAGACGAGAATGGAAGAACTCGCAAAACATCCGAATGCCTTCATCCGTCCATCGCCGTCTTCCGGAACTCTCGGAGGTGTTCATAAAAAGACACGTGAAACGATGTTGCTTTGCGAAGCTGCGGGCTATGACATCATCCTTATTGAAACGGTCGGTGTCGGTCAAAGTGAAACCGTTGTAAGAGGAATGGTCGATTTTTTCATGTTGCTCGTTTTGACAGGTGCGGGTGACGAATTGCAAGGAATGAAAAAAGGAATTATGGAATTGGCTGATTGTATGATTATTCATAAGGCGGATGGGGATAATACAAAGCTTGCTAAGAAAACGGTTAGGGAATATCGTCAACTTCTACATTTTCTTCAACCCGCTACACCTGGCTGGACGACGACTGCATTGCCAGTTTCATCGTTAGAACGAACTGGTTTTGAAGCGGTATGGGAAACCATTCGAACGTTCCGTGTCGAAATGGAAGAGACCGGAGTTTGGCATGAACGAAGGCAGTCTCAAACGAAAGATTGGTTCCATTCAATGATTCGAGATCGATTAATCGATAGCTTTTTTTCACAACAAGGGAAAAAGGAGCTTGTTGCTAATCTTGAAAAGCAATTGCTCACAGGTGAAATAACAGTAGCTAGCGCTGTTGACACCATTCTTCCAATGAAATAATTTTTCACTGTAACTGTTTAAACTACGTTTTCTGTATATGAAACTGCTTTTTTTGCAAGTGTACCAATCAACTGCTATGATGAAAATATATTTTGAAAGGGGCAGATCCGAATGACAATGGATTTCAATTTTTATATGGAAGATATTACGAAACAAGCACGTTCTGAAATGGAAGCAAGTGGGTATGAACAACTAACAACTCCCGAGGAAGTCGAAGCTGCATTTAAACGTCCAGGAACGACACTCGTTATGGTGAATTCGGTTTGTGGGTGTGCTGGCGGAATTGCACGACCTGCTGCAGCGCATTCTATTCATTACGATAAACGTCCTGATCACCTCGTTACTGTATTTGCTGGCCAAGATAAGGAAGCGACAGCATACGCGCGCATGCTTTTTGGTGAAGATCATCTGCCTTCTTCTCCATCCTTTGCATTATTGAAAGACGGAAAGCTTGTTGCGGAAGTTGGCCGTTATGAAATTGAAGGTCATGATCCAATGTCCGTCGTTACGAACTTACAAAGTCAGTTTGAAGAACATTGCGAAGAAATATAAAAAAACAGTCCCTCGGGACTGTTTTTTTCTTAGAAAAGTACACTTAATCCAATAAGCACAGTTGAAGCGACCATAGCCCCAATCATTAAATAAACGACAACTTTTTGCACTTTTTTATTGCTCATCTGGAAAATCTCCTCACCGTTATAGATACTTCCATTTTAACAGATTATATGAAATTCTCAAGGTGTAGCGGATTTAACGAGAAACCGTTACAATGGATGGAAGGAGGCATTCAAATGAAAAAAGTGGACCATATCGGAATTGCCGTTAAAGATATGAAAGTTGCACTGCCATATTATATTGAAACTTTGGGGTTAAAACTGCTAGATATTGAAGAAGTTGAAAGTCAAAAAGTGAAAGTGGCATTCATTGATGCAGGAAATTGTAAGCTGGAACTGCTTGAGCCGATTGGTGAAGAGGGTCCCATTTCGAAATTCCTTGAAAAACGTGGGGAAGGGATCCATCATATTGCTTTCGGTGTTACTGATATTAGGAAACGGCTGAAGGAGTTGGAGGAAAAAGGAGTCCAACTACTTCAAAAGGAGCCGAAACCTGGTGCGGGTGGAGCAGAAGTTGCATTTATCCATCCGAAGTCGTCTTTAGGGGTGTTGTACGAACTATGTGACAAAGGGGAAAGGGGATAATTCTAATGGATATTTACGATAAAATCAATGAATTATATGATAGGAAACGGGAAATAGAATTAGGTGGAGGCGACGAACGAATCGCCAAGCAACATGAAAAAGGGAAGTTGACAGCTCGAGAACGAATTAATCTGTTGCTCGATGAAGGATCATTTGTCGAGTTAAATCCATTCGTCATTCATAGGACACGAGATTTTGGGATGGATAAACAGAAGGGGCCGGGCGACGGGGTTGTGACCGGATATGGGAAAATTGATGGACGTCCCGTTTATTTATTCTCCCAGGATTTCACCGTTTTCGGTGGTGCGCTAGGTGAAATGCACGCTATGAAAATTGCGAACGTCATGGATTTGGCTGCAAAGAATGGCGCTCCATTCATTGGTTTGAACGATTCAGGAGGTGCGCGTATACAAGAAGGAGTCGTTTCACTAGACGGATACGGTGAAATCTTCTATCGAAATGCAATCTATTCTGGAGTTATCCCGCAAATTTCAGTCATTTTAGGGCCGTGTGCAGGTGGGGCTGTATATTCGCCAGCTATTACTGATTTTGTCTTTATGACAGATGAAACGAGTCAGATGTTCATTACAGGACCGAAAGTCATTGAAACTGTGACGGGTGAAAAAATTTCATCCGAAGACCTAGGCGGTTCAAAAGTACATAATTCCATAAGTGGGAATGCTCACTTCCGTGCGAAAGATGAGAAGGCAGTATTGGAACAAGTCCGGACTCTACTTTCCTATCTTCCTCAAAACAATAATGAAAAAGCTCCTATACTCAAAAATGAGTCTGAAGATAATTATCGAAATGATCTGGCAGACGTTGTGCCATTTGAAACGATACGTCCTTATGATGTTCGAAAAGTCATCGAACAAGTCGTCGATGAAAATTCATTTTTTGAAGTGCAGGCGGAATTCGCGAAAAACGCGGTTGTTGGTTTCGCCCGGATGAACGGAGAATCGGTCGGATTAATATGTAACCAGCCGAGAGTGATGGCTGGAGGATTAGATATCGATTCGTCTGATAAGATTGCGCGATTTATTAGAACTTGTGACTCTTTCAATATTCCGCTCATTACGTTTGAAGACGTTACTGGATTCTTTCCAGGTGTAAAGCAGGAACATGGAGGTATTATTCGTCATGGGGCAAAAATTCTTTATGCCTATTCGGAAGCGACCGTTCCAAAAATTACAGTCATCTTACGAAAAGCATTCGGTGGCGCCTATGTCGCTTTAAACTCGAAAGCAATCGGGGCAGATATTGTATACGCTTGGCCAAATGCGGAAATTGCTGTCATGGGCGCTGAAGGTGCTGCAAATATTATTTTTGCACGTGAAATTGCAAATAGTGATGATCCAGAGTCGACGAGGGCCGAGAAAATTGAAGAATACCGGGAAAAGTTTTCAAACCCATATGTCGCAGCTTCTCATGGGATGGTAGATGATGTCATTGATCCTCGTGAGACACGCATTAAACTTTTGCAGGCGCTTGAAATGATGAGAAATAAGCAAGAGACAAGACCGCGTAAAAAACATGGCAACATCCCATTGTAAATGAACGAAAAAGAAGGAGAGATACGTAGTGAATGCACAACGACTTTTAGATGAGTTTTTAGAACTTGTACAAATTGATTCCGAAACGAAGCATGAAGAAGAAATTGTTACTGTGTTGAAAGAGAAAATGGAGAATCTCGGATTTACAGTAAATGAAGATGAGTCTAAAGAGGTTACGGGACATGGTGCCGGGAATTTAATTGCTACATTGAAAGGTACAGTCGATGGTGCAGATCCAATTTACTTTACTTGCCATATGGATACTGTAACTCCCGGAAGAGGGATTAAACCGGAATTGCGGGAAGACGGTTATGTTTATTCGGACGGCACAACAATTTTAGGTGCAGACGATAAAGCTGGTATTGCAGCATTATTTGAAATGATAAGAGTGTTGAAAGAGAGCGGCAAGCCGCATGGAGATATCCAGTTTGTCATTACTGCTGGAGAGGAAAGTGGGCTTGTTGGAGCAAAAGCGATGGACCCTTCACTATTGAAAGCGAAGTATGGCTATGCTATAGATAGTGATGGAAAAGTTGGTGGCATTGTGACAGCTGCCCCTTATCAAGCTAAACTTTGGACGACAATCCATGGAAGGACGGCTCATGCAGGAGTTGCGCCAGAAAAGGGAGTTTCAGCAATTACTATCGCTGCTAAATCGATTGCTGCAATGACACTTGGGCGTGTAGATTCAGAGACAACAGCAAACATTGGACGTTTTGAAGGTGGACAAGCGACGAATATCGTCTGTGACGAAGTCCGTATACTAGCAGAAGCACGCTCCATCAATTCTGACAAGCTTGAGAGACAAACTGCCCATATGGTAGAAACATTTGAAAAGACGGCGGCTGCAATGGGTGGCAAGGCGGAAACAGAAGTTAAGCTCATGTATCCTGGATTTAGCTTCACTGAAGATACTGAAGTCGTACAAACGGCTATGGAAGCGATTCGAAATGTCGGCAGAGAACCTGAGCTTTTGACAAGTGGCGGCGGAAGTGACGGCAATGTATTCAATGGGATGGGTGTTCCAACAGTAACTTTGTCAGTAGGATATGAGGAAATCCATACGAAAAATGAACGAATGCCTGTTGAAGAATTGAATAAGCTCACTGAATTATTAATTGAAATAGTTCATGTAGTGGCGAATAAGGGGGCTTGAGTAATGAATGATTTGAAGGCAGTTATCGTTGAATGCGGAGAAGAGGAGTACGCTTTAGCTGTCGAAACAGTCGTCTCGATTGAAAAGTTGGAGCGAGTGAATCCGATTCCCCATCTGCCTGAATATATGCTTGGTTTGATGAAAATTAGAGGTGAGTTAGTCCCGATATTGGACTTTCAACAGATTCTCTATGGCAATTCAGTAAAAGAAAAATCAAGTGCAAGGGTTGTCGTCGTGCAAACAGAAAATCTATATATTGGATTGCTCGTTCTCGACGCAAAAGAGATTTTGGATATTCCGGAAAGTAAGTTGACTTCATCCGGTTTGATGGCTTATTCAAGAACACCGTATTTTAAGACAGTAGCAAATCTTGAAGATCGGATAATTACCGTTGTCGATGCTGAGATACTATCAAAGACATTAGCGGGGATGGATGAGATAGGCGAATACGTACAAACGGTACAGATGCAGGAAAAATGACAGAAAACCGGATGGCTTATTCATCCGGTTTTTCGGTGAAATGGAGGGGTGAAGTAAATGACGACTTTGAAGAAATTACAGAGGAAGGTCATCCTTCATCTTGACATGAATAGTTTTTTTGCATCTGTCGAGCAGGCGCATAATCCGAAATTGAAAGGGATTCCGGTAGCGGTTGCTGGAAATCCTAAAGAACGACGGGGTATTCTCGTTACATGTTCATACGAAGCAAGGGCGTTAGGAATTTACACAACGATGTCGGTCGGCGAAGCGAAAAGAATTTGTCCTGAGCTTGTTATTGTACCGCCTGACCATGAAAAATACCGAATCGCTTCCGATGCTGTATTCACGATTTTACGTTCATATACCGATCTTGTGGAGCCAGTTTCAATTGATGAAGCGTACATTGATATTACAAATATCGGCGGGTTGACGATGGCGAAGCAAATTGCAGAACATATGCAACAACGAATTCTTCATGAATTGGACCTACCTTGTTCCATTGGAATTGCGCCGAATAAATTTTTGGCGAAAACTGCTTCCGATATGAAGAAGCCGATGGGGATTACGATATTACGTAAAAGGCAAGTGCCAGAAATATTATGGCCATTATCTGTTATCGAAATGCATGGTATTGGAAAAAGTACAGAAAAACGCTTGAACGAAGTCGGTATAGTAACAATTGGGGACTTGGCGAAATCCGATGAAATCATGATTAAAAACTTGATGGGGAAAAACGGTATAAGACTTCGAAACCGTGCGAACGGTATAGATAACCGTCCAGTCGACCCGGAAGCGGCGGAGGAAAGGAAAAGTGTCGGAAGTTCAACGACTTTACCGATTGACGAAACCGAACTGTCTGGATGTCTCGAAGTATTCAAGCAGTTATCTGTAAAAGTTGCTCAACGATTGGATAGACGTCAGTTAGCTGGAACAGTTATTATGATTCAAGTACGAACGTCTGATTGGCGAAACTTTACAAGAAGCCGGACTGTGACGAATCCACTTTACAAAGCAGAGGATTTGTATAAGGAAGCGGCCGAACTTTTCCAACGACATTGGAATGGGGATTCGATTAGATTATTAGGAATAACGGTATCGAATGTCATCCCTATAAATGAATTAAATGAGCAACTATCATTTGAAAATTTCGAGAAGTATGCAAAAGAAGCGAAAATGGAAGAGCTTGTAACAGAGCTTGAGAAAAAATTTGGTCCTAATTCCGTAAAACGGGGTCTAGGAGAAAGGTAAGTGATCGAATGGAATTAATTTTCTTAGGAACCGGAGCCGGTATGCCGTCCAAGCAACGTAACACATCGTCTCTAATTGTTAACCTATCAGCTGAGCAATGTGGCTATTGGATGTTTGATTGTGGTGAGGCGACGCAACACCAACTACTCAGAACTTCAATTAAACCGCGAAAAATTAATAAAATATTCATTACACATTTGCATGGCGACCATATTTTCGGTTTGCCCGGCTTCCTTGGATCACGATCATTTTTAGGTGGAGAAGAGGAATTAATTATTTACGGTCCAGTTGGAATAAAAGAATGGATCATGACATCCCTTCGTATAACGAAAACGCATCTGACGTATCCATTGAAAATCGAGGAGATTGAAAAAGGGATCCTTTTTGAAGATAATCAGTTTAAAGTGACAGCGCTAGAACTCGAACACGTCATCGAATGTTTTGGTTTTAGAATTGAGCAGAAACCTTTGCCAGGAAAGCTTCTTGTAGAAAAAGCTGTTGAATTCGGAGTGCCGAAAGGTCCGTTATTGAAAAAGTTGAAAGATGGAGCGGACGTCGAGCTTGCCGATGGTCGTATCGTTTTTAGCAAAGACGTAACAGGAGATGAACAAAAAGGGTTTACGATTGCTGTTCTAGGTGATACGAACTATTGTTCTTCCGCTGTTCAATTGGCAGACGAAGCAGACATCCTTATCCATGAGGCGACATTTGATAATGAAACCGGGGACCTTGCGAAAGAGTACGGCCATTCAACGATAGGTGATGCGGCACGGGTAGCGAAAGAAGCAAATGTGAAGGCGCTGATCGCAAATCATATTAGTGCGCGTTTTATGCCTACACATATTGCTAAATTACAAGAGCAAGGTAGTGCTGTTTTTCCTAACACCTACATTGCAGAAGATTTTAGTCACTTCGAATGGAAAAGTGAACAGTTGATAACGAAATAAGCTGCCGTAGTCAGTAATGACAAGCGGCAGCTTTCTTTATCTTTAAAAAATCCATCCGCGATCATATTGTTTAGGCGGTTCAATCGAGACTCCTAATTCCTTTGCTGCAACAAAAGCCCAATACGGATTGCGGAGCAATTCCCGGCCTAACAAAATGACATCTGCGCGCTTACTCTTCAAAATTTCTTCGGCTTGTAAACCGGTCGTTATTAATCCGACAGCACCAGTCGCAATACCGGTTTCTTTTTTAATTTGTTCTGAAAATGGCACTTGATAGCCTGGGTATGCGTCGATCTTTGCAGGTACGACAGCTCCCGAACTGACATCAATTAAATCGACATCTTGTGTTCTCATCCAATTGACCATTTCGATATATTGGGTAGTCGTCATCCCACCCTCTGCGTAATCTTCCGCAGAAATTCTTACGAATAAAGGACCGTTCCAAACCGAACGGACAGCATCGATAATTTCACGTAAGAAGCGATAACGATTTTCGGAAGGCCCCCCATACGCATCATCTCTCTTATTTGCTAACGGAGATAAAAATTCATTAATTAAATAGCCATGTGCTGCATGCAATTCGATAACATCAAAGCCAGCTTTCTTCGCTCGAATGGCTCCTTCCTTAAAAGCGACAACTGTTTCTTCGATTTCCGAGAGCGACATTTCAACAGGTGTCTTATACTGTTCATTGAAGCGGATTGCGCTCGGTGCATAAATATCGCCATCCACAGTCGCTTTTCTGCCTGCGTGTGCCAACTGGATACCTGTCTTTGACCCATGCTGCTTCATAAGTCGTACGATTTCAGACAACCCTTCAATATGGTTATCACTCCAAATGCCAAGATCCCGATCCGAAATACGTCCTTCCGGCAACACAGCCGTCGCTTCCACGATTATTAATCCAACTTGTCCGACAGCACGACTGGCATAGTGGACTTTATGCCAATCTTCAACTTTTCCATCCAAGTTGTGACTCGAATACATACACATCGGTGCCATGACAATCCTGTTTTTCATTTCCACTCCACGAATCGTATAAGGTGTAAATAACATTGCCAATCTAATATCCTCCTTTTTACATATCACTTAAGATAATGCGCCAAGTTCACGGGAACGCCTCTCTGCGCTGTTAATGCAATGTTGAATTGTCTCTTTGAACAAACGATTTTCAAGTGCCTTCAAACCTGCTTCTGTCGTACCTCCGGGGCTTGTCACGTTTTTTCTTAACCGTTCAGGCTCTTCACCTGTTTGGCGTAACATTGCAGCTGCTCCTTCAAACGTTTGAATGATTAGTTCTCGTGCCACTTCATTGGACAGACCTTTAGCAATCGCAGCTTCTTCCAATGCTTCTACCATGTAATATACATATGCAGGTCCGCTACCAGACAGAGCCGTTACTGTATGCAATTCGTCCTCTTCAAATTCTCTTACAATCCCGATAGATGATAAAAGATCTAAAATACGCTTTCGTAAATTTGAATCTACTAACTCATTCATCGAAACGCCGCTCGCAGATTTACCAATAGTTGCAGATGTGTTTGGCATTGAACGGGCAATTGGTCGTTTCCCTAGACCGTTTTCAATCGTTTCAATCGACACACCAGCGATGACAGATAAAACAGCTGCATTATCATGTAAATAATTAGCAATTTCACACATTACTTGCTTACTATCTTTTGGCTTTGTCGCTAAAATAATGAGTTCCGCTTCCCGTAAAGCGTTTCGCTCATTACAGACGAGAGAAACCCCATACGATTGTTGCATGTAAAATAGCCTCTCATCATCTGATTTGTTCATTACAAATACATCTTTAGCTGGCATAACTTCATTATTTACTATACCAGCAATCATTGCTTCCGCCATTGATCCTGCTCCTACAAATACGATCGTTCCCATTCTCATCCGTCCTTTCTGTGAATAAAAAAAGGCGCTTCCATCCCGATATGCTCAGGACGAAAACGCATGTTTCCGCGGTACCACCTAAATTTGCCGGCATTCCGCCGGCACAACTTTACAACCTTTCATAACGTGAAAGGGACGGCCATGTTTCCATGGCAGCTCGGAAGCAGGTTCGGGGTAGGAGAGGGATTGCGGCTCTCAGTCGGTGGCCGCATTTCCTGTTTCCTTCACTACCTCTACTTATCTTCTTCAACGCTCAAACATTATAAATTATAGTGATTATTGCACGTCGTCAGACGAAAGTCAATGATTACAAAACATCTTTGAACAGATAAACAATACCAATGACAAACACGGTTACAAGAACAGTGAACATTACTTTCCACACACTAATCGGTGCTGTTCCACTTACTTTACCTGTCTGTCCATTCACTAGGAAACGATACACATTATTATTAAAGGTGAAGGAAGATATCCAAAGCGGTAGTAAAATATGTTTGAATGTAATGTCATCATATGATGTATTCACTTTCACAATTCGTACTTCGTCACCCGTTTCCTTACGAAGTATGCCATTTCGTATCCGTCGATCGATAATTGCTCTTGCTGAAAACCAGCCCTCTTTTAACGGTATCGAATAGCGTTCCGCTAGAAAACCCGATAAGTATTCCGTCTTATAGTCAAGTAACCCGTTAAGCTGAAAAGGTTCAACTTTATTTATTAAACCGGAAGCGACATTGCGAGATGCCTTAACTAAGACATCATCGAAAAACTTATTATATGTGCCATATTCGGTCCGCCATCTAATTTTCCTTACCTGTTCCGTCACTTGCTGCATTTTCCCATCGCGATGGACAGTTCTTGTTTCCATTACATAATAATATGTGCCAATCCTAACCGTATAAGCAGACTTTGTTTGAGAATCGAACGTCCAGTAGGGGATGTATGTACCGCTGATTTTCTTCATCTCATAGTCTTCTTTTAATCTGGAAGGGGCAAAATACCTTTTTGAAATCCATTTTCTGAATTTCTCAACAGCCTCTTCTTTCGATATTTGGAAGGGAAGCACCAATGCAGGTTTGATGCCAGCGTCATTCTCTGTAACTGCAATATGCGAAGAGCCACAAAAGGTACAGAAATCGGCAATCTTATCGTTATCCAACAACGTTTCCGCACCGCAATTATCACATTTGAACACACGTTTTTCATTGCTCCAATTATGGTCTGCCTGATCTAATGCATCTAAATAGTCATGTTCTGTCGTGTTTTCACGGGTTGCTTCAATTTTCACTTCAGTGCCGCAAAAAGGACATTTCAAGCCGCGTGAAATAGGGTCATATACTGTATTTCCACCGCAGGAACTGCATTGATTCACTTCAGTTTCTTCAATGAATTCATTATCCACATTCGTCATCCCGTCACCCCGTTACGTTCATCCGTTAATGACCTCTCCACAATCTCCACAAAACTTTGCATTTGGACCATTACTAGCCCCACATCCCGCACAATTCTTTTCAGTCACTTGTTTTACGCCGCATTCTCCACAGAAATTTGACCCTTCTTTAATTTCCGCTTTGCAATTAACACACGGAACGGTCTTTTCCTGAACAGAATTTCCGCACTCTGGGCAGAACTTTGCCGTTGTTCGAATATGCATACTACAGTGCGGACAAGCCATTTTAGCTAGTTCATTCGAAGGAGTTATTTGCTGTTGGTTCGTTATGAATGCGCCTGCCATTGCATTACCGATTGCGGCACCTGCACCGATACCTGCACCTGTTGCTGCCATTCCGCCTCCCTCATTTCGAGCTGCATCACGGATCGCTTCAGCCGTCTGATATTCTGTGTACGTATTCATATTTCCAAGGACACCCATCGTCGTTCGCTTGTCCAGCGCCTCTTCTACTTCCTTAGGTAGTGACAAGTTTTCAATATAGAGGGAAGTAATATCGAAACCAAACTCAGCGAAGCGCTCTTTCATCTTCTCCCTTCCTTGTGTACTTAGTTCGTCGTAGTACATAGCAAGGTCAAGCGCAGGTATTTGCGATTCGGCAAATAGATCCGTTAATCCAGATAGAATCATCTTTTTAAGATGGTTTTCAATAATGCTCGTATCATATGAGCTATTTGTACCGAACAGTTCCTTTAAGAAGCGTGCTGCGTCAGTTACTCTATACGAATAAATGCCATAACCACGCAAACGGATCATTCCGAAATCCGCGTCCCGCATCATAATCGGATTGGAAGTTCCCCATTTTTGATTAATAAACTGCTTTGTATTTACAAAATAAACTTCAGCTTTAAATGGGGAGTTAAACCCAGTTTTCCAAGATTTCAGCTTCGTTAATATAGGCATGTTCTGTGTATATAAGACATGGTGCCCGGGCATGAATACATCGGCAATTTCTCCTTCATTCACGAATACCGCGACTTGTGATTCACGGACAATTAAACTAGCTCCCATTTTAATTTCATTGTTTTGTACTGGAAAACGGTACACCATTGTATTGGAATTTTGGTCGGTCCATTCAATGACCTCAATGAATTGACTTTTGAAAAAATTAAAGATCCCCATATTTATCCCCCTCATAAAAGTTATCGTCATAATAGTATACTACGGATTACGCGAATAAAGGTTTCAAGAAAGTCGGTTTATCAAGGGTGACGTATGTAGGGAAAAGAGGTACAATGAACTGAATCCCCATTCATTATTACGTAAACTTTTATCACTTGAAGGAGTTTGTCTATATGATACATAAAATTGAAATTCCAACACCGTTTGCTGTCGGTGATGTCAATGCATTTGTTGTTAAAGCGGATACATTATCACTTGTCGATGCGGGACCTAAAACACCAGAAGCATACGAGGCGCTAAAATATGGTCTAAAAGAAATTGGTTATACATTTAATGATATAGAGCAAGTTGTCCTAACTCATCATCATCCCGATCATGCCGGATGGATGGATGCTTTCGACAAAGCGGAAGTAATTGGTCATCCATATAATGACCTTTGGCTGAAAAGGGATCAGGCATTCATGGACTACCATGATCGCTTTTATTTGCAATGTCTAAAGGAAGAAGGCGTGCCAGAAAATTATTTTAATTGGGTAGAGAAGATGAAACGACCGATACGATTAATGGGGGACCGGACGTTGGACAAGGCAATCGGGGAGGGCGACGAGTGGGAAGGGCATCCAGGCTGGATTGTTATGGAAACACTCGGACATGCGCAAAGCCATATTGCGTTATTCAATGAACAGACAGGGGAGATGATTGGGGGAGACCTTGTACTGGAAAAAGTATCATCCAATCCTTTAATCGAACCTCCTGCGGACCGTAATGCAGAGCGTCCAAAGTCGTTATTGCAATACAATGCTTCTTTAACACGGTTATTAGATCTGCCGGTCGATATCGTATATGGCGGTCATGGAAATGAAGTTCGGAATGTCCATTCTCTAATCGAATCAAGACTTCAGAAACAGCATGAACGGGCAATGAAAGTGCTAGCAATGCTGAACGACGGAAGCAAGACGATCTATGAGCTGACACAACAATTATTTCCGACGGTTTATGAAAAAGAGTTGGGTCTTACATTGTCCGAGACGATTGGACAAACAGATTATTTAGTAGCAAAAGGACTTGTCCGAGAAAAGGTTGGCGAAGGCGGTATTTTATATTATGAACAAGCGTAAGTCAGTATTAGTAACCGGAGCGACGAGCGGTGTCGGATATGCAACGGTCATGAGACTACTGTCAGAAGGTGATCTATATACTGTTTACGCAACCGGAAGGTCACTAGACAAACTACAGGAATTGAAAAACGAAGGAGCAATTGCCATTCCTGCGGATATGATAAAAAAGAATGAGATGGAAAATCTTCTGGAGCAGACCGACTCTATAGATATCGTCATCTTTTCAGCTGGGGTGGGGCATTTCCAAGCAGCCCATCTTTTACATGATGAAGAAATCCGATCGATGATGGACACAAATGTCATAGCTCCAATCGAACTGACGAAACGTATTCTGCCACAAATGATGGAACGGCAGAAAGGGCATCTAATTTATATTGGCTCTCAAGCTGGAAAAGTAGCGACGCCAAAGGCTTCTGTATATGCAGCAACAAAGCATGCCTTAATTGGTTATACGAATGCACTCCGAATGGAAGTCGCTCCGTCAGGCATTCATGTTTCCGTTATCCATCCAGGTCCAATTGACACGCCATTCATTGACGGGGCGGACAAAACAGGAACCTATCGTTCATCCCTTGGTAAGCATTTGCTACAAGTCGATACTGTTGCAAATAAAGTCATCCAAACAATCGAAAAACCAGTTCGTGAAATTAACTTGCCTGGCATTATGGGCTTTACGAGCAAATTGTATGCATTGGCACCACGTTTAATCGAAAAAATCGGACGCCATTATTTCATGAAAAAATGAAAACGGATGCTAAACATATAAACACACTTATTTCATGCTAAAAGACACGGTTCCAAACTTCAAATCTTTTTATTTTTTCTTGCGTATTCATGAATGCGTAAGCAGTCCAACATGTTATACTAAAACGAAATGAATCATTAGCCAAATCGATTTAATACGGGAGGTAAGCTTTGATATGAAAACTGTAACGATCGAACATATCGTAAAGCGATTCTCATTGGAAGTTCTTGTTGGACACCATATGTTGGATAAAAACTTGAAAAAGACAAAAGTTAGAAGACCGGGTTTGGAATTCATGGATAAATTTGATTTTATTGCGACAGAACATGTTCAGATCCTAGGGAAGAATGAAATTAATTACTTACATACACTCTCGGATGAAGAATGCAAGATGCGAATTGCCAATATCGTGCAATACAAGCCGCCGTGCATCATCATAACATCCAATCAGGAAGAACCATTTGGCTTGCGTCAGTATTGTACAGAGGAACAGATCCCTGTTTTGCGCACGCCTGATTCAATGAGTGAGATGAGTGCAAAGATGGATGCATATGTCACGAAGAAAATGGCACCGGAAATTGCTGTCCACGGGGTATGTGTCAATGTCGCTGGCATCGGAATTTTACTTCGAGGCAAATCAGGAGTAGGAAAGAGTGAAACGGCGCATACGTTAATCGGTAGAGGGCATCGATTAATTGCGGACGATATTGTTGTGTTGAAGAAATTGAGTCCACAAACAATACTTGGAACGCATGATGAAACGAACAAAGAATTTTTGGCGTTGCGAAGCATTGGTCTACTGAACGTAGTTAGGCTTTATGGGCGGGCGGCCTTTCAAGAAGAGAGTCGGATTGCACTTGATATCGAACTAACCGAATGGAAAGACAATTCGTTGAACAATGAACTTGAACTGGATACGAAATTCAAGACATATATGGACGTTCCGATTCCACATATCCAAATTCAATTGCAACCTGGAAGAGATGTTGCCGGTTTAATCGAGGCGGCAGCGAACAATTGGTATTTACAGCAGCAAGGGTATAGTGCGGCTGAGGAATTCAAAAAGCGACTAGAATCTGAATTTGAATAATGATGCCCTTAGAGTGGCAGAATGTATAACGTAGAAAACCGATGGATTCGTCCATCGGTTTTTTACTATTGTCAAAGCAATCTCCACCATATTCCTGAAATATTTACATAATAGTAAATTACATTTTACGATTGTTCTATAATTTTTCTTGTGGTAGAATAATCAACATTAAAAATTAATCATGACTTGTAAGTCTTGTCTGATTATGATAGCCGCATCAATTTATTTTACGGAGTTACTTCAATAGGGACAAGAAATCTCCCAGTATATAATGTTGAAAGCGCTCTCAAGTCTTGAATTGGCTCGGTGCATTGTTAAAAAATTAATAGGGGTGAGAAAAATGAGTAAAGCGAGGATTGATCCATTTATCTTTTGGGCGTCTATAGCAGTCATTCTAGCGGCAACAGTTTTGCTAGTTGTCAATCGTTCAACTGCGGAGCCGTATTTGGACAATATGATGTCTGCGATTACATTTAAAATGGACTGGGCTTTTCAGTTTTTGACAATTGGTTTGTTCATCCTTCTAATCTGGTTGGCTTTCAGCCGCTATGGAAAGATTAGATTAGGCGAAGGCAAACCTGAGTTTTCATCATTTAGTTGGGGAACGATGCTATTTACGGCAGGCATGGGTACAAGCATCATGTATTGGTCGATGCTTGAACCAATATTTTACTTTACAGGCCCTCCGTTTGGGATTGAAGCGGAAAGTAAAGAAGCTGCTGAATGGGCATTGACGTATGGCTTGTTTCATTGGGGCATATCGGCCTGGTCACTTTATGCATTCCCGACAGTCGTCATCGCCTATTCCTACTTTATTAAAAAACGTCCTTCCTTGAAGATGAGCGTCGCCCTTAGCGGTGCACTTGGTAAATATTCGGATGGTTGGGTAGGGAAACTGATTGATATTCTTGTCATTTGGAGCCTTGTTGGAGGTTTAGGAACATCACTCGGTTTAGGAGTTCCAATGGTGTCTGCTGTAGTAGGGAGTATTTTAGGCATTGAACAAACAATAACACTCGATGCCATCATCGTCATTTGTATTACGATCGTTTACTCGGCGAGTGCTTATTTGGGGCTACATAAAGGAATTCGGAGATTGAGCGATTTAAACATATACCTTGCATTGGCGCTTGCAATATTCGTTTTCATTGCTGGGCCAACTTTATTCATATTAACTTATTTCACTAATAGTTTCGGCTTAATGGTCCAAAATTTTGCCATGATGAGCTTCTATACCGACCCCATCAATAAAGGCGGATTTCCGCAAGGGTGGACAGTGTTTTACTGGGCTTGGTTTGCAGCGACAGCCCCATTCATGGGACTTTTCGTCGCAAGAATATCGAAAGGAAGAACAATTCGTCAATTAATTATCCATATGTTACTTTGGGGTTCTATCGGCGGCTGGATTTACTTCATGGTATTCGGTGGCTATACGATGAACTTGCAATTGCAAGATATCCTTCCCGTGAAAGACATTTTAGCCGAAAGTGGAGGACCTGCTTCAGTTGTTGCTATTTTGAGTTCATTGCCATTTAGCACAATTATCCTGCCGTTCTTTATCATATTAGCGGTCATTTTCCTTTCAACATCGATGGACTCTGCAACGTATATCTTATCTGCGATCGCAACGAAGGAGTTGGCGGAAGGGCAAGAACCCGCTAGATGGCATCGAATGCTATGGGGAGCTATATTAGCGACAATCTCTATTTCGTTGCTGCTAATTGGCGGATTGCGTGTCATTCAAACGTCAGCGGTTGTCGTATCAGTACCAATTTACATCTTTTATCTTCTGCTAATCGTTTCTCTTTTGAGATGGCTAAAGCAGGACTTTCCAAAAGCATAATTTCAGCTATCATTTAGGAGGTTTTCATAATGGTTTTTAATGTACGTGAATCAAATCGCATCGTTCGATCAGAATTTCCACGGAAAATTAAAGAAATGAATAAAGTTTGGATTCCGATGTCAGATGGCACACATCTTTCCGCAAAGATTTGGTTGCCGGAAGATGCTGCTGATAATCCGGTCCCGGCTATTCTTGAATATATTCCGTACCGGAAAAATGATTTCACTGCCCTTAGAGATTCAATTCGTCACCCGTATTTTGCAGGTCACGGATATGCGAGCATCCGAGTTGATTTAAGAGGATCTGGTGATTCTGAGGGGATTTTGTATGATGAATATTTAAAGCAAGAACAAGATGATGCATTGGAAGTACTCACGTGGATTTCTGAACAGCCATGGTTTACTGGCGGCATCGGTATGATCGGAAAATCATGGGGCGGTTTTAATGGTTTACAAGTGGCTGCGAGACGCCATCCTTCATTAAAAGCTATCATCACACTCTGTTCAACAGATGACCGATATGCGGATGACGTCCACTATAAAGGAGGAGCAATGCTTGCTTCCGATATGCTTTGGTGGGCTTCCACAATGCTTGCTTATAATGCGCGTCCTGCCGATCCTGAAGTTGTCGGAGAGGCATGGCGTGAAAATTGGTTAGACCGATTAGATAAGACGCCTCCGTTTGTAGAAGAGTGGGTAAGACACCAGCGCCGCGATGATTACTGGAAGCGTGGTTCCGTATGTGAAAACTACGAGGACATCGATATTCCCGTATATGCGGTAGGTGGTTGGGCAGATGGCTATACAAACGCCATCCCTCGGTTATTGGAAGGATTAAAAGGACCTCGCAAAGGATTGATCGGTCCTTGGGCGCATGAATATCCTGAAATGGCAGTCCCTGGGCCGCAAATTGGGTTTCTTCAGGAATGCTTGCGCTGGTGGGATCAATGGTTAAAAGGTATTGATACAGGCATTATGGAGGAACCGATGCTAAGAGCTTGGATTCAGGATAGTGTCCCGCCACAAACCGATTATTTTGTTAGACCGGGGCATTGGGTGGCAGAGGAGCAATGGCCTCCAGCCGATCTTGAAACTAAACGTTACTTTTTGGATGGATCAAAATTGAAAACAGAGATAGGCGACGTAAACGAAATTAAAGTAGAAAGCGTTCAGCAGCACGGTCTTCATGCAGGTGTGTTTTGTCCGTTTGGCCAACCGGGCGACTTGCCGGGTGACCAAAGGAATGAAAATGGCTATGCAGTCGTTTTCGATACCGAACCGGTTGAGGAGCCTGTCCATATTTTAGGACATCCGTCATTCACGGTTGAACTTTCATCTGACAAACCAAATGCATTACTTTCGGTGCGATTGAACGATGTTGCACCAGATGGTTCATCCACTCGTGTGACGTGGGGGTTATTGAACCTTACGCATCGGAACAGTCATGAGTTTCCGGAGCATTTAGTGCCTGGAGAAAAATATTGCATCACGGTTGACTTGAATGCAATCGGGCACAAGTTGGAAAAAGGGCATCGCTGGCAATTGGCCATATCTCCAACGTATTGGCCACATGCTTGGCCTTCTCCTGAAGAAGCAACATTAACTGTTTATCCTTCAGAGAAAACATTCCTATCATTGCCTGTTAGAGAACCGAAAGCGATTGATATGGAGCTTCAACCTTTCCAACATCCTGAAACAACTCCAGTATTGGAAATGGACGTTTTGCGTGAAGCGAAAAGAACACGGATTATTTCACACGACGTCGTTTCCAACGTTTGGACGCTTGATGATTTTTCGGATGAAGGCGCTAGAAAACTGCATGTTAATGGTATTGAATATGGCAGTACGAACAGGAATATTTACACTGTCGAAGAAGGTGAGCCGCTAACTGCGAAAGTACAATGTGATTGGACGTTGTCAGTCGGTAGAGGAGAGTGGCAGACAAGCCTTGAAACGATGAGTGTCATGACAGCGGACGAAGAGAACTTCTATTTGAAGAACCAGTTAATCGCGTACGAAGGGGAAGAAGAAGTTTTCAATCGGACATGGGAGACAAAAGTTCCTAGGGAGTTTGTATAAGATCTATATAGGTTTTGGAAAGGGGTCACTTTCGGTCTCTTTCCGTCCTATGTTTTTGGCCAATTAAAGCCTATTGTTCGGTAATATGAACAATAGGCTTTTTTGGTTTCTATTTAATAGTTGGTTCCACAGTCACTTCGACATTTCCTTGCAACGCTCTGCTGATCATGCATGAAGTTTCCGCTTTCATTGCCAATCTTTCTACCATATTCCGCTTATTAGCCATACCTTCTGTTAAAATGATAACCGGCTTATGTATGATCTTATTATACGTAACGATACCATTTTTGTAATCCACTATACCGATGGACTCCATCGTTAAGCTTTCCTTATCTACTCTACTTCTTTCAAGCATAGCAGCAAGCGTGATGATATAGCATGTTGCAGCTGCACCGAGCAGCATCTCATCCGGATTCGTCCCGATACCAGGTCCATCCATTTCGGTCGGTATGGATACTGCCGTCTTCATATTCAATGTTTCGATTGTACCGATGTCATTTCGTAATCCGGGCCAGTTCGCCTTAAGATAAAAGTGATGTTCCGCCATTTGCATTACTCCTTTCTGCTACAATCTTTCTACAATACTAGGTGACTCTTTGTCTTCCTCGTGTATTTTACATAAACAATAAGAAACAATCCAGCACTCAAAAACCGCAGTGCGGAATTAATATACATAGCAATTTCAACACCTAACTGCTCCAGTAACCAAATTCCGATTTGTGGGGCTATGAAGGCTACAATTGATAACAAAACATTATATGTCGTGATGCAATACGTCCTGACGTGATCAGGCGACTGTTCCAACAACAAGTTAAACAATAATAACACAACGCCTGCAAGGAAAAATCCCGATGAAGTCTGGACTAAAGCAATATAATACACATTTGTAGAAAGGACCGTCAGAAACGGGGTCGTCGCCATTCCGACCGCTGCCCACACAAAAACTAATGTGTTCGATCTTTTTTCCGCCCATTTCTTCCAAAGAGGGAAGGACAGAAATTGCGCCAACATGCTCCCGACAGCAAACATACTCACCCAGAAGATCGTCACTCCAACAAATCTTACATGATAGATATTAAAAATGCCCCAAGCCATCTGCCAGGCGAAATTGAAGAAAAGCGCAGCGACTAGGAAAGATACATAGTTTTTATACTTGAAAATGGACCAATCCATCGTTTTCTTTTTTAATAATGAACCATCTGTCTTTACAGGCTCTTCTTCGTGTTTCATCAATAAAAAAACTTCGAGCATCCCGAAACAAAAAGCAATGCCAAACAGAAATTGGTAGGCAGTGATACTCGTTGAAGCATCTTTCATTAATACTCCGATAACAAGAGTCGAAATCAAACCGACAATTGTCAACAATCTGTTCCGGTCGCTGAAAAATGAGCCGCGCCTTGATTCCTCAACAAGACCACCGATGAAAGTTTGCCACCCGATATTAGCAACAGTGTTTGGCAAACTCATGATGGCAACGACGACTAAAAAGACCGATGCATGCGTCGATGGGGAAGGCAAGTATATAATACCTATAATTAGCAAGAACATAAGCCGTGCAAATAAGACCGATAATGCCACGAGCTTTTTCTGCGCTTGGGACCGATTCAATAAAATTGCAGCAGGTATCGTCATCATTAAGGCCATTAGAGGCGGCAGTGAACTAATCAATCCAACTTGGTAATTCGTTGCGCTTAGCATAGTGATCGCAAAGATTGGAAAAAAGTTGTTTGAAAAATTTAATGCGATCGTCGAAGCCATCCCATGATAAATGCTGATTTTCTCGTTATATGTACGCATAATCTCTCCACGTTTCTATTCATTTGAACAACCTACTATCTGAATTATATACTTCGTTATACGAAATACAAGAGTCTATTTATATAGACTATGAAATCTTCATAATTAGTATCACTCTCGCATATCATAATGGCATTCCAATTTATAATTGATAAATCTTCTCATTTAACGTAAAATGTATTTGAGAAAGTTTCTCAATTATTGAAGAGACGGAGAGGATGAACGTTATGCTTCGAATTATCATCATGGCATTGTTTACAGGTTCTGTTGTAAGCATTTCATCAATATCGTTTATAAAAGGATTTGACTTAGAAGGGGCATTGATTGGATTCATTTCACTCTTCTTCTTATTTGGAATTACTTCGTTCTTCTATACTGAATATAAAAAACAGACATTCAGCTCATAAACACCAGTGCAACTGGTGTTTTTTAATGGTTTTTGAAAGAAATTTTTATAACAATGAAGTATAATCAAATAGCTATTGTGATATGTAATGAGGAGGTACTTATGTTTTTTACCGAAGCAAAACGAATTTTGGTCGTCATTTTAGGCTCTATCCTTGTGGCGATCTCCTTGAATTTTTTCCTGATCAATGCCAACGTCTTTGCAATTGGATTTGCCGGCGCTGCCCAGCTTGTCTCAAGCATTTTGCATGACCAATTAGGCTTTTCGATCAGTACCGGTATCCTGTTATTCTTATTCAATATACCGGTAATCATTTTAGGCTGGTTCAAAGTTGGCAGGGGGTTTACGATTTACAGCATTATCTCGGTTGTCTTTACTACAATATTCCTTGAGATTTTACCAGTTCTTCAACTATCCAATGATATTATTCTGAATGCTGTTTTTGGTGGTGTATTTGCGGGTGTTGGCATCGGAATATCGTTAAAGCTCGGTGCATCTACTGGCGGAATGGATATTGTGGCAATGGTATTGTCGCGTCTGCAGGATAAACCGATTGGAATTTACTTCTTGATGATGAATGGAGTCATCATTGTTCTTGCAGGGGTATTGTATGAGCCGGAGAACGCTCTCTATACGATGGCTGCACTCTATGTCACGACAACAGTTATCGACATGCTTCATACACGTCACGAGAAGGTGACAGCGATGATCATTACACATAAGGCTGAGGAGCTTCAGCAAGCAATTCATCAAAAAATGGTTCGTGGCATAACAATTATACCTGCGAAAGGCGCTTATTCGAAAGAAGAGAAAAGTATGCTTTACTTGGTAATCACTAGGTATGAATTATATGATCTGGAAAAGGTCATTACTGAAGTCGATCCACAAGCTTTCACAAATATTGTTCAGACTGTCGGGATTTTTGGTTTCTTTAGACGGGAAGACGAGCCAGCTGAACGATCAATAACATAAAAACAAGGTATCCCTGAAAAATTGGGATACCTTGTTTCATTTTTTGCCATTTTCAACTATTTCCGTCGTGCCTTCTAGAAATTTATTCAATTCTTCCTTGTTTTTGTCGAAATCAATTGCAAGGACTTCGCCAACACGAACCCTTTCAGGTCTATAAGAGTTGTCAACAGGGATCCGTAGTGTATCAATTTTTTCGGATTTATTGTCCAAGATTCCTTTTCCGATGGAAAGCATCGTCATCTTATCTAGATTTGTATCAATATACGCATCCGCTGCACCTAATAATTTCGGCAAATTCATTAAGCTATGCATGCTCACAGCCTCATCCTTCAATTTTGAGAGCACTTCTTGCTGTCGTGCGACTCGACCGAAGTCATTTTTGCTGTCGTGGCGGAAACGGACATATCCTAACAATTGCTCGCCTTGCAATCTTTGCACTCCTGGATGAAGTGTCATGTAAATTCCATGTGACATCGTATAAGGGATGTCGACCTCGATTCCGTCTGGTGCTAAAATATCAGCAATTTTAGGGAACCCATTGAAATTGACCATTGCATAATAATGAACATCCAAGTCGAAGTTTTCCTTTATTGTCTGCCGAACGAGCTCCGGCCCGCCAAAGGAGTATGCAGAATTCATTTTCTGCATACCATATCCAGGAATATTGACATACGTATCACGCATGATCGAAATCAGTTTCACTTTTTCGGTTTTTTGATTGTAATTCGCGATAATTAATGTGTCTGAACGGCCTTCTTCATCTTTTCGCGCATCTGAGCCAAGCAACATAATATTAATTTCGCCGAATTGAGGTTCAGGTCCATCAAAAATACCGAAGTCCTCATTTTTCTCCTTTAACGTACCATCTTCTGATAAGGACAATCCTTGATTGTATTGATCAAACCAGTAATAAACGCCTAATCCGAGCAAGACTAGGGCAATACTGATGAGTATACCGAACTTCTTCTTTTTTTTCTTTTGTCGAATATCTATTCTGCGCACTTGGATCACCGCCTAACTAGTAAAATCTATAAAGAGCTTGTTTAGCACGCGTATCATATCATCTAATGAACTACTGGGCAAGGGCTATTTTCACTACATATATAGACGTTACAGAATGCAAAAGGTTTTCGTTTTACACAAAATAAAAAATCCAATTTTATACAAAACTATCATAATACCTTCTTTTGACTTCTTCTATTCCTATTGTAACGATCAGTAATTTCTAATTAAAATCGCATTTGTTGACTCCAAATCCTATTGTATTTTATACTAAATTTATTTTGTTTTTCATTATTTATTGGAGGTCGAGTTTTGAATAATTTTGAACAACTCGCGAAAACTGTACAAATTAACAATAACAATTTTTTAATAAACTACGATGAATCTTTACAGCATGTCGGAACCGGAAGAAGTGCATTTGTGTTTCGAATAAAGTCAACGATGAAAGCGATGAAAGTGTATTTTCCTACTTGTTCACATATTGCTATGGAAGAGGCGGAAATCTACAAAAAACTTCAAGGTATTGTATATTTTCCATCCATCTATGCATCAGGTGAGAATTTTATTGTCATTGATTTCATTGAAGGTCTTACACTATTTGATTGTGTAGTCCAGGGGAAAGTCATAAGGCCTTCTCATTTATCGGAAATTGAACACGCAATTTCATTGGCAACTACTAAAGGTCTTAATCCATCTGATATTCACTTGCGAAATATTTTTATCACTACTGAAAATAAAATTATGATGATCGATGTTGCGCGCTTTAGACAAAAGAAGCACTGTCAACAATGGCATAACTTGAAAAGGGCGTATAGACAGTTTTACTGTAAGCACTATTTCCCCCAAAAAATTGCCCCCGGTTTGTTAAATACTATTGCGTGGACTTATAAAAAAGACTGGATACCTTTCTATCGAAGGTGAACTTGAAATAGACAATGAGTAAAGAAAGTGGGGAAGGCGATAATGACTGATTCTAAAGAATGGTTATTAACTGAGTTGAAAATAGTGGAGGATTGGGAGAAAGATCAAAGTGATTTGTGGTTTTGGGAAAAGATAGGGCGTCTACCATTTAAGATAATGGATAAGTGGACACCCGACTTCATACAGAAGAAAATTAGTGTCCTTCTGGACGAGCTTGGCCAATATATTCAAACAGGTGGGCGGTATTTAAGCTCTGTAAAGAACATCCCCAATTATTATCCCAATTTACATGTGCGAGATTTAGATGATGTTAGGATACTTCCTGTTTCAACAATGGATTCAGCTGTTGAAAAAATAACGAACAATAGAAAAAGAATTGCGACATTCCAAGGGGCTACTACCGGAATAGGCGGTCTGTTTACATTAACGATAGATATTCCATTGTTACTCAGTTTACAATTGAAAACATTGCAAGACATGGCAATTTGTTATGGGTATAATCCGAACGAGAAAGAGGAACGTTTATTTGTAGTAAAATGCCTCCAATTCGTTTCTTCTGATATTGTTGGTAAACAAGCCATTCTTGCACAGTTGTCCCAATTCGATGGTCCTGATGAGTCTTCAAGACGTGAGGTCATGTCTGAGCTGCAAGGGTGGCGCGAAGTTGTTTTTTCCTTTAGGGACCAAATAGGCTGGAAAAAACTATTTCAAATGATTCCTATTGCGGGACTTGTATTTGGTGCTTTCATCAATCGCTCAGCTGTAAACGACATTGCCGAAGCAGGCAAAATGCTTTATCGAAAAAGAAGGATTATAGAGAGACTGAGGCAGCATTGAAGAAGCTAAAAAACTGAAAATTATCTTGCAGAACTAGAAGGAAAGAATCATTCAGAAACTGAATAAAGTAGAGAGGGGTGTACGTTACGGAAAAGGGGAGAGAATAAAATGAGATTGTCAGAGATTCATCCGTTTTTATATTATGCGAGAATTGAGCAAAAAAGGTTTTTTCGTTTTCTCCAAAATAGTAAAGACCGGAAAAAATTCGCGAAACGTAAGGCGGAAATTAATTTTCAATACACATGCAAAAGACATCAATCTCTTCTACGTAGAAGATTAGGTAATAGTGATCCGAAATTACAGGAAAATAAAATTGTAAACCTCTCCCTTGCAGCAAACAGGATTGACGGAATCATCGTTCGACCAGGAGAAGTTTTTTCATTTTGGGGATTAGTCGGTAGAGCAACAAGAAAAAAAGGGTATATTGAAGGAATGCAGCTTTCTAGGGGAGAAGTGAAAACGGGCATAGGTGGAGGTATTTGCCAACTTTCAAATCTTCTATATTGGATGGTGCTCCACACGCCTTTAACGGTCATTGAAAGGCATCATCACAGCTTCGATCCTTTTCCTGATGAAGGGAGGGTTCTTCCATTTGGTAGCGGGGCGAGCGTTTTTTACAATTATGTAGACTTTCGTTTCAAGAATACAACAGAATATGATTTTCAAATACGCGTATGGGTGACTGACCGTCATTTGAAAGGCGCTATTTTTTCAAACGATGAAGTTCCATATAGTTATCATATAGAAGAAAGAGACCACCAATTTTATAAGAAAAACGGAAAGACCTTTAGACAGAATGAAATTTGGAGACGCACTGTCGATAAACGGACAGGAAATCATTTGCATAATGAACTATTAATAAAAAATAATTCTGAAGTGAAATATGATGTAATTGAAGGGAAAAAGCATGAATAGAAAAAACCAGGCGTTATTAACACGCCTGGTTCGGACTACTGATAAACTTATTGTATTGAGGCAATAATACCTTCTTCTCTATCCAATAGTAACTTTATACCAGCAGCATAAGGGTCTTCCTGTAAAACTTCCTCAATATAGAAACGAATCGCCTGAATCATTTCAAATGAGCCGAGGACTACCATTTGACTGTGAAATTCCAACTGTGCGGAAAAGCCTTCATCATCATCGTACATAAGCTCTACTTCGACTTCTTCAGGGAGAATATTATGCTTTCGAGATTGCTCCATGCATATTGCATTGACAATATCTTGTTCAGACAATGTTAATTCCGCCATGGATTAGTATCCTCTTTCTCTTTTTTCGCTTTAAGGACAGAGAAGATCTTCCGAATCATAAATACGATAAAAATGATCGCCAGCACATTGATCATAAATCCTAAAAACGAACCGAGCATTCCCATATTAGCGAAAAGGCCTCCGAATAGAAGTCCTGCGATTCCTCCAATAAATAAACCACGCATAAGGCCGCCAGAGAAGAAACCGCCTTTTGGAGAAGTAGTATTTGAAGAATTATTGACAGAAGTATTCTTCTCATCCTGTTTCTTATCCACTTGCGGTTTTGTAGGCGTGTTTTTATTCATGTTGAAATTTTTCTTTCCTGATTTGTATCCTTTCGCTTCGACCGTTGTAGCATGATCTTTTAGCACAATGCTGCCGATTGGTGACATGACGATCGACAAAGCGATTAACGCCGACAATACTTTTTTCAAATCATTAACCCTCCAGTAAACAAAATTAAAATCTATGCAATTATACAAGTATAATAAATCTGGCGTCAAATAAATGACTGTACGAAGAAAAATGGGATAGAGATCCATGGGTAAAGGAGGAAAAATGCAAGCCGCAAATGACTATGCATTTTTCCTCTTCAGTCACTCTTCTGGTTTAAATGTTTTACAATCTGTGTCTTCACTGTCAGCCGCCTGCTCACCATTTTGGCTAACGACATAAATGACATCCGCATGACACTTATTTCCGTCTCCCCAATACGTGCAGTTGTTCACTTCGCATAGTATTTTCTGCGTCATCGTTTCACCTCCGTATGCATATCATTCCACAAAACCTTAGAATGATGCTTGCCTGTAATTGAACATAGAAGGTGATAAAAAAACTGAACGGGTCATTCCTGTAAGCGAAGTGTCTCATAGTTAACTAGTAAGGATGAAGGGATGAACAAACCAACTTTGCCGTGTTCTTCGTGATTCAATGTGGCGAATATAATTCCGATAACATTTCCATCTTCATTCAATACTGGGCTGCCGCTATTCCCACGATAGACAGGTGCTTTTATCATCATTACCTCATCATTCCAACCCGCTAGCTGAATTGGCTCTACAATTTTACCTTCATTCGCAATTCCTTTGAAGTTGAGTGGGTTTCCGATAAACGTGATTGAGTCATTTGCTTTATATTCCGCACTGAAATCAATTGCGAGTGATGGAAGATCACGTCCTTTAATTTCAAGCACTGCCATATCAATAGTTGGAAACGTTTCTATGACAGTTGCTTCAAATCGGCCGTCATGAGGAAAAACGACTGAAATAGAATGATTTTCTTCCACAACATGATAGTTTGTAAGGATGGTGCCATTTCCTGAGACGGAGAAACCGGTTCCCTTTCCATCTTCCGTTACAACGACGACAACCGATTTTTTATACGCTGCGATCTGTTCTTGTTTTGATAGTGTAGCCGATGTTCGTAGGAAATCGATGGCAGGTATCGAGAACACATTGAAAAGCCCAGCGAATGTGCTGAGGAATAACGTTGCAGACAAAAGCCAAATAAACCATTTAGGCACTTTTTTCTTCTGAACGGATGCTTCCTTTTGCATCAATGCTTCTTTCTGTGCTTGCAGGACAAGTTCATGCATTTCTTCCTCGCTAATATCTTCTAAGTGTTCGTCATTCAACTTATGGATATGATCTTCAATCTTCTCATCTTTCATTGTAGGTCACTTCCTTAGTCGTTCGAATAATTTTATTACTACTAGTATAGCAGTGATTCGAGACCGACATATAAGTGCACAATTCTGAAGTGATTTCCATATGTATAGAGGGGAAAGGGGAGAGGCGTTTGGTCACATTAACACCTATAATTATTCAGGGATATCCGTTTACAGCAGTTACTGTTCGATTACCAAAAACGACTTTATTGACGGTTTCCAATGAAAAAGGATATATTATGTGCGGTGCTTTGGATGTCGGGCTGTTGAATAATGTATTGTCTGATCGAAAAATAGTGGCTGGTAGGGCAGTTGGTGTGAAAACAATTGAGCAATTGCTGAAATCACCGTTAGAATCCGTTACGATGGAAGCGGAGGCGTTAGGCATTCGCGTTGGAATGAGTGGGGAAGATGCACTCTTGAAAATGCTGTAACATGCCACTATAAAAACACTATTAAAATGTTTTGAGTAACTTGCTCTTTGTACACTGAATAAATGGACCCGCATCGCACACAGTAAGCGATACGGGTCCATTTTTTTTGTTATTACCGGTTGTTTCGATTATTGCGGTTGTTGTTATTGTTGTTGTTATTGTTGTTTCTGTTGTTATTGTTGTTATTGTTGTCCTGCCCGAAGAAATCGTCGGCAAACTCCGTGTTGTTGTTCCTGTTATTTTGATTCCTGTCGTTACGATTGTTCGGGTTATTGTTATTGTTATTATCCCGATTTTGTCTGTTGTCCCGCATGTGTAGACATCTCCTTTAAATTTTTTTGTTAAGTGAAATGAATCCACCTACATGATGTATGATGTCCCTTGACCAGAAATTTATCCGGTTTTCTTGAATTCTAAAAGAAAAACCATCACCCAAATTGGATGATGGTAAATCGTAACTGAATTAATTGTAGTAAATATGTGCGGTTATCTTGTTGGATTTTGCTAGTACTTCGTTTTACACTTATTTCTTTTTACGTATCATATCATACGGTTTTACAGGACTTGACACTTTCATTTTAACAATCATCATCGCATTTGCGGCTCGTTCAATTTCATTTCCTTTTTCATCCCATAGTTCTGTAATCGTTTCATATGAATGAGTGAATCCGGGACCATAAAACTCAACTTCATCTCCAATACCGAAGTTGTTTCGTTGTTGGATTGTTGCGATTTGTGTCTCTTCATCATAGTCAAGCACTTGTCCAATAAAGGCAAATGCCGGAATTTTTCTTGGCTTTCCAAAAAGCTGCTCATCCTCACTTGGCACACCATAGTAGAAGCCACTAGCTAGTTCACGTTGAGCAACTTTCCACAATTCGTCTTCCCACTCTTGTTTAAATTCATAGTTATCCGGGTCATTGCAATAAGCGTCTATAGCTTGACGGTAGACATTAGAAACTGTAGAAACGTAGTGAATGGATTTCATACGTCCTTCGATTTTTAAACTATCGACTCCATTTTCCACTAAATCTGGGATGTGGCGTATCATCGCCATGTCGACAGAGCTCATGGAAAACGCTTCAAGTTCTTCGTCACCACCAAGTCGTGATTCGCGTTCAGCATGTTCGTCGACTTCAAATAATCCGTACTTCCATCTGCAAGATTGTGTACAACCTCCACGGTTTGCATCTCGGTCTGCCATGTGGTTTGAAAGCGTACATCTACCTGAATAAGAAATACACATCGCTCCGTGAATGAATGCTTCAATTTCTACGTCTGTTTTTTGACGAATTTCTTTAATTTCGTCCATACTTACTTCACGAGCGAGTACGACGCGTTCTAATCCTTCTGATTTCCAAAAGTTTAACGTTTCGTAGTTTGTTGCGGAAGCTTGAGTAGATAAGTGAATTGGGAGTCCTTCTGCTTCTGTTGCGCAAATGTGAATGAGTGCAGGATCGGAAACGATCACAGCATCAATGCCAATATCACGAAGAGTACGGAAAAATTCATCCGCACCTTCTACATCACCTTCATGTGCTACCATATTTGCTGCTACATAAACTTTCGCATTGTATTTTTTAGCAAATGCTACGCCTTCACGCATTTCATCGTACGTAAAGTTTCCAGCACGACTACGAAGTCCGTAAGCATTCCCGCCAATAAACACCGCATCTGCACCATATCGTATTGCTGTTTTTAGTTTTTCAAGTGTACCGGCTGGTGCTAAAACTTCAGGTTTTTTTGTAATAACTCGTTTTGTATGTGATTCCATTATACGTCTCCTTTTATTGTACATCCTCTGGTTTTTTCAAGAAAAAGCCTTCATTCAATGTGCGTCCTACGGGATGAAGCTCGAGTAATTGGTCATGTAAACGCTGCATAATTGCATCTGTCCAATTCCCGTTTGTAAGGGCTGTTCTTGCTTCGTCGAAAACACGAGCGATCTGTACAAAACGATCTCCTTTTGCAAAAATACCGTCTAGTTTCCACTTGTGTATACCAATCGCATCTAATTTACTTAGCTGTGTGAGTAAGCTGACATCGTCTGATGCAAATATATGTGTACCGTTACGATCTTCGTAAATGGAATAATGTGTATGTTCTTTCTTAGGTTCGGAGAGAAATAGCTGTCGTTCATTAACTACCTCTTTGTCATCTCCAACATAATTAAAATAGTTTTGTACAAGAGGGCGCATTGATTGGTGAATGCAAGTTGCTCCGTAGACAAGTACTTCTACAGGGACCATCGTTTGTCGTTGAATTTCATTTAGTTCCTTGTATGGAATCTCTCTCGCTAATACAGCACCAATCGCACCGCGTTTTGCCCAAAAGTTTACTTGGTTTGCACTAGTAACCATTGTTTGTGCATCATAAATATATGGAATCGTTAATCCGTTTTGTTTCATAAGATGGATGGCGCCAGGGTCTCCAACGGTAACGGAATCTACATGAATGGATTGTAAGTATTGTAAATATGGAATAACTTTTTCTATCCGGTCATTATGAAGTAGCGCATTGACTGCCACGCATACTTTTTTTCCTTCTGCGTGTGCGATATCAACAATTTCTTTTATTTCCTCTTTTGAAAAAGATGTTGGTAAACGTAATCCGAATTCATCTTCTCCTACGTACAATACGTCAACGCCGGCGTGTAACAGTTCTTTAGCTTGTTCTACCGATTCGGCTGTTGCAATCAGTTCGATCATCGGTACACTTCCTTTCTAGCTGTTCATTTTTTGTATAGTGTTTAATTATAAAAAGAGATTACACTTTACACAATTACCTTTGACATGTATTTGGTGAACATTGTGTAACAATATGTACCTGATTGAGGTGAAATGTAGTGAAGACTTTGGAGTATGTGTACTAATCGAAAAATACCGGAAACTCGAAGTGAGAATCCGGCATTTTTCATTTACAATTATTTATGTGTAATCGGTCCGTTATTAAGACGTGATAGAGACTCATTCACGTTGAAAATCTTCGCTTGTATGTCTGTTATTCCAAAACCATTTAACCTTTTTGTATGCATGGCCAAGTAATTTTCAGCGTGCTGCTCAGTTTCAAACAAATAGACGCCTCCAGCTTCTTTTGTTTCTTCATATTCTGTCCAAATCTTCCAGATGACACCTTCTTCATTGTTAATGCTTTTTGCTGTATCCGTAAATGCTTTAGTCATTTCTTCACCGAAAGGACCTTCAAATGGGAAATCGACTTGTAATAGATAGGGCATAATAAACCTCCTGTATTGTTCAGTATCGTTACTAGTATAAACCGAAACGGGTTCGCTATGAATACATTTTTTCTCAATAGATGTGACAAAAAAAGTTGATTTCCGCCTGGAGCGCAAATTAACACATTATTCATAGCTAAACCTGAAGGGTGACGTGCAGATTACATCATCCAACATATGATATAGAACCAGAAATTTTAACCCCAACGATAAATCTGCAATAAAAAAGCATCACTCAGATTGAGTGATGCCCGCTTATAAATGTTAATATAATAAGCTTTTGGAAAGCCGCCTTTGCCGTATCGTTAATCATGAAAGTTTTAAACCACCACTCCTCAAAGTGGGTGTCCGCAGAGACAATCCTGTCCGTCCCGATTAATAATGAATCAGGCATACCATTCAAGCCCCGATATAAAACTCCCTTTTACAGCTTAAAGGTTAAAACTTATGTGTATACGAACAATGCAGCTTATGTATATATACTACACGTTAAACCTAAAAGTATCAATGAAAATATATTCCAACGTCGAAAGTAACTGTAATTGACTTCCTTCTATAATATAGTGCAGCTATTTCTAATCGAGTAATATCGCCATTGTCAGGATGAATAGATGAATAAAGCGCCGAGCATTACCAAAATAATAGGGATTCCCGATTGGAAAAAGAACGTAGCTTTCATTGAGACAACTTCTGAAGGGGGGCGCATTGTTGTTAATTCATTTCGCTCATGCTTTCGGGATAACACCTTTTTCATGCTTGAAGTAAAAAAGTCGAAAAACCCTGACTGTAAAATGAGAACGAGGATTCCGATGAAGAGGTAGGATGCTCCTATATAGAAAGAAACATTTATATACTCTAATATTGTTAATTTCCCGAAAATAACTAAAATAAGGATCATAATTAATAATTGATTTACAATAACGTTAACCGCAATTTTCTTCATATTCCGACCTCTTCTTTTATTATTTATATTATTGATTATTAATGTATATTATATCATTTGATTGAAGAATGCAATTTGACACAAAGTCAATAGATACAAGGCTATTCGGGTGTTTTTGTAGAATAATCTAAGTTTTGTTTCTTTTATAATTATGTTGTTTCAGAAAAAAAAATTAAAAAACACTTTGACTTACGAAGTTTTAATTGTATAATAAAAAGTGATAATTCTTCAGACAATTTCAAAAGGAGGTTAATGCAATGAAAGCAAACAAATGGCTACTGCTTGTTGCTCTTTCATTGGTGCTAAGTGTCGTACTTGCTGCTTGCGGAAGCAAGGACAAGGACGATAACAAAACTGCTGCGCCTAAAGAAGACGACAAAGCAACAGAACAACAATCAGAAGAAACCGGCGAGCCGGATGCAGAACAAGTTTTGAACTTGATCGAATCTGCAGCAATCCCATCTGTTGACTCTGCAATTGTAGAAGACGCAGTTGGATTCAATGTATTGAACAACGTAAATGAAGGGTTGTACCGCTTAAACCTTGAAAACATTGCTGAACCAGCAATGGCAGCAGAGGAAGCGGAAGTGAGTGAGGATGGTCTTACATACACGTTCAAACTTCGTGATGCGAACTGGTCAGATGGAACACCTGTTACAGCGCATGATTTCGTATTTGCATGGCAACGTGCAATTGATCCTGCAACTGGATCACCTTATGGTCCGTTCATGATGTCTGGAGTTATCAAAAATGCAACAGCAATCAGTGAAGAGAAAATGGAAGTGTCAGAACTTGGTGTAGTTGCCGAAGACGACAAAACATTGGTCGTAACATTGGAACGTCCAGTACCATACTTCCTATCTCTAATGTCGTTCGGAACATTCTATCCACAAAAAGAAGAGTTTGTTACATCTAAAGGCGATGCATATGCAACGAATTCAGATAACCTACTCTACAATGGTCCGTTCATCCTTACTAACTGGGATGGAACTGGCGATAGCTGGACATACAAAAAGAACGAACATTATTGGGATGCAGAAAATGTAAAACTTGAAACTATTAACGTAGACGTTGTTAAAGATTCTGCGACAGCAGTTAAACTTTACAACGACGGCAAGAAAGACCGTGCTAACGTATCTGGAGATTTAGCTCTTCAATACGGTACTCATGCGGAAGCACATAACGAATCAACAACTGCACTGTTCTACTTCAAATTTAACCAAGAGCGTGATGGTGAAAAAACACCACTCGCGAACGTAAACATCCGTAAAGCAATTGCGAAATCTTTCCAAAAAGAAGATTTGGCTGACGTAGTTCTTGCGAACGGATCAGTAGCTGCAAACTACTTAGTACCAAGAAACTTCGCATACGATAACAACGGAACAGACTTCCGTGACATTAGCGGGGAGCACCTTGTATACGATGCAGAAGAAGCTAAAGAATACTGGACAAAAGGCTTGGAAGAACTAGGTGTTACTGAATTGGAACTTGAAATCCTAGGCGGAGACACTGAACTTTCCAAGAAAATGAACGAATATTTCAAAGCGCAACTTGAAACAAATCTTGAAGGTTTGACAATCAAGTTGAAAGAAGTTCCATTCGCAGTACGTTTGGAACTTGATACAAACCAAAACTATGATATTCAAGTTTCAGGATGGGGTCCTGACTTCCAAGACCCGATTTCATTCATGGACTTGTTCGTTACAAATGGTACGAACAACTTGATGTCATTCTCGAACAAAGAATACGATGAATTAATTGCAGCTACTAAAGATGAGCTTGCATTAGATCCTGCAGCACGTTACGAAGCATTCGCGAAAGCAGAAAAAATCCTACTTGAGGATGAAGCTGCAATCGCACCGATCTACCAACGTGGTTTAATTCAACTTCAGAAACCGTACTTCAAAGGACTTGGAGTTCATCCTTTCGGAGCTGACTATAGCTACAAGTGGGCTTATATCTCTGGTAAAGAGTAAGTAAGCATTGGCAATTTAATAGATAAAGAGAGTATATGGCGAATATCCATATACTCTCTTTTTACTAGAAGGTAATATAGTGAAAGTTTGTATGTGTTTTCATTTTGAAAAGAAATTGATTATTCAATTTAACATAAATCAAACTCACGTACTTTGGAGGTGCAACGTGGTTAAGTATATTGGAAAACGGCTCGTTTACATGTTCCTTACGATGTTCCTAATTGCAACTGCAACGTTTTTCTTAATGCAGACGCTACCAGGTTCACCGATTGCTTCTTATAATAAACTGAACGAAACTCAACGGGCAATTGTAGAAAAGAAATATGGCATCGATAAACCGAAGCCAGTGCAATACGCGATCTATATGAAAAACCTTGCAAAAGGGGATTTGGGGACTTCGTTCGTCTTTAAAGGGAAAAGTGTTAATGACCTTTTGGCGTCAAGAGTGAAGCCTTCATTCATATTAGGGGCACAGGCGATGGTATTTGGAACGATAATAGGGATTTTGTTAGGAATGCTCGCCGCCTTAAAGCAGAACACGATATGGGATTATGGAAGTACGTTCTTTGCGATATTAGGCGTGTCGATACCTTCATTCGTATTTGCTTCTTTGTTGCAATATTGGGTTGCCTCCCAATGGCATTTATTGCCGGTCGGTCTTTGGAATGACGGATGGAAATCAAGTATATTACCTTCCATCGCATTAGCAATGGGTCCGCTAGCTCTGTCGGCACGTTTCATCCGTACCGAAATGATTGAGGTATTGAGCTCCGATTATATAACATTAGCAAAAGCGAAAGGTGCAAGTGGTTTTGAAATCGCCTTTAAACATGCTTTTCGAAATGCGCTAATTCCTCTCGTTACAGTGTTAGGCCCGGTAGCAGCGGGGATAGTTACTGGCTCCCTTGTTGTAGAACAAATTTTTGCGATTCCGGGAATCGGGGAGCAGTTCGTATCTTCCATCATGACAAATGACTTTGCGACGATTATGGGTACGACACTATTCTTCTCTGCAGTGTTAATTTTTATTATTTTCATTGTAGACCTTCTATACGGAATTATTGATCCGCGAATCCGTTTGTCTGGAGGTAAAAGTTAATGCGAAAAGATGAACTTCAACAATTACCGCCGGAGAAATTCGAGCGTATTACAATTGATAGTAGCAGTTCGGAACAAATTTCCAAACCGAGTTTAAGTTTTTGGCAAGATGCATGGCTAAGGCTGCGTAAAAACAAAGCGGCAATTGTCAGCATGGTCGTCCTTGTATTGTTTATAATTATGGCTTTGATTGGACCACATGTAAATGGCCGTGACGGTGAAGTACAAAATTTACGCCACGCTAACTTGCCACCAAAAATTCCTGGTATTGAGAAACTAGGGATATTTGATGGTGAAGGTCAATTGGGTGGCGAGAAAGTAAATCTGTATGAAATTAAAAAAGTGGACGAGTATTACTGGTTTGGAACCGATGGACTTGGCCGAGACTTGTTCACCCGCCTATGGGAAGGAACACAAGTTTCCTTATTAATCGCATTCGTTGCTGCGGCAATTGATGTGGTCATCGGTGTTCTTTATGGAGGTATATCGGGGTACTTCGGCGGCCGAGTTGATGATATTATGCAACGGATTGTCGAAATCCTTATCGGTATCCCTACACTTATTATCGTTATCTTGATGCTCTTGATAATGGAGCCGGGTTTAACTGCCATTATCATTGCAATTTCCCTCACAGGATGGATTGGCATGTCTCGTATCGTCCGTGCTCAAATATTAAAATATAGAGGACAAGAATTTGTACTAGCTTCGCGTACGTTAGGGGCGAGTGACACGCGAATAATTGGCAAACATTTATTGCCGAATATTATGGGCATCATCATCATTAATACGATGTTTACGATTCCGACTGCTATTTTCTTTGAGGCGTTCTTAAGTTTTATCGGGCTTGGGTTGCAAGCGCCCGCTGCATCATTAGGAACGTTGATAAATGATGGCTACAAAGTGATGGAGCACCAAGCTTATTTCCTATTGTTCCCAGCTGTGGTTATCAGTGTCTTGATGATTGCATTTAACTTGATCGGTGACGGATTGCGTGACGCGCTTGATCCGAAAATGAAAGATTGATTGGAGGAAAGCCAAGATGGATAAAATATTGCAAGTAAAAGACTTGGAGCTTTCCTTCCACACGTTTGCCGGTGAAGTGAAAGCAATTCGCGGAGTCAGCTTTGATTTGAACAAAGGGGAAACATTGGCAATTGTCGGTGAGTCGGGTTCCGGGAAATCGGTGACGACAAAATCGATTATGCGTTTATTGCCAGAATCCAGCTCGGAATTTAAAAATGGTGAAATTCTTTTTAATGGAAAAGACTTAACGAAGCTTTCCGATAAAGAAATGCAAAAAATTAGAGGAAAAGACATTTCAATGATTTTCCAGGATCCAATGACTTCATTGAATCCGACAATGACAATTGGTAAGCAAATTATCGAGCCAATAGTGAAGCATCAAAAAGTAAGCAAAGTGAAAGCGAAGGAAGCTGCAATTGAACTGTTACGTCTAGTAGGGATACCGAATCCCGAAGGTCGTTATAAAATGTATCCTCACCAATTTTCTGGTGGACAAAGACAGCGTATTGTCATTGCAATTGCACTTGCATGTAACCCGCAAATATTAATCGCTGACGAACCTACTACCGCTCTTGACGTTACTATTCAAGCCCAAATTCTTGAATTGATGAAAGATATTCAGAAGAAAGTAGATACGTCAATCATTTTCATTACTCACGATCTTGGTGTTGTAGCTAACGTTGCCGACAGAGTTGCTGTTATGTATGGTGGACGGATCGTAGAAGTTGGTACGGTCGATGAAATCTTCTACAACCCACAGCATCCTTATACGTGGGGCCTTCTCAGCTCCATGCCTTCAATGGATTTGAACGAAGAGAAACTATATGCGATTCCTGGTACTCCACCAGACTTGTTGAATCCTCCTGTTGGAGACGCATTTGCACCAAGAAGTGAATATGCATTGCAAATTGATTTAGAACAAGCACCACCATTCTTCAAAGTGAGCGAAACGCATTATGCTGCTACTTGGCTACTGCACCCAAATGCACCTGAAGTCGATCCGCCAAAGACAATTATCGAGCGGATGAAGACGTTCCGGGGGAGCAAATATTATGAAGAAGCCACTGGAGGTGATTCGTGATGGCAGAGAAATTGCTTGAAGTGAAAAACTTGAAACAATACTTCAATGAGGGGAAGGCGTCTGAAGTTCGTGCGATAGACGGCATCAGCTTTGATATTTATCGTGGTGAGACATTCGGTTTAGTAGGTGAATCGGGCTGTGGGAAATCTACTACCGGCAGGACAATTATTCGACTGTACGACGCTACAGACGGAGAAGTACTCTATGACGGGGTAAGTGTCCATGCGAACAAATCCAAAGCTGAAGTGAAGGCACTAAATCAGAAGATGCAAATGATTTTCCAAGACCCTTATGCATCATTGAATCCTCGGATGAAAGTACTTGATATTATCGCTGAAGGCTTGGATGTTCATGGGCTTGCTAAAAACGCAAAAGAGCGGAAACAGAGAGTCGTTGAATTGCTTGAAACAGTCGGTTTAAACAAGGAACATGCTGATCGTTATCCTCATGAGTTTTCAGGTGGACAGCGGCAACGGATTGGGATTGCGAGAGCACTAGCAGTAAATCCTGAATTCATTATTGCTGATGAACCTATTTCCGCACTTGACGTATCCATTCAAGCACAAGTCGTCAACTTGCTTAAAGACTTGCAAAAGGAGAAAGGGTTAACGTATTTATTCATCGCGCATGATCTTTCAATGGTAAAATACATTTCGGACCGGATTGGCGTTATGTATTTTGGGAAACTTGTCGAAATGGCTCCTGCCGATGAACTATATAAAAATCCGTTACACCCGTATACAAAATCATTGCTATCCGCAATTCCACTTCCAGATCCAATTTATGAACGTTCACGGGTTAGACAAACGTATGATCCGAAGAAACATAATTATGGGGCGGATGAAAAAGTGGAGTTCCGTGAAGTGACGCCTGGTCATTTTGTACTCTGTTCCGAAAAAGAGTTCAAAGAAATGAAGGCGCAAATAAAATAATGAAGATGAACCGTCATTGACATAGAAGGTATATAAATGTTAATGGCGGTTTTCGCATCTTCTAACAAATTTGTTGGAAGAATGGTTACAATAGATTTACATATTTTTTTGGCTGATTTTCATTCGAAGGGGGATACAATGGATTCAGTAGTAGAAGTTCTAAAGAATACGATGTTTTTCAATGGTTTATCCGATAGGGAGTTAAAGCCTTTCATAAAGATTATGAAACGTCGAAAACTCACCGACAGAACGATTTTATTTATGCAAGGCGAGCCAATTACGGAAGTGTTTATTGTGACGGCAGGTAAAATAAAAATCTTCGCAAATGATCAAACAGGTAAGGAGCAAGTACTTCATTTTAAACAGATTGGCGATTTGTTTCCCCATGTAGGCTTCTTCCGACATGAGCATTATCCGGCACATGCACAAGCGATAGAGGATAGTGAAGTGTACTCGATAGCACTAAAAGACTTCGAACAGGTCCTAATGGACAATCCATCTTTATCGATAAAATTATTTAGGATTTTAGGCGATCAAATTTCCAAATTGCGACAACGATTAGAGGAGATGGCATTAAATAGTGCAAATGAGCGGATCTTGCTGCTATTGTTGCGGTTATGTGAAACGCATGGTACTACTATGGGGGATGAAGGATGGGTAAAGTTAAATACCCGCTTCAAAAATGCCGATCTTGCCAATATGATCGGGACTTCAAGGGAATCAGTGAATCGAATGATTTCCCAACTCCGCAAAGATCATGCTGTCCGAATAGTAGACGGTGAATATGTGATTCATCCAGAAAAACTGAAAGATGAACTACTTAACTTTTAATGATGAATGAGAACAACGATAAACCCCAAACCTGAAAACAGGCTAGGGGTTTTATTTTACCGAAATAAAATCACGACTTTATTCTTTCGGGATGTGTATACACATTGAATGATTGACCTCTGATGAATCCAACAGCTGTAATTCCCAACTCATTGGCTAAATTTAATGCAAGATGTGTTGGTGCTGATTTTGACAGGACAACTTCACAGCCAATTTTCGCTACCTTTAATAAAATTTCAGAAGATATTCTACCGCTAAAGACAATTACCTTATCTTTTACTGGTATATCGTTTTTTAAACAATGCCCATAAATTTTATCAAGTGCATTATGTCGTCCGATATCCATTCTGGTCACAATTAGATTTTGTGGGTTACCAAGTGCAGCAATATGGACACCACCCGTTAGTTGAAACAAGTCTGCACTCTGATTCATTTTCTCCATTAATGAAAAACAATCTTCAGGAGATAAAAGGACATTTCTTTCCGACATCTGCTTTGCAGTTAGTGCATCATTGGCGAATACAAATCCTTGTCGGCTCATTCCGCAACATGATGTAATATACCTTTTGTTTTGGAGCTGTTCGAAGAAGGGGAAGGTCCTTTTTGTTTCTATATGGACAAAGCCCAGTTCTTCATCCAATCGTATTTCCTCGATATCTTGATAATTTACTATAATCCGTTCGGATGCAAGAAATCCGACAACCATATCCTCGATATACTCTGGCGTGCATACGATCGTCAATAGTTCTTTGCCGTTCAAATGAACTGTTACCGGGTATTCGGTCGCGACTTCATCCTGCTTTTGTTCAAATCCACCACCGTTATATCGCAAAATGGATTGTTTTTGAATCCGTTTCATCATTCTTCTCCTTTCATTTATCGATGTTTCTATCAAACAAGAATACAGAAACCGCTATATCATCTTCCAATTTGATATCTGAAAATAGATGGATAAATTTCGCGTCGACCACTTCTTCTAGGCCATCTGGAGGTGACTGATCATACACTTCTTGAATCATTCTTGTTCTAGCCATATGAACCATTTCTTTGCCTTCGGGTGTACCTGCGATAAATTTTTCTGTTGGTGTCAAATTCCCATAAAGAGTCGAGATGGCCATATTGTCTACAAATATTGTTGATATTCTCTCTGGTCCTTTTCCAAATAAATCTTTCCTTAACTTACGGATAATAGAATTGAAGTCATGTACTCTTTTCGACATTAGAACATACTCCTTTGTAAATAATATGAATTATCTATTAGTTATTCGTAAAACCTATTGAATAGTTAATCTTTCTATTCTATAATACAAGTAAAGTTGATATCGGAGTACGAAACTGCTCCGGTATTATCAATCAAAACATTACAATTGGATTGGTTATTTAGCAAGCTCTGCTACTGGACTATTCCACCATAGACAAGGACACCTACTGGCAGGTGTATTTGTCTATGGTGGTTTTTTCATTTCAAAGGAGGCATATTCACATGTCAATCAAGATTAATGGAAAAGCATATCCATTCGCTGAAGGTGCGACGATATTACAAGTCGTCAATGAACTACAGATTGAACATCCGCAAATTTGCTATTTGCCTGAAGTGGATCCGATAGAAACTTGTGATACATGCATTGTCGAAGTAAATGGACGTCTTGTTCGCGCCTGTTCAACAAAAGCTGAACAAGGTATGGATGTTCAATTATCATCTCACCGTGCTAAAGAAGCCCAAACGGAGGCGATGGATCGCATACTTGAGAACCATTTGCTCTACTGTACAGTTTGCGATAACAACAACGGCAACTGCAAAATTCATAATACTGTCGACATGATGGGGATTGAAGAACAGAAGTATCCATATGAACCAAAATGTACGCAAGATAGCGTCGATTTCACACATCCGTTTTATCGATATGATCCGAACCAATGCATTGCTTGCGGTCAGTGTGTGGAAGTGTGTCAAAATCTGCAAGTGAATGAAACACTTAGTATTGACTGGGAAAGGGATCGTCCGATTGTCCTTTGGGACGGCGGTGCCAAAATTAATGATTCTTCTTGTGTCGGCTGCGGCCATTGCATCACCGTCTGTCCATGTAATGCGTTAATGGAGAAGTCAATGCTTGGAGAAGCAGGATTCATGACAGGCATGACGGAAGAAGTTTTGACGCCTATGATAGATTTAGTTAAAAATATTGAACCTGGATATAGTAGCATTATGGCAATATCAGAAGCAGAAGCTGCTATGCGTGAAACGAGAACAAAGAAGACAAAAACTGTCTGTACATTTTGTGGAGTCGGATGTTCATTTGAAGTGTGGACGAAAGACCGTAAAATACTTAAAATACAACCAGTTTCAGAGGCACCGGTCAATGCTATATCGACATGCGTGAAAGGAAAATTCGGTTGGGATTTCGTTAATAGTGAAGAAAGGCTGACAACACCTCTTATTCGAAAAGGTGAATCTTTCGTGGAAGCCACTTGGAAGGAAGCGTTGGATTTAGTGGCGGAACGGTTAAACGCAATTCATCGACAGCACGGAGAAGATGGTGTCGGGTTCATTTCTTCATCTAAAATTACAAATGAAGAGAACTATTTAATTCAAAAACTTGCAAGGCAACTATTTAAGACAAATCATGTCGATAACTGCTCTCGCTATTGCCAGTCACCTGCAACGGATGGATTGTTCCGAACGGTCGGTATGGGAGGGGACTCTGGGACGATTAAAGATATCGCTCAGGCAGGGCTTGTCATTATCATTGGCGCAAATCCTGCGGAAGGCCATCCGGTTCTCGCAACTAGAGTTAAGCGTGCTCAAAAACTCTATGGACAAAAACTAATCGTTGCAGACTTGCGTAAAAATGAAATGGCTGAGCGATCGGATATTTTCATCAGTCCGAAACAGGGAACTGACCAAGTTTGGCTAATGGCAGTTACGAAATATATCATTGACCAAGGCTGGCATGATATTTCTTTCATCCAAGATAATGTACATCATTTTGAGGAATTCAAGGATGTATTGAAGAAATACACGCTCGATTTTGCAGAACATGTGACAGGTGTATCGAAAAGCATGCTAATCCGCACGGCTGAAATGATTCGAGACGCGGATGGCACATGTATTTTATGGGGGATGGGTGTAACTCAAAATACTGGCGGATCGGATACTTCAGCTGCGATTTCCAATTTACTTCTTGCAACTGGGAATTATCGTAGACCTGGTGCGGGTGCATATCCACTTCGCGGCCATAACAATGTTCAAGGGGCTTGTGATATGGGTACACTCCCGGGATGGCTGCCTGGTTATCAGCATGTAACGGATAACGCTGCACGAGAAAAATTCGAGCGAGCGTACGGAGTTAAAATTGGCGATAAACCAGGTATGGATAATATACAAATGCTCCATGCAGTTGACGAGGGTATCATGAAAGCGATGTATATCGTTGGGGAAGATATGGCACTTGTCGATTCAAACGCAAATAATGTGCATGACGTGTTATCGAAACTCGATTTTTTAGTCGTTCAAGATATATTTTTCTCAAGGACAGCAAGATATGCAGACGTTATCCTGCCGGCAGTTCCTTCATTAGAGAAGGATGGGACATTTACGAATACGGAAAGAAGAGTACAAAGGTTGTATAAAGCATTGCCGGAACTAGGAGATGCAAAAGCGGATTGGTGGATCGTCCAAGAAATCGCGACAAGACTTGGAGCGGATTGGAACTATTTACATCCAAGCGAAATTTTTGCTGAAATGGCTAGTCTATCCCCGATATTTAGCCAAGCCGATTACAGCAATATGGAAAACTGGGATAGCTTTTTATGGGGGAGCTTAGACGGATCAAGCACTCCAATGCTATATGCAGACGGTTTTAATTTCTCTGATGGAAAAGCGAGGTTCGCTTTATCCGATTGGGTGGAACCAGTTAAATATGATGACGAATTCGATTTGCACATTAACAACGGCAGAATGCTTGAACATTTCCATGAAGGAAACATGACGAACAAATCTGCCGGAATACAATCGAAAGTTCCTGAGATTTTCGTGGAAGTATCTCCGGAACTAGCTAAAGAAAGAGGTGTGCTTAGCGGTTCGTTAGTAAGGCTCGTTTCACCGCACGGAGCCCTCCGTTTACCTGCTCTAGTAACTGACAGGGTGAAAGGCAATGAATTATTCCTTCCGATGAACTCGGTAGAAAAAGAATCGGCCATTAACTTTTTAACAGGCACAGCGGTGGATCAAAGGACGAATACGCCAGCATTCAAACAAGCTAAAGTTCGGATGGAAGTTTTACGGAAAGAAGGCGAGAATCCACTACCGGCAAGCAACCACCGGAATAAAAAACGTCATCCTCAAGACGGGGTGGAAGTCGAGCGGAAGTGGGCGAGACCAGGTTATGAGCATCTGACAGATCAAGTGGAGAAAGGGTGAGCTTGATGGCAGCGCCAATTACTTCTATTAAAAGAAAAGAACTTACACCAGAGGAATTACAAAATGAGAAATTGAAAGAACTGCAAACTCTCATTACTGAACAGCAACAATCATTGAATAAAATCATTGAAATAACTGCTGAATTGGACAATGCAGGCGTACTCGATGCCATGTCTGCCATGGTGAAGGCGAGAGATGAGATTGCAGGTATTGCCGTGGCGCAAGCATCACGGGAACCGATGACGAATCTCATTAATAATTTAATAAATGCAACTGGCCTTTTGACAACGCTTAATCCGGAAGTAACGGCGAATTTGAAGGATAGCATTGCAAAAGGAATCGAGGAAGCCGAATTATATAAAGGAAATGGCGATAAAGTATCGATTTTACAGGTTATGACAGCTCTAAACGACCCGGATATAAATCGTGCGGTGAAATACGGCATGGATTTCCTGAAAGGGATGGGAAAAGGGCTAGAAAAGTAATTTTCGAATCCCTATTATTCTTGTAACGAATTCACTTCTTATACGTATGTATGAATAAGAATAAGAATAATAGGGAGTGAGGTATATTGCAGAACATTGAAAATGACGAAAATGAAAGTGAACATGTTAACCCGTGGACTTCCGTATGGTTTCACCCGAGAAAAACAGTCCAACATGTCATGGAATACAAATCTAGCAGCTTTGTGCTTTTAATTGTTGCAATTTCTGGGGTTATTCACTTACTCGATCAGGCAGTAGACAATGATTTAGTAGAGTCATGGAATATCGCTACCATATTATTAGTTGCATTGATTGCGGGACCTATTGTTGGAGTACTGGGCCTTTATATTGCCTCAGGCATTTATCATCTGTTTTCAATGATGCTAGGTGGGATGGGAACATATGAGGAAACTAGAACGGCATACGCAGTTTCAGAAATCATTATCGTAGTCGGTGGTCTTGTTTGGATTCCGAACTTGCTCATTTTAGGCCAAGGCAATTTTATTAGTGATTATGACTTTACAATTGGTCAGGCCGCTTGGCTCGTCATTTCGTTAATCGTTAATTTTATTGTCGGCATTTGGTCAATAGTCATTGTTATAGCAACAATCTCAGAAGTTCATCGATTTTCAGCGTGGAGGGCTGCTTTGGTCGTCTTCCTTCCAATTATTATTCTAACTGTCATTGTTGTCTTTATTATTGGATTGACAGCTCCAGCTTTATTTTAACAATGAAAAAAAGAGTCGTCTCTTTGTCATTATGACATCGAGACGTCTTATTATTGGCTCGTTGTTCATTCATCGTTTTCAATATGTTCGCGTTTTTTTCCTGTATGCATTAATTTTATTTTGAGTCGTCCACGAACTTTCCGTGATCGGGAACCGCAATCGATTTAAATTCTGACGCCAATCTATTCAAATTATCCTCCAACCATTGTCCTTCGACTGGGACACCGTGACCCGTAATGGCTATGCTTGGTCGTAAAGCAGCTAAAATTCCGACAGACTGTTCTGCGGTCTTCCAATCGGGTGTTAAATAGCGGGGAGGACCGCCTAGTTCCTTTTTTTGAGTGAACACTTTATATAGCTCATCTTGTATGACTGTTACGAATGCATCTCCGACAATCATTGCATGATCATCATTTCGGAACATCGAAATATGGCCTTCTGTATGCCCAGGTGTATGGATCCATTTCCAGCCCGGCATGAACGGGATTGTATGATCGTCTGAAAGAGCTCGAGCTTTTGAGCCAATATTAATGCTTTCATGTGGAAACATAAACGATAATTTAGCGACCATTCCACCTTCTACGGTCGTATCGGGTTCAGGATAATTCTTTTTGCCAGTAATATAAGGGAGCTCCAATTCATGGGCATATACTGGCACATCCCAAATTTCCAGTAGATCAATTAAACCTCCGATATGATCGAAATGGGCATGTGTCAAAATGATAGCCTTTGGCGGATTATCTTTACCGAATCGTTTTTCAGCCTCTTCCTTTATTTTATTAGCCGATTTTGGCATCCCAGCGTCAATAAGAACCCAATCATTTCCTTCACCAGCAAAGCCGAAAAAGACGACATTGACAATTTGAATGGTAAAACAGTATAAGTCAGGAGCCATTTCTATTCCTTGTCCACTCGTTACTGAGGTCATAGGTTGAAATCTTTCAGTGGAAGAACTTCTCTCCATGCATATAATCCTCCTCTGGGTGTTGAAGTTTCTCTTTTATGTTTTAATGTGTGTGTAAACTAATTTGTCATACACCTATATGAAAACTGATTTAACAAATGTATTGCTCTTAGCAGTTCAACTCTCTATAATAAAAAGGTACTTCTATTTGTCTCAGTAGCTCAGGGGATAGAGCATCAGCCTCCTAAGCTGAGAGTCGCAGGTTCGATTCCTGCCTGGGACGTAATTGAATAGTTTATGGCTGCTTAGATCGTCAGTGGAAACTGATAATCCTGGCAGCCTTTTTTCGTTTCAGAATTAAAACGTTGTCCCTTCATATACTAACGACGAACAATTGAATAAGAATATTCCGCGAATTAATAAATGGGTTTTCATTTTAAAGAAATCATGGTACATTATCAATACGTTAACAGACTAAAGTGTTAAAGCGAGATTATTAAAAGGAGCGAGAGTAATGAAAAAATATATGTCATTAATTATCATTTCAATTGCTGCCTTGCTTGTCGTGACAGGCTGCGGTAGTTCGAAAACAACAAATAACTCTAATGGAAAAGAAGTTCTCGTCATCGGCGTCGATGATAAGTTCGCTCCAATGGGTTTCCGCGATGAAAACAACGAACTCACTGGATTCGATATTGAATATGCGAAAGCGGCAGCAGAGCATATGGGTATGGAAGCGAAATTCCAACCGATTGATTGGAAAACGAAAGAAACAGAATTGAGCAGTGGACGAATTGATTTGATCTGGAACGGGTATACAATTACGGATGAACGAAAAGGTAAAGTGCTTTTCACAAAACCTTATTTGGAAAATGCTCAAGTCGTTGCAACATTAGCGAATTCTGATATCTCTCAGCTGAAAGACTTGTCAGGTAAAAAAGTTGGGTTGCAAGCTCTCTCTTCAGCTTCTGACGCATTGAATGCTAATCCGATACGCTCAGAAATCAAATCTATATCCGAATATGCGGATAATGTACTAGCACTTTCTGATTTAAAAGCTGGCCGTGTTGAAGCGGTTGTTATTGACGAAGTTGTTATTGACTATTACATGTCCAAAGACGAAGGTACTTTTAAAGTATTGGACGAGTCTCTAGCACCTGAGGAGTATGGCGTTGGTGTGAAAAAGGGTAACGAAGAATTACTTAAAAAGTTACAGGACGCTTTAGATAAAATGAATGAAGATGGTACTGCTGCAAAAATCTCCACAAAATGGTTTGGGGAAGATAAAGTAATTAAATAATGAATCGAGCATGCCGGGTTTTCGATGAGAAAACCTGTTTTGCTTTTTAGAAGGAGTCATCACCTATGTCTATAGATTATTTCATATCCATTTTAAAACCGATGCTAGAAGGGGCCCAAGCGACCGTGCTTCTATTCTTAGTAGCGATCATCGTATCTATCCCGCTAGGCTTCCTCTTGACATTGGTTGCTAAGAGTTCCATTAAACCGTTAGCGTACTTGGCAAATGCTTATATTTATTTGATGCGAGGAACGCCGCTCTTATTGCAACTTCTATTTATCGTTTTCGGTTTACCGCTAATCCCGGTTATCGGGGAATATTTAGTGCTCGATCGATTTGTCGCTGCGTGTTTAGGATTTATATTAAATTATGCTGCATATTTTGCTGAAATTTTCCGTGGCGGACTGCTTGCGATTGATAAAGGTCAATATGAAGCAGCAAAAGTGCTTGGATTAAATAGATGGCAAACAACGAGAAAAGTTGTGTTACCTCAGATGTTTCGGATTGCATTACCCTCAGTCGCAAATGAGTCGGTCACTTTGGTGAAAGATACTGCTCTGCTTTACGCTGTTGCTGTACCCGAGCTATTGCACTTTGCACAAACAGCCGTCAATCGTGATTTCACAATAACACCATTCTTACTGGCAGGAGTCATATATCTAATGATTACGTTATGTCTGACGCTGTTTTTCAAATGGTTAGAAAAACGACTACGGTTCGATTAACTATGTATGTATAAGATTATTAGTCATTGTAAAAGAGGAGTGTAAGCAATGCCGATTCTTGAAGTTAAAAATATAAAAAAATCTTTCGGTGCGCTGGAAGTACTCAAACAGATTAGTTTTGACGTCAACAAAAATGATGTTATAGCAGTCATCGGGCCGTCCGGGTCAGGGAAAAGTACGATGCTTAGAAGTCTCGTCCATTTAGAGGAACTGGATGGAGGAAGCATTTCGATTAATGGAAACTATATTGTAAAGGATGGAATCTATTCTAAACCTCAACAATTGAAAGAGATTACCTCCAAAATGGGGATGGTTTTCCAGCATTTTAATCTTTTCCCGCATTTAACTGTCGTTGAAAACCTAGAACTAGCACCAAAGCTTCTGAAACAAGGAAACTCTGAACAAACTCGTGAACTGAGTATGGAGTTATTAGCAAAAGTAGGACTATCTGATAAGGCTAACGTATTGCCAGCTAAACTTTCTGGAGGACAAAAACAGAGGGTGGCAATTGCCCGCGCGTTAATGAGAAAGCCTGAAATTCTCCTGTTCGATGAACCTACGTCGGCACTTGACCCTGAATTGACAGGAGAAGTGCTTCGTGTCATGAAAGATCTTGCACAAGAGGATATGACGATGGTTGTTGTTACACATGAAATGGAATTTGCGAAAGACGTCGCAAACAAGGCGATTTTCATGGATAAAGGTGAAATCGTTGAATCTGGACATCCTAACGATTTATTAACGAATCCGCAAATGGAAAGAACAAAAGCTTTTTTATATCGTACATTGTCAAAATGAATAATGAAACCTAAAATGCAGCCGGGAAAATAATCCCGGCTGTTTTTCATTTCGACAACAATGTGAAGTGAGGGTTGTGATCTGGAAAATATGTTAAACTACGGTAAGATAGATAGTGTAAAAGGAGATGTTAAAATGACTGAATCTGTAGTAGAAAAGCCATTTAAGAAAAGAAATTACCGGCCGGCTATTATCATTTTATCAATCGTTCTAATTGGCGTAATCGGCTTATTGTCGGGAAGACAAGGCGTAGAGGATTTTGACGCGTTCGATGTCACCATTTTACCGATGTTGAATGCTATTTTTAATAGTTTCACATTTCTCTTCTTAGTCGCAGCCCTCATTGCTATAAAAAAAAGAAATGTGGATGTCCATCGTAAATTTATTTATGCTGCATTTTGTACAACAGCCTTATTTCTCGTCACATATGTCGCATTTCATTATTTAGCACCGTCCACTCCATACGGCGGGGCAGGTATTTTAAGAGGCATCTATTATTTTGTCCTCATCACTCATATACTACTTGCTGCAGCAATTGTCCCGCTTGCTTTGACAAGTGTCGCAAGAGCGTGGAATAGAGAGCATGAACGTCATCGTAAAATTGCTCGATGGACAATGCCGATATGGTTGTACGTCAGCTTTACTGGTGTCCTCGTCTACATACTTATTTCACCATATTATTGATTTGAAAAAGGCTGATCGTTTGATAGGGGAGGCAGTCAGATGCATTCATATTCAATGATTATTAACGGTAAAGAAATCGGGGAAGGCATGCCTTTAATAGAAGTAATAAATCCTGCAACAGGAAAGTTGATTGCAACCGTTCCATGTGGAGGCGCGAACGAAGCTGTATTAGCTGTAGATGCGGCATATGAAGCATTTCAGCAATGGTCTAATTTGTCCGCGTATGACCGGAGTTCATTATTAGGTAAATGGCATGAGTTGATTGATAGACATTTAGAAGATCTAGCGCAAACGATGACGGCTGAGCAAGGAAAGCCTTTAGCGGAGGCGAAGGGCGAAATAAACTATGCGAACGGCTTCATTTCTTGGTATGCAGAAGAAGCAAAGCGTATTTATGGTGAAATAATTCCATCAAGTCATACAGGAAAACGGATTTTTATCCATAAACAGCCTGTTGGTGTGACAGCTGTTATTACGCCATGGAATTTTCCAGCTGCGATGATTACAAGAAAAGTGGGGCCAGCCCTTGCTGCAGGCTGCACAGTTGTTATTAAGCCTGCCGAGCAGACACCAATTACGGCAATTCGATTGGCAAAACTCGCGTTAGAAGCGGGTATTCCTCCGGGTGTTATTAATGTCGTCACCGGGGAAGCAAGTGCAATCGGTAATGCATGGCTGCAGGATACACGCGTTCGTAAGCTTACATTCACCGGTTCTACCGAAGTCGGAAAACTGCTTATGCGCGGCGCAGCTAACACGGTGAAGAAAATTTCATTGGAACTTGGAGGACATGCTCCGGCAATTGTTATGGACGACTGTAATATCGATAAAGCCGTGGATGGAGTGATGGCCGCAAAGTTTAGAAATGCCGGACAAACATGCGTTTGTGTAAATCGTATTTACGTTCATGAATCAATCGCTGACGAGTTTTCTCGAAAGTTGGTTAAACGGGTGAAACAATTGATAGTCGGAAACGGAATGGATGAAGGGGTTTCAATTGGTCCACTTATTGATAAAAACGCTATCCGTAAAGTTCAATCCCATGTCGATGATGCGCTGTCAAAAGGTGCAAAAATAGCTATCGGAGGTTCGAGAAAGGAAGGCTTTTTTTACGAGCCGACCGTTTTACGTGACGTTACAGATGATATGGTTTGTATGCAGGAAGAGACGTTTGGTCCTGTTGCGCCAATAACAACTTTTTCTTCAGAAAATGAGGTTCTTCAACGGGCTAATGATTCGATTTATGGATTAGCAGCTTATGTATTTACAGAAAACATCTCAAAAGGCATTCGGATAAGTGAACAGTTGGAATATGGAATTGTCGGATTGAATGATGGACTTCCTTCGACCCCTCAAGCTCCATTTGGCGGATTCAAGCAAAGTGGACTCGGTCGGGAAGGTGGACATCACGGCTTGGATGAATATATTGAGGTTAAATATATTTCAGTCGGATTGTAACAAATCAACATAACCAAAAATTCAAAACGCGAAACGGCACTAAACATGCCTTTTCGCGTTTTTTCCTCCAATTAGATAAGCAACTCAAATAATGTACTATCTTTATTTACTTCAGTGAATGGGAAGCCATTTTGTTCCAATCGGAGCAATAGACCGGCGTAATCTTCCTGCCTTTTCAATTCAATGCCTACGAGCCCAGGTCCATTTTCTTTATTGTGCTTTTTCGTATACTCAAAAGTAGTAATATCATCCTCCGGTCCTAATACAGAGTCTAGAAACTGACGCAATGCACCTGCACGTTGCGGAAAATTAATGATGAAATAATAGAGCAGTCCTTCGTGAAGAAGGGACTTCTCCTTAATTTCCTGCATTCGTCCAATATCGTTATTTCCGCCACTAATTATACAAACGACAGACTTTCCTTTAATCTGATCCTTATAAAAATCAAGAGCGGCAATCGGCAATGCACCTGCCGGCTCAGCGATAATGGCATGCTCGTTATACAAACTCAAAATAGATGTGCAAACTTTCCCTTCCGGAACACTCATAATATCATCGACATATTTCTTGCAAATGTCATATGTTTTGGTTCCGACACATTGAACAGCCGCTCCGTCGACAAATTTGTCAATAGTATCTAAAGTAATGACAGCGCCGTTCTGGATGGCGGCTTTCATACTGCTTGCTCCTTCCGGTTCAACTCCAATCATTTTTGTCATCGGCGAAAGGTTTTTAATGTAAGTGCTTATACCTGCCATAAGACCGCCACCACCGATACTTGCAAAAACAAAGTCAATCGGCTCTTCGATATCATTCATCACTTCGACAGCTACTGTCCCTTGGCCTGCAATAATATCCTCATCATCGAATGGATGAATGAAAATTCGATCTTCCTGTTCCGCACAATTGATAGCATGGGCGGAAGAGTCATCGAATGTATCACCGATAAGGATAATTTCGACAAAACCTTTGCCGAACATTTCCACTTGGTTCACTTTCTGCTTCGGTGTTGTTTGGGGCATGAAAATTTTGCCGCCGATCTTTAAATGAGCACAAGCATAAGCGACTCCTTGCGCATGATTGCCTGCACTTGCACAGACAATACCCTTTTCGCGGGCATCTGTTTCAATCCGTTTAATTTTGTAATAGGCCCCACGTAATTTGAAGGAGCGCACATACTGTAAGTCTTCGCGCTTAATATAGACATTACAGCTATACTTCTCAGATAGCCTCTCGTTTTTTTGCAAAGGTGTATGATTCACGACATCCTTGAGCAATTGGTTGGCGATTAGGATATCTTCTACTTGTACTGTCTTCGTTTCACTCTTAGCCATCTTCGTCATACGCTCTTTCCCTCCGGTATATAAATGAATATTTTATTATATTACCATGAAACACCGAAGATGAACATAAGATTGTTCGTAATTAACGATTAATTTGAACGAATTTATATAGAAGGATAATTGTGTGAAGTTTGTAAGCGTTTTCTTTATGTAATAATAAATTAATTAGATGTAATGACTAGTTTCAAAGCATTTGGCTGAGTAGTTACATGTACGTTACGAGAATGAAAGATTTCCCCATCGATGACATACGTTAATATACGATTCCCTTTAATAATAATTTCTTTCCCCTTTAAATAGGTAACTTCTTTAGCGATGACAGGTTCCCCAGTTAAAAGGGCAGGGAAAAGCTTTGATAACACTTTCCACCGTTTCGCGTTATGTAATATCGTTACATCAATTAGTCCGTCACTTGAATCTGCGTAGGGACAAATCGTAAGTCCCCCTCCATACATTTTCATATTGCCATTCGCAACGAGCCATAGATCTGTATGGAGAAGGAGATTTCCATCTATGTGAATTTCCCCTTTAAATGGCTTGAATGTTAACAATTCGATAATCGCTGCAATCGTATAGGCGGCGGCGCCGCGATTAAATTGATTGAGCCATCTTTTATAAAAGGACAGATCTGCCCTCAGTCCGATCTTTGCATCCAACCCGACGCCAGCTACCGTCATTCCGTACACTCCATTTACATGTATTAAATCTACGGTTAGCGTTTTACCAATGAATAGTTTTTCAACAAATTGATTCGGTTCCGCAACCAACCCAAAATTCCTGGCGACATCATTGCCTGATCCGGCTGGTAGGACAGCTAACGGAATGTTTGTCTCGGCTACTTGTTGAAGGACGGAGCTTACTGTCCCGTCACCGCCGATTACGATGAAAGCCTTTATTGAGTGTGAAGCACTTTGTTCAATTATATATGTGCGTGTCAATTCTGAAGAGACGCATATATGTGTATCATACGAAACTTTCCTGGCAATAATAATAGGTTCGATTTTATTCCAAATCGTAAATGCTGCACCTTTTCCCGCAGTTGGATTAATAATAAATACATACATCGTACGACCCCTTTTCTATTTATACTAGTTTAGCATAATCACATTGAGGAATTAATGCTTACGAAGTTTTAGTGGAAATAGGTTTTACCTATTTGTCTAGCAAGGAATTGTTCTATATAATAAATAGATAGAAAAGTATTTTAATTCAGATGAACGGGGGCGAAGGGGATGGTAAAGGAGAGTACTGAACTATTTTTAGATGCGGATGCATTGAAAATTAAGGAAATAATAATGAATAAGAAATTGTCGGTTTCAGAAGTCGTCTCAATATGTATTAATCGAGTGAAGGAGAAAAATTCATTAGTAAACTTTCTAGTAGAAGACTCCTTTGACGTTGCAATGGAGCAGGCTGCACAGGCGGATGCTGCATTAGTAAATGGGACCGCCAAAGGAGCGTTGTTCGGTGTTCCGATGAGTATGAAAGAATCATTTCATGTAGCTGGAATGCAAACGACCGGGGGATTACTACGCAGAAAAGGATTCGTGCAGAAGACAGATGCAGAAGTTGTGAGAAAGTTGAAAGCAGAAGGTGCAATCATTATTGGAAAAACGAATACGCCGGAACTGAACTTTTGCCAAGAAACGAATAATAAATTGTATGGTAGGACAAACAATCCGTGGAACGTCGATAGAACAGTTGGAGGATCAAGCGGAGGAGAAGGAGCAGCAATTGCACTTGGCGCGGCTGCTGTCGGTCTCGGATCGGACATAGGTGGGTCGATCCGTTTCCCAAGTCACTTTAATGGCATTGTCGGATTCAAATCTGGCAAAGGACAAGTGTCACAAGATGGAAGTTTTCCTTTTGTTGAACATGTATGGCAGCGAAGGATGTTGGGAATTGGACCGATGGCGAAATCAGTAAGGGATGCAAAACTCATCTATTCAATTATTGCTGACAATCGTTTAGAGGCGAAGGACATTTCTGATTTTACGATCAATGTGTTTAGGACGACAGCGTTTCCTCTTTCCGATACTACGGTAAAGTTATTGAACGACGTCTATCTATATCTGAAAGATAACGTAAGGACAGAGAGGGAACCTGTACCATTCTTTAACGATTCAGCGCTACTTTGGCAAGAAATAATGTCTATCGATGGAGGGGAGTCAACCCGAAAGGTCGCATTTGGGGATGGTAAGGATAGCCCATTTACTGCCTATTTAAAGGAAAAGGCAAGCGGAAGCGCAGAAATACATCGTTATCTATCGTGGGCACTAATTGGTACTTCATTATTCCGACCGTCAGCGAAAAGGATAGATGTAATATCTGATCTGTTAGATGAAGGGGATAAATTGCTGGAAGATTATTTGGACAATCGGTTACTACTCATGCCGGTTTACCATTCAGCAGCACCGCCACATGGCATAGTATATAAGGAGATTTTTTCAATTAGAAAAACATTCCTCAAATATATGCCGTTTGTTGCATATGCGAACACTTGGGGGCTTCCTGTTTTAACTGTGCCAATCGGAAAAAGTGACGATGGAATGCCGATCGGGCTACAAATTATCGGAAAAAACGGCAATGAAGATGCAATTTTTTCCCTCGGTTCAATGATTGAAAATCATTTTGGTGGTTATTCAAGAGTAAAGTAGATATGTAAGTAGTTAGAAAAAATGATGCAGATGTAGGTATGTATTTCATTTACCTTCATCTGTTTTTTAATTGAATTAGCAATAGTCATTGAAACTTAAAGAATATGAATATGAAAACATACAAAAGTAATGTATGATTTAGATGGTTAGCTCTATCTCATAGGGATATTTAGGTATAGGAGAGGAAGAAAACTAATGAAAAAGAGAAAAAGCCTAACTTTCCAACTAGGCACAATCATAATCGGAATCCTTGTCGCCATGCTTGCCATCACATCAGTCGCTACTTACAAGACGGCTTATGATAAGCTTTACGATGCAGCCGGAATCGAGGCTTACGGATGTGCAAACATAACGACAGGTTTACTGCAACCTAACGATGTTGACAAAGCATTGTCTGGGGATATTGCCACGATTGAAAAAATAGGAAACGATTTGAATTGGACAGTACTACATAAATATATTTTTGAAACTCAATACATAGTCGATCTTAATGGCAAACTTATCGCCCTTGATGATAACTTGGCTAATAAAGGAGTAAAGTCCGGTGATCAGGTTCCTTTGGATGAAGATGCAATTTCCACACTATTGGAGATGGGGCATCCTACATATTCCGAACCATATACATTTGCTGGTGTAAAAAGATTGTCAGGGTATGCACCTATCTTTAAGGACCACGATCCGAACAAAGAAATCATTGCGATAAGTGTAATTGATTTTGATGCAAACATAGTTGCGGAACGTACATGGGAAGTTGTCCGGGACGGTATTCTTATTAGCATCATTCCAGTACTGATTGCTGCATTCATAACAATCTTACTTTTACGACGCAAAACGAAACCAATTTCCCAGTTAATTGCTCACGCGAGAGCGATTGCAGATGGTAATTTAAATGTCGGTAGTGTAAATGTGGATTCCAAAGATGAAGTAGGGGATCTTGCCGATACTTTGAATACAATGACTATAAATCTAGGTAATATGATTGGAACTATGAAAGACACATCCCGTCAACTAATGATGAACTCCTCAACGACTGCCTCGACGTTAGGAGAGATGAATGACGCGATAGAAATGGTTGCGGAAAATATGAATGAGGTTGCGATAAGTGTTACGGAAGGTACAACAAATACAGAACATGTTTCTTCGATTCTCAGCTCGCTTGCAGCCGACTTACAGCACTCAAAAATACGTACAGATGAGGTTGCAGTCAATTCACAAATGACGATGCGAATTGCACAAGACGGACAGCAGCTAGCAAATGACATTAGCGAAGACATGGACAAGATTAAGCGGTCATCTATAGATGTTGGGACGACAATACAAGAACTTATTAAGTCGACAAGTCAAATTCAAGAAATAACGACTTCCATTGCTGGAATTGCTGCACAAACAAATCTATTGGCGTTGAATGCATCTATAGAGGCTGCAAGAGCTGGCGAACACGGCAAAGGGTTCGCGGTCGTGGCGGAAGAGGTCAGAAAGTTGGCCGAACAATCCAATAAGGAAGTACAGCAAGTCGAAAATATTGTAAATGATATTACGAAGATTATTGGACAAGTAGAAGCTTCTGCATCGGAAAGTACGAAAGTTGTTGAGACGGGAAGCAGAACAGCTGAGCAGACATCAGAATCACTAAGTAGTATTGCAACAGCCGTTGCAAATACGGTCCAAGAAATCAATCAAATATCTGAATTAATGAGTAAAGAAGCGGAGCAATCGGTCTCAGTCGTAAAGCTGATCACAGAATTGACGAAGTCGATGCAGGAGATCGAAGACAAGACGAATAATATTTCTGCAGCAACTGAACAGACGACTGCATCGATTAGTGAAGTTTCTCATCAATCATCTCAGACAAATAGAATGGCTGAAGAGCTCGAAAGGGTTGTAGGGCAGTTTAAGCTATAAGCATTTTACCAAAAGAACAGATTCCCTAAGTCATCGTCGACTATTATTTTGATGGTGAAAAAAAGATGCTATGTTATAATCGTTATGAAAATATTTTAATATTGAGGAGTAATGGAAATGTTAAAAGACTTCTTTATGAGCCTATCCCAAAATCAACTCTTGAATAGTGCGGCTAAAAAATATGGTTTGAAATTAGGCGCACAAAACGTCGTAGCGGGAACAAATATAGCCGAAACGATTGAAAGCATTAAAGAATTGAACAAACATGGCATCTCCTGTACTGTTGATAACTTAGGAGAATTCGTGTTTGAAAAGGAGGAAGCGATTGCAGCAAAAGAACAAATTGTTGCAGTTATTGAAGCCATTCATGAAAACGGTGTAGATGCACATATTTCATTGAAGCCATCTCAATTAGGACTTGATATCGATTATGAATTTTGTAAGGAAAATATCGAAGAAATTGTTGCTACCGCAAATAAATACAATCTGTTCGTCAATTTCGATATGGAAGACTATCCACGTCTTCAGCCATCTTTCGACTTGTTGGACGAACTTTCAACAAAGTACGACAATATTGGTACGGTGATCCAAGCGTACTTTTTCCGTGCGGAAGAAGATTTGCACAACTATAAGGATTATCGTCTAAGAATCGTGAAAGGTGCATATAAAGAGACTGCTGAAAATGCCTACCAAAACAAACAAGACATTGATAGAAATTATATTAAATTAATAGAGTGGCATTTATTGAATGGCAAGTTCACTTCGATTGCAACACATGATCATCATGTCATTAATCATGTTAAACAATTCGTCAAAGATAATAATATTTCAAATGATAAGTTTGAATTCCAAATGCTATACGGTTTTAGGAAGGATATGCAGTTGGAACTTGCGAAAGAAGGCTATAACTTCTGTACATATGTTCCATTTGGCCAAGATTGGTATGGCTACTTCATGCGTCGATTAGCCGAACGACCACAAAATATGAATCTTGTCGTGAAACAAGTATTTACGAAGAAAACGAATACGATGATCGGTTTAGCTGCAGGCGCATTCCTTTTAGGACGGCTAACTAAAAAGAAATAATAATATGAACGGCCAGCTTCTAGGTACTGCCTAGCGGCTGGCTGCTTTTCTTATCCAGCAATAACGATTACGATAAAGTAGATGACCATTGCAATTAATCCAATAGGTACACCAAATCGTGCCCATTCGACACTTTTAATATTTAATTTCCCCGCGGCAATAATATTTGGAATGTTGCCTGGAATGAGCATGCCACCACTAATTAAAAGCCCGAGTAAAATAGATTTAACCGTCTTTTCGTTCATCTCGATACTAATTTCCGCAGCCGCAAGTGTTGCATTATCAAGCACCGCAGAAATCATATTGATCCAGTAAAGGATATACGGGTGAAGAACAAGTAAGAATCTTGTGATGAACGGTTCAAAACCGGCACCTAAAAATGTCAACGCCATGACGAATAAATACACTTTATAGCCACGCGTTAAAATATCACCAATCGATTCTTTCTTTTGCTTCACGATCAATCCCCGATTCTTTTGAGTTGGGTGGATTAGAATTGTTGCTAACATACCAAAAGTTATAATGCCAGGGATGACTTCTGGGCCAATGAGTCTTAAGAGATAAAAGAAGTCTGCATTTAGCTTGCTCGTTGCAATTGTTGAGAGTGGTTCGCCAATCGGTGTTAACACAGCCCCCATTCCAATCGAATAACAGGCGAGGATGACAAAACGAACTTCCGATTTGCGATCCAACCTTAAAACGGTGACAATTGCAACTAAAACGAGTGCTGCAATAATAGCCGTGATAACACTCGAAACGATTCCTAAAATGATAATGATTAGTGCCAAAAACAGTCTGAAAGGAAGAATCCGACTAACGCGTTTAATTCCTTTTTCAAAAGGTTTCTGTACCCAATTAAAAATAAGGCCCGCGAAAATAACAGCGAGCGTTATATGTATGGGATCTTTGAGAGCTTTCAGCACCAATTCGTAATTCCAAACTCCGCTCACTACGACGGACGCAATCCCCATAATAAAAAGGAATACTTCCAAATTGCGTTCGACATACGGGATTGTGAAGGGGAGGAATAAAACGAAAACTAAGATGATTGCCAACCCAACAATCATAACATTCCCCTTTCTAGCCATTACTCTACTATCTATTCTATTCTTGTAGGTTGGATATTAGTAGAAACAATATCCGGGAATTAAAAACAGCAACACCATATAATGGTATTGCTGTTTACGATGCAATTATTTTAATGAATACCTTTCATATATTTCAAGATGATAGGAGAAATCGCAAACAAGATCAAACTTAACACAATTGCAACACCGCCGATTATCCCAAAGTACATCATTTCAGTTTCAACAGAGTAAAATTTCACAAGCTGAGCGTTCAATGCCTGGGCTGCAGCGTTTGATAGGAACCATAAGCTCATCGTCTGCGCATAGAAAGCGGCTGGTGCCAATTTCGTAGTTGCTGATAAACCTACTGGAGATAAGCATAGTTCCCCTAATACCGCAATGAAAATACTTAAGACAAGCCATAATGGATTTACAAGTGTATTAGCTCCACCGAAATAGGCAGGTAGGAGGATGACAATGAATGATAGTCCTGCAAAAAGGATCCCAAATGAAAACTTTTGAGGTATCGTCGGTTGGCGTTTTCCCATCCTAATCCATAGCCATGCAAATACCGGTGCTAAAACGATAATAAATAACGGATTCAACGACTGGAACCATGCTGGTGAGATATGGAATCCGAAAGCATCCAAATTTGTTCGCTTATCTGCATACAGTGCCAAAATAGTGGAACCTTGTTCTGCAATTGCCCAAAACATGACAGATGCTAAAAACAATGGAATGTACGCGATAATACGTGATTTTTCATCAGAAGTCGTTTTGTCACTTCTGTACATGACGAAGAAGTATGAGAACGGTATTACAAATCCGAGGATACCTACAAGTGCTATGAATGAGTCGAATGTGAGCCAACCTCTTGGAATGGATATGAAAATGAGAATACCTAATATAACTATTGCTGCCAATGTTATTAACATAAAACGTTTACGTTCTGTTGGCGACAACGGATTTGCAATTTGTGTACCAGCTAGTCCCAAGCTAGACTTTTTCGTCAAAACAAACATAACAAGTCCAAAGAACATACCGATTGCAGCAATACTGAAGCCGAGGTGGAAGTTATACTTCAATCCAATTGTCCCTACAATTAGAGGTGCAAGGAAGCCTCCCATATTAATGCCCATATAGAAAATACTAAAGCCAGAATCACGGCGAATATCATCTTGACTGTACATATCGCCGACAATGCTTGAAACGTTCGGCTTTAATAGACCTGTACCTAGTACGATTAATCCCATCGAGATGAAGAGCGCAGTCGCACCACCTGGCATCGCAAGGACAATATGGCCTAACATAATTAATACTCCGCCGTAAAATACTGCCTTGGACGTTCCGAATAGACGGTCGGCTAGCCATCCTCCAATAATTCCAGACATATAAACAAGTGCACCATAAATGGACATGATAGATAGTGCTGTCGTTTCACTAATACCGAGTCCGCCTTTGGTTACTTCATAATACATATAAAAGAGAAGGATGGCCCTCATTCCATAATATGAAAACCGCTCCCAAAATTCCGTGAAAAACAAAGTGAACAGCCCTTTTGGATGTCCGAAGAACCCTTTTTGGGGAACACTTTCAACAATTTGTTCTTTCGTTATTTTTGCCATTGAAATGTTGCCTCCTTTAACATTTTATTATTATATAGATGAATTAATTATATTGTCAAAATAAAAATGGTTACTTTTAAATTTGTTTTTACTGTGATAATAATGTGTTTTCGGTTATATTTATTATTTTCAAAATTACATTTAGGCTGAATAAAAAAAGAAGATGATTACTCATTGGACGTTGTTATGTTGCCCTGTTAAGTGGAAACAAGACGTCAACGTTCAAAAACAATTGATTATGAGCTATCATGAAAGTATGCAGTTAGTAGAAATGGATGTGTTGTTATGAGTCAATTAATAGTAGAAAATTTAACAAAAACCGTTGGAGATAAAACGTTGTTCCGGGATATATCCTTCACCATTGTTAGTGGGGAGAAAATTGGTTTAATTGGAGTTAACGGCACCGGTAAGTCGACGCTCCTTTCGATTATCGCTGGAACTGAGGATGCAGATTCTGTCAGTATGGAACATCCGAACAAATACAGTATTTCGTATTTGCCACAAAGTCCTAACCTCGATCCCAATAAAACTGTAATGGAAACGGTCTTCATGTCTGATGCACCGATTATTAAATTAAATTTAGAGTATGAATACGCGCTTGCTGCACTTTCTGCTGATTCTACATCACCCGAAAACCAAGAACGTTTTTCTCGATTGCAAAACGAGATGGACGCAAGATCAGCATGGGATTTAAATACAAAAGCGAGGATGGTCTTGACGAAGCTAGGAGTAGATACGTTCGATAAAAAATTGGGTGAGCTTTCAGGAGGTCAACAGAAACGAGTAGCTTTGGCGAAAGTGATTATCGAACCGGCGGATCTTTTATTATTGGATGAGCCTACAAACCATCTTGATGTCCAGTCGATCACTTGGTTGCAAGAGTATTTAAAAAATGAGCAAGGTGCTGTTCTGTTCATTACCCATGACCGCTATTTTCTTGACGAAGTGTCAACTCATATTTATGAATTGGCTGATCGTACACTGTATGCCCATACAGGAAATTTTGCTGATTACTTGGAATCGAAGGCTCTTCGAGAAGAGATGGCAGAAGCGACCGACGCTAAGATGCGGAATCGGTATCGGACTGAGTTGAAGTGGATTAGGCGCGGGGCGAAAGCGAGGTCGACGAAACAGAAGGCAAGAATTGGCCGCTTCGAAGAGCTGGAGGAGAATCTGAAGAAGGAAGGTCCTGCCGCTGATATGGATGTGTCGTTGAAAACGTCGCGTCTAGGCAAGAAAGTGATTGAGGCGCATGAAATTTCAAAAGCTTATGGGGATAAAAAAATTATTGATCGTTTCAGTTGCTTATTGCAATCGGGAGACCGTATTGCAATCGTCGGTCCGAATGGGGCTGGGAAGACGACATTAATGAAACTGTTTGCAAAAGATCTTGAACCGGACAGCGGCTCGATCGAGATGGGATCGACCGTAAAAATTGCTCATTTTCATCAGCAACTGCCGACGATGGATGACAACAAGCGGATTATCGAGTATATAAGGGAAACATCGAATGATATTGAAGATAGCAGTGGAGCGCGAATTTCCGCTACGCAAATGTTAGAACGATTTCTTTTTCCTTCCTCCTCCCACGGTACTCCAATTGGTAAGCTATCCGGCGGAGAAAGAAAACGACTTTATTTATTAAAGCTGCTCATGGAACAACCAAATGTACTATTGCTTGATGAACCGACGAATGACCTCGATATCGAGACGCTGTCTGTTCTTGAATCCTTTATTGATTCATTTCCCGGTGTTGTACTAACTATTTCCCACGACCGGTTTTTCCTTGACCGAACTTCAACAAAGCTTTGGGTATTGGATGGTTCCGGAAATATAGAAGTGCTCTATGGGGGCCTTTATTCAGAATACCTCGAAATGGAAACTGCTAAAAATGATGAGGCCCCTCCTAAAAAAGTCATTGAAGTTCAACAACCCGAGGTTCCGACCGCTCCAAAAAAACGGATGACATACTCCGAGAAGAGGGAGTGGGAAACGATTGAAAAAGATATTGAAGATGTCGAAATGCAAATCGAATCAACCGAAGCCCAAATGATCGAATCTGGATCAGATTATGATCGAGTCAGTGAATTGACAAAAGAACTCGATGAATTAAATGCCAAATATGAGCATTTAATTGAACGTTGGTCATATTTACAAGAACTTTCCGAAACAAAATGAAAGGAGATTTTTTAAATGAAAATTGTAACGATTGAACCGACTCCAAGTCCAAACTCGATGAAAATTATCGTAGACAAAGAGCTTCCAATGGGTGTTAGCTATAATTACAAAAAAGAAGATGCAATTACTGCACCATACCCTATGTCTGAAATTCTTGCAGTGAAAGGGGTAAAAGGGATTTACCACGTCATGGATTTCATGGCGGTGGAACGAGTTGGTAATGTTTCATGGGAAGCCATTCTTGCTGAAGTGCAAGGAATATTTAATGAAGAATCTGTTGACGTAGAGAGAGAGGCGGAAATAACACCGGATGACCATTATGGGGAAGTGTATGTTCATGTCCAAACGTATAAAGACATTCCACTTCAAGTGAAGGTTTTTGATAATAATTCAGAGTTGCGGTTTGGATTAAGTGACCGTTTTCGCGAAGCGATGGAAAAAGTGCATAGTACAGAAGTGGAAAATTATATCCTTCTTCGGAAGTGGGCTGACTACGGTATACGATATGGAGATATGCAAGAAATTGGTGAAACTGTCGTATTGGAAGTTGAAGCCGCTTACCCTGAAGAGCGCTTACAAGAAATAATAAAGCAATCGGAGCAAGGAAAAAGCAATAAAGAAGACCAAAGCCGTAAAATCACATTGGACGATTTCAATGTGACAGAGTGGGAAAAACGTTTCCAAATGATTGATCAAATGCCGGATCCTGATGTATCGGATCTTCCTTTACTTAATCGTGCGCTGGAAGATGAAAAAATGTCAATCCGTCGTTTAGCTACTGTTTACCTTGGAATGATTGAAGATGAGTCCGTCATTCCTTATGTGGAAAAAGCATTGAAGGATAAAAGTTGGGCGGTGCGCAGAACAGCAGGCGATTGCATGAGCGATTTAGGGTTTGCTGGTTTTGAGCGCGCAGCAATCGAGGCGTTGAAAGATAAGAATAAGCTTGTTAGATGGCGCGCAGCCATGTTCTTGTATGAGTCAGGGACTGAAAATGCTTTGCCTGCATTGCACGACGCAGAAAACGATCCGGAATTTGAAGTGAAGTTACAAGTTCGGATGGCTATTGCAAGGATTGCTGAAGGAGAAGAAGCAAAAGGGTCCATATGGAAGCAAATGACAGAAGTCAATAGTGAATCATAAATTCGTATTGTGGATTCATAATAATATTATGTAAACTAATTCTGTACGAATGTTTTTTATCCTATATGTAAAACATGAAATCAGTGTAAATTCATTGTAGAATAGTACGGAAACTATTGAATAATTGAGAGGGGAATTGAATGATGAACGCTTACGATGAATATATGAAAAGTATCGTGAAACCGATGCGTGAAGAACTTGTTCAAACGGGCTTCACAGAACTTACGACTGCTGAAGAGGTTGAAGGGACGATGGAATCCCTTGCTGGAACTGCATTAATCGTCATTAACTCTGTTTGTGGCTGTGCAGCAGGGCTTGCACGTCCAGCAGTAAGGGAAGCGCTAGTAGCGTCTGAGTCAAAACCAGAACATTTATTTACTGTATTTGCAGGTCAAGATAAAGAAGCGACAGAGAAGATGAGAAGCTTTTTCCCTGAAGTTCCACCGAGCTCGCCATCAATTGCAATTTGGAAGGATGGAGAACTTGCCTATTTCATTCCGAGGGAGCAGATCGAGAATTCCGAAATGGAACAGATCAAAGATCATTTGACAGGTGCTCTTGAGCAAGTTTGTGCGAAATAAGGCAGTTATTACGACAGCAGGCAGACCTGATACGCTCACTTTTGAATTAGCTGAAATTGCGAGTCAGGCACTTGGGTTTCCGGTTATTGAAAGAAAAAAGCGGTCCGTTTTACGTATACAACGTGAATACGATGCAGATGTACTTGTAGCCGGTAAAGATCGTTATGAACTGTATAGAAAAGGGATGGAAGATCCGTTATTCTTCCATCCAAATTCTGCCGCCTTCCGTTTTAAACGTATGTTAAAAGGCGAAATAGATCCACTCATTGAAGCAAGCGCTTTGACAGAAGGGGACACGTTCCTCGATTGTACACTCGGTCTAGCTTCAGATAGTATTATTGCTTCTTATGTAATTGGAAGAAATGGAAGATGCGTAGGTTTAGAAGCGGATCCGGCTGTAGCTTTTTTAGTCAAACAAGGTTTGCGAAAATTTCCGGTTTCATCGGAAGAGTTGGCGGATTCCATGAGCCGGATTAACGTTATTCAAACAGAAGCTGTTGAGTTTCTGGCCAACCAACCTGACAACTCTTGGGATGTTGTGTATATCGATCCAATGTTTCATGCACCAATTGAGGAGTCATTGAATTTCAAACCTCTTCGTCAAGCTGGAGTGCACACGTCCTTATCTGAGAAGTGGATGGAGGAGGCTTTTAGGGTATGCATTCGCCGTGTAGTTGTGAAAGAGCGCTTTGATTCAGTCGTTTTCGACCAATTTAATATGGAACGTAAAATTAGACCAAACACCAAATTCCATTTTGGTTTCTTGACGAAATGAAAAAACCGTCCACTTGAAGGTGGACGGCTTTTTGCATTAATTTGTAAAGTTCAATGAGCTTAAATAAAGGACGAGTACGAGTAATCCGATTCCCATGAGTAATTCTACGTTCATTATGTAAAACCTCCTTCATAAAAACCTCACAATTATCTCCATTTTTATTGTACAATGAATTTAGGAAATATGAAACCTTTTAAGATACTTTTCGTACTAGTATAAAAGATGATGGACAGATGCCTTCATGTATGAAAGAGCAAACTAGAAACAGAGGAATTACAATACATAATAAAAAGCAGGTGATCTGATGAAGAAATATTTACAAAACATTATTATTGCACTTGTTGCCGTTCTTACACTTGGCGTTATTTCACCAAGCCATGAAATTTGGACAAATTTGCAGCCGAAAGACGATACGAGGGAAGCAGATCATCCATGTACGTCCAAACATGATTTACAATTAGGATTAGAAGATTCCATTTTTGATCGCGAGTCGTTTGAACAGCCTTTATCGATTGAAGATGAGCTTTTTCGACCAGCTAAAGAGATGGCATACTTGAAATTCGGCACGAAAATTGGGCCTGTCATTCAAAATGAGTTTGACGATGTTATTTTCCCGAAAATTGAAGAGGTTATCCAAAACACTGTCATTTCCACGGGAGGACTTGAAAATAGAATGCTCTCAATTACTGAGTTTCCATCAGGTGATTACGCAGAAAAAATGTTTCACGTTTCTGATAGAGAGAATAAAAAGGATTTAATACGTTTTCATGTACGGACAGAGAAAAGACCGTTAGACGGATATTTCTATAATTTCCATTATCATTCTGTGGAAGACGACTTTACTATGCATCATTCTCTTGGGGATATATACTGGTCTAAGAACACGCCGCCAAAATGGTTATCCTGACACTCGTGTAAAATACTAACGGGTTCAGTTGATGGGGAGAAAACAATAAAAAACACAGCATCTGGGGACACAATTCGCTTATGAATTGGTGTCCCCGTTTTTGTTGTTATATCAACGTTTAGATGATTTATATAGAGGAACTGAAACCGTAATTAGCACAGGGATTAACAAGAGCACATAAATTTATGTGCCTTTTGTGTAGTGCAAAATAGAAGTACATAGTTTTGAAAAGAAAAAGTACATAACGTTGCAACTGAAGTTTCAATAAAAAAAGGCTTGCCAGCCTTCCAAAATCTCTCTACTGTATTGGTGTCGAATCAAATGCAGTGGAGGTTGAAAGGAAATGCTGACAATGCCTGAAATTAATTGTATCAAACTGATGAGGAATCAGAAATCATTTTCTATAAATCACATATCAAAGACTTTAGGAATCAATTGGAGAACGGCTAAAAAGTACGCAGATGGTGATCAACTGCCGAAAGAAAAGGAAAGAAAAAAATCCGGAATGATGTACACGGAAAAGTGGGGAGAAATTGTTGGAGATTGGCTTTGGGAGGATCAAAAACTAAAGAAGAAGGACAGAAGGACAAACAAAGGAATCTTTTCTGACTTACAAAAGCTAGGGTTCAAGGGGTCCTACAGGACCGTTTCATATTTCATTAAGGACTGGCGTGAAGGAAGGGAAGATATTGAAGATGAAACAAAAGATAAAAACTTCGAGAGACTAATTCATCCACCTGCTGAAGCGCAATTGGATTTTGGATTAATGCAAGCCGTACAGGATGGGAAATATAGAGACGTTCATTGTTTAGTCATGTCCCTCCCCTTCAGCAACAGCGCTTACGCCATTCCATTACCAGGAGAAAATCAAGAGTGCCTATTACATGGGATGAAAAGGATATTCAATCAACTAGGGGGCATACCGAGGAAGATTCGTATTGACAACATGAAGACGGCTGTCGTTAAACCAAGGAACCGAAATGAAGAGGCTGTTTTCACAGATGAATTCCTGCAATTTGCCAATCATTATGGCTTCGAACCTCAAGCATGTAATCCGTATTCAGGAAATGAAAAAGGAAATGTGGAAAATAAAGTTGGGTACGTTCGATATAACTTTATAACTCCAGCGCCCGTCATAGAAGACTTGGAACACTTAACAAAGATACTTGAACAGCAGCTAACTGTGGATCGGGAGCGCGTTCATTATAAAAAGCAAGTTCCGTTACAAGAACTACTTGAGGAAGAACATCAATATCTCTTAGCGTTACCTGAAGAAGATTATCCAGTCTTCAAAGAAGAAAAAGCGAAAGCGAACAAGTATGGAGAAATCACTTTGGATAAAGTGAAAGTATATGTACCGAAAGCTTATAACTATCCAAGTCTGTCTGTCATAAAGTATTGGGATCGATTCAAGGTACTATCTCCTCACGGAGAAATCTTGTATGAGGATCATCGACCTTATATGCATAAGAATCGTGAGATTCCATGGAAAGCTATCTTAACATCATGGTTAAGCAAGCCGCGAGCAGCAATCTATTCTCGTTTTTCAGCCTATCTACCAGGCCGTATATATGAATACATAAATATCTCGAATCTAATGATTCGCAAAGAGCGTCTAAACTGGATTCTAGCGCTACTAGCCACCCACGACATGAATGAAATTAATGAGGAGTTCTATGAGCTAATAAATGGACAATCGGACTCTTTAAAAGAGCCGGTAGCACACCCTTATGATGTTGATTGGAATAAATATGATCAACTTCAGGTTGGCCCAAAGATTGAAGGTGAGATACAGTGACGGCGGATTTGAAAACAATGTGCAAGGTCTTGCGACTAGCCCACGTCAATGATATTTATTCGGATATAGCTTATGAGAATTCAGTTCAATTTCTGGAAGATTTATTTCGGAAAGAGCTACAGCTACGGGAAGAAACGAAGGCTGAACGATTAATAAAAAAGGCGAAGTTTCTACAGAAGAAGTCACTTTCATCGTTTCAATGGAATGAGAAGATCCATTTTCCTTCTCACATTGATTCGCACGAACTTTGTACACTGAATTTTATCGGGCGCAAAGAAAATGTGATTTTAACCGGTGCTCCTGGCACAGGCAAGACTCATTTAGCAACGGGTCTTGGTTACGAGGCCTGTAAGCAAGGACTAGAGGTCCGTTTTTATAGGGTGTCAGACTTGGCTGAGGCGTTAGAGAAAGCATGGCAAGAGGGAAAGTTGGTACAGTTCAGAAGTCGTTTTAAAAGTGTTGATCTGATCATATTGGATGAGATGGGTTATGTTCCTTTTAACAAGGAGGGAGCAGAGCTCCTTTTCCAACTCATCTCTGACTGGTACGAACAAAAAAGTTTGATCATCACTTCCAATCTGGAATTTAGTCAATGGAACCGCGTGTTTAGCGACTCTAGATTGACTGCCGCTTTAGTCGATCGAGTGATCCATCATGCCCATATATTGAATTTTACGGGAGATAGTTTTAGGGTGACCAACGCTTTATCACGACAAAAATAAACTAAATCGAAGGCTGGCAAGCTTGTGTATTTTTCTTTGCATTCTTCTGCACTTTTATCTTGCAAAACACACCTTTGCTAATTCACTTGTTAAAACACGTGCTGATTTGATATCAGAAAGAAAAATTTTGAAGGAAGATGAGAAAACTATGTTAAAATATATCGAAGATTATGAAATGATGTTCTTCAACTAACGGAGCAGGTTAGTTGAACAAGCCTATGGATTCTACTTTTTTAGGGGGCGATATTAGTTGAAAAAATTGGGTTTACTCATTTTTATCCTACTGTTTGTTGGAGGCTGCTCGGACGAAGATAAAATAAATCAATTAACTAGTAAATACGAGAACCAGCTTGAAGAGCTACGAAAGGAAATGCATGATCAACAAAAAGAAATGGAGGAATTGAAAGAAGAGATTGAAGAATATAAGCTCGTTCCAGACGTTACCTATAGATTATCTCTACAGGAAGCTGATCGCGAGGCAAGGAAAATAATGCGTTTTATTTCAGATGGTAAATTCGAAGAGTTAAAGAAGGAATATGATGTAGAGTTTGAGGTTAAAGATGATGCAGTAAAATTTGGAGTACCGGAATTTAATACACCATTTCCGATTGAATGGGCTTCAAATTTTATGTTTATAGCCAACTTTATTAAACATCCAGATGGCATGGATATAAGTTATTTTATTTCTAATCCACAGAATGAAAGAAATGAATTAATTGATATGTCATTTGAGAAAGACATGAAATTAAAATTTATATTTGTGGGAGATGCCTAAGAAAAGGATCGCCGTTCTTCACGTCGGTAGTTTCTTATAATAGGGTAGCACCTAATTTTTGGACGTTAGTTATTCACTGCCGCATACATTCTGGGAATTTGAAAAAGGATATTCAGAAGGGGAAATCTTGAAATAATATGTACTAATAGAGGGTTAATGAACTTTTCGATATTTCTCAAATGGGTGCAGTTGTTGAATAAGCTTCACTTCTCTTATTGAACTAACGGGGTGCTTTAGTTCAATAAGGAAAGTAAAATATTTCGACAAAAAAAACGCTCAGAACCGAGCGTTTTTCTTTTTATTTATATAACCAATTTCACTGCTGAAACGTATGCTGATTAACCCATTTTTTACGTTGTTAATTGCACTTTTCTTCCCATCAACCGAACCCGTTAGTAAAATACGGGTGTTTTTTTATTGCATAAACTTATTTTGTGATGATTTCAAATTTCATTTTACAAAGTTAAAAAGAGTGTGATTTACCATGTTCCCCAAATTCACCTTTTTTCAATCTTCGAAGGAATCTAAAACGACAATTTTGTCCATTAGGTTGGATGCTGCAATTTCATCTTTTTCGAATAAAAATGGTTTATTGACTGTTTCGGGAGTATCGCCGATCAAGGCGGCAACAGTGGTAATCGGAACGTTATTTGACAACTGGATTGATACAAAGGTGTGCCGGAGATAGTGGGGGTGAAATACGCGATTTTTTCCCTTTCGCATACTAGGTCGATAATACGTTTTAAAAATCTTTCGCCGATAGGGTTACTAGCATAATTCACAATGACTTATTCTTCAGGATTTCGAAATAAGTACCTTTGCATTTTATCATCGTATCAAATTTTGTAGTCGAGCAATATTTGTTTAATGCCCTCGTTCATCGGAAATTTCCTATTACTGTTTTTCGTTTTTATATCTCTTAATCCAAAGGGATCTCAGTTTTCCGTGATATATAGAAACTTATTTTCAAAATCGATATATGACCATGAATGGCCTTGGCCTGATAGCAAACTAATACTGTTCAGGAAGTTGTGGAATGAGGGGTATTGCTATAAGAAAATAGCGAAGAAGTTATGTACGAATCAAAGAACGGTGGTCTTGAGGGTGTACGAACAGGCAGAATTGGAATCAAAAGAACATTGGTTTTCTTTTGTAAGAGCAATAGAGAAGAATCCAACATTGCCTGTGTACGGATAAAAAAAGACAAGGAGTGTCCCTCCTGATCGAGTCAAATACATTATAGCATGGAGGGACCTTCTATGAAAATGGCAGAATTACAAATAGACTGTGAAGGAATGCTAAATATTGATATAATGGAACTACCTATTAACTGTGTTGTGGTAATTTCGGAGGGTAAAGCTAAGGTGAGGAAATTACCAGAGCATGGTGAATATCGGATTGTAACGCATCAGGGGAAGGTAAAGCGGATGCGGAGGGAAGAGGGGGAGGAGTTTTGAGTGAAGATAAGAAAAGTACTATGGATGGTTTCGCTCTGGCGATGTCAGCAATCTCTATTGGATTATATGTATTCTATGTCGAGCCTTTAAACGATATAGGACCTGTAAACCTTTCCTTTTACTTTGGACTTGTGCTAGTTGCCTTTGGAGTTGGAGCATTGCTAATGGAAATCAGCAATATTATACAAAAAGATAGCGGAAGTTTTTCTGATATCGGGATGGCGGTTATATTATCTATTCCGATTTTCATCGGCTGGAGACTAATTAAATATTATGACTGGGTTAATAATTTCACTGTGTCCATTCTGCTTTTTATAAGTTTGTTTGCTCTTTATGGCCTCTATCGAGGTATCTTTACTATGATTACATTTTCAGTCGATAAAAAGCATAATAAAAAAGATATAACTATGATTTTATTGAGAGCCATCCCAATAGTAGTTTCAATTGTAGCTCTCTTCTTTAAGTGAAGCGGATGTGAAGGGAAGAGGGCGAGAGGAGTTTTGAGCTTGGGAGATCTTATTCAATTTACTTTAGCTATTATAGCGGCTATCGGAGCGATATTTGCATTCTTAAATATACGTACTAATAAACGACAAATTGCACTTCAACAAAATCAATGAGAATACAGTGCGAAGCCGGTTTTTAGAATAATAAAGCTTTATCATATTAACAATTCTATGGAATGGGCTGTATTCTTCGAAAATGTAAATAACGTTTATCATAAAATAGACAAAGTTAGCTTTAGTTCAAGTGATGTAGGTATTAGCGATACTGCTGATCACGGGAAATTAAAACAAAAAAGCGAGGATGACGTCGAGTATTATCATGATAACATAATAATATTAAGACCAAAAACAAACGATTTTATAGTAGGGGTAATAAAACTTGAGGGTGTTGATTTAATTGGAAATAAATTTGAAGCATTTTCGCCAGATGTTAAATTTAAGAATGGATATATCGACAACACATATAGTCTCGACCACAAATATTTCACATTAAAATAATTGTCCCCCTGGCCAACCAGAGGACAACATTTGATTACAGCATTACGCTGTGTCATTTTGTTGTCCTCTTTTTTATTTCACAAAAGGGAGTGAGGAAATGAGGACATTGCAAGATCAACTGATTGAAAAGGGGCTCTCTCGTCAACGCACAGGCGAGATAGACAGAAAGAATACTAGGACAAGGGTAAAGCAATCAGAACAGCTAACGGATAGGGATTTGCGCGAATTGATGGGAGTTAATCGTGACATCTACACTAGGCGCGGCGGGGCAATTCGAAGGAAGTAAAAAGGAGTGAGGGTGCATGACGGAAATGCAATTAGAGCAACTTTTAAAGGATTACCACTGGATGATAAATAGCGTGAAGATTATGCGAGAATTTACGTGATGCAGGGGATGGGTTGACAGCTCAGTATGGCATTGAGGCAATTATGCCAAAAGGGAAAGGCGAAACGAGCGATCCGGTTTTTAGAGAAGTTGTTCGGAGAAGTAAGCATTACGAGAAAATCATCGGCTATGAAAGCAAGGTTCACATGATACAGGAATGTATTCATGTAATTACCGATGTTCGTGAGTCGGAAGTTCTTCATTGGATTCTAGAGGGGAAGGGCTATTCTTGGATAGCAAGGCACATGGGTTTATCGCATACACACATAAAAAGACTATTCTCATCTATCGCGAGGCAAATGGCTGAAAACGTTCAAGATGTTCAAAACGTTCAAAACGTTCAAAGGTGCATTTAGTTCAGAAGTTTTTAGAAGTTGAAGAATACTGTACCATGGAAGGCAGGTCGGGGAGGCGGGTAGGTGCGAGAGTTGCACTTGTCTGCTCTTTCAATTTATGCGGTTTTAATACCCTTTGGTATTAATTCTGGAGTTAATAGTTTTATAGAATCTTGTCTGAATAAAACATCTTTAAACCAACAATTATATTGCCTTATTATTCTAGCTTTGTTATCGTTATGGTGTAAATAAGTGAATGTATAGATTGGTGGGAGTAGCGTATGTTTCAGAACCCCTGGATTGTTGGTATAGGCGGAGGTATAATTAGCAGTATCGTAGTATTAATCGTAAAACTACTAATGAATAAAATTAGCAAAAAAGAATATTATGGCAGGGTTGATGAAGCAAACGACGAAGTTATTGATATTTTTAAACATATAATTTCGGAGGATGATTTTCCGGATAGAAGAATAATCGATTCAGTAATTAGTTCTACAAGTAGAAAAAATAAAGTGAAAATAGAAGATATGAATAACGGCGAGATGGTGATAGACAGTTTAATAACAGAGTTATTTTCTTCAAATTTTATCTCTGTCGACAAAAAACTCGCTAATTCTAACAACTTATTAAAGATTAAAGATGAATACAAAGTTAAATCAGATATCGAACATCCTTATAAACAATTTTATGAGATTAAGATGTCTCCATCGTGGTCAATTGCTTTTCCGGTTACTGTAATTGTTGTAGGATTAATACTTATCTTTACATCTATACTCCGAGAAGAAAGAATGGAAATTGATTTTTCTTTGTTCGAAGTTTTGCCACTAGTAGTTAGTTTTCTCTCTACAATAGTTGGACTAACGTTAATAACTCTTGCTGCAAAGAGAAATATAATGAGTAAGAAAAACAATAAAAATAAAGATAAAAATAATGATAGTGATAGTAAAGTAAGCTTCTCTGAACTTATCAAAAAAATGTTTTTATAAAAATGACAGGCACCCTTGCGGTGCTTTTTCTATGCCTAAAAATCAAAGGGGGCGGATGGTGATGTGAAGTGCCGAATTGGGAAGAAATCCAGAGAGAATGGGAAACGACAAAGATAACCTTTAAAGCATTGGCTGAAAAGCACGGTGTGAAAGAAGGAACGTTGAAGAGTCGTCGTAGTCGTGAAGGTTGGGTTCGTGGTGCACCAAAGAAGGATGCAACTAAACCGAAAAAGGTTGCAACCATAAAAAAAGATGCAACCGTATTTGAGCCTGTTGTAGAGTCGGATGAGCTAACCGATAAACAACGGCTTTTTTGTATTTACTACATTAAGAGCTTCAACGCCACGATGGCGGCTATCAAGGCTGGATATTCAAGACATAGCGCCCATGTCGAAGGAAGTCGCTTGCTAAGAAATGCTAAGGTTGCTGATGAAATCCGGCGACTTAAAGGCGAGATGCAACAGGGCATTTTCATCGATGCGATCGACGTGCTGAACATGTACATTCAGATCGCCTTTGCAGACATGAGAGATTTTGTGGATTTTGGCAGCATCGAGAAAACAGCAACTAATCCGGAGACAGGAAAGCCATTGTTGGATGAGAACTTTAAGCCAATCAAATATCGCGAAAGTTACGTTTATTTTAAGAACGCTGATGAAGTGGATGGTTCGCTTATCACTGAAATATCTAATGGACGAAATGGTCCGGTGATAAAGTTAGCTAGCAAAGAAAAGGCGTTGGACATCCTTTCCAAACATTTCGATATGGTACCTGATCACTTCAAACGTCAGCTGGAAACAGAGAAACTTAAGATTGCTCATGCAAAGGCGTTCGGCGTAGATGAACAGGAAGAATATGAAGACGATGGCTTCCATCAGGCGTTAAATGCTACGACTTCGGAGGTGTGGGGCAATGTCTCTACAGACACAGACGAAGGGTAAGTATTTCTCCTTCATGACCGATCGAAAACAGTTCAAAAAGAAGCCGGCTCCGTTTAAATTCAAACCTTTCTCGGTTAAGCAGAAACAGGTTCTTACATGGTGGAGAGAAGACTCACCTGTAAAGGACATGGACGGAATCATTTGTGACGGATCCGTACGTGCTGGTAAAACCTTAGTTATGTCATTATCCTTTGTCATGTGGGCAATGGACACCTTTGAGGATGAAAACCTTGGCATGGCCGAGAAGACAATCGGTTCATTTAGACGTAACGTGATCACTCCACTCAAGCGTATGCTGAAAGATCGAGGCTATAAGGTGAAAGACCATCGAGCCGACAACATGCTCTCGATTACTTATAAGGGTGTCACAAATTACTTCTATGTATTCGGTGGGATGGATGAAGGGTCCCAAGATTTTATTCAAGGGATTACGTTGGCTGGAATGTTCTTTGATGAAGTTGCGCTTATGCCGGAATCGTTCGTATCGCAGACTACCGCTCGTTGTTCTGTGGAAGGGTCAAAGTTCTGGTTCAACTGTGGGTACTTGCCGAAGGAATCATCTATGACATGTTTGAAGAGAAGAAGCATGATGTTCCTGCTGTTTTCCCCCAGTATTACACGAAGTGAAAAAGGTCGTGGAAATTGCGAATGCCGAGGTTTAACGTGCCGGCAACCGATGCAATCGAAACACGCAGATTCCGTCTATTATCACGTCATCAAGAACAAGCACCTTACACAAATAAAGTCCTGAGGCAATTACTTGATGGCCTATTGGGCACAGGAAACTACGAATTCAAACGAAATACCGCTGAAAAGTGGATAACAGTAAAACTCGAATTGACGGTAAAAGGTCAATTCGAGACGGTTGAATTTACGCTTGAACGAATTACACCGCAAAACATGGTTTTACAGTGGAATTACGTTACAACCAAAATTCGATGCTAGCTCAATTTGCACACGTACAATTAGCATCGTATACGTATAAGCAATTAAGGGAAGAGGTGTTGAATTAATGCCTGCTACAAATACACCATATTTTAATTTAATTAAACCTGGTCAAAATGACTATTACAATGTAGAAGACCAAAATAAAAATATGGACACCATAGACGGAGCTTTAAAAGCCCTGCAGGGTGCAATCAATTCGGGTGCGACTGAACAAGAATTGGGTGAAATCCGTCAGGAAATTGCTGCGCATATGGCGGATGATACGTCGCATGTACGATATGCTACAGACATAAGATTGGCTAACCATAAAACAGTAGCTTTACCCGATATTACCGAATACTTCGATGGATTAGCATTCGCATTTAAAAGCAATATTACAAATTCTAATGCAGTTACCCTTAATGTTAATTCCTTAGGAGCAAAACCGTTATTGAAATCAAATGGAAACCAATTAAATGCAGGTTTATTGAAACAAGATAGTATCTTTTCTGTCAGATACAGTAATACGGCCAATGACGGCGAAGGGGCTTTTATCTTACAGGGTGAAGGGGGGGAGTATGGGACAGCTGGCGCAGAGCAAGTATTAACCGGATATACTGTTGGAACTGAGAATGGAGTAGTAGCCGGAACAGCACCAAATCTAAAGGCTCAACCGGGAAGTGTTATTTTTGTATATTCTCCGGCAGAGAAAACTACTACTGAAATATCATTTGTGAAGGTCAAGGAAGTTGCTTTAATGATGGGTGCCGGAACAGTTCGAGTAGTCTTTAGCGTAAAAACCAATGGTGGGGATTCGAGATCCCAAATTTACGTAAATGGCATCCCGAGGGGAATCCTCCGAAGTCATTTCTCTTCCAGTATTGTAACTTTTACAGAAGATATAGCGGTTAATAATGGGGACGATGTTCAAATCTACACGCACGCTGTAGGTACAGGTAGAAATGTAACCATTTCTGAATTCAAGATTCAAATACTAAGCAACCCATTTGCGACTATCAAATTATAAGGAGTTGAGGCGTGATGTTTTACAAATATGAGTATGAAACGGATGTTGATCGTAAGAGGATCTTGGAAGAAAATAAACACTTATCATTAATTGAAGAACAAAACATCCTGGATGGCAATTTCCTGATCTTTTCGGAAACACCGAACTTCTCCGTAAATCAAGAAATTGAAGACTAAAGCAAGGAAGTCAACTACTAAAAGCACAGAACAATGCATTATCCGAAAGAGCGGATTTCATCGAAGACGTTGTTGCCGAAATGGCAATTCAGGTCTATCAATGATTACCCGCTTTTTGTTTTGGCTTTTACTGAAATTGGAGGGAGGTGATACTATGATGGCGATGTTTTTTGCGCAACGTGTGAATTTAGGTAAAACAGCTTGGAACGAAGTACCTTCTACGCTTCAACCAGGAGTAAAAGAAATTCTTGCTGATAGCGGGCTTGGTTTTTTGATTGAGGAATAAAGTATTGTTAGTTAGAAATAATTCCCTTAGTAATGAAACTTTATCCATATTTATTCGTAAATATCGATAAGGAGGAGATGCTAGTTATGCAAAAGATAGACAAGTTCCTAAATAGAAGTGTATCAAGTTATTTCACCATTGCTGTTATCGGTGTTTTCGCGCTCTTTGCGGCAATGATTATTCCTTGGTTAATACCAGGTAATATTATAGGAGCAGCATTGCAAAATCTCGCTCAAATTAATATAACTGTTGCAATTGGCTTGGGTACTTTGGTTATTGCTTTTAAAGCAGAAGTGAAAATCAAGGCGCTTTGGACTAGACGCATATTAGTGTTGTTGATGATGAGCTCACTGTGTTTTTCATTATCTTTTGTAAACCAAATTATCATTCAAGCGATGTATATGACCATTTCCGGAATGTTGTTAGTTTCAATAATTCTTTCATCAGCTCGGTTTATTCTAGATCATGTTGACAGGTGAATTTTTTTTACAAATCATGGAGGTGTTTTTGACGCATTCGGACCCTTAAACGCAACACAAGCTAGCATTATTTTTATTTTGTTAAATAAGCAGGATATTCCCTCCTTTTGTCGAATTGGGATGAAAGGGGGGAGACATGATGACACAGAATAATAAGAAAACAGAATTGCTTTTTAAAAATTTGCCTTCTTTATTGCGGGATATGGAAGAAAAAGAATGGGTTATAGACTCTTTTCCTATTAATTATAAAGGAGAAAAATATATTGTAATTTTAACTTTATACAATGAAAGGGAGAGAAAACCTAGTGTTTACGCTAAGGCTAAAGTTGAATTTATATCATGGAACAATACAAATAATTCAATTAAGGGTTATATAGACTTCTACGATGTTCATTTTGAGAGTGCTAGGGAGTTTTGTACTTTTTTTGACGTTGAAAGAGGAGATGCAAATAGAGATTTTTTTAAAGATTTCTCTCGAAACTTTTCTTGTTTCATCCCTAAAATAAAAGTATTAGATAAAAGTTGTGATATTGAAAGAATCTTAATTGGACGTAGAGCAGAGCGAAATAAACCCAATGCAATTTACTGCTATGATGTACGTCGTAACGGAACGAAAGAAGATGGTTCACCAAATAAACGTAGCATTGAGAATAGCAATAAAGCACAAACGCTACGTCCTGAACTGTATGAAATATATTCCAAAGACAAAAATTTGAGCTTCTTCTTTTCTGAGATAAAGGATGAGGAAAAAAGTGATGATGAAATTAAAAAAGAATTTTCGAAACGTTAATTCATACTATTAAACAATCGGGCGCTTTAGTTCAACAAGGTAAGTCGCTTTTGCTTGGCTTTTTTTGTTGCACATCTGGACCCTTATGCGTCGTAACGAATAAAAGCAGGATTAAATGAAAACCTTGTCGAATATTGGAAGTGACCAATTATGAAAGGGGCAAGGGTTATGGAAATTATTATTTCGCAATATGTTGGATTAAAAGGTGATGCAAGGACATTTCATCGGGTATATAAGGAGTTTCAAAGCAATGTGATTCCGCATGCAGGGGATTTCATCAAGGATTCTGCTTACAAGGAACCGTATGAGTATGAAGTGGCTAGCGTGATTATCGATTATACCAATAATTACTGCGATGTAACTCTGAAAATTTACGAATTAGAAACTACAGACGATAGTTTTGTAAAACGTGAAGTTGAAATGTTTATGTCGCATGGTTGGAAATGCGATACGATCTATATGTAATAGTTCAAACAACGTCCTTCGGGGCGTTTTTTTGAACCTTTACCTTAGGACTCTTATGCGCATGAAGAATCTTATTGAACTAACGGAGCAGTTAAGTTTAATAAAGAATGATATACAATCAAAGAAATCAGAAGTTAATAAAGGAGATTAAAATGGAAATTAGGAAACTTAATAAAGGTGAAAAACTTCCAATGGAATTGCTATTATTGGCTGACCCTTCAAGAGAGATTGTTGAGTTGCCGCGATTTTTTCTCCGATGCCAGGGAATGATTGGATAATCTTATATCCTTCAATTTCTTTTGCTTAAGCATCTATTTCTTTTTCTAAGCTGGATAGGTGCTTCTGGTATTCCAACAACACTTTTATATACATTTCCATGGTGAGAATATGGCTTTGATAAAGGTTGATCTGAAATGGGTTACGTTTAGCTTCATTAATTAACTTCTGTGATCTCGCTTCTGCCCAGCTATAGGAACGGCTCTTACAAAGTTCATGAATCTTATTAGATACTTCATGTTCCTCAGCTGCTAATACATCGTTAGATGTGGGGAATTCCACTAAGGTTAATAAGGAGACAACCGAGTAAAATTCCCCGAATACACCTCGATATTCAGGGAAAACCTGATCCAGAATTGCTTGGAATTGTAGTTTTGTCTGTACGTAAATATTCGTCAGGTTTTCGTGTTGCCTTGTAAGATTCCGGAGATCTAACAGTTGGATTCCACGTTTCTTATAGGTTTCCAATTCCTCTTTGTAATACAGCTCACAGAGGTAATGGGCATCAATTATATCTGTTTTTACCTTGCGTAAACCGGAACTCTTTGCCCGGTATGAAATGAGAGGATTAACAATAATAATTAAGTAGTTTCTCTCCTCGAGATATTGAACTACCGGTGTATGGTAATGCCCTGTTGCTTCCAATACGATCGGTGGTCGGACACCAGAGACCCTTTCTACCTCCAAGAGAAAATCATGTAAACACTTCAATCCATCTAGTGTGTGTGCCACCTTAAAGCTGCTTTTATAAGGCTCTCTTCTGTCTAAATATGCTTGAATCTGGCTTTCTCCTTTGGCTACATCTAGGAAAATAACAGGATTCATTCTACATCTCCTCCACCTTTAGTTTGCCGTAAACCCCTAATCCTCCTTGTAGTGTCATAGCTTCGCTTGTAATACGGGATCTAGGTCCCAACCAGCCTCAATTATGTTTCTACAAGTTGGGGGCGGACGGTTTAGTTGACGGGTTCTATCACCCACGGGTGCTTACGTCCTACCCCGGCTACAGTAATCATAAAACCATATAAAAAATGGTCAACCAGAAATATCTGGCTGACCTTTTAATACGAACGGGTGCTTTAGCTCAAGAAGGATAGTAGAATATTACGCTAAAAAGCGCTCAGAGATCTGAACGCTTTTGCTTGTTTTTATATGGCCATTTCACTGTTGAAATATATGTTGATTAACCTGTTATTTGCTTTGTTAATTGCAATTTTCTCCCCAACAACCGAACCCGTTACACCTTCATAGGTGCTTTTTTCTTTTGAGTTAAGTTCCAATTGATTGGAGTGGAGATCGGCGACTCCAGCGGGAACAGCACGAGCTGAAGACCCCACAGGAACGAAGTGACGAGGAGGCTGAAGCCGTGCCCGCGGAAAGCGTCCGATCGGAATGGAAATCAATGGTGTTTGTAGCAGGCTAAATCTTTTAATCCACCCAGCAAACATTTTACTCATACCTCAGTAGCGCTGAGGCGATATTGATTGCTATTTTTGTTATACTGTCAATTAAGTACAAGGAGGATTTAATAATGAAACAATATTTAGATTTGTGCTCCCATATTCTTGAAAACGGGACAGTGAAAGAAGATAGAACGGGAACTGGAACGATTAGTGTTTTCGGCTATCAAATGAGATTCAATTTACAAGAAGGCTTTCCGTTAATGACAACGAAAAAAACAGCATTACGATTAATTTCTTCTGAATTATTATGGTTTTTAAAAGGCGACACAACTCTTCGGACATTAGTTAATGACCGAAATCCTATTTGGGATGAGTGGGGCTTTGAACGATGGGTCAACAGCGAAGAGTATGCCGGACCAGATATGACGGATTTCGGAAGACGTAGTCTCCGTGATGAAGAATTTGCACTTGCATATAAAGCTGAAATGGCAGCATACAAAAAACGTATCGTTGAAGACGATGAATTTGCTGCAAAATACGGGGATCTCGGACCGATATATGGGAAGCAATGGAGATCTTGGAATACTGGCGATGGAATTATTGATCAGATTGAACAAGTGATTACGAGTATTAAACAAAATCCGGATTCACGCAGACATCTTGTTACTGCTTGGAATCCATCCGAAGTGAGTGATATGGCTCTACCGCCATGTCATGCATTGTTCCAATTTTACGTAGCAGATGGTAAACTTTCGTGCCAGCTCTACCAACGAAGCGCAGACGTATTTTTAGGAGTGCCATTTAACATTGCCTCATACGCATTGCTTATCCATTTAATAGCACATGAATGCAACTTAGAAGTCGGTGAATTTGTTCACACATTAGGCGATGCACATCTTTATTTGAATCATATGGAGCAAGTAAAGGAGCAATTATCGAGAACTCCGAAAGAACTGCCTACGTTGAAATTGAATACTGAAGGCAAATCGATATTTGAATTGACGTATGAAGATATTTCCGTAGAAGGATACGATCCATATCCGAGAATTAAAGCCCCGATTGCTGTTTAGACATAAATGAAAAGAGGACGGTACGATGATTTCTTTACTAGTAGCACATGATTTGAACCGAGTGATTGGCATTAATAACAAAATGCCATGGCATATACCGGAAGAACTGAAATACTTTAAAAAAGTGACGATGGGCAAAGCCATCGTCATGGGAAGAAAAACTTTCGAATCGATTGGCCGACCGTTACCTGGTCGTTTGAATATTATCGTTACCCGTAACGAAGAGTATGAGGCGGAAGGTGCGGAAGTCGTTCATAATCTAGAAAAAGCTATAGAACGCGGAAGAGACTACTCAGATGAAGTTGTTATTATTGGCGGTGCTGAAATCTTTAATTTATCGATTGATATTGCCGACCGTCTCTATATAACAGTCATCCGGAAAGAGTATGAGGGGGATACGTTTTTCCCGGAACATAACAACGGATGGAAACTTATTTCGGAATCTGAAGACCAATTTACTGATGACGGTACTCCATATTCATATTTAGTATTTGATAAGTTTACGGGAAAATGACAAGAAAAGCGTCCTCACACATAAAGGAGGACGCTGAAAAACATAGAAGCACTGCCAGCAATAACGAAAACATGCCAAATTGCATGATTGAAAGGGATTTTTCTCCACGCATAAAAAATTGAGCCGAATGTGTATAAAATTCCGCCGACAATTAATAGTGTGAAACCTTCTATCGGTAAGTTGACATATAACGGTTTAATGGCAGAAATAATAAGCCAACCCATTATAATATAAAATGCTATTGAAACAGCTTCATATTTATGGATGAAAAATACTTTGAAAAGAATCCCTACGATAGCAAGTCCCCATATGACTCCAAAAAGAGACCATCCAAGGGCGCCTTCAATCGTAACTAATAAAAACGGCGTATAAGTTCCTGCTATTAAAATGTAGATCGCCGAATGATCGAAAACAGAAAACAATTTTTTCAGTTTTACAGGCATGCTGTGTAAAAGTGTGCTCATTAGAAACAATAGAACCATTGACACTCCGAAAATGGTGAAACTGACGACTGCGGCTACACTCCCACGATCTGTGCCTGCAATAATGAGCAAGACTAGGGCAGGTATGCTTAACAGAAATCCAATACCGTGTGTAATCGCATTCCAAAGTTCTTCTTGTGGATTTTTATAGTCAAATGCGTTAGACATACGCAAACCTCCTTGCAGTTATAATTCTAACATACTATAACCGCCGCTAAAATAATAAAGGAAGTGCTTTACTTGAAAAAAATTCATATCGTCACCGACTCGACAGCGGATCTGATCGAAAACTATACGGACCAATATGATATTCATGTAGTTCCACTTACGATTCATATTGACGGAAAAACGTATACGGATGGAGTTGATTTACAACCCGAATCTTTCATAGAAAAGATGAATAAGAGCAAAGAACTTCCAAAAAGCTCGCAGCCTGCCACAGGCGCATTCAAACAACTGTATGATCGCCTTGGCGAAGATGGAAGTGAAATTATATCTATTCATATGACTGGCGGAATGAGCGGAACAGTAAAATCGGCTGAAGCAGCTGCTGCAATGACCGATTCAAAAGTTACTGTCATTGACTCGATGTTTATATCACACGCATTGACGTTTCAAGTAGTGGAAGTTGCCAAAATGGCTAGTGAAGGAAAAACTGTCGAAGAGATTGTAAAGAGAATTGATGATATTCGTAAAAATACGAAACTATTCGTTGTCGTTGACATGCTCGATAATCTTGTAAAAGGCGGTCGAATTGGTAAAGGAAAAGCATTAATTGGTTCATTATTAAACATCAAGCCAATTGCAACATTGCAAGACGGCGTCTATACACCTGTTGGTAAAGCGCGTAGTCATAAGCAAGTCATTACGCAACTATTTAAGGCTTTCAAGGAAGATACTGCTGGTAAAATTGTACGTTCAATCGGAATATCACATGCCAATGGAATGGCGATGGCTGAACCGCTTTTGCAGCTAATCGAAGATTCCGGTATGAGAGATGTTAAATTTTCCTTCACTTCGCCAGTTATTAGCACTCATACAGGCGAAGGGGCAATCGGTTTCATGTATTATACGGACTGATTATCCATTGTAACGGTTCAATAACAACAAAAAGGGGAACTGTGTTTATGAGAAGAGTTTTACTAATAATCGTCTTCTCATTCGTTTTAACCGGGTGCCAGGAAACAGTCGTGTTCACTACATCGTCATTTTCCGAAAGAGAAGACGTGGCATTCTCGGATTTTCATGTCCCGGACTACTTTATTCCCGAAAAGATCACTGTCATCGGACTTGGGGATTCACTTACCCAAGGGGTCGGTGACGAATTGAAAAGGGGTGGCTATTTCGGGCGCGTTGCACTTGCGATGAATGACTGGAAGGGCGTATATAAAATTGATTCGAAGAACTTAGCTAAAAGAGGACGGCGAAGCGATCAATTAATCGACCAACTTGATCAAAATGACATCCAAGCAGAAATCAAAAAGGCAGATGTCATTTATATGACAATTGGTGGGAATGACATGATGAAAGTCGTTAAGGCAAACCTTTTTAATTTGACTGCTAAGCCGTTTTATGTAGAATTGGGGAAATTCGAAAATCGGCTTGATGAAATATTTAAGATAATACGCGGGTTGAATGGCGATGCAATCATTGTTGTTTCAGGCTTATACAATCCGTTGTCCATAGTAACAGATGAAGCGAATGAATTTGAAACAATCATCGATGATTGGAATGAAGCAATTGAAATTCAGACGATCATGGATGGAAAGGCCTGTTTCGTTCCTGTCGTCGACTTATTTCTGAGCAATGAAAACATGGTATACCACTCCGATTTTTTTCATCCAAATGCGAAAGGATATGAATCGATGGCAAACCGCTTTATTGAAAAGATTGAGCAATGCGGTTTGACGGAATTGTCGGATGGAAAATTGGATATGTAGAGGTGACCATTGGTGAATCTATGGAAAATAGCATTTTTTGTTCTTGCCGGCCTAATCGTGTCAGGTATTATAGCATTAGTAATCGCTCTTGAAAGTCCGATGGATTCGGATCCTCTTCCACCGCCAACTCAATATACACCTAAGGGGAGCGTTTTAAGTGTCAAAGCGACCCGCAGTGATTTAGAAGCGCTTGCGAATAACTATATTCGGAAGGCGATGAAAGGTGAGCCGCTTCCTGTGACGATGGAAGTAAAGGATGATGTAATGCTCCATTCTGAATTGACCGCCTTCGGGATGACATTTGCGCTCATGATGCATTTTGACCCTGTCGTTCTTGAAGACGGAAACCTTATGCTGAAACAAACTTCTATGGAAATCGGGGAATTGAACTTACCCCCGTCAACCATTTTGATGGTATTGCGTGATTCGGTTAAACTGCCACCGTGGATGATTGTTCGACCGAAAGAAGAAGAAATATTCATTCACTTATCCGAGCTAGAAATAGCGGGCAACTTACAAGTGAGGGCGAAATCGATCGATCTAGCAAATGATACTATTGAGCTTGAAGTGACAATTCCAACTGACTGAAGTCCAGCTTCGGGCGCCAGTAACTCGGGGTCATAAGACGAATATGCTGCGTGGCAAAGCGCGCCACTTCGCATCTTCGTCTTATGCCCGTCGTTTCTAGTCGGGCGCCCTGCGCATTCTAAATGAGGAGGGGTTTTCTTGGCAATTCAAAAAGCGACATTTGCCGGAGGGTGTTTTTGGTGCATGGTAAAGCCTTTTGACCGGTATGATGGGGTACTATCCGTCATTTCCGGATATACAGGAGGAGAGATTGAAAATCCGTCGTATGAACTCGTCTGTACAAATACGACCGGGCATCGTGAAGCTGTTCAAATTACTTTTGATGATACTATCATTTCATATAATGAGCTGCTTTCAATTTTCTGGCGCCAAATTGACCCTACAGATGCAGGTGGACAATTTTTCGATCGTGGAGAATCGTATCGTACAGCGATCTTTACGCATTCTCCTGAACAGGAAAAGCTTGCTGTAAAATCTAAACAAAATCTTGATTCTTCAGGGAAATTCAATAAGCCGATTCAAACTGATATTATTCCTGCAAAACCGTTCTACCCTGCCGAAGAGGGACATCAAAACTATTACATGAAAAACCCTGCACACTACGAACGATATTCAATTGGATCCGGACGAGAACGATTTAAAACTGAGCATTGGGGTGATCAATCTTGAAGGAGAATCTCAAAAAAACATTGACAGCGATGCAATACTACGTAACTCAAGAAAATGGAACAGAGCCGCCATTTAATAATGAATTCGATAACCACTATGAAGAAGGAATTTACGTCGATATCGTCTCAGGGAAACCACTATTCAGTTCAAAAGACAAATACGATGCGGGTTGTGGATGGCCGAGCTTCACGAAACCGATTGAGAGTGAAGAAGTAACAGAGCATTTTGATACAAGCCATGGCATGCGCAGGACTGAAGTACGCAGCAAAACTGCTAATTCACATTTAGGGCATGTGTTCCCAGACGGTCCAGGGCCAGCTGGTTTACGTTATTGTATCAATTCTGCAGCACTCCGCTTCATTCCGGCACATAAACTTGTAGAAGAAGGGTTTGGCGACTATTCCCATTTATTTACGAATGAAAAGGAGATATAAGATGGACCGTTCTTTTTATCAATTCGTCTTATCATTCCGCGGTGGGAAGAAAGACGATAGTACTTCTACTTTCGCCGAAGCGGTATTTAATGACCATAGTTTCCCGAAAGATGAAAAAGATTTCGATTTCCTTTCTCGCTATTTGGAGGAGAAAGCAGATCCTGAAATGCCCACGATCGTTTTCGATGAATTATTTGCAATGTACAAAGAGCGGTTTCAATAGGACTGCATCATCTTCTTCATTGCATAAAATGTGGATTAACTGTATGATTAGAAAAGAAATTTGAAAGTGAGGCAGATTAAATGAGCATACATATTAATGCGAAAAAAGGCGATATTGCAGATACGATTCTTCTGCCGGGAGATCCATTACGTGCAAAATATATCGCGGAAACATTTCTAGAAGATGTAACCCAGTATAATGAAGTTAGAAATATGTTCGGTTACACAGGAACATATAAAGGAAAGCGCATCTCTGTTCAAGGAACAGGTATGGGTGTTCCGTCTATTTCTATTTACGTTAATGAATTAATTCAAGAATTTGATGTACAGAAACTAATCCGTGTAGGTACTTGCGGAGCTATTCAAAAAGACGTACACGTGCGCGACGTCATTCTAGCACAAAGCGCGACGACAAATTCACCGATTAACCGTACATTTTTCAATGGTGTCGACTATGCACCGACAGCGGATTTCGATTTATTGCTGAAAGCTTATAATGCCGGTTTGGAAAAAGGCTTAAAATTAAAAGTCGGTAACATTTACACAGAAGACTTCTTCTACAATGAGCATGCTGAGCACGAAAAACTTGCCCAATACGGTGTGTTAGCTGTTGAAATGGAAGCGGCTGCCCTATACACATTAGCTGCGAAATACGGAAGACAGGCATTAGCAGTATTAACAGTAAGCGATCACATCCTTACTGGAGAAGTTACAACTGCTGAAGAACGCCAAACGACATTTAATGACATGATTGTTGTTGCACTTGAAGCTGCAATTCAATAATTATCCAATGGAGGACCGCTCGCTGATTAACGGCGGTCTTTTTTTGAATAAACCGATATAACGGGAAAGAAAGTGGGGAATGGGATGGACGAAAAAGAGAAAAATGGCGGACGAGAAGAAACTACCTATGAACCGCCTGCAAAACGTTATATACGAATGAAACCGTTTTCGTTAGTTATGCTCATATTCGGTCTCGTTCTTGCGACAGCAGCTGTAACTTTTTTTGCGTTGACGACGGGTGAGGATAAAGTCGTAGAAGTTGTAAATCCTCAAAACCCAACGATTGAGCGCAAGGAATTTAAAAAGCTGTTTGAAGCTTACGATGAAATGAAGAAGACGTACTATAATGAAATTGACGAATCTGCTGTTGTCGACGGCGCGATCAACGGGATGATAGAAGCGCTAGGGGATCCTTTTTCGGACTATTTAAATGAAGAAGAGGCGCGCCAATTAACTGAAAGCATCTCCTCTAGTTTTGAAGGAATCGGTGCAGAAATCCAGGAGCTAAATGGATATATTAATATCGTTTCCCCAATAAAAAATTCACCCGCGGAGCGTGCAGGACTACTTCCGAATGACTTAATCATTGCTGTAGACGGTAAGAGCATCCAAGGGATGTCCTCATCAGAAGCTGTTCTTCTCATTCGTGGTAAAAAAGGAACAGCAGTCACATTGTCCGTCCGACGCGGTGAAATGGGAGAGCCTTTTGATGTGAAGATTATTAGGGATGTCATCCCGATTGAGACAGTGTATGCTGAAATGCTTGATAACAACATTGCTCATATTCGTATTACTAGCTTTTCCGAGCATACGTATGACGAGCTTTTGGCGGCACTTGATGAAATGGAAGCTTTAGGCATGGAAGGTCTAATCATGGACGTACGTCAAAATCCTGGGGGCATGTTGAATACAGCCATTGATATTTCCGATCTTTTCGTTGAAAAAGGGAAAAATCTTTTCCAATATCAAGGGAAAGGAAATAACCCCGAAGTGTATGTCGCTTCGGACGGGAGGAAAGTGAATGTACCCGTCACAATGATTATTGATGACGGTAGTGCTTCTGCTTCTGAAATTTTGGCTGGTGCATTAAAAGAGTCTGCAAACGTTCAGCTCGTCGGCATTAAGACATACGGAAAAGGGACTGTCCAGACGCCAAAAGAACTTCCTGACGGCTCCAATTTAAAGTTAACGACTGCGAAATGGCTGACGCCAGATGGCAACTGGATTCATGAAAGTGGAATTGAACCTACTATCGAAGTTCCATATCCAACGTATGCGACGCTTCCATTCCTTGATCCTTCGTTAGAAATGAAAGAGGGAATGGTGTCAACAGCAATTAAAACAGCAGAAGAGATGCTGAATGCAGTCGGATTTGAACCAGGTGAAATTGATGGGTTGTTCGACGAAGATACGGAGGCTGCGGTAATCGAGCTTCAAAAAGCATTATCTTTGAAAGAGGATGGCATCCTCGTTGGAGATACGACATATGGATTGATGAACAAACTGAGAAATAAAATCCGTGAAGACGATCCGCAGTTGCTGAAAGCAAAAGAAATTGTAATGGAACAAATTGAAAAATGAGAGAAAGCGTCCACCCCGTTCCGGATGGGCGCTTTTTATATAGAAAAGCGAAGGCGGCCTGCCTAGATGCGACAGGCATAAGTTGAAGATGAGAAGTGGCGGTCTTTGCCACGCAACATCTTTGACTTATGACCCCGAGCAAATCGAACTACGAAGGGTTCGGTTTGCCGTATTTCTGCGGTTTTTGCAGAAATTAAGGCATCCTGCTGGCCGCAGGAGCTAGACATATATGGAGGGATACTGATGATAGACGTTTATTTGCTGAGTGGCTTTTTAGGTAGTGGAAAAACATCATTATTACTAAATTTAATCTCTCAATTAAAAGAGGACGGTAAAAAGCCAGCAATTTTTATGAATGAATTTGGTTCCATTTCAATTGATTCGGATACGGTAGGAAAGGAAGAAGACATTCCGTTGAAAGAACTTTTGAATGGTTGCATTTGTTGTACAGGTTCTGAAAAGACAGAAGCACAGTTGCAAGGCTTGTTAGAAGAGAATAATGACATAGACGTTATATTAATTGAGACGACTGGTGCTGCACATCCCGTAGAAGCGTTAGATGCTGTTTACTCACCACTATTCGCCGAACGACTACAAATAAAAGGGATTGTAACGGTGGCAGACGCAAAACGATGGCTTGAAAGGGAAAAGCTATCTCCACAAGTACGTTCTTTGTTCATGGAGCAAATCCGGCATGCTCATATTATCGTAGCGAATAAAACCGACTTGTTGACTGAATCAGAATTGGCAACAGTATCAATGGAGCTTTCAAATTTTAATAATACTGCTCCCGTCATCCAAACTTCAAATGCAAATATCTCTTTTTCATTCATTCAAGAAACGCTTAAAGACATTACAAATCCAAAACAGGAATCTGTTTTGTCCGGAAGAAACCTACCATTGACATCAAAACTAATTACCTTTACTGAACCTGTTGACAAGGATGAATTTGAAGCGTGGGTAAAGTCATTACCTGATCGTGTATACCGGATGAAAGGGTATGTTCCTGTGAAAGGAATATCAAATCCTTACCTTTTCCAATATGCTTACGGTATGGTCAATTGGCTTCCGGAGTATGTGAAAATGGAACCGAGACTTGTAATCATTGGAGAAGGGGTCAGTGAAATGGAATATACTGAGTAGTCTATCGATCAATGGACTGTCAACCCCTTAATGAATGAAATAATAGTATACAAGCGTAAAATAATCCAATTTCATCATTTCTAAACTACCTTTCTCATCGTGTTTACAAATTCGATGGTTTTATTGTAAATTCATACCACTTCTTCTCTTTTCGCATTGCGTTATGATAGTTTGCGAAGGGAGGAGTGAAAAGATGAAAAAAACGATGAGTGTCATCTTACTCGGTTCGGCTCTTTTAATGACGAACAACAACAGTGCTGAAGCTTCTTATAGCAACAACGATTTGGAAATGAAAAAAGTGGTGCAAGACGTTCAGTACTATGTATATGAAGGAAAATTTTCTTCGTACAATCCCGAAGAAGTTAACGGATACATTAATGTGTACTTGAATGAACTTGAAAAGTATTTTGGTAAAAATATAGAGGTAACACTTCGACAAACAGCTACACCAGTTATGAAACCGGTTGAACAAGCGAAGCCAGTGAAGCAAGCTAAGCCAGTGAAGCAAGCTAAGCCAGTGGAACAAGCTAAGCCAGTGGAACAAGCTAAGCCAGTGGAACAAGCTAAGCCAGTGGAACAAGCTAAGCCAGTGGAACAAGCTAAGCCAGTGGAACAAGCTAAGCCAGTGGAACAAGCTAAACCAGTGGAACAAGCTAAACCAGTGGAAAATAAAGTTCAAAACGATAACATCTCCGCTATTGAACAAGCAGTGCTTGATTTGACAAATGCAGAGAGACAAAAAGCAGGATTGCAACCGTTACAGATCGATAAGAATCTGATGAACTCTGCCCGTCAAAAATCTACAGACATGGCAACGAATAACTACTTTTCACATACGAGTCCAACATACGGATCTCCTTTTGACCAAATGAAAGCAAATGGCGTTACGTACCGTTCAGCTGCTGAAAACATTGCAATGGGTCAAGGTTCTGCCGAAGAAGTTGTGAAAGCATGGATGGAGTCACCAGGTCATAGACAAAACATCTTGACACCAAACTTCACTCATATCGGTATCGGCTATGATGCAAACGGTAAATATTGGACACAACAATTTATTCAAAAATAAGAACAAGAAAGAACATGGCTAGGAAGTTCCTAGTCATGTTTTTTTGCATAAAAGAGATTATAGCCGGCGATACTTTACCCGTGAGGTGATGTTGTTGGGGAACAAAGTCAAGCCGCAAATTGATAAAAATTACGTAAAACAACTATTTTACAATTCAATAGACCTCGTTGTTATAGACGTTGATTGGCCAGCAGGAAAAGGAGTTTTATGCTATTATTCATCGTTGGCAGATGGAACAGAAGTAAACAAACAGATTAATATTATTCGGCAGCGGGCATCAGAAAAAATGAGTAACTGGGGGAAAACTGCCGTATCAGACGTAAAGCCATATTCGAAAGATGAACTTATAAAAGCGATTTGTGATGGTCAAACAGTTGTTATCTTTCAAGACTCCCAAGTAATGTTAATTATTTCTGCACCAAATACTTTAAGTAGGACACCCGGTGAACCGGAAACAGAACAAGTTGTCCGAGGTCCACATGATGGATTTGTCGAGAGCACACAGCAAAACTTGACTCTTATCCGACAAAAGCTTGTTAGGAATGACCTTGTCGTTAAGTCAATTATTATAGGCAAGGGGACAAAAACGACAATAACGTATCTTTATGTAAATGACATTGCGGATAATGGCGTTGTTGAATTGTTAGAATCAAAATTACAGGAAATTAAAGATATGAACATTATGAATACCGGAGAGCTTGAAGACTATTTGGAGGAATCAACCTTGTCACCTTTTCCACAATTTCTTATTACGGAAAGACCTGACCGAGTTGCCTTCAACTTGATGGAAGGGAAGATTGCCATCTTTTCGGATCATTCGCCGACCGCATTAATTGCACCTATTACCTTTTTTTCATTTTATCAATCTCCAGATGATTTCAATAGTCGTGTCATTGTCGGTTCATTTTACAGGCTATTACGGATAATGAGTTTACTGATTGCTATATATCTTCCTGCATTTTATATAGCGGTTGTCGGTTTTCATTCAGAAATTTTACCGGTTGAAATTAGTAACAAAGTAAAATTGGCGATTAATGAAATCCCGTACCGTCCAATTTTTGAAGCAATCATATTGGAAGTGTTCATTGAATTAATTAGGGAGGCGGCGATTCGACTACCTAAGCCAATTGGACAAACGATTGGTGTTGTCGGTGGGTTGATTATCGGAGATGCAATTGTAAATGCCGGACTTGTTTCGAATTTAATGGTCATTGTCGTCGCATTAACAGCCATTTCAAGTTTTGTCGTTCCATCAGTTGAAATGAATATGTCCATTAGAATTTTAAGGTTTCCATTCATGGTAGCGGCTGCGCTATTCGGTTTTTTCGGCATGGCAATCGGAACAATTATATTAATCATACACCTTTTGTCATTATCTTCGCTAAAACAGCCATATTTTGCGCCTTTTATTCCATTGGACACGTCTAGATTTCTTCACATCATTTTACGTATGCCGTACTCTAAATTTCGTAAACAGCAAAAGACTTTTACATTCACCGATAACAAGAAAGGCCGGAAATCCTAATGTTCACATTATCAAGGATTCAGTTTTTCTTACTGTTGTTTATCATTCAGACGGGTACGTTCTTTATTTCATTTCAAGCTAGTTTGATCAATGCTTCGGGTTCGAATTCATGGGTAGTGTTCATCGTTGCTGGCATTTTGCACTATATCCAACTTTTGCTCTATGAAAAGTATTTTAAAAGGTTCAATCCGGGCTCGTTTATCTCCCATTTATACATCGCTTATTGGTTTTATATTATCGTCACTTTTCTCGCTTATATTACTTACACGCTTTCTATGTGGATCTTTCCGAACACCCCACAATTTGTTACGCTGGCTCTCATCGTTAGTGTCTCATTGTATGCAAACACGCGAAAACCTGAGGCGGTTATCAATTTACCAATTATTATTCTCCCGATGATGCCCGTACTCGTATTGTTTTTATTCATGGCCGTCCCAGAATTGGTATGGACATGGCTTTTTCCGCTTAATTTTACGGAGTACAAACCTCTGTTAAAAGGGTTATTCATCTCACAGGTAACATTTATCGGAGTGGAAATCTTTCTGTTTCTTCGAAAGTACGTAAAAGATGATGAACAAATTAAAGGGAAGCCACTTTTCATATATCAATGTTGTTGGTTTTTATTTTTCTTCACTACATTGGTTTTCGTTCTATTGTTTTTCCCGGTCAGTGGTCTCAAGTACACGACAGAGCCTCTTCTTCACTTGCTTAAATTGCAGAAGGTAACATTCGTTGAACGTCTCGATCTATTTTTTCTATTCATATGGGTAAGTTGGAGCACGATAACAATTACTGTTTATACTTTCATGTGTATACATGTTCGAGGGTTCCATTTCAAAAATATTGGCAAACGTTACATTGTACTATTTCATTGCCTTCTTATCGTTATCCCTGCGTATTTTGCGACGAAAGATCGGATTGAGATTGTTCAACAAGCATCCATCTATGTCCACATCGTTTTTTCCGTACTGATCCCAGCCGCTGTCATCTTGCTGAATAGGGGGAAAGTGAAATGAAAAGACTATTAGTTCTTATGCCATTTGTAATAATTCTCCTAGGAGGTTGTTGGGATGAAGCTCAATACAAAGATGTGACGATTGTTCCAGTCATGGGGATAACGAAAGATAACGGGGGAGTGAAAGCAATGTTTTCTTATCCTACTTTTATAAACGGGACGATCAGTTACAGCAAGTCTGAAGGAAAGGGAGTTTCGACGAGAGACGCCCGCAACGATGCAAATCGACAAACTATGGAAGCGCTCGACATTTCCCAACTTGAAGTGTTACTCGTGTCGACTGATATTGCTAAAGCTGATTTATACGAACCGCTTGATCAGTTTTTTAGGACTCCGAGGAACCGGATTACAAGTTATATTGCTATCATTGAAGGGGATTTGGAACAATATTTTAACCCTTCTGGAGAAGCGAAAACTGAAGTTGCGGATCTTTATCCAGAGCTATTGCGTACTGCCGTCCTATATACATATGTTGCAGAAAATACATTGGGGGAGACGGTAAAATTACTGCTTGATAATTCGATGGATTTAAGTTTACCTTATATTGCGATAAACGATAGTGGAATACCTGCAGTTGAAGGAATGGCGCTGTTCAGTAATGAAAAATTCACAGGAAAAACGTTGAAGAAACAAGAAGCGGTTTTAGCGAATATTATGAAAAACAAATTAGGAAGATATGCTCGTCTCTCATATGAATGGAAACAAAAGAACGGTCCAATTACCATTCAAGTTATTAACGTCAATCGAAAAATGAAAATTTCAAATGAGCGCATTGATGTACAGTACGTAATTAGTTTTAGTGTTGAAGAGTTCCCTGAAAATAATCTATATAAAAAGGAAATTCGAAGAGAGGCAGAAAATTTCCTTGCAGACGAGATAAAGAAGGATTTTGAAGATATTATTAAAAAAACTCAAGAAGCTAAAAGTGATATTTTAGGTTTCGGCAGAAAAGTCCATGCGTTCCATCCAGAGTTATGGAAGCGCGGTGATTGGCAAGAAACGTATGCATCAATACCAATTGAACTCGATGTGAAAGTGAAAATGAAGAGAACGAGTATTCTAGACTGAAAAATCCCGAAGCCGTAGTAAACGGCTTCGGGATTTAGTTGTTTGCATATCTTCTTTGGATGTGGATAAGACGTATGCTTAATGTAAAGGCTCCAATCGTTAAACCGACAATAAGCCCTACCCAATATCCGAATGGCCCCAAGTTCGTAAATTCAGCTGTCAAATAACCAACCGGCAAGCCGATTATCCAGAAAGAGATGATTGCCATAATGAATGTCATATTGACATCCTTATAACCTCGCAAAGATCCTTGTATTGGTGCTTGGATGGCATCAGATAGTTGGAAGAATGCAGCGAACAAGAAGAAATGGGTTGCTAGTTGAATAATCGATTTGTCAGTCGTGTAAAGGGAAGCGATCGGCTCCCTAAATGTTAAAAGGATAATAATCGATACAAAGCTAAACAGTATTGCGAGCCCAACTGCAAGGAAACTATAGCTTCTTGCCTCTTTAAACTTCCCAGCCCCGATCGATTGGCCGACCAATATTGTCGCGCCCATTGAAATGCTAAGAGGTACCATATAGAGAAGCGATGTAAAATTCAAAGCGATTTGATGAGCTGATATCGTCTCAGTCGTATAGCCGCTCATTAAAAGTGTTACAACAGAAAAAATACTAATTTCCACAAAAATTGATAATCCGATTGGTACACCGATTCTTAATATTTCTTTCCATCTTTTAAAAGAGACCCGTTCCCATCTCGAAAAAAGTGAAAAAGTAAGGAACGGCTTGCGCAACTTCGCAATGAAGAAAGCGATACCGAAAACAATCCAATACGTGAAGCCGGAAGCATAACCCGCACCTGCACCACCTAGTTCAGGGAATCCGAATTTCCCAAAAATGAGCAAGTAATTGAGCACGATATTAATCGGTGCAGATAAAAGGATAATCGACATCGATACACGCGTCGCTCCAAGAGCATCAAAAAATGCCCGGAGGACGGTATATGCGAACAGAGGAAGAAGTCCGATCGTCATTCCTTTCAAGTAATCTGCTGCAACTATCCTAACTTGGCCTTCCAAAGGCATATGCTGTAGAGAAGGGATGACTGCAAGCATGATAATCGTAAAAACGACTGCAGCTAGAACGATTGCTACATACAAACCTTGTTGTACTGAAGGCCGTACTTCATTCTTCCGATTTCCACCAATATAATGGGCAATCATTGGAGTGAGCCCCATTAGGATTCCAGAAAGGCCAGTATAGACTGGTACCCAGAAGGATGATCCAATTGTAACGCCAGCTAGATCATGCGTATCATAACGTCCGGTCATTAGGATGTCAAAAAATGTCATCATATATAGTGCGATTTGGGTTATTAATATAGGAATGACTATTTTCGTGAAGTTCACTGTTTTTTTGCGTAATGGTAAAACGTTTTCCAAATAGATCTTCCTTTCAGCAGTAAAAAAAATATAAAACGGTCGTAAGCCAATGAACATTGTAACATGATTTGTCTGCTATAATAGCTAAGAAGTTAATGGGTATTAATTAAATTGAAGATATCCATTCATTTTTGAAGGTGTTTGAAGGCACGTTCGAGAAATTTTACTTACAAAAAATAGATGAGGTGAATGGCCAAATGAAACGGCCTGTAATTGTATTGACAGGTGGCGGAACAGCAGGACATGTTTCCGTCAATGAAGCACTTATTCCTGTATTTAATGAAAAAGGATATGAAATTCATTATATCGGTTCTCATGATGGAATCGAGAAAGAATTAATAAAGGATCGACATCGTGATGTGACGTACCATTCCATCCAAAGCGGAAAGTTAAGAAGATATTTTTCAATGAAAAACTTCTCCGATCCATTTAGGGTCGGAGTCGGTACTCTCCAAGCTTATTCGATATTACGTAAATTGAAGCCGGAAATTATATTTTCGAAAGGCGGATTTGTTTCCGTACCCGTCGTATTAGCTGCAAAGCTCGCGAATATTCCAGTCGTTGTTCATGAATCGGACGTTACACCGGGACTTGCAAACAAGCTTGCACTTCCATTTTCAAAACATATTTTCACGGTCTTTGAGGAGACACTTCAGTATGTGCCAGCTGGGAAAGCAACTTGTACCGGAGCTGTCATTCGACCAGAAATATTTGAAGGAGATCGGAAGGAAGGGCTACGCATCGCAGGTCTGACAGGAGAGAAACCGGTATTCATCATAATGGGAGGCAGTCAAGGCTCAGTAACACTTAACGAAGCGGTGCGAAAAGAGATAAAATCTATTCTGGATAAGTTTGAAATAATACATCTGTGCGGGAAAGGCAATATCGATGAGTCATTGGAGCATATAAAAGGGTATATTCAATTTGAATATGTGACTGAAGGACTTCCTCATTTATTGGCAGCTTCCGATTTTGCCGTTTCCAGAGCAGGATCCAATGCCATATTCGAATTATTATCTATCTTAAAGCCAATGTTACTCATTCCATTATCCGCATCTCAAAGCAGAGGTGACCAATTGCTAAATGCATCATTATTCGAATCACTTGGCATTGCAAATGTAATACAGGAAGAGGAACTGACGGAATCTTCCATAGTAAATCTTTTTGAGGATTTAATGAAAGATAAAGAAAACCTAGTTACAAATATGCGGAAAATCGCAAACACAAAATCACCGGATGAAATGGCTGAATTAATCCTATCATATAAAAATTAGTGAAATAGACTGTGCAGCTGGAAAAGATTATTGAAAACGCTTAACTTGTAATCTATTTTTGTTAAATGCAAAAATGTCAGCAAAATAGAACTAATCCCTTTCAGTTCTAGTAGTTGCATGGTAATATGGATACGGATAAAAAATAGTAATAGGAACACTACAGGCCAATAGGCAAAATGTGGAGGTCATTTTACATGTCGAACAATGTTGGTACCCAACGTTCCCCTTACTCGGTCTTCGCAGGTCCGAACCTTGGGTATGTAATGGAAATGTATGAACAGTTCAAAGTGTCACCCGAATCAGTAGATTCAGAGCTTGCTGAGATGTTCAGAAGCTACGGTGCGCCTTCGCTTGAGGGAGATGTACATACTGCGGCAATGTCAGCAGTATCAGCAGGTGATTTTGGTAAAGTGTTGTCTGCATATAAGCTAGTTGACGCTATACGCGCATACGGCCATCTTGCCTCGGACATATATCCGCTAAACGACAGGGAAAAAGACACAACTCGTCTAGAGCTTTCGTATTATGGGTTGTCCGAGAATGATTTGCAGTCGATGTCATCTTCCTTGTTTTTGAAAAATCCACCAGTCAATGTAGAAAACGGACTGGATGCAGTCAATTATTTGAAATCATTGTACACTGGAAAAATCGGCTACGAATTTTCTTACATCACTGATGAAGAAGAGCGGGCTTGGATTCAATCAAAAATTGAAAACGGGGAAGTCTCTGTACAACTATCTGAGAATGATAAAAAAGCTTTACTCGAAAGGCTTACGAAAATTGAAGGCTTTGAAAAGTTCATTCATCGTACGTTTGTCGGAGCTAAACGCTTCTCCATTGAAGGTCTTGACACCTTAGTCGTTCTCATCGACGAATTGGTGCGCCGTTCTGAAACAGATAAAGTGAAGAAACTATTAATTGGTATGGCACACCGTGGACGTTTAAATGTTTTGACCCATATTTTGAATAAACCTTATGAAATGATGTTCGCTGAATTTGCAGGCGTCCCTCCAGAACCATTCCTCCCGGAAGATGGATCGCTCGAGACTTTACATGGATGGTTCGGTGATGTGAAATATCACATGGGAGCTCTCTATAAAGCTCCTTCTGGAACTGAGCGTTTCTTAGCTTACAATCCTTCCCACTTGGAAGTTGTCAATCCAGTTGTAGCAGGTCAAACACGTGCTGCACAGGAAACAACAAACAATGAAGGATTGCCTTTGCAAGATAAGAAAGCCGCGTATGCAATATTGATCCATGGAGATGCGGCATTCCCTGGCCAAGGAATCGTTCCGGAAATGTTCAACTATAGCCGTGTTCGCGGATATGATACTGGTGGCTCAATCCATATTATCGCTAATAATATGATTGGTTTCACAACCGAATATTACGATTCGAGATCAAGCCGCTATTCTTCTGATCCAGCGAAAGGATTTGAAGTACCGGTATTGCATGTTAATGCAGACAGTCCGGAAGATGTTATAGCTGCGGCGGCATTTGCATTTGAATATCGTCAAAAGTTTGGAAAAGATATATTAATAGACTTAATAGGGTACAGACGTTACGGACATAACGAAATGGATGAGCCGTTAGTAACGAACCCAATGATGTACCAGTTAATTCATAAGCATCCGACTACACGTCAACTTTACGGATCGAAACTTGTCGAAGAAAACATTTTGAAAAACGAAGATGTCGATAAATTGGATTCGGAAGTATTTGCAATGATGCAAGTAGCGTATGACAAGGTGAAGGCAAACTCCACCGAAGCTGAAGTAATTTCCAATGCCACTCCTGACGTTGTGATGGCGGGATATCCAAGAGATCTTGAGACAGGGGTTAGTCAAGAGAGATTGCAACGAATGAACGAAGAACTTCTAACGTACCCGGAAGATTTTACCGTATTCGGTAAGTTGGACCGTATTTTGAAGCGTCGTGAAGAGCCATTCAAAGGTAAAGGGAAAATAGACTGGGCGCATGCCGAACAATTGGCATTCGGTTCAATCCTTCAGGACGGCAAACCGATTCGAATTACAGGCCAAGACGTTCAAAGGGGCACTTTCGCGCATCGTCATCTCGTCCTTCATGATGAAAAGACGGGGAAAGAACATGTTCCTCTTCATCATATTAGTAATTCAAATGCATCATTTGTTGCATACAACAGTCCGTTAACAGAGTTTGCTGTTGTCGGCTATGAATTCGGCTATAACTTGGAAAAAGACTACGCGTTGTCCATTTGGGAAGCTCAATATGGGGACTTTGCAAATATGGCGCAAGTAATGTTTGACCAATTTATTTCTTCCAGTCATTCAAAATGGGGTCAGCAGTCCGGTATGGTCATCCTTCTGCCACATGCTTACGAAGGTCAAGGACCGGAACACTCAAGTGCCCGTCTTGAAAGGTATTTACAGTTATCTGCTGAAAATAACTGGACAGTTGCGAATATTTCAAGCGCAGCGAACTATTTCCATGTTTTACGGAGACAGGCGAAGATGCTTGGAACTGAAGTAGAACGCCCGCTCGTTATTGTTTCACCGAAATCACTACTTCGTCATCCGCTCGTCGGTGCTGATGTAAATGATCTTGCGGAAGGCCATTTCCAAACTGTACTTGAACAGCCAGGAACAGGTCAACATCCAGACAAAGTAAAGAAAATCCTTTTCGCAAGTGGTAAGATGGCAATCGATCTTGCTGAAAAAGTGAAGGATGGAAAAGGTTTCGACCACTTGCATATCGTGCGCGTGGAACAGCTATATCCATTCCCTTCTGATAAAATTTCAGAAATCGTTGCGCGCTTCCCGAAAGCGAAGGAGCTTGTCTGGGTCCAAGAAGAACCTAAAAACATGGGGTCTTGGTCGTTTGCTTTGGAATACATGCTGGAAATTGCAGGAGATAAAAAATCCGTTTCCTATGTAGGTCGAGTTCACCGCGCAAGCCCTTCAGAAGGCAATGGTGAAGATCACAAAGTTGAACAACAACGCATTATTACAGAAGCTTTGAAAAAGTAATTACACATGAATATTGAAACTTGTTAGCACCGGAAACGGTAGAACAGAGGAGGAATTTATTGTGGCTGAAATCAAAGTACCTGAACTTGCAGAATCAATTACTGAAGGAACAATTGCAAAGTGGTTGAAACAACCTGGTGAGAGTATTGACAAAGGCGAGTTCATCGTAGAATTGGAAACGGATAAAGTTAACGTGGAAGTCATCTCCGAGGAAGCCGGAGTCGTCCAGGAACTTCTTGCAGCTGAAGGTGACACTGTTGAAGTCGGTCAAGTTATTGCAGTAGTTGGAGAATCATCAGGAGCGCAATCTGCACCTGCTCCGGCTGCGGAGGAAGTTTCTGCTGCTGCAGCACCGGTAGCAGAAGAAGGAACGGTAGAACAAACTTCTGCCGATCGAACAATTGCAAGTCCAGCAGCACGAAAGCTTGCACGTGAAAAAGGTATCAATCTAGCAGCTGTTACACCGGTAGATCCGATGGGTCGCGTTCGTGCACAAGACGTTTCTGCACATAATAGTGCACCTATTGCTCCAGCAGCACCTGCCGCTCCAGCTAAAGCAACAGCAGCACCAGTACAAGAAGACGGCCGTGAAACACGTGAAAGAATGACACGCCGTCGTCAAACAATCGCTAAACGTCTGTTGGAAGTTAGACAATCAACAGCTATGCTAACAACATTTAACGAAATCGATATGACAGCAGTAATGGAACTTCGTTCACGTAAAAAAGATGAGTTCTATGATAAAAATGATGTCCGTCTTGGCTTCATGTCGTTCTTTACGAAAGCGGTAGTTGCTGCACTTAAAAAATATCCATATGTCAATTCTGAAATTGATGGCGATGATATTATTTTGAAACATTATTACGATATCGGTATCGCAGTATCGACTGAAGGTGGATTGGTCGTTCCAATCGTTCGTGATGCAGATCGCAAAAATTTCGCTGAGATCGAGTCTACAATCGGCGAGCTTGCAGGTAAAGCAAGAGACAATAAATTGACGATTGCAGATATGTCCGGTGGTTCATTTACAATTACTAACGGCGGTGTGTTCGGATCGTTGTTCTCTACGCCGATTTTAAACGGAACACAAGTTGGTATCCTCGGTATGCATACGATTCAGAAACGCCCTGTTGCAGTTGGAGACAACGTGGAAATCCGTCCGATGATGTACGTTGCATTATCTTACGATCACCGTGTCATTGATGGAAAAGATTCTGTCGGATTCTTGAAAATGGTGAAGGAATTGATCGAAAACCCTGAAGATCTTCTTCTTGGTTCTTGAATAATTTAATGATAAACTGGAAACAGCCCGAGAAATCGGGCTTTTTCACATTACTTTAATTGGATGGTGAACTATATGTCCTTCAAAGACTGGACGACTGCTCCGACAATACGGAAAGTCGTATGTAAACATGCGAATGCGGAAAAATATGTCGTGACCGACTGTTTAACACCTGGTAAAGAATACGAAGTGAAAAATGAGACAGACGAATTCATTTTCATCGTAGATAACACAGGGCACGTCGGCGGCTTTTATAAAACGTATTTCGAATAATATTTTTCCCGATGCATTTTTTTGCATCGGGATTTTTTAGGAGGAACAATCATGAATTCTTTTATTAATAATGAAAGAGCCGAGCGGCGTGCTAGAAGTTATGAAAACGAGAGTGCTGCTTTAATACAGGAAGGTGGCTACATATCTCCTACGCCTAATCTTTGGGAAGATATATTGATTGGCGTCGTTTTGAAGAAGCCGATTCTTTTGAAAGGACCTTCTGGGTCTGGAAAGACAAAATTGGCTCAAAGCATCTCTCATTATTTCAACCAGCCAATGCATAGTGTAAACTGCTCTGTCGATTTGGACGCGGAATCGCTTTTAGGGTTTAAGACAATCAATGTACGCGATGGACAATCTATCATTGAATTCGTGGAAGGGCCGGTCGTTCGAGCAATGAAAGAAGGACATATTCTATATATTGATGAAATTAATATGGCGAAGCCAGAAACGCTACCGATTTTACATAGCGTTCTCGACCATAGACGCATGCTGACAAACCCTTTTACAGGTGAAGTAATACATGCACATCCTAATTTCACGGTGCTCGCAGCAATAAATGAAGGGTATGTCGGAACTTCACCGATGAATGAGGCATTGAAAAACAGATTCATCTCATTCTCAATTCCATATTTGTCTGGGGAACAATTACACAAGATCATTCAATCACTATTTCCTGAAGCTGATACAATATTAGTCGAAACAATAATGAACATTAATGAAGATTTGAAAAAGCAAGTGATGAACGGATTACTAGCTGAGGAGGCTGCATCTGTCAGAAGTTTGCTAGACGCAATAGCGCTCGCGGAACATATGCCTGTGAGACGAGCTATTCAATACGCGATTGCGGAAAAATTGGAAGATAGAATGGAAAGAAAACTCATTATGGAATTAGTGGAAACGTGGGTAAAGTGAGGCAGATTCGATGGTCAAATTAAATCGGTTTATTCAATTCAATGATGAAACGATTGATGCAAATTTGTTGCTGCTTTACGAGCGATTGGGAAGAGCGTTATCTGGTGCGCAATATCTGGGGTTGACGGAGCGTAAATTGTTCGAATTCCAGCCAAAGGAAGGCATCGTTTCCATTAGTGTGTTTTGGAGGCATCGATCTGAAGAGGTAATGCATGCTGGCCGGTTATCGGATGTGTATTTATTGACTGAAGGTTTTTGGAAACATTTTTCCGTACCCGATTGGATTAGGTTCAGGAGAAAGTACAATCGTCATTCGTTGAGGAAGTTCGCCGAAGAACTGTTGCTCATGTTAGAAGAATTTAGATTGATGGATGTAGTCGAAATGAAGAGACCGGGCACTTTCAAGGCGTTTTCGGTCAGGCGGGAGCTGTTACTGGCATATCATCGAGATCAACTCATGTCTAATATGAACAAGTCGTTTATTGCTGATGCGTTACTAAATAAGCTGTTCCTCACTTTACATGAAGGTTCTTTGACCGACTCTCACGTAGAGTGGTCTCTACCGATCAACCAGGTAATGATGATTGCAACATATGCCTCCGATGCGAAAACAACTTCAGACATGGCCGAACTTGTAGATCGCATCGTCTTCATGGTGGAAGACGCTATCGAAAAAGACCTTGTTCACCAGTATTATGCTGTCGGAGATGCCATCTCTGAGGAAACTGCTGTTTTTCACTATCATGAAGGTATGACTGATGTAGATAAAGGGGAAGTGGAACCAAAAGAAACGATCGAGGAAGTCTTCCGTACGTGGCATCGGGAAAGTGAAAGTGAATCAGGCGTTCACTTGGAGTACGAGCTGGAACATGGGAGGGCTGGTCAGGGAGATGGCGGCAACTCAACTGAGGGAAGTGAGAATGCAGAAATTCAAGAGGTTGGCAACGGGCAGTCAGAAGGAAATGAAAGCAGCAAATGGTCAGATGAAGAGCGAAATCTACCTGAGAAGAAATCAAAACAAATAGCTGCACGGTATGACTTCGGCAAGGAGCACGTCAATGTCGTTTACGAGGAACAGGTCGTTGAAGCATCCCGAGATGAAACAAATCTAGCGAAACTATCGCAATGGCGTGATGAGCAAAAACCGTATGTTCGTTCATTTGTAGAGGAAATGAGAAAGCGAATCGAGCTAAAAGAGGATACGAGAAGGAATCGATTGATGAAGGGCAGATTATCGACCAAATTGACTACAATGCTAGTAGATGAGCGTCCACGTCCTTTTTTTCGAAAAAACATACCTTCTCATAAACTCGACGCGGTTTTCGGATTACTCGTTGATGGATCCGCTTCCATGATGGATAAGTTGGATGAGACGAAGAAAGCGGTATTGCTATTCCACGATGTTTTAAGGGAGTTATCTGTCCAACATGAAATCTCTTCTTATTTTGAAGATGCTAATAACGCCACGAAAGATGTGCAGCCAAATGTGTTTGGATTGATGCATACATTTGAAGACAATCGGAAAGATGACGGATTGACGATCCTATCATTTGAAACGAATGAAGATAATCGAGATGGGTTTGCAATAAGGTGGATGACTCGTCGGTTAATGAGTAGACCAGAGAAACATAAATTTTTACTCGTTTTTTCGGATGGTGAACCATCCGCCTTTGGCTATGATAAGAATGGGATTCTAGATACGAGAGAATCCGTTTTGGAAGCTGAGAAAAAAGGGATTTCTGTCATTCATTTATTTCTAGCGTCAGAGGAGCCAACGGATGATCAGCGAGCGCTGTTTTCCAAGATTTTTGGAAATAAATCAGCATCGTCACAATCTGTTGAGCAATTCACAGATCAAACGATAAGGATTTTGAGAAAGCTCATGGCAATAGTAGTGAACTAACATAAAAAACCGCACAAGGCGGTTTTTTATAATGGACGATTCGGAGACTGCGTTTTTTCGTGTACGGCAAGTAGACGCTGTTTCAATTCTTCTTCCATACGTGCGATTTCTACTTCTGCTGCTTTTCGCTTCGCGCGTCCGTCCGCTTGAATGACAAGCGTCTCTTCAATCGTCTGGATTAAGTTTTCTTGTGTTTTCTTCAATGTGTCAATTTCAATAATGCCTCGTTCGTTTTCTTTCGCAGTTTCAATCGAGTTCACTTTTAGCATTTCAGAGTTCTTCAAAAGAAGGTCATTCGTCGTTTTCGTCACAAGACGTTGGGATTCGACTGCTTTTCTTTGTCTATTCAATGTCAATGCTATCGCAATTTGGTTTTTCCATAACGGAATGGATGTCATAATAGACGATTGGATTTTCTCTGCGAGTGTCTGATTCGTCTGCTGGATCATTCTAATTTGAGGGGCACTTTGAATCGTAATTTGTCTTGAAAGTTGCAAGTCATAGAGCCGTTTTTCTAGACGATCAAGGAATTGTCCCATATCGTTTACTTCTTGAAATGCCATCTGATCATTCGATAATTCAGCTTTTCTTTGCATTTCCGGAATGATAACGTTCGCAATTTCGTCTCGTTTTAATTCTGCTGCAGCAATATAGACGTTCAATGCTTGAAAGTATGTCTTATTCTGTTCATATAGGCTATCGAGCATTTGAACGTCCTCAAGCAATCCTCGTTTAGAATGCTCCAATTGCACACCAATACGATCGATCTGTGTGCTAAGCTTTTGGTATTTTGTCATCATTTCCTGGATGGATCTTGTAGCTCGACTGAATAGGCGACTCAATCCAGACTTTTTCTTTTCGGATAAGTCTTCTGGGTCAATCTCAGATAACTTGCTCATTAAATCACTTAACACGTCTCCGACAGGGCCGATATCTTTACTTTGTACATGGTCTAACATTTTATGAGAGAAGCGTGATAACTCATTTTGTGCATTCGCACCATATGTGATAATCGCTTCATAATTGCCTACAGGAATTTGATCGGCTAGCTGCTTCGCCTTTTCTTGCTCTTCAGGTGATAATCGATCGAGCAGCTTGACAGCTACTTCGTCTTTTCTTTGCTCCGTTTGCATTTCTTTCGGCAATAGCGGCTCGTTATTAAATGGATTACCTAAAAGGTCATCCATTGTTTTCACCTCTGCATTTGTTAAATTATTTTCCGTCATTTCGTAATTCTCCTTTCATCTCAAGCAACGGTTTATTCTTTTTCATTGTTACATCTACATAATCCAACTCAAGCTGTAGTTGTTCTATATCAGTTGCTAATGCGCCTCTTAAATCTTGCTCTAGTTGCTTGTTCACTTCAGAAAGTGTTTCTCTAGTTTGTTGGAGAGCGACTCTAATTTCTTGATCTTTTAATGGTTGATTGACAAGTATTGCATATTTGGACGTCAATTCGACAGCTGAATCTAGATGTGAATAGAAAAATTTCTCAACATGGTAGAATTTCTTCGGGTTTTTGCGTACGATGGTAAGTATCCTTTTTGCCAAGTTATTCATCTCGTATACTTGTTTAAATGCTTGGACAGAGCGGACTTGGCCATAAAGGCCGTTCAATTTCTTTATTTTCGATTTGGCTTCGTTAATCTGGTTCTTAATATGCTTGTATTCTGACCTTGACATGCCGAGTTCTTTGACGTTCGATGAAATTTGTATTTGTTTAATCGTGAAATTACTACTAATGTAAATTGCAATCATCAGGCCTGTTGCGGCAAATGGATTCATGCTAGTAGTAAGGATCATTGCCAGCCAAGAGCCGAAGCTAATTGGTGCCGCAATTAAGTGCCTTTGGAAAAACTGTTTAACTTCTTGCATTGTCTACAGGCCTCCTTATTTTTCTCTATTCTTTACTACGATTAAAACGAGCAAAAGTTTCATCCCCTTAGTCCAATTATACCTGATTTGAAGTGGAATGACATTTTAATGAATGAAATGAATGAAATCATTTACTTGGATAGTTTCGTTCGATTTGATAAAATATATCCACTCACTGCCATTTCGGAAGGGGGAAAGGGAAATGATATATGAAGTTATATATATGAAAGCGGATTACGAGCCTTGGTGGATGTTCGATGATTGGGAGAAGGCAATTCAGTCGAGGCGTGCATTTGAATCAGCTAAAGAGGCTTGGGACTATTTAGTTGATTTAAAAAAGGAATTCGGGGCAAAATACAATTACAATGAAGAAAGAAAAGATTGTTTTTTCGCTTACTGGTCGGAAAACGAACGTATTTTTTGTGAGGGATGTGATGATAATTTGCAAATTTTTCATGGGATTATTTGCTTAGCAGACGGTAAGCCAACTTCCATTACATTAATAAATAATTCGAATATTTGATATTGTCATATTGACAATTTCATTGGGTATGGTATAGTAGCATTAATAAAAACGATTTACCGAAGCAAACGTATTCACGTATTACAAAAGGTGATCGGCGTTGTCGGTGCTTTTTGTAATATGTGAATTTTTTTCATGTATTAGCAAGTACAATTATTTGGAGGTATTCACAGATGAAACAAGGTACTGTAAAATAGTTTAACTCTGAAAAAGGCTTCGGATTTATCGAAGTTGAAGGGGAAGACGATGTATTCGTACACTTCTCTGCAATCCAGGGAGACGGATTTAAAACTTTGGACGAAGGTCAACAAGTTGAGTTCGAAGTTGTAGAAGGCAACCGTGGTCTTCAAGCTGCTAACGTAGTTAAATTATAATTCGTCAGACAAAAGAGGCACCTTTTCGGTGCCTCTTTTTTACATACAAAATCCGAGGGCGCTGATTTAGATGATACAAAAGCGGAGGCGGCCTACCTAGTTGCGTCCTATTTCGGCTTTGTAACTGACTCCAATGTTGAGGTAACGATGTAATCCTCATCTCCATTATCCATCTTCATAATCGATTCACGCTTTACTTCACCGAATCCTTCCACGAAATATTTCCGGTTAACGAATCCATCACCTTTTTGTTCAATAACAAATGCATTTTTAAACGTCTCATATGGTGTTTCAACTTGTACATCCGTTTCAACGATTTCCCACCCATCGAATGACGTTCCGACTTCAATCGGCATTCTCAAGTAAATACCGATTGGCTCCATCGCTTTAATTTCTTGAAGGGAAGGGAAGTTCTCATTCATATCGACCATTTTTTCTTCCATCTTTAACACGCTGTCATTCTCGATTTTAAATATACGCCTCATTGTAGCGCCGCCGTTATCTTCATGAAGAATTACATAGTCCTCATAAGGATGGGCAAAATCAATGTCCAATTGCGCAAATTCATTTCCTTCTCCTTTAAATTTCGCATTTGATCCGTCAGGTAGGAAGTAGGCGAGTAATGATTGATTGTTCTGATCTGGTTTTTCAGTTTCCTCATTTTGATTCGTTGGTTTTTCTGTCTCTCCACTGTTTCCCGAATTGTTTAGGCTCGTCGTATTGTTCGTGCATCCGGATGCAATTAGTGCAATAAGCAAACTATGCATGAATATGGTTTTTGCTCTCATCATTAACACACTCCTTTTAAGTAGTATAGCCGGTAATGTCGTGACTATCCTTTACTATTTCTATAACCGATATTGAAATAGCCAAAACAAAAACCGTTTTCCACAGAAGGAAAACGGTTTTAGTATTAGTTGGATACGGCTTGTTGCTCTTTCCATTCCAAATACTCGTCATACTGCATCATTTTATCGAAAATCGTGCCATCTTCACGAATTTCAATGATCCGATTTGCAACTGTTTGAATGAACTGCTGGTCATGAGATGTGAAAATCATAGCACCTTTAAAAGCAATTAATCCATTATTTAACGCTTGAATCGATTCCAAATCTAAGTGGTTCATCGGCTCATCGAGTAAAAGGACATTCGCATTCGTCAGCATCATTTTGGAAAGCATGCATCGTACTTTTTCTCCACCTGATAAGACGGATGGTTTCTTTTTAACTTCTTCTCCTGAGAAAAGCATACGGCCTAGGAAGCCACGTAAGAACGTTTCTGTCTGATCTTCAGGTGAATATTGACGTAGCCATTCTACCAATGAGGATTCAGACCCTTCGAAATACTCGCCGTTATCAAGAGGGAAGTAGGAACGGGAAGTCGTAATGCCCCATTTGAAAGTTCCTGAATCAGGTTGTGTTTCTTCCGCAAGAATTTGTAAAAGTGCCGTTTTCGCAAGTGGATTGCCCAATAGGATAATTTTATCCTCTTTGTTCATTGTAAATGTGACGTCTTTCAGCATCACTTTACCATCTTGAGTTTTTGATAGATCTTTAACGCTTAGCACATCATTTCCGATTTCACGACCAATTTGGAAGTTAACAAACGGATATCTGCGGGATGAAGGCCTAATATCATCCAACTCAATCTTATCAAGCGCTTTTTTACGGGAAGTCGCTTGTTTCGATTTCGAGGCATTCGCACTGAAACGAGCAACGAAAGCTTGTAATTCTTTAATTTTCTCCTCTTTTTTCTTGTTCTGATCTTGGGCCATTTTTAGCGCCAATTGGCTGGACTCATACCAGAAATCATAGTTTCCAGGATATAGCTGGATTTTTGAGAAGTCAAGGTCAGCAATTTGCGTACAAACCTTATTCAGGAAGTGACGGTCATGCGAAACGACGATGACAGTATTCTCAAAACCGATCAGGAATTCTTCTAACCATTGAATTGCTTTCAAGTCCAAGTGGTTCGTCGGCTCATCCAGTAGTAAGACATCAGGTTTACCGAATAGCGCTTGCGCAAGAAGTACTTTCACTTTTTCCGAACCGCTTAGCTCAGACATTTTCACGTGATGAAGACTTTCCGGAATGCCTAACCCTTGAAGAAGGATGGCAGCTTCTGATTCAGCTTCCCAACCATTCAATTCAGCGAACTCTCCTTCAAGTTCTGCAGCACGCATGCCATCTTCGTCAGAGAAATCCTCTTTCATATAGATCGCATTTTTCTCTGTCATAATATCGTATAGACGTTGATGGCCTCTAATTACCGTATCGAGCACTTCGTTTTCTTCATACTCAAAGTGGTTCTGCTTCAAGACTGCTAAGCGCTCATCTTTGTTCATAATGACGTTACCTGTTTGAGGTTCTAACTCACCAGACAAAATTTTAAGGAATGTCGATTTACCGGCTCCATTTGCTCCGATCAATCCATAACAATGACCGGGATTAAACTGTATATTTACATCTTCAAACAGTTTACGGTCACCGAATTGAAGACTTACATTACTGACTGCTATCATAAAAATCCTCCTAAATTCACAATGCTCCTATTATAACACGGATTGTTTACGGAGTGGTATGTGTTCGATGCGTTTTTTCGCACTTTTTACATCAACAAAAAATCAGACGAAAGGAAACGGTTTAATTTCCTCTCGTCTGATGTATGTACATATTCAATGCCAATATTCTTTAATGAACTCGTCCCGCCCTGATTTGGCACGATCCTCTTCATAATGCGCTTTTTCTTTTTTATAGTAATCTTGGTGATACTCTTCGGCACGGTAGAATGTTTCCGCAGGTCGAATAGCTGTTACGATTGGTTTCACAAACCGCCCACTATTGGCAAGTTCCTCTTTTGAATGCTCAGCAGCTTTCTTTTGTTCGTCATTATAATAAAAGATGGCAGTTGTATAGGAGTGACCTCTATCCTGGAATTGTCCACCCGCGTCTGTCGGATCGATTTGTTGCCAAAAGAGTTCAAGTAGTTTTTCATATGTAAAGAGGGCAGGGTTATATGTAATTTCAACGACTTCCAAATGTCCTGAATCTCCCTTTTTTACATCCTCATAAGTAGGGTTTTCAACGTGCCCGCCCATATAGCCCGACACGACATCAATAATACCTTCCCATTCCTTGAACGGCTTTACCATGCACCAAAAACATCCGCCAGCGAAAGCTGCTTTTTCAATTCGTTCATTTGTCATCATCTACAACCCCCTCAATTCATTAGCTAAATTGTAACATACGAATGAAAGGTTGCCTACGGGCCATCCAAAGACCGTAATGCAACCTTTCTCGAAGTGCCAATGAGTGGTTGTGCTTATTGTTTTATCGATTAATAGAGATAGCTTGCACCAATAATGATCAACAGGATGAAAAGCACAACTAACAAAGCGAAGGAAAAACCATAACCGCCCTTGTATTCACGCCCCATTTATACCACCACCTTCACTATAGACTATGCATGTAGTCATCGAATGCGTGGGGAATTGACTATAATTCGAGCATTATCTTAGAGTGGAGACATGGTATACTATCGATAAACATATGCAACCATCGACATTCAACAATCGTCCTAGAAGAGACTTTACAATTTGGAGGAATTAATCTTGAACGAAGACCAGTACGAAGGCCCGGTGCCAAGAAGAAGAAGGAGAAAGAGATTACGGATCGGCAGATTGTTTTTTACGATCCTTTTTATCGGCTTCATCGTGACGGGACTCTATTCATATTTTCAATATAAGGAAGGGAAATCATTGGCTGAAGGGAATGAAATCGATCCGGGTCCATTTTATGGCGATGTCATTGCCCCCCAAAATCCATCCGTTGAAAACTACCTATTATTAGGAATTGATAATGACGGCAGTGGAAAGTCACGCACGGATACGATGATGGTCCTTTCTTGGAATAAAAAAGAAGGATCGATTCGCTTAGTGTCATTCATGCGAGATATTTACGCTGATATTCCTGGATACAAATCTTATAAGTTGAATACAGCATATTATTTAAACGGAGTTCAGACTGTTAAAGATACAATTACAGGCATGTTCGGCATTCCAATTCATCATTATGCAATCGTCGATTTTGATAATTTTGAGTCCATTATCGATATAGCCTTTCCTGAAGGGATAAAAATTAATGTCCAAAAAGAAATGTCTGAAAAGATTGGTGTCACACTCATGCCGGGCGAACAACGTCTAAATGGAAAAGAGTTGTTAGGGTATGCACGGTTCAGAGCTGATGCGGAAGGGGATTTCGGTAGGGTAGCAAGGCAGCAAGAGGTCATTTCTGCTATAAAAGAAGAAGCGATGAGACCCGAGATGCTTTTACATGTACCGAAATTGTCCGGGGCTTTATCTGGTTTTATCGAGACCGACTTGACGTCAAAAGAAGAAATTTCAAAGGCACTCACTCTTCTCATAAATGGAAAATCTGACCTTGAAACAATGACGATACCTATAGAAGGTTCCTATCGTTTCAACTCATATTCACATGCGGGGTCGGTTATCGAGCTTGATGTTGAAAAGAATAAAGAGGCACTTGCAGCCTTTCTCAATATAGAACTTGAGTGATGGAAAGTAGGGGATTCTATGAATAACGACAGAACGAAATTTACAAACCGCAATACAGATTCAAATGACGGAACCCCATCAATTATTAGCTTCCTTGGTGGACGAGCGACGATGTTCGTGCTTCTCTCCATATTGCTAATTGGCTTGATCATTTTCGTTTTCAGTAAAGTATCTTTCGTTTTTTATCCGATAAAAGTTTTCTTTTCGACAGTCGTTCTACCGATTATACTAGCAACAATCTCCTATTATTTGTTGCGGCCTTTTTTACGCTTTTTGGAACGCATGAAAATTTCAAGAGTGTGGGGGATTTTCATCATTTTCATTGGCCTTATCGGTTTAATAACGTTGTTAGTTTTTCTTGTTTTTCCTTTTCTGAAAAACCAATTTGCTAACCTAATTGAAGAGTTTCCTACTTATTTCAATCAAATGCTCATTAATATCGATACATTTTTACATACCTCGATTTTTTCAACGTATTATAAAGAGCTAGATATAAACATCAATAGTCTTCTTGATAATGGGTTAGGAAATATCGGCGAATTGTTTAAAGATGCTGTCGGTGGAATCGCTTCAGGTATCACATCATTCATTTCGGCATTGACGGGTCTAGTTCTTGCAATCGTCACAGTACCTTTTATCCTTTTTTATTTATTAAAGGACGGGGAAAAGCTTCCTCAAATGATCAAAAAAATGTTGCCGCCACGGCTTCGAGATGACGCAGAAGAAATTCTTAAGGATGCCGATCATCAAATTAGCGCCTATATCCAAGGTCAAATCCTTGTCGCGATTAGCATTGGAATTATGGTGTCGATTGGATTCCACATCATCGGCATGAAATATGCGTGGCTATTAGGTGCGCTCGCGATGTTCACGAGTGTCGTGCCGTATTTAGGGCCGCTCATTGCAATTACTCCAGCAGTTATTATTGCCATCGTCACTTCACCTTTCATGCTCGTGAAACTGGCAGTCGTCTGGACGATCGTTCAATTGGTCGACGGAAAATTCATATCGCCTCAAATTATGGGGAAGTCGTTGCGGATTCATCCAATTACGATTATCTTTGTTTTGTTGACATCGGGTTCTTTATTCGGCGTCGCCGGCGTCGTCCTTGGAATACCTGGGTATGCTTTACTGAAGGTGTTGTTCACACATTTATTTAAGTTATTAAAGATGCGATACAACAATTACGAACCGGATCATGCAATGCATTATGAAGATGTACTAGATCGAGAAAAATGAACGTCCGATTATGGACGTTTTTTTATTAGCGATAATTTTATTATGTAAACTTAGGTTTAAGAAATGATTATCGAGAGGGCACCGATTTCGAATGAGGTGCCCTTTTTCTATTCTGTTTCAAATATAATTGTTCCGGTCATAGAAAGGTCATATCCACCTATTGCGCCGATATCCTTATGAAATTCTTGTGAGCGAAGTATAGATAAGATTGATTTTCGTACTAATTCATTTTCAGGAGTCTTCAACATGACTAAGTCATATTGCTCATTGATAAGGGGTATGAAATCTACACCAACTAATGTTGATGCTTTCGCAATGCCAACACCTACATCAGCTATTCCAGATGCAACTTTGCTTGCGACGGCGATATGGTTCATTTCTTCAGAATGATACCCTTTTACATTGCGGGGGACAATACCTTCCAGGCGTAATTTCTCATCGAGCAGTATTCTCGCACCAGAACCTATTTCTCGATTCACCATTTGTATTGATGGGTTGGCGAAATCTTTCCAAGACCGGATGTTTTTTGGGTTGTTCTTTTGTACAAACAAGCCGGCAGTTCTCGATAGTAGATTAACGACAATGTATTCCCGACCAGAAAGGATGCGTTTAATGTACGGAAGGTTGTACGTTCCTGTGTCTCCGTCAAACAAGTGTGTACTCACAATGTCAGTATCCCCTTCGTACATTGCTAACAAGCTGTTTAGACTTCCAGTGTATGAACGGAGTGGACGGTATCCTGTACCGCTTTTAACAATTGCATTTGCAAGTAAATCGAGGCTAATGTCTTGTCCACTAATGATTAACTGTGATGACGGTTTGTACGATTGAGGAGAAGGGGAGGATTCAGCATTTTCAATTGGTTGTTCTATTGTTTTGGTAATTACTTCGTCATGTTTAACATGTGTGTCATTAACACCGCCACTTTTCGATTTGTCCTTATACGCTTCAAGATCTTCCGCATCAATTCGCATCTGTCGTCCTACACGGTATGCACGGAGTTCTCCTTTTTTTATAAGATCATAGACGGTCAGTTTGGAGACTTTCAATAGATTCGCAATTTCCTCGGTCGTATAAGAAGCTGCTTGATTTTTAGTCATAGTTAACCTCCTCTCGGATTCTTACTTCTATTTTCGCTTATAACGAATGATAATGCAATATATTCAGATATAATGGAGTATAACTAATAATAAGAAGTTATATTTAATTATAAGTAGATATGTTTAGTTCTATTATGATATATATAAAGATAGATAAGTATAGTTAGGAAGGGGTAGTAAGTTGAATAGATTTATTACATATATGTTTCTACTCGTCATAGTAGCCATTCCTATAGGCTGTTCAACTAAAGGGGAACAGTTGGGGGCAAAAAAAGAGCTTGTAATATCAGCTGCTTCCAGTTTGACCGATGCGTTAATTGAGTTGAAACACGAATATGAATATGAATCTGATGACGTCTCTATCACGTTTAATTTTGGCAGCTCCGGGAAACTCGCTACCCAGATTGAACAAGGTGCACCTGTCGACATCTTTTTATCAGCGAGTATGGTAGATATGGAAAGATTGAAGGATAAAGCACTCGTCATAGAGTCGACTGTCGTGGATTTCGCAGAAAACTCTTTAGTGTTAATTGTAAATAAGAACGTTCAAAATCCCATTACTTCCTTTAATCAGCTTACAGAAGAGGGGATCCACCATTTATCCATTGGAGAGCCGAATACGGTTCCAGCCGGAAAATATACGAAAGAAGCATTAGAGCATATGCAATTATGGACGTCATTGCAAAATAAACTTGTCATGGGGTCGGACGTAAGGCAAGTATTGACACATGTTGAAATGGGAAATGTGGATTATGGCATTGTGTATGCGACTGATGCATGGTTCTCTGAAAAAGTGACTGTCGTGGCGGAAGCGAATCCTTCTTGGCACTCAAGAATTGCCTATCCGGGTGCAGTCGTGAGTAATTCCAAGCATCAGGCTAACGCACAGGATTTCCTTCACTTCGTGGCGGGTGAAAAGGGAAAAGAAATTTTGCGAAAGTATGGCTTTAAATAAGGAGTAGAGGAGAGGTGTAATGGGCATGGATTATTCACCTTTATTGCTTTCGTTAAAGGTGGCGGCCATTTCCACAACGGTTGTATTCGTCTTCGGAATCTTTTTCGCACGCATATTTTCAAGGAAACAATTTTTCGGTAAATCGGTGATCGAGTCTTTTTTTATGTTACCTCTCGTCTTGCCTCCAACTGTCGTCGGCTTCGCCTTGCTAGTATTGTTTGGTAAGCAAGGCTGGCTCGGGAAGTGGTTGATGGATTGGTTCGGTGTACAGATCATTTTCTCTTGGGTTGGCGCTGTCATCGCTTCCATCGTCGTCTCCTTTCCTTTAATGTACCAAAGCGCGGCCGCGGCATTTGACAGCCTTGATGAACGGCTTGAAAATGCTGCCCGAACTTTAGGGGCGTCCGAATGGCGCGTGTTCTGGACGATCGCTTTCCCGCTTGCCTGGCCTGGTCTGCTTGCCGGACTCGTCTTAGCATTTGCAAGGGGACTCGGAGAATTTGGTGCTACTCTAATGCTTGCGGGTTATATACCGGGAAAGACCGATACAATTCCGATGGCAATCTATTTCGCTGTCGAATCAGGGCAGATGGAAAAAGCTACGTTCTGGGTCGTCATTATTGTCGCATTAGGCTTCAGCACAATCATGTGGCTAAATTGGTGGAGCCGCCGAAACATGAGGCGCTTTACGAATCAAAATAGAAGCAGGTGATTAAATGCTGGAAGTGAATATTAAAAAACAGTTATCCCATTATGATTTGGAAATTGATTTCAGCATGGGAGATGAAATACTCGTCTTGTTTGGCCCATCAGGATCGGGAAAAACAACGATATTGCATACAATTGCGGGTTTGATGCAGCCCGACGAAGGGTCTATTAAACTAGGGGACAAGCCTTTTTACCAAGGCCGAGGCAGTTATTTGTCAGTACAGGAGCGGAATGTAGGGATGCTGTTCCAAGACTATGCTTTGTTCCCGCATATGACGGTTAGGCAAAACATAAGGTATGGCATGAAACGGAAGGATGAAGAACGTTCAATTGTCGTAGACGAACTGTTGCATGTGCTCGGCATCCAGCAGCTGTTGTCAAAATACCCGCATCAAATATCCGGCGGTGAAAAACAACGTGTAGCGCTTGCCCGAGCATTGGCGACAGAGCCATCCATCTTGCTATTGGATGAGCCTCTATCCGCTTTGGATAGACAAACACGTATCGATTGTCAAAACGAACTAATTCGGTTGCATGAAATGTGGAAGATTCCGTTCATCATCGTTACGCATGATAGGGAAGAAGCCGAAAAATTAGGAGACAGGATATTATTTCTCGAGCATGGAAAGATCATCGATGAAAAGGGAGCTACTAATCCTTCTAGTTAACCTGCTAATCTAGTGCTATAATTTGAGATAAACATAATATGGGAATGGGGTTTGGGGGGAGGCAGTGTGTCGGATCATCAGTTCGTAATGTTCTCTTTTGTGCATTTATCGGTTCTTTCAATAATTGCTATTATCATCGTGCTCCTCTATTGGCAACGGAAGAGGCTGCATGTTAATGCTTCCAAACTGAAATGGGCGGAACGGATTTTCGCACTATCATTGTTAGCAATGGATATCCTCTATCACATATGGCTCATCGTGACGGACCGATGGGCATTGGATGACTCACTGCCCCTAGAATTATGCAGCATCTCCCTATTCGTCTCGATTGTGCTGCTGTTGACGGGGAATCGCCATTTAACTGATTTTGTCATCTTCGCAGGCATCGGTGGCGCTCTTCAGGCGTTGGGAACACCTGTTCTCGACATGGATTTTCCGCATTTTCGCTTTTTCCATTTCTTCTACACGCATGTGGGAATCATTTTGACGGGGCTTTATTTTGTCTGGGTGAAAGGCTATGAACCTACGTTTAAAGGCGTGTTGAAAACAATGGTGGTCATCAATGCGCTTTTGCCGATCATTTTAGCAGTGAACTGGCTCGTTGAAGGGAATTATATGTTCCTGCGGATGAAACCTTATAATGGCAGCCTGCTAGATTTCCTCGGTCCTTACCCTTGGTATATTTTATCTTTAGAAGCGGTCGCATTTATCATATTTATGGTCATTTGGCTTTTATTACGGAAAAAGGGAAGATAGTCAGGGAGCTAACCTATTTTTTTAGCATATTTTCCATATAGACAACCATTCATGGGGAATGCTAAAATTTACTAACCGACAACAATGGGAGGGGGATGACGATAATGGAATCGAGCAAACAAAACGGCGTAAAAGCGAAAATCAGTTTGAAAGATGCAGTCAAACAACAGCTTGAGGCTAAGAAGAATTCGACAAAGTCGACAAAAACCACAGGAAGCCCAATTCAACAAACACCAAAAATGAAGAGCCAACAGTCAAAGAAAGTAACCCAATCAAGTCGCAAAATGGGTATTTGATTACGCTGACAAAAAAAGCAAATCCCTTACAAGGGATTTGCTTTTTTCTATTCTTACAACTGTTTCAGGAGATTTGCCATCTCGATGGCGGATACTCCTACGTCCCATCCTTTATTTCCAGCCTTCGTCCCGGCGCGCTCAACCGCCTGCTCTATCGAATCGGTCGTCAATACGCCAAAGATGACTGGCACTTCTTCTGTCATATTGAGTGCGGCAACCCCTTTAGCCACTTCGTTACATACGTAATCAAAGTGGGGAGTAGCTCCTCTAATGACGGTGCCTAATGTAATAACCGCATCATATTTCTTTGAAGCCGCCATCCGTTTTGCGATGAGTGGAATTTCGAAAGCGCCAGGAACCCAAGCGATTTCAATATCGTTCGCATCAACTCCGTGGCGGCGCAAAGCGTCTTCAGCTCCACTGAGAAGCTTGCCTGAAATAAATTCGTTGAAGCGGGATACGACGATGCCGATTTTAAGTCCTGTGCCAATTAAATGTCCTTCGTATGTTAAACTCATTTGTATTTCCTCCTCAAATATGCAATAAATGCCCTAATTTCTTCTTTTTCGTTTCCATATAAAACCGGTTATCTTCTTCAACAGGAAGTTAATTTTCAACGAGCTGATCATTTCTCTTACGATATGCTACCAATTGTTCAATCGTCAAAATAACTAAGTCGTGCAACTTTGCAATTTGCATAAGCTCTTTTCCTCGTGCCATCGTTCCATCATCGTTCATAATTTCACAGATGACGCCCGCATGAGTAGCTCCGGCTAGACGAGCTAGGTCAACTGCCGCTTCCGTATGTCCCGGACGCTCTAATACGCCGCCTGCTTTCGCGACTAACGGGAACACATGCCCCGGTCTTCTAAAATCAGATGGTGTCGAGTCGGGATGGAACATTTTCATAATCGTTTCTGATCGTTCGAATGCAGAAATTCCCGTATGGCAGGACGAATGATCAATACTGACTGTGAATGCAGTACTATGAACATCGGTATTCGTTTTTGTCATTGGTGCCAATTCAAGTTGGTCCGCCAGCTGTTGCTCAATCGGGGTGCATATTAAGCCCCGGCCTTCCTTCGCCATGAAATTGATCATATCCGGAGTTGCAAAGTCAGCGAGGGCAACAAAATCGCCTTCATTTTCGCGTGCTTCGTCATCTACGACGATAATCGCTTTTCCTTTTTTCAATTCCTCGATCGCTTTTTCTACCGTAACAAACATCTTTAACACCTCTCAGTCTAAAAATCCGCTTTTAACTAGTGTATCCATCGTCAACCCACTGGACGGTTTAGTATCTTTCTTCGTGACGATCCGCTCTAAATATTTCGCAAGAATGTCACATTCCACATTGACATAGTCACCGACACGCTTACTGCCGAGTATAGAATCCGCTTTGGTGACCGGAATAAGGGAGATTGTAAACCCTTGTTCTGATATACCGAAAACGGTCAATGAAGTTCCGTCTACTGTTATAGAACCTTTCGGAACGAGATGTGATTGGAATGCGGAATCTATTTGAATATCCATATAGATTGCATTTTCTATTGTACGCATCGCAGTTATTTCACCGATGCAATCGACATGGCCTGTTACAAAATGGCCTCCGAAACGTCCGTTCGCTGCCATAGCTCGTTCAAGATTTACACGGCTTCCTGATTTCAGTGTAAAAAGTGTCGTCGCCTTAAACGACTCCGGCATGACATCTGCTATAAATTCGGTTTTCGAAAAATCCGATACAGTAAGACATACGCCATTGACGGAAATACTATCTCCCTTTTTCACGTCAGCTAGCACATGACTGCATTGAATGGTCAGTTGCATAGAAGAAGAACCTTTCTTTATCGCATGAATGGTCCCTATTTCTTCAACAATTCCTGTAAACAATTAGCTTGCACCTCCAATCGGGAAAAGCGCATGTAGCTGGTTAACTACTTTTCGCTTCTTGAGATGCCTATCTAAAACTATTCGTATTGGGTTCTTTCCACCATGGGGCAAACGGGTGGTGAGGAAAGGGTTATGGAGAAGAATAAAATGAAAAAATGCCCGATTACTAACATCCGCCTCTTTTTTACATAAATCCGTGAACACTTCAATTCCGGCAGTCCGAAGAAGCCTAATCCCTTTTGCATATACGGAAGGATTCGGATCTTTGGATGCGATGAAAACACGGCGAATACCGCTTGCGATAATTGTCTCTGTGCATGCTGGTGTCTTCGCCATATGTGTAGGAGGACACAAAGTGACATATAAATTTGCTAACTTCATATAATCGGCGTGGTCCATCGAATTCCCCCTTTCAATCTTTGAAAGGGCGGATATAGCTATAGTTGGGCATGGCCATCAAACACTCGAACAACTTCTCCCATCCAGACTTTCACTGTCGGTGCCGGAGTTTCACCAGCTCCACCGTATCCATAAGGAAATACGGGTCACGGACTTACAAGCATTGTGCTTGATCACCGCCGGTAAGGAATTTCACCTTGCCCCGAAGTGTCGTTTTGATTTGGCCTATTCAAATTTAACACATTTTTAAAACGGTTGCCAAGTTACTGTTCAAGAAAAGGGGACAGAACAATTCGTATTTATACAGATTCGGTGCTAAAATAAAAATAACTCCATCCAGACCAGATTACTGAAATAACAATTGAGGTAACCTATAATCGAAATGGTAAGAATAAGCGTAATACAAGGATTGAAGCATAAATATACCAATAGGATAGGCCATTATAGCAAATGGTTAGTTTGTGCTAGGGAAGAGGGATAGTAGCAAATGACAGGTTCGATCCATCAAAGGAAAGCAGAGCATATCGACATCACGCTCAATGAAAAAGTGACTGGGAACGATATTACAACCGGTCTGGAAAGAGTTTATTTTATTCATAACGCATTACCTGAAATTTACTTTAATGAAATCTCAATCGAAAGTACATTTATTGACCAATTGCGTCCAACACCTTTCATGATTAGTTCCATGACTGGAGGCGCTGCATTCGCCGAAACAATTAATCGTAATTTGGCGCTTGCAGCAGAACAAAAAGGTTGGATTTTTGCGTTAGGATCAATGCGAGCATTAATTGAGAGCGAAGAACACCGGGCATCATTTCAAGTGAGACAATACGCGCCATCCGTTCCAATTATCGCTAATTTAGGTGCAGTTCAATTAAATTACGGATTTGGTGTCGATCAATGCCGGCAAATTATCGATATGACTGACGCAAATGCGTTAGTTTTACACTTGAACAGTCTTCAAGAAGTCATCCAACCGAACGGAGATTTAAATTTTAAAGATTTGCTAGTGAAGATTGAACAATTGACGAAATCGTTGGACGTTCCAGTAGGTATTAAGGAAGTTGGATGGGGAATAGACGGAATGACGGCTAAAAAACTGACAGATGTCGGAGTTTCTTTTATAGATGTAGCTGGAGCAGGCGGCACTTCATGGAGCCAAGTGGAAAAGTACCGATCGACTGACCCTGTTAAACAGGCGGCTGCCGAAACGTTCAGTACATGGGGGATCCCGACAGTAGATTGTATCGTCTCTGTACGTGAAAAAATTAGCGGGCAATCGATTGTTGCTAGTGGCGGCATGTCGACTGGACTAGACGCTGCTAAAACAATCGCTCTTGGCGCAAATGTTGTCGGCTTCGGAAGATCTATCCTGAAGGAAGCGACACAGTCTCCTGAAGATGTAATGAGGGTGATGGAAACAAAAGAGTTGGAGCTTCGAATGGCGATGTTCGGTGTTGGAGCATCTACATTGACTGAACTTCAAAAGACCGACAGGGTACGGTATGTGAATAGGTAATTGTTCGTGGCCACTTGCAAAGGCGGGTGGTCTTTTGTATTCCTAAACATTCAGTTAATTATTGCAAATGAGAACATGGGTTTGTATAATTAGGGTAGAGAGGGGGATTGGATGAAGTGCCTCGAAATCCAGGAATGACAGACGAAAAGATTATTGAACTGTATAAAAGTGGCTTGCCCTATGAAAAGCTTTGCAAAATTATCGGGTTGTCGGAACGTGCAATTCGGAATGTATTGAACAAGCATGGAGTTAAATTAAACCCTATAGGACGCCCGCGGATCCATAAAGTTAATGAAGACTTTTTCAAAACATGGTCTCATGAGATGGCTTGGGTATTGGGCTTATTCATTACGGATGGTCATGTGAATAAACAAGTTCATTCCGTGTATTTATCACAAAATGACGAAGATATATTAAGGAAAGTAGCTAAACTTATGGATGCGAATCCGACAATTGCAAAAGGAACTGGCACGAGAAAAACTCCAATGCTTATTATTAACTCTAAGGTCATTAAGCAGGATCTTGAGCAGCTAGGTATCACACCGAACAAATCATACACTGTGTCATTTCCCGATGTGCCTGATAAATATTTACCGGCGTTTGTTAGGGGTATTATTGATGGAGATGGTTGGGTTGATCGAGAAGGATATCGGATGAATATAACGACCGCTAGCCCCGTATTTGCAAATGGTTTATTGGAGGTTTTTACAAAATGGGGATTTACCTCAACATTAGCTACGTTTAATAGCGCTAAGAGAAAACCAATATACAGATTATGGATCAGCGGCAAAAATCAATTATTGCGTCTCTCGGATATTTTGTATAATGAATGTAATTCTAACTATGTAGCAAGTAAGATGGTCAGAATGAACATTAATAAAAATCCTACACATTTAAGAAGCAAAGAAGAATATCTCACCGGTCATGGCAGAATTGCATTTCGAACGACTATTAGTAAATCAATACTTTTAAAACTTAAAGATATAGCAAAGAAACAGGGAAAACCTGTGAATCATATTTTAGAGGATTATTTAGAACAACTTTTGGAAAAAGGTACAATTTTGTATTGCAAGGGTGATCGTCCTAAAGATCGAATCCAATATAAGACAACTTACAAAAAGGATTTATTAAATGAGATAAGAGAATTTGCGAAAATTAATGGCCTATATATAAATGATGTAATTGAATACAGTACAGGGTTAGGGAAGAATAACTGAAACTGCCATTCACATGGCTTTTTTTGTTTTTTGGTTTCAAGTTGACATAATATATATTAGCGGAAGATACGTATCACTATAAAGTATACTCATAACATTGAGATGAAACCGAATTTTTCATGCAAAACAATAAAACCAGCAGCGAAATCATAAAATGACTTCTGCTGCTGGTTTTGTTTGATGTTCTTCTAATACGATGTTTCTTCGTTTCATTTGAACAAAAAACAATAATGTCATACTCAAACTTATTACTCCGAAAATAATTACCATCGTCTGTAGTCCGACAATATCCAAAAATGCCCCAGCAGTTAACAATACGAGTTGGAACATAACCCGCTCTAACATATTCCGGAATGAGAAAAAACGTCCGTGGTACGCTTTTGGCATCTGCTTCTGAAAGACAACCATTGCTGTAGGAAAAAAACAACCTAACGCAAAGCCCAATACAGCAAACGCGCCTAATGTTACTATAATATTGTGTGCAAAAAATAGCATGAATTCTGCAACTGCAACCATCGTTGCAAAAAAGAATAAAATAACTGTCGTCTTCCATTTCCGTGTCAAAAATTTCACTGCAAATGAACCGATCATAAAGGCAATTCCTTCAAACGTATAAATTAATCCTTTAATTGATGAAGAATCTTGTATTTCACTTATATTAATGACAATAAGATTAAAAGAACCGATAAATAGTAAAGGGATCATTGTCATGATCAACGTCATGCCGACTGCAGGATACGCTTTTAAAACAGGAAAAACTTCCATGAAGCCACCTTTTTCGCCTTGCTTCTTATTGGAGCGGTCTCTCCCCTGCCCTTCATCAATCTTCAGCATCATCGTGAAGCCTAAAAGAGCGCTATAAGCAATCATGGACACCCAATACAACGAGGCTAACGACCAATAGACTAACATAACCCCCGCAAGCGCAGTTCCGACGACACGGGCTATCGTAGCAACGTTCATATGCATTCCGTTCATCGTCAGTAAGTCTTCCTCCTTTACGACGAGCGGAATTGTCGACTGTAAGGCTGGAAAATAAAAGGTTGCCGACAATTGAATTGATATGATGAATGCTACCATCCACCAGACAGAGCCTGTTGCAATCGCTAGTAACATGAAGACTACGCTCACTAGTCTTCCTATTCCCGCGACAATTAATACGGTCTTTTTCCTTGACTGATCAATGATTCGCCCGGCTATAGGACCTGCAATGATGCCTGCCAATAACCCGATAGATAGTATAATAGCTTTTACGAAATCAGATGGAATCTTCTCTTGTAAAAATTCTAGGTTACCAATAATTCCTGTCCATAACCCGAGCCCAGCTATCGTTTCACCAGCAAGAATGATCCAAACGTTACGGTTTTTCCACATGCCCGTTCACCATTCCCCATTATATGTTATTTATTTCGACTATCGAATTATTATACGTTATTATCTTACCATTGTCACGAAAATAGCAAATATACTTACAAAAGTGAAAAAGTGTCTACCGGTAGGGATTCATCCTTTCCAGTAGACACTTTTCCTCAAGCTTTCGTTTCAGCTTTTACTTCTTTAAAACAAGCAATGACATTGCCATCTTTGCTCTCATTTACAATCGAACTGCCATTAGAATACCGATCAACAAGACGTAATGACCCGGCCTCGACAGCAACTTTATTTTCGTTGCTCGTCAATAAAATGACAGTGTCGCCAGGCTTAACAAACTGTGTGCCGACAATACGATGTGGATTCGTTTTTAACTCTTTCAACACAACGACACCACGCTGCGACCTTGAAGCGGCCTCTAATTCCTTCAATCCCATCCTCTTGACAGATCCGCGTTGAGTAGCAATTAAAATTGAATCGCCTTCGTCACGTACGACAAGCATTGAAGCAAGCTTATCATCAGTTCTCAGATTAATGCCCCGAACACCAGCTGTTCGAACCCCAGTCACGGACAATTCACTGAACGGGAATCGTAATGCATATGCGTGTTCAGTAAATAGAATTACATCTTCCTCACCGGTAATGAGCTGTACATCGACCATCCGATCCCCTTTTTTCAAGTTCATCGCCTTAAATGTGCGGGAGTAGCGCTGTACTTGGAAATCGGACAGTTTTGACAGCTTAATATTTCCGTTATCCCCTACTGTTGCAACTATCGTTTGCTCATCGAAACTTTCAATACCAATTGCCGAAATGATTTCCTCATCTGGTTCCAAGGAAACGATGCTTGAAATATGTTGACCTAGGTCACGCCAACGGATATCCGGTAATTCATGGACCGGTTGATATATATAATTTCCGAGTGATGTGAATAACAGGAGATGATGCTGCGTATTCATGACCGTTTCCATGAGACTGTAATCAGATTCTTTCATTTCCTGACCAGTGCCGTTAGATGCGCTGTACGAACGTACGCTCGTGCGCTTAATATAACCATCTTTCGTAACTGATACGACGACTTCTTCGCTCGGCACAAGAATATCAAGATCGACTTTAATATTTTCGATTTTTTCCTCGATAATAGATCTTCTTTGTTCAGAAAACTGTTTACGGACTTCTAGTAATTCCTTCTTTATGACCGCAGAGAGCTTTTTATCGCTCTTTAAAATCGCATCTAGCTGATCAATGAGTTTGCGTAGTTCTGCATCCTCTTTTTTCAGTTCGGTAATATCTGTATTCGTCAATCTATATAACTGGAGGGATACAATTGCTTCCGCTTGCACTTCCGTGAAATCGAATTTAGCAATAATGTTATTTTTTGCATCACGTTTGTCTTTCGACGCTCTGATCGTCTTTATTACTTCATCAAGGATGGATAGTGCTTTCATGAGGCCTTCCACGATGTGAAGTCGATCTTTTGCTTTTTGAATATCGTACTCAGATCTTCTCGTAACGACATCTTTTTGATGCTCGATATAAGCATCCAATAGCATCGGTAATGACATAAGTGTCGGTCTTCTGTTGGATATAGCGACCATGTTAAAGTTATAAGTTACTTGAAGATCGGTGTTTTTTAATAAATATTGCAAGATTGCATTGCCGTCTATATCTTTCTTAAGTTCTACGACGATTCGAAGCCCGGTACGGTCGGATTCATCACGAACATCCGCAATGCCATCAAGCTTTCGATCTAAGCGAAGTTCATCGATTTTCTTCACTAGATTCGCTTTATTAACATCATATGGTATTTCAGTAATGACAATTTGTGATTTACCGGCTTTCAGCGGTTCGATTTCAGATTTTGCACGGATAATGAAGCGGCCTCTTCCCGTTTCATAAGCCGTTTTAATTCCATCTGTCCCTTGAATAATAGCACCCGTCGGGAAATCTGGACCTTTCATAACCGTCATTAATTGTTCCACTGACACATTTGGTTCGTCCATTCTCATTAGTACGGCGTCAATGACTTCATGTAACGCGTGAGGTGGAATGTCTGTCGCATATCCTGCCGATATGCCTGTTGACCCGTTGACGAGCAAATTCGGGAAACGGGATGGTAATACGGTTGGTTCGGGCTCTGTATCATCGAAATTTGGAATGAACTCAACTGTGTTTTTTCCGATGTCGCGCAACATTTCAGAAGCGATTGCAGAAAGCCTTGCTTCCGTATACCGCATTGCAGCTGCCGGATCTCCGTCCACTGAACCGTTGTTCCCATGCATTTCAATCATAAGATGGCGAAGTTTCCACTCCTGACTCATCCGAACCATTGCGTCATAAACGGAAGAATCACCATGAGGATGGTAATTACCGATAACGTTCCCTACTGTTTTTGCGGATTTCCTGAATGCTTTCTCGTGCGTGTTTCCCTCGTGGAACATCGCATAAAGAATCCTTCTTTGAACAGGTTTTAATCCATCCCTTGCGTCCGGAAGTGCTCTGTCCTGAATAATGTATTTACTATAGCGTCCAAATCGATCGCCGATTACTTCTTCCAAAGGCAAGTCCTGAAATCGCTCAGTCGAAGTCATTCAAAATCCCCCTCAACATGCAAAAATTCATTTTCCAAAATATTATGGTCTTCGGTACCGAAATCGACGTTCGCTTCGATCCATTTTCTGCGTGGCTCGACCTTGTCTCCCATAAGTGTGGTCACACGTCTTTCCGATTGTGCACCATCCTCTATCGTCACGCGAATGAGTGTTCGCGTCTCGGGGTTCATCGTTGTTTCCCACAACTGATCAGCATTCATTTCACCGAGACCTTTATAGCGCTGAAGCATATATCCGCGTCCGATTTTTTTAATTGCTTTGTCAAGATCAGCTTCAGTCCACGCATATTCAACTTGCTCCTTTTTACCCGTCCCTTTAAAAACTTTGTAAAGTGGAGGAAGTGCGATAAAAACTTTACCCGCCTCAATTAACGGCTTCATATATCGGTAGAAGAATGTCAGGAGAAGCACTTGAATATGTGCCCCGTCAGTATCGGCGTCTGTCATGATGACCACTTTATCGTAAGCGATATCATCAATTTCAAAATCAGCGCCTACGCCTCCACCGATTGCATGGATGATCGTATTAATTTCTTCGTTTTTCATTATATCTTCTAATTTGGCCTTTTCGGTGTTAATTACTTTACCGCGCAAAGGCAAAATCGCCTGGAACGTCCTGTCCCGGCCTTGTTTCGCTGAACCGCCGGCAGAATCTCCTTCGACAAGGTAGAGCTCATTTTTCGAAGCATTCCTCGACTGTGCGGGTGTTAGCTTTCCTGTAAGCAACGTATCCGAACGACGACGTTTTTTCCCGGAACGAGCATCTTCCCGCGCCTTTCTTGCAGCTTCCCTCGCTTGTTGAGCACGAATTGCTTTTCGGATTAAGTTTCCGCTTAACTCCGCATTCTCTTCCAAAAAGTAGAGCAGTTGCTGTGAAATGATTGCATCAGTAGCCGTTCTTGCTTCACTCGTCCCTAACTTCCCTTTCGTCTGTCCTTCGAATTGTAGGATTTCTTCAGGGATGCGAACCGATACAATCGCTGAAATACCTTCCCGTATATCGGAGCCGTCAAGGTTTTTATCTTTTTCCTTCAAAATTCCGGTTCTCCTCGCATAGTCATTGAATACGCGAGTCATTGCAGTCTTCGCCCCTGTTTCGTGCGTACCGCCATCTTTCGTCCGTACGTTATTAACGAAAGAGAGAATTGTTTCGGAATAGCCGTCGCTAAATTGAAAAGCGAACTCCACTTCTATTCCGTCGGATACCCCTTCCAAGTACGCGACATCATGAAGGACGTCCTTCTCTTCATTCAAATAAGAGATGAATGCCTCGATGCCTGTTTCGTAATGGAAGATGTCATGCTTATCAGTTCCTTCTTCTTTCAGGTTGATTTTCAGACCTTTCAGGAGGAATGCGGACTCTCGTAACCGTTCTGACAACAATTCATATTGATATTTAATCGTTGAGAATATCGTTGGATCCGGTTTGAAATGAATTAACGTCCCTTTCTCACGTGTCGTTCCGATTTCCTCTAATGTAGTGACAGGTTTCCCGCCTTTTTCAAATCGTTGTCTAAAAATCTTTCCATCGCGAAAAATCGTCACTTCGAGCCATTCGGAAAGCGCATTGACGACTGATGCACCAACTCCATGCAGCCCGCCACTCGTCTTATAGCCACCTTGTCCGAACTTACCTCCAGCGTGGAGTACGGTCAAAATGACTTCCGTCGTTGGCTTTCCTGTACTATGCGTCCCTGTCGGCATTCCGCGCCCGTAGTCACGTACTCCAATGCTGCCATCTTTGTGAATCGTAACGTCAATTTCAGAGCCGAATCCAGCAAGTGCTTCGTCAACTGCGTTATCGACGATTTCATAGACGAGATGATGTAGCCCCCGGGAATCCGTGGAACCAATATACATCCCTGGACGTTTTCGTACTGCATCAAGGCCTTCCAGCACTTGAATCGAATCATCATCGTATGTGTAAATTACTTCCTTGTTCGTCAAATCGCAACCCCCATCAAACGAATGTTCTCATTTTCTTTATATACTATCGTATCGCTTCCTGTAAAGCTTGTCAAATCAACGTTTCAGGTAGCTCGCTCAATTAATTGTATAGAAGAATCCGGCTGATTGCAATGAGATGAGGAAAATCTAGACAATCGATTACAATTTAGAACTTCATTCAATCCGTTGTCGACTTTCAACAGTTCTGCTAAACTTGAAACACAAAACAATTCACTACTAAATAAAGGGGAGCGTCATGGAAATTACCATACTCATACTAATCGCTTATTTACTCGGCTCGATCCCATCTGCATTATGGATTGGCAAACTGTTCTATAATACAGATGTTAGGCAGCACGGCAGTGGTAATCTTGGTGGAACGAACACATTCAGAGTGCTAGGAAAAACAGCGGGATTGGTCGTTACTATTCTCGATATATTGAAAGGGACAGCTGCTGTATTGCTTCCTCTATTACCGTATTTTAGTTCTGCCAGCATCCACCCTCTTCTACTCGGAGTATTTGCTGTCGTCGGACATATGTTCCCTGTCTTTGCAAAATTCAGAGGTGGCAAAGCGGTTGCTACTTCAGGCGGTGTTTTACTAGGGTATAACTGGCCAATATTTATTATCGTCTTACTCACGTTTTTAATTGCCTTGAAGGTGACAAAGATGGTGTCCCTTTCATCAATGATTGTAGCTACTGTCGCTTTCATTTACTGTGTCGTCTTCTACTTCTGGACGGGTGATGTCTACCTAATGATCATCGTCGGTTTGATGGGAGTTTTCATCTTCTATAGGCACCGTGCGAATATCGCCAGAATTAAAGCGGGAACCGAACCTAAAGTGAAGGGGCTATAATAATTTAAAGGAAGTAGCAACTGAAAGGCAGGAAATTTAAATGAAAATCGTTTTATCGGAGAATGCACTAAAATGGTTTTATGAAGAGATGGAAGCGGAAGCTGGCAATTATATTAAATTTTTTGCTAGGTACGGAGGTTCCAGCCCATTGCATGAAGGATTCTCGCTCGGTATTATGAAAGAAGATCCTGATGAAATCGCGGTCGAAACAGAAATTGCCGGTGTGCATTTTTATATTGAACGTAGGGATTACTGGTTTTTCGATGAACATGATCTCCATGTAGATGTCAATCCGAAACTAAATGAGCTCATTTTTACGTATGAAAAAGCGTGATGGCCTAGCCACACGCTTTTTTTGCGTCTAGACTCCGGGCGCTAGAGTCTCGGGGTCATAAGTCAAAGCTGCTCTGTGGCAAAGACCGCCACGCCGCATCTTCGCCTTATGCCTGTCGCCTCTAGCAAGCGCCCTGCGCTTTTGTTGTTCCGTAATTTTCCTTTTTTATGCTGTAATCTATTTGTAAAGAAGTCCGATAAATCTATTACTGGCGCGTAGTTATGCAAGTCGTCATTCCCCCAGGCAATTATTCCCACAAACCGACCTCATTATTCCATGCTACTATCATTCACAGGTAAGAAAATATGAATCTCAGGAGGAAAATTATGAAACGTAAACTTTTTTCAGCAGCACTAGTTACTTGTCTCAGTGTTAGCTCCTTAACAGTTCCATTATACAATCCATCTCAAACAGTCTCTGCCGCCACGACTCAAACATCTCAACAAGCCGTTGCAGCAAAAGCGGAGCAATTGATTCAGACGGCAAAGAGCTTAATTGGAAAATCGACATATAGTACGGCAGTATACAAGCCTACATATCCGTATCAGTTTTCATGCGCCACATTCCTTATGTATATATTTGAGAAAAATGGCGTAGACCTTGCGACATACAATGAAGACTTCATGATGCAGCAAGGCACTCCAGTTGCAAAAGGACAATGGCAAAAAGGGGATCTCCTCTTCTTCAGTAGTAAGAAATCGAAGGTTCCGGATCACGTCGCCATGTATATTGGTGATAACAAGGTCATTCATATGGCAGATCCAAAACAGAATATCGTCATTTCAGACATGAACAGCAAACCGTATTATACTGAAAGCTATATCGGCGCACGTCGTGTTCTCCCAAGTTTGATGGCATCTAATCCGGCAACGAAAGGTGACAATATTGTCAGCCTCGCCTATGATTTGAAAAAAAGCGCTAATAAGTACACGAGTACCGATTTCGTCAATCATGTATACAAAAACAACGGTATCACATTAAATGCATCCAGCCTTAAAGCTCTTCAAAGCAATGGTACGACAGTTTCCCGTTCCAACTTGAAGAAAGGCGATCTTGTCTTCTTCAGCAGTTCAATAGGCTCATCTACCCCTGCTCTAGTTGCCATTTATGCGGGTGATCATCGTCTTATCATCCCTACTTCCGGCGGGGTTATTTCACGAGTTTTACTTGTAGATTATTATAATGATCGATTTATTACGGCAAAAAGAGTCTTAACGGACAATGTGTCTACAGCGCCTACTGCGGACAAGCTCGTAAATTTTGCTAGCAGCCTAACAGGTAAAGCGAAATTTGGATATGTATATAATGAAAATACTTTGACGTTCACAGGAGCAGGCTTCACTTATTATGTCTATAAACAGAACGGAATTGACTTAAAAAGCAAGATGGCTGCTCAGCAATCCCAAGTTGGTACTGCTGTTCTTAAATCCAATCTGAAAAAAGGAGATCTTCTCTTCTTCTCATTGGATAATAAACGAACACGCATTAGCCAAACAGGTATTTATATTGGTGGAAACCAATTTATAAGCTTATCTACGACTGGTAAAGTTGTAACACAAAGCATGTCTTCTACTTGGGCATCTCAAAACTTTGTAAAAGCAACTCGTGTTCTGTCTAACTAAATTCAAAAAGAAGCATCATAACGTTTTTCACGTTACGGATGCTTCTTTTTTCATTCACTTTTTTAATGATTTGGCAAAATCAATCATACCTCTACTCGACATCGGTCCTTTAATAAGGACAAGTGAGTGATCATCGAATAAATGATCCAACCGATTTCCAATGTCCCTTACACTCTCGAATATCCGTATATTCGCATTGCTGCCATCACGCATTGCTTGCCTCGCAATTTCTTCCGCTTTTTTACCAATCGTAATGAGTGTATGAATATTCCTCTTAGCGACCATGCTACCGATTTCCCGATGGTATTTCTTTTCGAAATTTCCAAGTCTATTAATATCTCCTAATATGAGGATCACATTTTTCCCTTTACCGAGTGAGTCAAGCACTTTTAGTGCAGCTTCAACTGACGTTGGATTGTTCGTCCACGTATCATCGATAATTGTACTGCCGTTAATCCCTTTTGAAAATTCTAAATGTCGATCCATATTTTCATATGTCTTCAAACGTGAAATTGCGAATTTTATATCCACTCCCATTTCGTTCACCGCCGCCAACGCTGCAAGCGCATTGCTAACTTGGTGCTCCCCGTATCCAGGAACGTAAGCGCTATATTCCTTACGATCTATATGAAGGATAAAATCCATTCCACCTACTCCGTAAGTGATTCGAGAAGCTCTTATATCTGCTTTTGCATCCGTGCCAAAATAAACAATTTTACCTTTGAATCCATCGAGTCTTAACTTTTTACTATTTTGATCATCAGCATTCAAAATGAGAGTTCCGCCATCCTTAATACCACCAATAATTTCTGCTTTTGCTTTAATATACCCTTCTAAATTTACACACCCATCTAAATGATGAACACCAATATTCGTAATGATACCGATTGTAGGCTGATAAATCATACATTGATGTTTAATATTACCCGAATTACCGAGTCCATGTTCGAAAACTGCAGCTTGCGTATGATCATTAATTCCCATCAAATATGGTAATGAACGTCTCGGCTCGTTTTTACTGCTGACCGATGCATGCACATTCCACTTAGCTGAAAGCATATGCCTAATCATATCTTTCGTTGTCGTCTTGCCACAAGTACCTGTTATCGTCACTACAGGTATTTGAAACTGGTTCCGATAAAATTCGATGAACTTCCAATAGGCCTGGACAAGGCTCGTTACTTGCATAACAGTCGTATTCGGCAAGACTTCCTTCAAATTTATTGAGGACTTATCGGTGATGACGAGGGAAGGGCCTTTTTTATCGATGGCTACCCAATTAATTTCATCTCCCCTGCTTGTGAAAAGTAGGGAATTCCGCCTCATATGGTCGTGTCGTTTGTAGTAGATCGCATCTTCCACTTTCCAATTTACCGGTCCTGAGATAATTTTTCCTCCAAGCACTTTCCTAATTTCATTGACAGCTATCGGCTTCATTGCATTTCCTCCCTTCCATCGAACTTCGATTCAGTCACTCTTTTTATGTTTTTTTATATAGTAAGAAATCCTCTTGTGGATTTCGTTGTTTTCAAACATATAAAACATAGAGAGAGAGGGTGCATAATTCCCCTCAATAATCCATACCGCACCTTTGCGATCAATTCCAATGTCAAATCCAATAATTGAAAGCTCCTTATTTTTTCTCCAAAGTCTTTTGGAAGCTTTTTTGCAAATGGTTTCAATCCGTTTCCGGCAATGTTCATATGAAACTTCATTGTCCGATTCGTTAATAGCCTTATTGAGAGAGAGCAACTTACTTGCGCGGTTCGACACGAAATAATCTTTTGCCGCCACTTTCACGAGTTGCCCAGTTACAATCCAATTTCCTTCATCTAGTTGAGTAATAACACGCACGTCGAATGGGCATCCGTTAATTTCCGTAAGTGGAATCCTTTGTTGAACGATATAATCTTTCTTCAATAAATAATGCTCGAGTAAATAGTGATACAGTTCATTAAAATCACTTTTAACCGTTCTGTTTTGCTTTTCATGCACCTCGAAAGTCATTGTATCAGTCATCGATAGTTTAACGATTCCTCTTCCTTGCTGCCCTATACACGGTTTGAGGATCACCTCTGAATAGGTGTTCAGAAATACAATCAATGTCTTTTTTGCACATAGCTCTGTAGCTGGCAAGCATGGACGAATTGATCGTTTTTCATAAAGTGAATGATATTGGCTCCACTTGCTATTTCGTTCATGCAAAACTGTATCAGTTATCCAATAGTCACCACTACCGTTTTTGGCAATTTCCACGACGATCGTATGACAATTAGGAAAGGCTGTACCAAGCCTTTTTGCAACGGCTGTGACAAAACTGTTCAATTTCCATATATGAAATAGATCTTTAACTTGTAAGCTGCTATCATCCATTCGTGCGTTTTGAACAATTTTCCAATTCGCTTGGTGGGACTTTCTATGAAGGGTATAACGGCAATGGTAGAGATTTACTGAATGAATCGGACTTGCTTGAACGATATAATACTTTTTTGTGCAAATTTGTTTTGTTAAATAATCGTATGTTTCTTCTTTGCTTGAAAACCGGAAGACTTCGATACCCGTTGCCAATTCGAATCCATCATCGTTACCTATTACCCGGACTTCTTGCGGTCCTACTAGCGGCTTAATAAGAATACAATTGTATTTTTCTAAAAAATAGTCGAATGTCAATTTTGATAACAGTTTCATTTCCAATAGGTACTTAGATAAATCTGAGTCCGAATTTAAAATTCGATGTTGACCAAAACGTCCTCGTATTCCCTTCATAGACTTCCCTCCTTCAGCTCTAAATTGATAGGTAGAGAACCCCCGATCGTAGATCAGGAGTTCTCATAGTCTTAAGCTTCCTCACAGCCTAGTGCAACGATGGACCCTTGTGCAACCGGTGCTGCACCACTTTGGTTGAAAAATCCGGTTATGACAAAACTTTGTACAATATCCACGTTCGCTGGTGCGACTTGGTCTCTGAAGACAGCTTCAAATGGGAACTGAGTAGTGTTGTTTACGAGTCCAGTACCCGTAACGGTTACTTCACAATTTTGACCTTGTCGATTACAAACAACAGATGTAATTGAGTTTGCGACAAACGTAAAGCTATTTACACCACCCATCGTCTCCGTGTCAACAAAATCTAAGGACAAAGTTGACGAAGTTAGCGTTGTGACACATACGTTCGCCATGTATGTTAAGTCACCTTTAATCGTTCCCATCTGGCCATTGAAGCGGACATTGTTCCTTCTCGATATCGCATTGACTAATACACCACACGGACATTCCATACCCATAATGATATCCCTCCTTTCTATTTGAACTACTTCTACTATATTGATTGATGGAAGGATACGGCTTGGTGTTTGTCCCAATTCGGGTAGTAAAAATTATTTTAGATAATTTATTTGTCCGTAAAACGCAATCGGAAGCCTAACACACTACTTATTAGTCAACTAACTTTTTTTCTCAATAAAGTAGCGAGTATCTTTATCGATTCGCTGAGCATGTCACCTTTAATAAGTACAATTGAATCTTCATTCACAATTTTTTTCAACAACTCATACGACAGAATATGGTTATTGAATGAATGGACCTCTATGTTGTCGTTTTTTTGGGAAACAGTGTCCGCCATAATTTTTGCATGTTTTCCTATTGTAATTAATACATCAACCTTACTTTCTGCAATGAGTTCACCCGCTCGTTCATGAATTTTATACCCCCACGATCCGAGGTCGGTTATCGTGCCGATGACAGCAATCTTCTTTTTCCCTTCATCAATTGCTTTCAACACTTGCAATGCTGCGCGCAACGAAGTTGTCGTAATACTCCATGTGTCATCGATAATCGTTGCACCGTTTAACCCTTTCAGTAGTTGTAATTGCTTATTGAGTGTTTGGAAGGACCTGAAATGGACTGCGATATCATCGAGACTCATTCCAATTTGGTAAACTGCTGCAATAGCTGACAGCGCATTGCAAACTTGGTGTTCGCCGAGACCCGGAACGAGCATTCTATATTTTTTTTGCTTATGTTGTACAGTCATGTACATTCCTTCAGACGAAAATAAAATATCACTCGCTTTGAAATCACTTCTTGAATGGATTCCGACTTTAACAATCGTTCCTTTGAAATTCTTCAAATCCAGTTTTCTTGTATTCTGATCATCTGCGTTAATGATAAGAATGCCATCTGGTTGAAGGGCTTCGCACATTTCCCCTTTCGCAGCGATATAACCTTCCAATGTTTTACAATAATTTAAGTGGTGTTCCCCGATATTCGTAATGATGCCAATCGTCGGTTTTAAATAAGCGGCAGCATTAGTAATATCGCCAGGCGCGCCGACTGCCGTTTCGAACACTGCCGCTTCCGTTGTCTCATCCATGCCGAGAAGATAGGACAAATGGGCGGTCCTTGAATTATTTGTACTGTTCGTATGTGCGACTTTTCGACTGAAAGATAATAAATGACGAATCATTTCTTTTGTCGTCGTTTTCCCGGCTGTACCTGTCACGGCAATTACAGGGATATTAATAGAAGCCCGGTAATTGTTTATGAACTCCCAATAAGATTCTTGCAAATTATCAACTTTGATAATCGTTAATCCCTCAGTCAGTCCGGTTATTTCCATCTCCCGTTCTGTCACAATTGCAAGCGGGAAATAAGGTTTCAGCCGGTCCCACCTGACAATATTCCGTTTTAGAAACAAAATCGTATGTGGATGCCTTACTTGTTTAAGTCGATAAGCTCCGTGATGTATTAGCAAATCATCTTTTCCGTGAATCAATTTACCGGATATAATATTGCGGATATACCCTGTCGTTAGAGGTTTCAATTAGTTCACTCCCTTCCCCCTCGTATAGTGTATGACCGCTCGTTTTGAAGAGCCTGTACGAAAAACCTGCGTACACAAAATCGGTGATAGTTACTCACCTCTAGGATGTATAACTATGTCGATAAACGATTCCTTCATAACCTATATAGAGTTGTCTTATATGAAGGAGTTGGGCTTGTTGAAAACGATCATCTTTATCGGAACGAATAAATCGGGTTCAAGCAGAGAAGCAATTAGAGCTGCTGAACGGCTCGGTTACTTCACGGTACTATTTACAAATAATGAGAGGCAGATTCAGCAACGTAAAGAATATGTAGATGTGCATGAAATGACACTCGTCGACACGACCAATTTGGCCGCAATGCGTAAAGAGATTCGTTTATTGCAATCCAAAGGGAATGAAATTATGACGATTGCCAGTTTTGTCGATTCCAATGTCGCCCGTGCCCTAAAACTTTGTGAGGAATTTTGTCCGAACGGCACTTCTTCGAGTGCAGTCGATATTATGGAAAACAAAGCAGGGACAAGGGCTTCATTGAATGGGCTTCCCTATACCCCCAAGTTCATAACACTTCCTCCTAAAGTGAAGCTTGAACCGTCTACGATTGAGGTTTTTCCTCGTTTTCCTCTTATTGTGAAATCATCTTCCTCTACGGGATCAAAAGATGTATTACAAGCTTCCGATTTAGAACAATTGAAACGCCATATTCGGAAATTAAATGAAAAGGATCCCGATGAGTCGATCATTATTGAGGAGTTCATTGAGGGGGATCAATATTTAGTAGAAGCAATTGTCCATGAAAAGAAAATTCAAATTGCGGGTGTCATCCAACAAGAAATCACATACGGTAAACGGTTTATCATTACTGGTTATGGGGTCCTTGCTATTGTGCCAAAGCAATTGAATGACAGCATTATGGAAGTACTAAGCGCTATCATTGAAAAATTCGATATCCGAAATGGAGCACTACATGTCGAAATGCGTCTCACGGATAATGGATGGCGTATTATTGAAATTAATCCTAGGATTTCAGGCGGTGCAATGAACAATATGCTAAAAGCTGCTTTCGGGTTTGATTTAGTCGAAGAAACACTGAAATTATACTTAGGCGAAAAACCTTCCTTAACTCACAAACATCGGCATTTCGTATTCACCCAATATGTTATTCTCGATAAAAAAGGGATTTTAGAAAAAGTGACAGGCAAAAACAGGGCGAGAAAATCGCCGGGCGTCGTAGAAGTGTATGTAAAGCCGAAAAAAGGGACGCAACTTATGCCGCCACTGTCGATGGGGCACCGCTATGCATATGTTATCGCGCAAGGTAGGACATTAGAATTAGCAAAGTCATTAGCAAAAAAAGCTGCAAAAGAAATTCATTTTCACTTAAAGCAATAATAGAAAGGACTCCCACTTGTGGAGTCCTCTTTCTTGTTTACCTAAAGTTTTTGTCGATAAATTTTACAGTTTCGAACATATTTGTCTTACTCGCTCCTTTAATAAGGATTGTATCGTCTTTACTAATTAGCTTGGATAGCAATGCGTGAAGCTTTTCTCGATCTGTAAAATGATAAATCTTGTCTTCAGCCATGCCTCGTTTCTTAGCTTGAGCGCCAATCTCTTCCGTTCTAAATCCGTACGTTATTAATAAATCGATTCCTTGCTGTTGAATATAGTCGCCGACTTTCCGGTATTCTCTTTCACGAATATCCCCAAGTTCCCTCATTTGTCCGATAATAGCGATTTTACGATGCTTAGCCAGATTTACGAGGACATCGATTGCTGCACGTACACCTTCAGGATGAGAATGGACTGTATCGTCGATTAATGTAATGTTATCTTTGCAATTGTAAATTGTTAATCGACGTGGCGGTTTTTTGAACAAAAGCCCTGTCTTTATTTCCATAGGTGAAAATCCAAGTTGGTCTGCAATTGCAATTGCGGACAATGCATTATATACATGATGCTCTCCGAAAATCGGGATAAATAATTCTACTTCCTCATTGTGAAGTTTCATTTTAAAGCTCATACCTTGATCCGCGTACTGTACATCGTATGCACGATAATCCGCCTGCTTTTGAATGCCGATTGTAATCGTTTTTCCTTTAAAATTCCGCGTCTCCAAAAATCGTGAATTGTCATTATCTCTGTTTAGGCATAGCACTCCATATTGGTCCATCCCATGAATTAATTCAGACTTGGCTTTCGCAACACCTCTCGGATCGCCGTTAAAGTTGCCGACGTGTGCCAAACCGACATTTGTTACAATCGACATATTCGGCTGAATGATTCGGCAATGCTCGGTGATAACTCCCGGATAAGCCATGCCGTACTCGAGAACAACTGCTTGGTGTGACGAATTTATCTCTGCAGCATGTTTTTTCGTATGTTCTGTCGTATTCCAGTAGTCCTTTGACTCGAACACATTCCATTTCTTTGACAGAATTGATGATAGGAAAGCTTTTGTCGTTGTTTTACCAGCGCTTCCCGTAATAGCGATAATTGGTGTTTTAATTTCTTTCTTTGATTTTTTGCGTTTCATTTCTCTTATTTTTAATTGGATCGCCTGTTGATTTTTTGCAATGTACATCGCATACTTAATTGTATTTTTGACGACGTCCAATTCCAAATAAAATGCGGGTGGACAACCGGGTCGCCAGTTCACTTCATAAATCCATAGCTTTAGTTGTTCATCCATTCCGATGTCCACTCCGATTTCATCAATCACCTCACCGAACTTCTCCATTTGTAGCTCATCTAAGTGCTTTGCTAGTGATAATGAAAAGAACTCTAGCTTCTTTCGGATATTAAATGCTTCATCCTTAAACTCTTGTTCTAAAAAAGGATCCAAATAGTTCGTATAGCCGCCGCTATTAATATTTGCAATTATCGATCCTTGCGGTGCAATTCGTGGATATATCGTTGTAATTACCCATTCACCTTCGCCATTTTTTTGCACATGCAGCCTGAAGTCAAATACTTGCCCTGATTTTGTTACAGATTGGATGTACGGTTGAACGATGAACGTCTCTTTCGATAATTTCTGTTTAATGAAGCCGTTTAATTGAGGTTTTCCGTACGTCCTTTCCGTCCCATCCCCTTTTACAGAAAAACGTCCTCCTTCTTGCACAATAAAAAAAATCCCTTTTCCTTTTCGACCATCAATTGGTTTAAAAACCACTTTTTCAAAAGCTGAAAGGAATTTGAAGAAATGCTCCGTATTCTTCACGACTTCTGTAGGTATTAAATAGCTCGCAAAATCTTTTGCTTCTTTCAATCGACGGTTCACACTCCATTTATTGCCGATTGAATATGTCGTAAAAGGAATCTCTTTTTTCAACTTCTCAATAACGTCCTTCGATTTCGATAGTTTCTCAGGGCTTCCTGCATTATAGATGACATTTGGAAATGGCATGACTTTCGTTTGCCACCCGCCATTTTCGTACACTTGTCCTTTGATTGTACGATTTAAAAAGTTCACTTCACCGGGTGAGAAATAGAAAAACTTCGCCCCTTCCGCTCGAGCTACCGCTGCAAATGCATACGCTTTCATAACCGTTTCTGGATCTTTCCGATGATGCAACATGCCTATGATCGTCATGAACATTCTCCTTTACTCTTATTAACGGCTCTCTCTAGTACATTCATGCGACTTCGAAATGATAAGGACAAGAGTTTACAAATGGGTGAATTAGTTTTTCGTTTTTATGCTTTCGATTCGATGATTGGCAGCGGACGTCCGACAAGTTCATGAGAAAGCGGATTGATAAAAGAAAAGTTGCAGATTTTCACAAAAATTTTATGCGAGGTCGGTTTTAAACTGTATAAGTCATGATCGGTAAGAGCTGGGTGCCCTTTTAAGTCTAGCGGTAGAAGCAATGATAATTGTGCAATGCAGCTTTCCTCTTCGATTTTTTCCAGTCTAAAATACGGAGTGGAACATCCGTTCGAGATGGCGGTAAAAGGAGTGGTATGATCTGCCGTTTGCAGCATAAAGGGGATCGTGTCTGTGGCATGTGGCATATGAATGAAACGGGATCCTTTTCCAAACTCCGCAAGCAATTGCTGCTCCTTCCATAACTCCTTCATCTCTTCACATAAACGACATTTCCTCAACATATTCCCCTCCTTTAGAAATAAATAAATTTAAAACGGTTCAATATAGAACTTTATAAGCCTTACGGCGTATTCAGCCCGCTCCTTTGCCTCTTCCGGTGAATTACCAACTGCCATTACATAACCATATCGATGGCCCATCGATAGCGGAGGCATCATCGTGGCGCCAATTGACGGTTTCACATGCACGTCGACGACTCCTGGGCATAGATGAGCCTGTTCGACACCGTCTATTTCTAATAAATAACCAGTGCTCGTTATTGTTATATAAGAGGTGAAGACGGATTGTTGTTTTCTTCTAATCAAGTCCGGCTCTTCACCGAGATAGAGCTTGATTGTCTCCTGGACAAGATTGATGCCGAACGCTTGTTCAATCATCCGATTCATCGCTCCGCCGGAAATTCGGGGATTCAGTTCTATCAATTTCCACCCATTTTGGGAATAACGCATTTCAAAATGGCAAGAACCATTGTAAAGGCCAATTTCCTGAATAATTGAAGTAACAGTCTCCCATAAACTTCTGTAGAGTGATTTATCCATACTTGTCATAACATCATAGGCAGTTACGATGAATGTGTAATCGTGCATAATTTCCTGCTGTACAATCGCTACAATGATTGGGAGAGCACCTATTACAATAACTTCAATAACGTATTGGGGGCCCTCTATAAATTCTTCTATAAGTAATGGCTCTCCAGGTAAGCGGTTTGCCAGTCGTTTTTCGGTAATATCAAGCTTCCATTCATCTTCAATATAATAAACATCTTTAGACCCATTCGAGATTGTTTTTTTCATGATGAATGGATACGTAATTGATGGCTTAAGTGGACTTGCAGTAATCATTTCAAATTCGCATGAAGTCGGATTGTTTCGCAATGCGAGACGAGTTTTCATTTTATCCTCCATGAGCTGCAATGCTGCAGAAGAAATAGATGATCCACAAAATTCATTGGATAGGTTAGCCGCCATTGAGACGTAAGGATCGACAAAACTAATAATTGCTTTAATGTCATGACCTGTTTGGATGAGTTGAACAAGTTGCTTCCTTATAATTGCTTCTTCCATTGACTTCATATAAATAGGTTGAACATCTTTAAGTCGCTTTCGCAAAAATGCTTTTCGATTGGTCAGTAAAATGGCAGTGTAGCCTAACTGGCTAGCAACCGCCAATGCGTCCATGCTCGATCCTGTCGTAGATGATCCGATATATACAATTGCCCTCATTTTTCCATCCTTCCATGAAGACAATACTCTTCTTTCAATTGTATGCGAATGCACCTTGCTGTCTTAGGCAAATAAAATAAGCATGAAGGATTATCCCTCATGCTTACTTTGTAAATTAAATCGATTCACTTGTTCATCTAAACCGGCGTCCAGCAATGCTTGCAACTCTGTCTTACCGAAAAGGTCGAAATGAGGATAATCTTCACGGTGGTCGATCCATTCAGGCTTTAATCCGTATTGTTTACCCCATATGATTAATTTGTCGAGATTTGCGCAGCCGACCTTTGTAACGGTTTTACAGCCTGGAAATCGATCGTCGAGCCAGTAGTGGGTGAGAAAAGCTATTTCTCCAGCACGAACTGCTTCTTTCCACGCTTTCAATTCCGCGCGATTAATGCCGAACGCCATTAGTCAGTCACCCGGCAGATTTCCAAATATTTCGCGTCCCATTCAGGAGCAATTTTTCGTAATGAAACCGGTCTAAAGCTATCCCTTTTCACTAAAATATGTTCAGAAGTGGCTGTTGCCGCAACTGTTCCATCTTCGTGTAGGATTTCGTAGCCATACACGGTGCGGAGTTTCCCATGGGACTCGACCCATGTCCGAACAGTTGCTTTTTGGCCGTATTTCATCGCTGCCTTATATTGAATTGATAAGTCAATAACAGGGGAAAGATATCCTTCCGATTCGAGACCGGCGTATGTAAAACCTAAATCTTGAATAAGGCTCGTTCGGCCAATTTCCATCCATACTAAGTAATTGGCATGATAGACGACACCCATCTGGTCCGTCTCCGCATACCGGATTTCTACTTCTTTTTCACTGACAAACACTGACACTGTCATCACCTCTCACGACCATTATACAAGAGTGGAGAGAACATTGCTGTTTGTGTAACTTGTAAGATTTACGCTTCAGGCGGACGCTTTCCGCGGGCGTCGCTTCAGCCTCCTCACTTCGCTTTGCTTCGTTGCGGGGTCTTCTGCTGACGCTGTTCCCGCCGGAGTCGCCGCCTTCCGCTTCAATCAACGTAGTTTCTAATTATTTGCGATTCATTTCAAATGTCTTTTGTTTGTTATATATTTTTCTTCATATCCTTTACATAAGCTCTTTCTAGCTTCCTTACATAAAATCATCAATGATCTCTACAACCTGAATTTCTCCATTAATCAATAGCTCAGGAAGCTCATTTTCCACATTACCCTTCCAATACTCTTTCGCTTGAGCAATTTTTTGAGCGAAAGGGATTCCATCTTCTTTTGGTAGAAGGTTGGCATCTCCTTCAAAATAACTCCCTTGCACTCGTAATTTTACAATCTGTAATACATTCCGATTATAGGAGTCGAACAATTGTTTCCACTTCAATGCGTCTTCATATGTTTTTGCTGCGTATAAGCATGATAATCTGGAAGGGTGGTCAGGATACTCTTGTAGTCTTACCATTTCTGTTATTACTTCTCTAATGGCTCTCATTGTTTGGCCCATATATCTACTAACTACTTCGGCATCTTCCATATTCAAATTTAATCCATCTATTGTATAGTGGTCCTGTAGAATCCGTAGAGAGTCTTCTCCTTTAGAATTCAATTGTTCTTTTTCAAAAAAGAAGCGATATAATGTGTTTGGTTGATTGTCGTCAAAGTGGATGATCTGCCCAAGTTCCATTTTCTTATTCGTGACGATATGGTATGCAACTATTTTATTATCTATCTTAATTCGCCTCCCGTTACCCTAAGGCATTTAAGTTATATAATAGTTCAATCGTAAAATTCCATATGCGGTTTGTCTTTTTTATAATAGTTTAATCTGTCTTGTAAAGTGCCAGTATGAAATTCAAACTTATGTCCATCAGGATCAGTAAAATAAATCGACTTCTTATCCCTTTTATCCCTTGGACGACCACTTAATATATTTACACCTAATCTTTCTAGCTCGTTATATATATTATCTAAATTTGACTCTTCTACTGAAAAAGCAACGTGTGTGTATGATTGACTAATTTCATTACGGGGAATATCTTTTTCCAAATTTAGAGCTAACCAAATACCGTTCAAGTCGAAATAAGCAGTGGTTGTCCCTTTAACTAACAACTTAGCCTTAAAAACATCTTGGTAAAATATTATCGACCGTTCCAAATCGGAAACTGAAAATAATAAATGGTTTAATCCTTTTACAAACATCATTTTCACCCCGGAATCAATGAACTTCTAACAAACGCAGCAAATTCTTCCTCTTCTTCAAAAAACGGATAATGGTTGCTATGTAGGAACGAAGTGAATTTGGCATTTGGAAGGTATTCTGCGATTTCAACACCGAATCTATGCGGGCATTGGGCATCATATTTACCTGCATATATATAAGCCGGTATGTTAATGTGCTTCAATTCATCCTTGACATCATACATCTTGCAGTCCACTTTTCTGAAATACGTCAATCGATCCCCGACCGTCTTGCCGCTATTCGGCTTCTCATAAGCTTTATCCATTTTCTCCTCAGAATGAAAAGACATCAAATTCCATTCACGACCTAAAGCTCTTCTTTCCTCCAAAGATACATCTGGTGTATCAAGTCGATTCATGATTTCAACAATACGTTCGAAGTTCGGGTTATTTCTGCAATAGATACTGCCTGGATCTGCACTGTACTCAATGCTTGCCGCAGCGCCTCCAGCGATGATTTTCGTTAATGATCTTTCCCTCATCACAGCATACACAAGAGCTAACATGCCTCCTGTTGAATGACCTGCAAACCCCCATTTCGGTAAATGAAGCGCTTTACGGATTGCCTCCAAATCCAATACGGATTCTTTCATGCTATATTGCTCATCAACTTGCGCGCCATCGGACTTCCCTGCTCCGCGCAAGTTGATGAGGTAGACATGATAGTGTTCTGTAAATGGATTTGCAAATGCATTTCCCCGTTCATCGAATTCACTGTACAGATGAGTGACGGCTAATGGATCGCCTTCACCTTTTTCAAAAACCTCGAAAGTCCCTCGTGCAGTGTCAATAAAACGTTGTACCCACATATTAAAGCCCCCAAATTTTTATTTTATCTAATTATAGTTAATTATAACTCTATTAATTTTGAAAATAAACAAAAAAAGAAAGGGCTAAGCATTTCGGTTGCTTACCCTTTCCAACATGGATGAATTAGACACTTTCTATTCGCTCTCCAATACGTGCAGCCGCCATAATAAGAAATGCAGAGATTGGTAAGACAATTAATGTCCTCAATAATGATCCATCACTGACCTGATCGATACGCCAAACAGATATGGCGTGAAATAGGATGAAGATGACAGAAAATAGCATTCCACCAATGACAAATAATTGAAGCTTCGATTGACTGGGAATAAACGTACTTAATCCTATTCCTAAACCGATAAAAATCGCTAGATATGCATAATTCAAGTTACCTAGGTTCCCTTCGATGAAAGCCTCGCCAGTTATCAAAAACAACAAAGTGGCTGAGCCGTAAACTAATACAAATGAACCAATCAATCCGGCAATAAAATACGTGAAAATAGATTTGCCTATTTGTAGTCCTCCTTCTTCACCTACTAAACTAATACGGTATTCAATTCTATTACGTATGCAGTAGAAAAAAGCAAGCGAAAGAGAGTCCGTTTGAGATTCTTTGTGAATGCGTTATTTTCAATATCAATCAACCGTCACACCAAAAACGAATCACTACTTTCATTCAATATATTCCGTTCATCTGGTAGATATTCGTAGTAACAGTCGGATGAAAAAACTCTATAACTCACTCAGTAAATAAGAGAAGACAATCTGTAAATATTGAAAAGAGTGCTCGTAACGGCACTCTTTCATTATTACAGTTTTAACATATCCAAGACTTCATCCATCTTCAACTGACCAAGATCTCCTTCCTTCCGTTTCCGAACAGAAACCACTTGCCGCTCGACTTCCTGATCACCTACAACAATCATATAAGGAACTTTCTGCTTTTCAGATTCTCTAATTTTTAATCCCATCTTCTCAGCACGATCATCCACTATCACACGATATCCCTTTGCAACAAACTCCCTCTTCAATTCTTCGGCATAAAAAACATGCTTATCTGCAATCGGGATAATTCTTATTTGTTCCGGTGCAAGCCATAATGGGAACTCCCCTGCATAGTGCTCAACTAAGATAGCAAGGAATCTTTCTACCGAACCGAAAATGGCTCGATGGATGATGATTGGGTATTCAAGTTCATTTTGTTCATTAATATACCGACAATTGAACTTCTCAGGCATTTGGAAATCCAGTTGAACAGTGCCGCATTGCCAGCTCCGTCCTAACGAATCTAATATGTGAAAATCAATTTTGGGGCCATAGAATGCTCCATCGCCTTCATTTATTCGATAGGCCATTCCCCGCTGCTTCAGCACTACTTCCAACGATTGGTCCGCCTCGTTCCATAAATCAATGGAGCCCATATAATTTTCCGGTCTTGTCGATAATTCGACTTCATAGCTGAAACCAAATTCTGAATAGATATCGTCAATTAAATCCAATACGCGATCAATTTCTTCCTCAATTTGGTCTTTCCGGACGAATAGATGTGCATCGTCTTGTGTAAACGCCCGAACCCGTAAAAGTCCATTCAATGAGCCCGATAACTCGTGGCGGTGGACTAAACCTAATTCCGCATATCGAATTGGTAGTTCCCGATAGCTTCTACGTTTGTGATTAAAGATGAGCATCGCCCCCGGGCAATTCATCGGTTTCAAAGCATATTGCTGTTCATCGACATCCGAAAAGTACATATTTTCATGATAATGATCCCAATGGCCCGATTGCTCCCAAAGCACCTGTTTCATCATGATCGGAGTTTTGATCTCTTCGTAGCCCGACTCTAGATGCTTCTTTTTCCAAAATTGCTCCAACTCATTTCGTACAATCATTCCTTTCGGCAAATAGAATGGCATGCCTGGCGCTTCTTCCGACGACATAAACAGTTCTAGCTCCTGGCCTAATTTACGATGATTCCTTTTTTCAATATCCATTTGTACTGACATTTCAATTCCTCCTACTTTGTATATAAATAAAAAACCGCATTCCTCCCTAGTAAAGGGACGAATGCAGTCGTGGTACCACCCTGATTTCGCCATGTTTAAACAAACGTGGCGCTCAATTGATAACGGTCTCCCGATCATAGTTTCCTGCAACATGCAGTCCCCTACGATAGCTTGAAGGTGGTAAATCATCTATCCGCTACAGGACTTCCAGCCATGGTCCTGTTCTCTGGTAAAGCTTCTGAAATGATTCATGTCCTTCTCAACGCTTATTATGAAAATAAAAAAAGCGAAGGGCGCTCGCTCAGCTGCGACAGGCATAAGACAGACATGCAAAACGGCGCTTTTTGCCGTGAAGCAGGGCTAGCTTATGACCCGAGCAGCTAGCGCCCGTAGCTGGATTAAATTCAAAAAAACCGCATTCATCCCCAATAAAGGGACGAATGCGGTCGTGGTGCCACCCTGATTTCGCCATGTTTAAAACATGCGCGCTCAATCGATAACGGTCTCCCGATCATAGTTTCTGCATAGATGCTGTCCTCTATGATAGCTCGAAGGTGGTTAATCATCTATCTGCTACAGGACTTCCAGCCAAGGTCCTGTTCTCTGGGAAGCTTCCGAAATGATTCATGTCCTTCTCAACGCTCATTTATTGATAATTAATTGTATTGTATTATATGTGACCATTTTGGTTATGTCAATAGCTATTCAATAATAGCGCAGACCTCTTCCGCTTTCGGCAATTGCATGCGCCAAACGAATCGTTGACACCGCCAACTCTGCATACGTCACTTCACGAGCAGGGTTAATTCGATTTTTCTCCGCTTGTAATAATCCTAGCGAGCTTGCAATAGCTACATAACCCGTATTTGCATTTTGAACTTTATCGGCATCTACGAAGCTAAGCTTATAAATACTGCTATCTTTTGCTGCTTGCTCGAGCCCTAATACACGAATCATCCAAACAGAAAGCTCTTCTCTTGAAATCGGCGCATCGACATCGAAATTCTTACTGTCCGCTTTGATGATGCCGGCTTCAACTGCACGTTCAATCTCCTGATATAACGGATGTTTCGGGTCTATATTATCAAATGTTTGGTTCGTGTTTTCTCCACCGTAGTAATAACCGCCGTAATAGAAATAGGTGAGGGAATTCATAAGCACTTTCAATGCTTCTCCTTTAGAAATGGCGGCATCGCCATTAAAACTCTTAACATCTTTCACGTTCAACACTTTGGCATTAATAAGATAATTCAGCTCTTCTTCCGCCCAAGGATGTGATATCGTTATTGAATCTTTGCCGCTAAACAAGTTATTCCATTCCCCTGTAGCAGCATTCATATAACTATACGGATCCTCGTTAAATACTGGTAAATAGACTAGATCATAATGATTTTCCGTTTGATTTTTAGCATGTTTCATATACGTAAGTTTCAGGCTTAGCGCTTTTTCAAAAATCGTTTTAGCTTCTTGCTCGGATATCACTTTATCGCTTGATGGCCAATTTTCCATTTCTTGATGGTAGACACTTAAGCTGTTTAAAGAACCGCCAGCAGCTATTCCTACACTAATCTGATCGCCCACGACAACAATCCCATTCACAAGTCTAGGGAAGACAAAGTGATAAGAACCCATTCTTTCTTCAAAATAAGGTTCTTCTACAGGCATCGCATAGTTGTGTAGATAGGAAGGAACCCATTCTTTTAAATATTTCACAGCTTGGTTGAGTGCTTCTTTTTGGGAAAGAGTGCCGCCTTTTTTAGGATCTTCTCCAATTTCCTTGAGTAAGTAATCTTTCATATCGTAGTATTGGATGATCTCACCTGTTTTTTTATTAATTTCTAAACTGCCTCCGTATCCGCCATTCGCATACAGATACGTATATTGGACACTAATGACTGCTTGCCCGTTATAATTCTCTATTTCTTGGATCGAATCGATTTTTAATTTTACTTTATCGATATCCACGGCGAGAAATTGTTCGGCAATTTTCTTCGCTTCTTCTACAGTAATGGCTTTCTCTTTTACCGGGAGCGGTTTCGCTACAATCTTTTCAATTTTTGTTTTCTCCGGAAAATCTTTTTCGTATCCGTTAGCAGTCATCCAATTCCCTGATGTCGCTTCAACACCTTGCAATTTTGCTGTTGGACGGTAGATTAGCTCTACTTTTCGATCGCCAGTTTGGTAATCATAGTTAATCTGATAGGTCAAATCTACAGAAAGTTTTTCTTTAACCTTCTTTACTACCTCATTCTTATCTTTTAGTTGTTTGACATCATCAAAAGTAGATGGTTTCGACGGTGGTGACATCTTGTAAAAACTGACGACTTCACCGTTCCCTAGAACGGATACGTCCATTCTTTGGTCAGCAATGGGTACTTGATTTTTTGTACGTGCAAAATTAAATGAGTAACGAATTGGCTCTGTCAATATTTGTTGCGGATAATAATTGAACGAGTCTGATTCTAATTGATAGTCTTTTTCTTTAAGAAATTTCTTCAGAAAATCTTCCGCTATTTTTTTTGCTTCTTCTTTTGAAACTTTTGCAGGGAACAAAGCATCCGTTACATTAGCAGGTTGATAGGAAAAGTATTCAATGTCCAATTCCTCTCCAACAAACCCTATATTCCCGTATACCCGTTTCCCTTGAACAGTCTTAGTAAAATGCAGATCATGCCGCATTGTTTCATCGTCAGGAAAAATATGTGAACTGCTCACATGAAAATCACTATTCGTTAAGAAATCAAACTGTTTAGGGAACATTTCTCGAAACTTCTTAATCAATTCCTCTTTCGTAATAATTGTATCAGTGGCAGCAACTTGGATCCGTACTTTTTCTGGTTGTCCATTCACGGTAGTTGAAGCATTGGCAACCGATAAAAACATTCCAAAAGACAAGACAGTAGAAGTTGCAATCAAAAAAGCTTTGTTCAGTTTACGCATTAATAGTGTATTCCTCCATTTCCTTGGCGTTTAAGTTCAACATTTATATTGTATGATTGTCTTTTGGAGAAAAGACCGAAATTTACAGTTTTACGACAAATAAAAAGGCGCCCGATTAAATCGGACGCCTTTGTTACGCTAATTAGTTGTTTTTCATTTTATCACGAAGAACCATTTGAAGGATTCCGCCGTGACGGTAGTAGTCGATTTCAACTTCGGAGTCAAAACGAGCTAGTACGTCGAACTCTTTGACAGTGCCGTCTTTTGCAGTTGCTGTCACTTTCAGGATATCGCGTGGTTTTACGCCTTCCGCGATGTTTACGCTGATTTCTTCTTCGCCCGTAAGGCCAAGTGTTTCAGCGCTTTCCCCGTTCATGAATTGAAGAGGAAGAACACCCATCATGACAAGGTTTGAACGGTGAATACGTTCGTAGCTTTCCGCGATGACTGTTTTGATACCTAATAGTGAAGTACCTTTTGCAGCCCAGTCACGTGAAGAGCCCATTCCGTAATCTTTACCTGCCAAGATTACAAGGCCAGTAGCATCTTCTTGATACTTCATAGCTGCATCATAAATAGGCATGATTTCTTTTGTTGGCCAGTACGTTGTGAATCCGCCTTCTGTGCCTTTTGCAATTTGGTTACGAATACGGATATTCGCGAATGTACCGCGCATCATAACTTCATGGTTACCACGACGGGAACCGTAAGAGTTAAAGTAACGCGGGCTTACGCCGCGCTCACGCAAGTATTTACCAGCTGGTGTATCTTTACCGATTGCACCTGCAGGAGAAATATGGTCCGTCGTAATGGAGTCACCGAATTTACCGATGACGCGAAGTCCGGAAAGAGCTTGAATATCAGCTGGCTCTTTTGCTAGTCCTTCAAAGAACGGAGGATTTTGAATATATGTTGAGTTTTCATCGAAATCATACAACGAATCATCAGTCGTTTCGATTGCATTCCACGCTTCGTTTTCAGTGAATACGCGAGCATATTCTTTGCGGAAGAGTTCAGGAGTTACTGTCGCTTTTACGACTTCCTTCACTTCTTCTGATGTTGGCCAGATGTCTTTGAAGTATACATCCGTGCCGTCTTTCGCTTTACCAATTGGATTTTTTTCGAAGTCGATATCGACTGTTCCAGCAAGCGCATATGCGACAACTAGTGGCGGTGAAGCCAAGTAGTTCGCTTTTACGAGTGGGTGGATACGTCCTTCGAAGTTACGGTTACCGGATAGAACAGATGAAACGAGTAGGTCATTTTCCGTAATCGTTTTTTCGATCTCAGGAAGAAGTGGACCGGAGTTTCCGATACATGTCGTACATCCGTAACCGACTGTGTTGAATCCGATTTGATCCAAGTATTTTGCTAGACCGGAGTCTTCTAGGTAGCCTGTAACGACTTTTGAACCTGGTGCAAGTGATGTTTTCACGTATGCAGGAGGTGTAAGTCCTTTTTCGACAGCTTTCTTCGCAACAAGTCCAGCACCTAACATAACGTAAGGGTTGGATGTGTTCGTACAAGAAGTGATTGCTGCGATTGCGAGGTCACCTGTTTTCATACCAACAGTGCGTCCATCTGCAAACTCAACATTTGCTTGCTTTTCGAATTCTTTCGGCGTAAGACCGAATCCTTGGTTCCCTTCAGGAGCTACTACTGAATCTTTGAAAGAACGTTGCAATCCGGAAAGTGGAATTAAGTCTTGTGGACGTTTCGGTCCCGCAAGGTTTGCTTCGATTTTCGCAAGGTCGATTTCGATTACATCTGTATATGTTGGTTCTTCTTTATCTGCAGTGAAGAACATGTCGTTCTCTTCAAGATATTTCTTAACAACTTGGATATGTTCTTCTTCACGGCCTGTTAGGCGCATGTAATCGAGTGACTCTTCGTCAACCGGGAAGAAACCACAAGTTGCACCGTATTCTGGTGCCATGTTTGCAATCGTTGCACGGTCAGCAAGTGGCAATTTTGAGACGCCAGGTCCGAAGAACTCGACGAACTTACCAACAACGCCATGCGCACGAAGTGTTTGTGTTACTTTAAGCGCGAGGTCAGTCGCAGTTGTACCGTTCGGAAGTTCGCCAACTAGTTTTACACCGATAACTTCAGGAATTGGGAAATAAGATGGCTGTCCAAGCATACCAGCTTCAGCTTCGATTCCGCCGACACCCCATCCGAGTACACCGATTCCGTTAATCATTGTCGTATGGGAGTCAGTTCCGACAAGTGTATCCGGATACGTTTCGAATGTGCCGTCTTCGTTTTCGACTGCATGCACAACGTTAGCTAGGTACTCAAGGTTTACTTGGTGAACGATCCCCGTTGCAGGAGGTACTGCGCGATAGTTATCGTACGCTTTTTGTGCCCAGCTCAGGAATTGATAACGCTCAGCGTTACGTTCGAACTCAAGCTCCATGTTAAGGCGGAGTGCATCCGGTGTACCGTAGCGGTCAACTTGTACCGAGTGGTCAATAACGAGATCAACTGGGATTTCCGGATTGATTTTATTCGGGTCTCCACCCATTTCAGCCATTGCTGAACGAAGGGATGCAAGGTCAACGACAACTGGAACTCCAGTGAAGTCTTGCAGGATAACGCGGGAAGGCTTAAAAGGAACTTCTGCGTCCTTATCTGCATCCTTGCCCCATTTTGCCAAGTTTTCAACGTGATCGTCTTTGATCACATACCCGTCATGTTGGCGCAAGACGGACTCAAGTAGTACTTTGACTGAGTAAGGTAGTTTTGAAACATTAGCAATGCCGGCTTCTTCAAGAGCTTTCAGACGATAGTAGTTATACGTCTTGCCATTCAGTTCGAATGATTGGCGGCTATTATGCAAGTTGCTTTTTGCCATTGTTATTCCTCCTTTATGTACTGAAAAGGCCGTGAATTAAGATCTTTTCTCTATTCCATCATATGATAGCGACGTTCATAAGTAAAATACTTAAAAATTATAGTCTTCCATAAGAAAATATAATGACCGTAACCGCATATATGGAGGAATAAAGACGCGACCCACTATCAAGTATATTCTGAAAAACATATTCATGCAAAGTTTTCGATTCCTTCAATAGAATTCTACAAGATTCTACTGAATTTTTTCTAAACATATGGCATGATAGAATGAAAGAACGATAAAGGAGTGGGATTGTTGAAAAAAGCATTGTTAGTAATCGATTACACTTACGATTTTGTTGCAGAAGATGGAGCGTTGACATGCGGTCAACCCGGCATTGACCTGGAGCCGTATATCGTTAAGTTGACAAAGCAATTTTTGGACGCAGATGATCTTGTCATTATGCCTGTCGATCTTCACAAAGAAAATGATCCATATCATCCTGAAACGAAGATGTTTCCTCCCCACAATATTGTAGGCACTGCTGGGCGGAATCTTTACGGTGAACTTCACAACTTGTATGCAGAGAACAAGGATAAGATAATTTGGATGGACAAAACACGTTTCAGCGCCTTCGCGGGAACTGATTTGGAATTGCAGCTACGTGCACGTGGGATTACTGAATTGCACTTAGTCGGGGTTTGTACGGACATTTGCATCCTTCATACTTCTGTTGATGCTTATAATCGAGGCTTTGACATCGTCATTCACGAACAAGGTGTCGCAAGCTTCAATCCGGCAGGACACGAATGGGCGCTAGGGCATTTTGAAAAGACATTAGGAGCCAAAATCATCCGCTCATAAGTTGGCTTTTTTAGTGATTTCTTGCGATAGATGTTTATTGTATGGAATTTACGGATATCCATATACTACATAAGCAATTATGAATCACTAAAAAGGAGTTGGTACGAATGGGCTTTATTTGGTTTTTAATTATCGGTGGAATTATCGGTTGGCTTGCAGGCCTTATTTTAGGAAAAGACATTCCGGGTGGAGTGATTGGTAATATTATTGCAGGTATTATCGGTGCATGGATCGGTGGTATGTTGCTTGGAGAATGGGGCCCAAGAGTTTCAGACTTCTACATTCTTCCCGCACTGCTCGGTTCAATTATCCTCGTCTTTATTGTAGGCTTGATAATGAGATCGATGCGTAAAGCGACTTAACAAAAGCGTAGGGCGCTTGCTAAAAGGCGACAGGCATAAGACAAAGATGCGGCGTGGCGCTTTTTGCCACAGAGCTGCTTTGACTTATGACCCCGAGCCAATCGAACTGCGAAGGGTTCGATTTGCCGTATTTCTGCGGCTTTTGCAGAAATTAAGGCATCAGCTAGCGCCCGGAGTCTGGACGTAAAATGTGAAAAGAGCATCAAGAGATTTCACTCTTGATGCTCTTTTATTCATGTTCGAGTCTTTGGTTTTCGAATTCATTAAAAAACCATAAGACGTCTTCAACGTATTTTTCACTATGGTTATAATGGAAAATTGCTTTTTCAATTTCCCCGTCTGCCGCTCCACTTTTAGACAAATAATGTGCGGCACTAAAAATGGCATCTTCAATATCGAAAGGGTCGGCGATTCCATCTCCATTCGCATCGACACCATATCCGCCATATTTTTGAATGACTGCGGGATCAGTCTTATCCTTTTCCGGTATATTTCCTTTTCCTAGCCCTCCACAACCCGGGTATCCCCAACCTACGAATGTGCAAGGCATGAATTGCATATGCCCTTCAGCACCTGCCGGGGACAACAAAGGATCCATCGTTGAAAATCGGGTTTCAATCCGATGATGGGCAGCGAGAAGCGTCCAAGGAACCCCATACTCCTCTGCAGCAGCTTGATAAATCGGAATGTATTTCTCCGGAATCTTCAATGCTGTATGACGTTCCTGGAATTCCAGCAACGTGCTTGCAGACTTTTTAATGAGCTCGGGATTTTGAATACCTGTCCAAATGATGGCTGATAAAGTGAAGGTGGTTACAGCGACAGGGATAAGCAAAACAATCATGAAAACTTTCGTTTTGACGGATAACCCCTTTTTCTTCTTTTTCACTGCACCACCCTTTTCTATTTAGATTCGTTACGATTTAGGCTTTTCTTTAATGAGTACCTTCATATCATTCACAATTTCTTCATAAGGTACATTTTCCGCACCACTATATGTCTTTACAGATACTCCATCTTTATTGATCAAGCTAAATGCAGTCCCGTGGGTGACTTGATCCACCCCAGGTGTTTTACTGACGAATGTCTTAAAAGAGCTAATTGCCAATTTTTCAATTGTTTCTTGGCTATAACCCGTCAGCATTTCCCACTTGCTTTGATCGATAGGATCGAATGCATCCAAATATTCTTGTAAAACTTCAGGAGTATCGTTTTTCGGATCTACGCTAAATGATACGATTTTATAATCTTCGATGCCTTCATCATGAAGCATCTGTTGAAGATCTGCCATATTTGCCATCATCGGCAAACAAACAGTTTCGCAGTTTACGAATACAAACTGGGCAATCCAGACAGTACCCTTTAAGTCGTCGAGGGTTACTTGTTCATGATGCTGATTCGTGAAGTCAAACGGGTCAATCTTATACTTATGATCCGCTTTGAATCCACCCATTGAACACGCGCTCAACAATAATAACATGAACGTCATGACAGATGATAGGAAAACTTTTTTACGCATATATAGACTTCCCCCCATTATGAATACTAACTTTATCATAGTGGATAGATACCTACCAAACAACCGCGCTAGCTATTCATTCATGTCAAATCAATGACGTTTTCGTATAATCACTTCATATTTAATGAAACAAGAGCTTTATGAATCGCTTCGAGCTTCGTTTCAAGCCGGTGCAACAGATAGAATGATACAAAGATTGGAAATCCAATCTGCTGTACAAGATCCAACCATTGTTCCATATTGAAACACCCCCCCTCTCTTATTATAAAGCGTAGGGCGCCTGCCTAGAGGCGACAGGCATAAGGCGAAGCTGCGAAGTGGCGTCCTTTGCCACACAGCAGCTTTGACTTATGACCCCGAGCCTCTGGCGCCCGGAGCTGGATTGCTGAATTTGAAAAGGCCCCCAGTTCGGGGCTGGGGGCCAAATTTTAATTATACGTTTACAAGTTCTGTTACTGTACGCTCCACAATACGTGCGCCTTTAATGGCTTCAAGCGGATAACCGTCCACCTCGAATACTCCGGAACTAATAATTTGCTGCATAGCAGCCTCCACTTCCGAAGGTGTTAACCCATCTTTCGGCTCGTCTACGGTAAGCGATGTCTGCTTTCCTTCTGCTGTCGTAAAGCTCAATTGTAATGTCTTTGCCATTCCTCATTCCCCCTTTTCATCATTAGTTCATAATGTCTGCTGTTTCAATTTTCTCCGCTCCGATGAACGGATACTTAGACAGCTGTGCCAATTGTAATAGAGCATTATGCAAATTTTCTGCAGTTGCTCCTTCTGCGAGATTGCGATAGGTTTTTGATTTACGGATCATTTTCCCATCTCCTGTCATCCCGCCGTCGAAATACACTCTTCCGACTGCATGTCTGAATTCGATTGTCGCCATTTGCTTTCCCCTCCTTTCACACGTTATATAGACGTAGAAAGAGAGAAAGGATACTTTGTCCGTGTATTTTTTCGGAATTGCTCTTATAATGGGAAGTAGAATGGAAGAGGTGAAGATAGTTGCAAGACTTTTTTTTATGGTTCATCATTTTTTGGTGTATCGTCTTAGTTGGGCTTTTCGGAATTGGCGGCTTCTTTATGTTCCGTAAATTTTTGAAAGTGTTTCCGAAGGCGGACGGCAAATCGACACTTGATTGGGAAGAACATTATGTAAACGAATCCCTTCATCTTTGGAATGAGGAAGCAAAAAAGTTGTTAAATGAACTCGTCAGCCCCGTTCCAGAATTATTCCGTGACGTCGCCAAACAGAAAATTGCCGCTAAAATCGGCCAAATTGCGTTGGAGGACCGTGCAAAGATGATAGACTTCGACCATATTATCCGCGGTTACATAATCGCTACCCCAAAACGCGATCATAAATTTTTACGAAGAAAGTTGGACTCGATGGAAATCGATCTAACACCTTATGAGCATTTATTTTAAATGAATCAAAAAGCCTCCATTCAATTAGGAGGCTTTTTCAATGCTGTTTTTTAGTTTGAAGTATTTAACGAGCATTCCAATGCGCCAAGGGACAATCATGCCGAATGCGAGTATCCAGAACATGCCACCTAGCTCGCCGACGTCGATGGAGCTGCTTAATATCAATTTTGCAACAAAACGTACAATGAGCAAGCCGACTAGAATGATTAGGAACGCCCTCGACTTTTTGACATAAAGGTTTTCACCCTTTGCTTCAAAATTGGTCGTTTTGATCAATACAATTGAAAATAACATTCCAACAAAGATCGCTTCGAAGACTTGAGGCAAAGGCACTCTAAACTCTTCAAATAAGAACATAAGTGCACCTGTCGACATGAACAGTGGCGGTAAGATAATTCTTTTCGGTGAAATCGGTCTTTTTGCCGCTTTTGTCCGTACTATGAACGCCATCGTCCCCATGAAGAGAAACAAAACTGTCGAACCGATGATTAAGTAGATTGATGGAATTTCATTAAAAATAAAATCGATAATCTCCTGAAGCCTAAACATGATCCTCTCCCCACTCCACCAGTTCATTCATCCGATGTGTTAACTGATCCATTTGGACAAACCTTGCGAACCTGGCTGTTTCCTTTCCTTTATAAAATAGAAGAACGACTGGGGCGGTGAATAACGAAAGCTGTCCAGCCATTTCAGGTACTTGAGCCGCATTCACTTTATAGAAAGGGAATGGATACTCCTCCATTAGTTCAGCTACTTGCGGATAAAGCCCTTCACAGACGGAACAATGATCCGTTTTTACAAACAATAATAGCCTTTGCTCATTCGCTGATATGTCTAGCCACTGTTCAAAAGATCCGATTTCTTGCATCGGCAAACCCTCCACTTAACAATCAATTACGCCTCCAAGAAAAATACTTGGAGGCTCATTGTTTTCTATTAAAACCCTTGGAAATCCCCGAATATCGGGCTTAGTAAGCTTGTCAGAAAAACGATGCCGTCAAAGAACAGCAACAGTCCAAAGGCTATCATAATATAGCCTCCGATTTTCATAATGAGATTGCTGTTATTGCGAATCCAACCGAGTCGTGTAATGAAAAACGACAAGACGAAAAACGGAATCGCAAAACCGAGCACATACATCATCATATACAACATGCTTGAGCCAGGATTCGCTGCAGCAAGCCCAATGATCGCACCGATGATTGGCCCCATGCACGGTTGCCATCCGGCAGAAAAGGCTAGGCCAATTAACGCTGTCCCTAAATAACCAGCGGGACGATTTTTAAATTGTAGCCGATGTTCTTTCATTAAAAACTTTGGTGTAAATAATCCGATGACCATAAGTCCGAACAAGACGATAAAAATGGCACCGATTTGTCTTAGCAAATCCTTATACTGTATAAAGAAATTGCCGACAAAGGATGTACTGAATCCTAAAAAGACGAATACAACTGAAAATCCGAGTAAAAAGAATAATGTATGGAACATGCCATTTCGATTCATCTTTTTCGAATCTGATTTCAGTTCTTCAATTGACATGCCGGTTATATAAGATATGAATGCCGGATACAATGGCAAGACGCAAGGAGATATGAAACTGAGAAAACCTGCGCCAAATGCTAGAAATATATTTAAATCAGTTGCCATCTATCTCTCCCCTTCAAAGTTCTCCTTCCATCGTATCAAATTCGTAGCCGAATTACGTCTATTTTGACTGTGAATTCTTTATGAACACCGAAAAGCGGAGGGCGCCTGCCTAGGTGCGACAGGCATAAGATAGATCTGCGAAACGGCGTTCTTTGCCGTACAGCAGAGCTGGCTTATGACCCGAGCACCTGGCGCCCGGAGCTAGACAAAGCTAAAAAGCCGGTTCGCCTGCGTTGGCGAACCGGTCGATTACATAGCGTCTTCCATGAGACCGTTTTGCAGTTGGTACATCATATAATAAAGTCCTTTTTGCGCGAGTAGTTGCTGGTGGGTTCCGCGTTCGACGATCTCGCCTTGATGGAGGACGAGGATGAGCTCCGCATCCTGAATTGTGCTCAACCTATGGGCAATTGCAATTGTCGTACGGCCCTTTCGCATTTTTTCCAAGCTCGCTTGGATGGCAACTTCCGTTTCCGTGTCGATGTTAGCAGTTGCTTCATCTAATACAAGGATTTTCGGGTTTGTTGCGATTGTCCGAGCGAATGCGACAAGCTGACGCTGACCGCTCGAGAATGTCGACCCTCGCTCTGTTACTTTCTGTGAATATTTATCCGGCAGTTTTTCAATGAATTCATTCGCTTGGACAAATTCGGCTGCCGCTCTAACTTCCTCGGAAGACATCTCTTTATTGTGCAAGCGAATATTGCTTTCAATATCTCCATAGAACAAGAATGGATCCTGAAGGACGAGCCCAATCTTTTTCCGGAGTTCAGCCTTCGGCAAGTCTTTCAAAGAAACTCCGTCAATGAGGATTTCCCCTTTGCCATATTCGTAAAATCTCATAAGCAAGTTAATGATGGAGCTCTTTCCGCTTCCCGTATGCCCGACTAGCGCAACCGTTTCGCCAGCATTCGCTGTGAATGAGATGTTTTTCAGTACGTCGTTTTTGCCGTCGTAGGAAAACGTCACATTTCGGAATTCAATTGTCCCTTCTTTAATTTCCGTATGCTCTGATTCTTGTTGCGCAGGCTCCATATCTGGGTCATCCATTAATTTAAATACGCGCGACGCAGAAACGAGTGCCTGTTGGAAGATAGACATCCGTTGCATTACTTGCTGTACCGGTTGGAACAAACGTCCAATTAGCGTCGTGAACGCATAGATGATCCCTACTTCAACTGCACTGTCCATTGACATGAATCCGAAATAGCCAAGGACGAACACGATAGCGAACGCATAGAGCAAGTCGATGAATGGCCCTAAAAGAATACTATCGAATTTAATGTTTCGCATTCCTGCACGATAATGTCCTTCATTTATATCATCGAACTCACTTGCTAATCGTTGTTCCTGTCTAAATGCTTGGATCATGCCCATGCCCGATAACGATTCTGCAATTTTGGCGTTCAATTGGCTTAATCGTTCCCGAAGGTCCTGATAGAAATCCGAACTGTATCGACGGTAGACGATAATAATTGCAAGGAACAGTGGCAAAAGTACCATGGAAACGAGCGATAGTTTCACATCAAGTGAAAAGAGCGCGATATACACTCCGATAATGACGAAGATCGCTTGCAGGAAAGTGACGACGACACTGACGAACATATCCTTAATCGACTCCGTGTCATTTGTCACACGTGACACGATGCTGCCTGCCGGCGTCTTATCAAAGTAGCGCATGCCGAGTCCTTGGACTTTCGTGAACACATCAATCCTCATTTGCTGAATGATTTTCAAAGCGATGTCCTGAAAACGAAGCAATTGAAAATACGATACAACGACAATGAAAATCTGCAACCCTATATAGACGAGCGCAAGCGTCATCACTTCGTTTCTCGGGAAGTGAAGCGGCGTCAAATTATTATCGATGAATGATTGAATGATGAGTGGTCCGACAATGCTTCCCGTTATCGTTAGGATAAGGAAGAATAGAGCGATCGAAATGCTCCCTTTATGCGGAATTGCATAGCGCATTAACCGTTTGAACACTTTCCATTGGTCCTTCGCTGTCAATTTTGGCTGTTTTTCCATCTGCATTAGTCTTCCCCTCCTTGCTCGACAAGCACTTCTAATTGTTGCAAGTCGTACATTTCTTTATATTTTCCATCCAACGCAATTAATTCTTCATGCGTGCCCGCTTCGACAATCGTCCCTTCATGCATGACGATGATTTTATGGGCGTGCTGGATGGCGCTTAATCGGTGGGACGTAATGATTGTTGTCTCGCCAGTCCGTGTCTGCTTTAGCGATTCAAGAATCGCTTCTTCGGTTTTCGCATCGACTGCTGACAGTGAATCATCCAAAATGAGTAATTCGGGTTGCATGATGAGCGCGCGTGCAATAGAGACCCGTTGCTTCTGGCCACCTGACAATGAAACGCCTCGTTCCCCTACGACTGTTTCATACCCTTCTGCAAATCCTTCAATGTCATCATGGATATGGGCAAGTCTTGCCGCGTCATAAATCCTCTCACGATCAATTTTCGGATTTGTGAACGCAATATTTTCCGCAATCGTCGTCGAGAATAGGAAATGATCTTGCGGTACATATCCGATTGACTCGCGTAAACGTTGCTGTTTGTATTGATTAATTGGATGACCGCCATAAACGATGCTTCCCTTATATCCTTCAAACTCTCTTAGCAATAATTTTAGAATTGCTGTTTTCCCAGATCCTGTCTTCCCGACAATGCCGAGCGTCTCACCGCGCTTCAACGTGAAGTGGACGTTATGGAGTGCCGGACTTTCATCGTCAGGGAATTTGAATTCGTCGATATCGAAGTAGAGATCTCCTTCCGGGCGGCGATCGATTGCCCCTGTAACGTCTTTAATATCCGGGTTGATGGACAATAGTTCCGTAATACGGCTGTACGAAGCGTTTCCTCGTTCCACGATATTGAACAAGAACCCGAAAGCGAGCATAGGCCATACGAGCAGTCCTAGGTACGTACCGAATGCCACCATATCACCGATGGACATATCCCCCGCAATGATGAATTTTGTTCCGAAATAGAAAGATAGAATGTAAGATACCGCAAATATGCCTGTGATGGTCGGATCGAAAAGCGCATCCACTTTTGCCACTCTCATATTTTTACCGACGACATCCGTCGATAAATCCGTAAAGTCTTCAATATCCTCTTTTTGTTGCCCAAACGTTTTAATTACTTTTATTCCCGATATGCTTTCCTGCGTCTTGTCATTCAAATTGGAGAATGCCTCTTGCGCAGAGCGGAAACGACGGCGAAGCAATCTTCCGTAATAACTTGTCAGGAAAATCATAAATGGAAATGGAATAAGTGCAATGACTGTCAATTTCCAGTTGATTGTTAATGCCATCGTCAAAATGACGAAACCGCCTGTAGAAATGGAGTCGACGAGCGTCAATATTCCCATTCCTGCCGTCTGTTGGACGGCGTTGATGTCATTTGTCGCATGGGCCATCAAATCCCCAACCCGTCTTTTTTGATAAAAAGAAGGTGACATTCTCGTAAAGTGGTTGAATAACCTTTCGCGCATCGTCCGCGATAAAAGGACCGCGGAACCGAAAATCATGACGCGCCAATAATAGCGTGACACGTACATCAGTATTCCGGCAACCGCCAAGATGATGAGCCATTTTGTCAGCTCAGAAGCTGTCAATGTGTCGTACGTAATATCATCGACAATTAAGCCGATGATTTTTGGTGGAAGCAATTGCAATATTGAGACGAACATAAGCGCCGCAATACCAAGTCCATATTGTTTCTTCCGTTGTTTGAAAAACCAGCTAAGCTGCAGTAAGACCTTCACGGTACTCCCCCTTTTCTCTGTCCTTGAATAGTCTATCAAAATTCTGAACAATAGAAAAGGTACGAAACTCAAATTATTCGGATTCTGAAATACTTTTTAGGTCGACAAATGGAATTCGATGTGCTTCGCCGGACTCTGGATGAAGATAAAGATTCCCTTCCAGTGCATCAATTTTTCGGATAAACCCTTTTCCCGTCATGATCGCACCTTCATGCCAATAATCGATGGAAAGTTGCTCATTCCTCTTCATTGCTTCATTTATTCTGTAATTCCACTCCTCTATCTGTTGTTCGTCGGGTTGTTGCCTCGTTTGCAGACCGTCTTCCTTTTGCCAATCACGCAGTTGCTCGACATGTTCGGGCAGCATCATCGCCGTCCATTTGATACGTCCTCGGTCACGAATCATCAGATCATCACCCTTCATTTACAATGTTTACTTGAAATGCCCGCCGATAAGTTTGGAGCGGTGGACGGCTGTTCCTGCGTCTGTGTAGGAAACTGCGCGCAATACGGCTGTGGAGCCGTATTTTTTGCGCAATGAATCCATCGTTGCTCCGAGTTGGCGGTTACGCCATTTATGCTCGTCAAACAAGCTAAGTTGCATGGAATATTCATTTTCCAAATTCGCCAGACTGATGGCAATGCGCCGTACGGGACGGCCGTCGTGGAATTCATCGAGCAGCTGTGTGCATAACCGGTAAATGGCCATCGTATCGTTCGTCGCTTCGTGCATCGAACGGGAACGGCCGAATCCCCCTCCAAGCGAATTCTTCGAATAGCCGATTGACAGATGAACCGTCCGCCCCGCCTTTCCTGCTTCCCTCGCCCGCAATGCGACGTCTTCGCACATTTCGAGGATGACGGCAAGGATGTCTTCGCGCTTCGTGTAATCACGGTACAGAATTTGCCCTTTTCCGTAGCTGATCTGCCCTTCGACGAGCGGTGCTCCAAGGTCGGATAAGTCGATGCCATGCGCATGGTGATACAGTTGGTTGCCCATGACACCGAATTTTGTTTCGAGCCGTTCGAGGGACGTACGGGCTAAATCGCCTACTGAGAAGATCCCCATATTGTTCAGCGTCTTTTCAAGACGGCTGCCGATTCCCCACATGCGGCTAAGCGGCGCGACCGGCCATAGCCTCTTCGGCACATCGTCATACGTCCAGCGGGCAAAGCCGGTCTTTTTCGCATCTAAGTCGAGAGCGAGCTTTGCCATCAACATATTCGGCCCCATTCCGCAGGCGGATCTCAGCTGGAATTGAGTTACAAGCTCATCTTGGATCCTTTCAACCGTTTTTTCAGGAGGACCCCATAGCCGTTCTGTCCCTCCTAAGTCAATGAAGCTTTCGTCGACAGAATAGACATGAATTGCCTCTTTCGGCACGTAGCGGTTCAAATGACGAGCGATTTCCATTGAAACGTCAATATAAAACTGCATTTTTGGCTCGATCAACCGTATGGAAGGATCATCGGGGATTTCATAAAGTCGCATTCCGGTCTGTACGCCGAATTCCTTCTTCAAGACGGGAGAAGCGGCCAGGACAACGCCCCCTTTACGTTCTTTATTACCGATGATGGCGATAGGCGTATCCATGACATCGAGACCTTCGATGGTAGCTGCGCAGCTAGCGTAAAAGCTTCGCATATCAAGACATACGATTTTTCGATCCGGTAAATCTTCGTACATAGCGTATTCCTCCCCATTAAGAACACTAGTTCTATACAGTATACTCCGAACGGACGTTCATATTCAATGGTCCTTATTGCCAATTGAGAAAAATGGAAAGTGAACTGGTATGGCAGCATACAGACTTTAGAGTAAATCAAAGGGGCTGTCTCAGAAGTCGGCGAAAACCGACGTCTGAGACAGCCTCTTCTATATCGCTACAATGGTTATGAAATACAATAACGAGCAATTGTACTTTTCGTAAAAAGTATTGCGATTTTTTAAATGGGGGTGTGCGTGTTTGAAGTATTAATATGTAAATAAATCTTGACGTTTATATGTTATTGTTTGGTACCTGCGCTAGACATTATTCAGACAACACACTACAATTACATGAACAAATATAGAAATTCATCTAGGTAAGATTTGGATGGATTTCTTTTGCGTATTTATTCGTATAGTTGAATTGTCACAATTTGTTCTTGCACAGGTACCCTTCAAGATGACACCGCTTACTTAGCTTTCACCAAGCACATTAGCGCTGTCCAATATCAATAATTTCAAGATTATGCTCTTTACAATGATCCTCGTAGAGTCGCACAGCTTCTCTCCAGTTGAGCATGTAAATAATTTCATCTTTTTCCCCTCTGAATTCCATTGCACCGTCAATGACAGTCATCAAGATTGCGTCTTGCTCTTGATCTGCCGGAACGATTAATGTATGAAGTGATGCTGCCGGTTCATACACAACATCGCCTTCTTTAGCAGTCCAATCATGCTCAATGTACTTCCATTGACCTTGAACCGTATACACGATAACGATGCCGTGATGCACATGAGGAGGAAATTGAATTCCGGGAGGCGCTTTCATTATGGCGATAAATTGACCAGAAATCGCATTCACTTTACACAACTTTACTTCAGTTCCGAAAAACGGAAACCACGGAAGTTCTTCCGCATTCACATAGTTCGCGTCCAATACACCCTCTGCTTGTTTGCTTACTGATTGAGTCATTTTATCCATCCCCTATTCTTCTATTTTAGTATTATGGAAATGCCATTATACCCGCTCAAAACGTACTGATTGTCTCCCTTAAACTTCTGCGCAAAATCTTGCCTGTTGTATTTTTAGGCAGTTCTTGTAAAAACTCCACTTCCCTTGGCACTTTATATTTAGCCAGCTTAATTTGACAATGTTCGATGACACTTTCTGCCGTCAGCGCAGGTGATGAAGACACCACGAAAGCTTTAACGGACTCACCAAACTCCGTATGTGGAACGCCTATGACTGCCGCTTCAACGATTTCAGGATGCTCATACAATACTTCTTCTACTTCTCTCGGATAAACATTGTACCCGCCGGATAGTATCATATCCTTCATTCGATCGATGATGAATACATACCCCTCTTCATCCATTTTGGCTAAATCACCTGTATAAAACCAACCATCTTTAAGTGCCGCAGCCGTTTCTTCTGGCATCCCCAAATAGCCCATCATGACATTCGGCCCTTTGACAATTAATTCGCCGACTTCTCCTCTTGGAACTTCTTGTCCTTCCGGATTAACTACCTTATTCGTCACTCCAGGAATATCAACACCCACGGAACCTGATTTTCTCACACCATCAACTGGATTGAAAGCGGTTACAGGAGCAGTTTCGGACAGCCCAAAACCTTCACATATTTTGACGTTGAATTTCTCTTCAAAGTTTTGAAGCACTTCAACTGGCAACGAAGCCCCACCCGATAAACACAAACGGATTGTTGCGAATTTATAGGCTGACTCTCTTGGTAATTGAAGTAGGTAACTGTACATCGTTGGCACACCTGCAAACAATGTAGCCTTTTCAGTTTCAACCGCATCTAAGATTTCTTTCGGAGCAAACTTCGGTATAATTAGCATTGCCGCACCAGCAGATAGCGGTACATTCATACAAACTGTCATACAAAACACATGGAATATCGGAAGAACTGTTACCATGATATCTTCTTCTGTCGTTGCAGTTAATTCTGATATGGAATGGGCATTGGAAACCATATTCCGATGGGTAAGCATCGCACCTTTTGGCTTCCCCGTCGTTCCAGATGTATATAAGATAACGGCCAGATCCTGTTCATTAACAGCTGCCGGTGCATGTGAAGGATACGTTTCTTGCAGTAAACTTTCAAAGTTCTCCGTATATAAGATTGATGTTAAATTTCGAAGTTTAACGTTCAATGCAGAGAACCTTTCCTCTAACGATTGATGTGTAATCACCATTGTCGCCTGACTGTTTTCTAAAATATAGTAAACTTCGCTATCCGTATAGATCGGATTAATTGGCACTACAACCGCACCTGTACGTAAAACACCAAAATAAGCAATAACAAATTCAGAACAATTTCCCAATACTAGAGCAACTTTGTCACCCTTTTTAATCCCCTTAGCAACCAACATATCAGAAAATTGATTGACTTGGTTTTGAAGTACTTTATACGTTATACTTTCATCTCCAACTATCACCGCTTTGCGATTTGGAAATTTAGTAGAACTACTTGTCAATAATTCATTGAGATTTAAGCCCAAACTCATAACCCCCTCGTTAATAGTTTTGAATAAACATCGGCTTCCACAGCCGTGGCAATGACAAAAACCAGCGAAATTCAATTTTTCATTAATTCTTACAACTAACTTTATAGGTATGCTATAGTTAAGTAAAGTTAATGTTTTTAATGTTTAACATTAAAAAATCTTATATTAGAGGGGGAGATTTGAGTGAATATAGATCGGATTCGATATATTTTAGAAGTGGCCAAATTGGGTTCTATTACACATGCAGCTCAGAATTTGCACATTACACAGTCGGCTTTAAGCCAAGCAATCACCTCCGTTGAAAATGAGCTCGGTGCGAAAATTTTTAACAGGTCCAGAGATGGTACTGATTTAACGTTATTCGGTCAACAAATAATAGGGAAGGCAAACGACATTCATACTCTATATCAAGAATTAAAAGAAGATGCGCATAGATGGAGTAATGAACCAAGTGGTGAATTGAAAATCGCAACTGTTCCCGGATTTATGCCCCTATTTGTCAACATACTAGCAAAATTCAAAAATGATTATCCAGCTATCCTAATCGAAATAGTTGAAAAAAAGGGGCGGGAAATAATAAATGACATTCTAAACAATCAATGTAACATCGGGTTTATAAACATTTACAAAGACATAGCAATTGGTAATGAATTGACTTTCGAAACATTGTATAGAGGTAAATTCCAGGTTTGTATGAGTCGATATTCATCTTTAGCCTATAATAGAATTCTGACACCCCAAAATGTATTAGAGGAGAAACTCGTATTATACGATTCTGAAGAAGTTAATCAATTCGTTAAAAAGTTTGAAAAAGCGCATGGTAAGTTAACTATTTTATTTAAAACAAACAATACGGATGCCATTAGAGCAGCCCTTAAAAATAATCTTGCAATAACTTTTGTATTCAATCATTCTCTCAAATATGAGCCCAGTGTTTTAAGCGGAGAAAATATTCACCTACCCATGTCGCACATAGATTCCTCGTTAGATTTTGGAATCATCAGATCTAAGCAACAAGCAAACTCCCCTCTCGCAAATACATTTCTACACCAATTTCGATTAGAATTAGCAAAAGCTGACCGGTTACCTATTATGTGAAAGTAGATGCGTCACACATAATAACAAAAAATCCCAATCTATAAAAATGCGTGAAAACCTTATGATACGAAGGTTTTCACGCTTCTTCTTTTACCTATGCAATCTGTTAAACCGATTTTCTACGGGCTCATGCCGATTGTAACCATATAAAACACCCCAGAAGTTTAACTATAACTTCTGGGGTGTTCTTGTTTCTTCATTTCATTCCGCTGCCAAATCTCTAACATCTTTCGGCAGCTTGAAATCTTCAATATCATTAAAATAACTGTACGTGGCATTCAGCTTCTGACGGGATCGATAGGAGTTTCCGTCACGGTAGTTTCTCATATCAGAAGACATTTTAAAACTTGTCACGTATGAAGTACTTTTATTGAAAGTGATGACCAAATCCAGTTTATCGACGATGTTGAACCCGTCTTCACGTGGTCCGATATCCGGGAATAGCTTCTTGAACCGTTTGAATCCATCGCGGTCCAACGTCAATCTCAATGCATATCCGTACTCGATTGGCTCCAGGACAAATTCGTCCTCGAACTCTTTGAACTTTGACACATCGAGGATTGGATAAGCTTCAGCGACTAATGAACCGAACAATTCTTCGACTGAACCGGAAGACAATTCATCCCACTCGTTTTTGTGCTCGTCAGTTACAAAGACACGATCTCCTACTTGGTACACATCCATCTTATATGCCTTCACGCCACGTGGAGCGACTTGTGACTGCAAATGAACTTTCGCAGGGTCAAGGAAAGCCTCAACTTTCATATCGAATTTCACGCCGGATTTCACGTTATTTTCAATATCGCCATCATAAACAGTAACCGCGTAATCATCAAACACGATATGCGAACGGACAGCTTTCAATGAGTTGTCCATCGCTTCTTGGGATTTATCGAGTAAATCTCCAGCTGTCATTTTCTTTTGTGTCCCTTGAGCCCCTCCTAAACTGCTGCAAGCAGCTAGAAGAAAAACGAGTGAACTGACAGCAAGGACACTAATTAATTTTTTCACATGTAAACTTCCTCTCTACAAAACCTACGTTCATTTTACTGGAAGATGCACACTTCATCAATCCTTTAGACGGATATTCCGGAAGAGAAGTTGCATGCATCGCGAATATCGAAAGAGTTCTCGTTCTTTCGGACAAAGTTCTCTTTTATTCCGGAAGAGTTCTCATTCGTGCAGATAAAGTTCTCGTTCATACCCGAAAATGCCATATATCCGTCGTGAATTCATCAATGGCGATAAGATTTGGCGTATAACCGATTCCTGGCGCGGTCGGCACCGTTATGTATCCATCTTCCACAATTACTTCCGGCTCAATAATATCCTTTTCCCAATAACGAGATGAGCCTGCCGTATCGCCTGGAAGAATGAAATTCGGCAGCGACGTCAATGCGATATTATGAGCGCGTCCGATTCCTGCCTCCAGCATACCGCCACACCAGACAGGCACACCTTTTTCCATACAGTAGTCATGGATTCGCTTCGCCTCGGCCAAGCCGCCGACTCTCCCTATTTTCACGTTAATGACTTTAGTGCTCCCTAGCTCAATCGCTTTCCGCACATCTTCCAATGAATGAATGCTTTCATCAAGACAGATCGGAGTCTTCAACAGCTTTTGCAATACAGCGTGGTCAATAATATCATCATGTGCGAGCGGCTGCTCAATCATTAAAAGGTCGAACTCGTCCAACTGCTTTAACAAGTTGATATCATCCAACGTATAAGCTGAGTTCGCATCCGCCATAAGTGGGACGTCTGGGAAAGCGTTCCTTAATCCACGGAGAATAGTAATTTCTGCTCCAGGTTTAATTTTCACTTTTATACGTTTATAGCCTTCCTCCAAATAACGTTGCACACGCTCAATCAAATCGGCCATATTATTTTGTATACCGACGCTAATGCCAACTTCAATCTGCTGACGTCGGCCGCCAAGTGCTTCGGCCAAAGAGATTCCTTTCCGCTTTGCGTACAAATCCCAGATAGCGCATTCTATAGCGGCCTTCGCCATATTATTTCCGCGGATAGGAGCAAACAGCTTGCTTACTTGCTCGGGATGGTCGATTTGTTTCCCAAGGAGCAAAGGGATTAAGAAATCACGGAGAATATGCAAATTCGTTTCAACCGTTTCTTCCGTATACCACGGGGCATCGAATGCTACTGATTCTCCCCAGCCGATGTTCCCAAGCTCATCATGTACTTCCAGCAGAAGAAACTGCTTGTCCTGCATCGTTCCGAAACTTGTTGAAAAAGGTTCCTTCATTCTCATTTTCATCTTACGGATTGTCACTTCTGTAATTTGCAAAACGATACCCCTTCCCTAATTAATGCATAAAAGACACCTTGCCGTCTCCGACAAGATGCCTGTACTACTTATCTGTACGATTATACGTCTACTGTCAACCGCCAGCCGAACGGATCTTCCACTTTTCCGGTTTGGATGCCCGTCATTGTGTCATAGATTTTTTGTGATAATGAACCGATTTCACCATTATTAATAGTGATTTTCTTATCATTCCAATAAAGTTCTCCGATTGGAGAGATGACCGCTGCAGTACCCGTTCCGAACGCTTCTTCCAAAATTCCGGACTCATAAGCTTCGTAAAGCTCTTCCATTGAAATTTTCCGTTCTGTAATAGGGATATCCCAATGCTGCAGCAATTCAATGACGGATTTTCGTGTAATCCCCTCTAAAATGCTTCCATTGAGCTCGGGTGTGACAACTTCCCCGTTCAATTTAAAGAAGACATTCATCGCACCGACTTCCTCGATGTATCGATGTTCCTTCCCATCGAGCCAAAGCACTTGTGAATAGCCTTTTGCTTCCGCCACTTCTTGCGCTTTCATCGCACCGGCGTAGTTGCCTGCCGTTTTTGCACTGCCTGTCCCACCTCGTACTGCACGAACAAATTCAGATTCAACCGCGATTTTGACGGGATTAATGCCTTCCTTATAGTAAGCGCCGACTGGCGAAAGAATGATCATGAAGCGGTACGTTTTCGATGGAGCAACTCCTAAATAAGGTTGCGTAGCAAAGATGAACGGACGGATGTAAAGGGATGTCCCATCGATATTTGGAATCCAATCTTTATCGACTTGAATTAGCTTCTTAAGACCAGAAAGTGCAAGTTCCTCGTCGAATGCTGGAATGCAAATTCTTTCGTTCGAACGGTTCAATCTTTTCATATTTTCCTCAGGTCTAAAAAGAACTACTTCGCCATCTTCCGTCACATACGCCTTCAATCCTTCGAACACCGTTTGGCCGTAATGGAATACCATTGCCGCTGGATCGAGCATAATCGGCTCATACGGAACAACTTTCGGATCATACCACCCTTGTCCTTCCGTATAATCCATCGTAAACATATGATCAGTAAAAACGGTACCAAATGAAAGCTGATCGAATGCCGGCTTCGTTTTCGGATTCAATGTCTTTTCCACATTGACTACTAAATTCGTCATCGTAAATCCTCCTTCTGCTATGTATTTTTTCATTATACACGAAACAGTGGATACGGATATGATAAAATGAATGAAATGGAGGGATGACATTGACTGGATCTGAGAAAATGCCTGGTAATGAACGCCGGCAACTGATTTTGAAAACATTGAAAAAAGCCGATACCCCGTTGACAGGCAAAGAGCTTGGCGAACTGACGAATGTCAGCCGCCAAGTCATCGTTGGAGATATTACGTTGTTGAAAGCGAAAAAGGAACCGATTCTTGCGACAAGCCAAGGATATATGTATATGCATGCATCGGTAGGTCCGGAAAAAATCGAAAAAGTGCTCGTCTGCCAACACTCACCTGAGCAAACGGAGGAAGAGTTGAACATCCTCGTCGATCATGGATTGCTTGTGAAGGACGTCAAAATTGAGCATCCTGTATATGGCGACTTGAGTGCCTCCATTATGGTGTCTAATCGTCTAGAAGTGAAGGAATTCATGAGGCGGGTCAATGAAGCAAATGCTGCTTACTTATCCAAATTAGCTGAAGGCGGCATCCACCTACATACCGTAGTGGCCGATGAGCAACATCAAATCGACAACGCTGAAATTGCGTTAAAAAATGCGGGTATCCTCGTTGAATGATGGATACCCGCATTTTTATTTCCTTATAGTCGTAAACCCAGTTTCCAACTGTAACTGTTCTAAAAAAACGAGCATGAAAGCATGGCGCTCCTCAGCAAGACGTTTCCCTTCCTCGGTCACCATCAAATCTTTCAGTAAAAGCAGCTTTTCATAAAAATGCGTGACGGAAGCCGTTTTCCTGGAACGATATTCATCTTCAGACATTTTCGTTCTCGCAATTTCATCCGCATCGTATAATTTTCTTCCTCTCGCTCCTCCAAATGCGAATGCCCGCGCAATTCCAATTGCACCAATCGCGTCGAGGCGATCCGCATCCCTCACAATCGCCCCTTCAATCGAAACGATTTCTTCTTCGTTGCCGCCGTTGAATGAGACGCTTCTGATTGTTTCCAAAACCCTCTTTACTAATTCATCACTTGTACTGGTGGAACGAAGTAGCTCCATTGGGGTCACGTTACCGTTCTCTCTATATTTCGGATCGTCGATATCGTGTAGAAGAACGGCAAGCCGAATGATGAGAAGATTTGCTTCGGGAATCGTCCGTGCAATATCCTCCGCATTTTTCATAACCCGTAAGACATGATCATAATCATGACTCGCATCAAACTGCCGATAAATATCGATTACCCGCTCCGTTATGTTACTCACTATCGTTTCCATAAGATCCACCTTTTTCTATATTCATTTTAAATGAGATTCGACTGAAAATTTAGGCATGTCGTTGACGTATATTGTCGATTCATGTATAGTTAATGCATCCATGTGAATAATGGATAAGACATTGAAATGCCGAGGGAGGAATAAGCATGTACCAAGGTAAAGTAAAATGGTTCAGCAATGAAAAAGGATATGGTTTCATTGAAACGGACAACGGTGAAGACGTGTTTGTCCACTATACAGGCATTATGTCAGATGGATTCAAGACATTGGATGAAGGCCAAACCGTTTCATTCGAAATTGTAGAAGGTAACCGAGGACCCCAAGCGGCAAATGTCTTGGCGATAACATAATTAATTAATAATAAAACATGCAACATCCCGCCGGAAAGATCCTGGCGGGATATTATTTTGTTAATTTATTCATTTCATTCCCTAAAAATTGTAGTTGTTCTCCAATTGTACATATTCGGATGCAAAACTGATGCGCTCCTGTTTTTCCGAGATCCTTCGCCTGTTGCCTTTTGACAAAACATCCTTCACAATACGTATCAAGCACTTCATTAATTTCATTCATGACTGTTAATTTATCCATAGCAACCTCCAAGTCAAGTCATTCATTCATTTTAATATGCTTTTTAGCACGTTGCAACAAAGATAAGGAGAGATGAAGCATGATCGAATTGTACGTAGATGGCGCAAGTGCCGGAAATCCCGGCAAAAGCGGCATTGGAATATACATTAAAGGAGAAGGGAAAACCGTTAAAATCTCCGAACCAATTGAACCAACGAACAACCATACAGCCGAGTTTCTCGCCCTTCTCCGTGGTATGGAAGAAGCCGCAAAATTGACGACCGGAATCGTTTCAGCTCGCTCAGATTCAAAAGCAGTCGTGTCGGCTGTAGAAAATGAATTTGTGAAGAATGAAGTACATAAAGAGTATTTGAACAAAATTTTATCGATCGCAAAAACATTCGACTTCTTTTTCATTAAATGGATTCCAGACAACGAAAATCGCGCTGCGGATGCACTTGCCCGAGAAGCGATTCATAAACAATAAAAAGCTCGATCATAAAATAGGATATGAAGCATCTGCAAACTGGCAGACGCTCCGTATCCTATTTTGCTTTCATGAATGTCACGGTGTCTTGCAAATTGTCGTACAGCACCCATTCCTTATCGGAAACAACAGCACCAACGTTGACAAGAGTTTGACTATCTTTCACGTCGTACGGATGATTTAAAAGGATAGACTCTTCTTTAATCCCATTTCGCAGCAATCCAGAACTGTGGCTGTGTCCGTAGAACGTCAGACTTTTCGACACGTCTGCTTCCAATAACGCCCATGGCTTTCCGCCCCACTTCCATTGATGGCCATGTATAACTTCTGCATCGCCAAGTTCAATTGTTTCGGGCATCGTTCCAATTCTTTCGTACAATGGATTGGCCGTTTCCGTAATAAGCAAAATGCGTTCTTCCTGATTCCCTTTTACCGACGGGAAAGTAAGTAACTCAACAAAACCTTCAGGTAATAGCATTACTTCTTCGAGATGGCTATATTTGTGCTCATTCACATAACGCTTACTTATCGTGCATTCGAACAAATCTCCAGTGCCAATCAAGACGGCGTCAGGCGCCTGTTCGTTAATATCGGAAAGCACATCCTCCAAATCACCTTTGGAGGAGTGTACATCTCCTAAGATCGCATATAGCATGTTCATTACACCTCTATCTTCGGGTTACCCTTTTTCCACTTCAATGGTTTCCCTTGAAATCCAGTCACTATAACTTCCAACATATAGTTTTACTTGCTCGTATCCATTTTGCTTCAGCATTGCAAATAATGGAGCAGCTGTTACGCCGCTTCCACAATAGACAATAACCTCGTCATCACGCTTCACAACTTGTGAAAGTTGCTTGCCGACATCATCATCCAAGTTGAAAGAGCCATCCTTTTTCAACTGCTCCCAGTCAAAATTCAATGCTCCCGGGATTCTTCCAGCAATCGGATCGATTGGTTCAACTTCACCGCGATACCGTTCAGCCGAACGCGCATCGAGTAGCACATTGCCAGTTTCCCCTTCCACGGTCTTTTCAACGAATTTACGAGGCGCAACTATCGTTTCATCCCATACAGGGACGACGACGGATTGTTCAGGGGCGCTCACTTCTTTAGAAACAGGAACACCCATTGAAGCAAGCTCCCCAAAGCCTTCCTTTAAAATGAAAGAGTTTTTAAACCCTCCGTATTGAAGAATCCACCAGGCTCTTGCAGCAAATGGACTGCCACCGTCGTCATAGACAAGTATTCGATCATCGAGCTCGAGGCCGCTTTTTCGGAATAACGTCGTCAACGTCTCTTGATCGGGCAACGGATGCCTTCCCGCTTTTTTGGTCATATCAGAAAGGTCATCGTCGAGATGCCAGTACAATGCCCCTTTAATATGCCCTTCTTTATATTTTTTTCTCCCCGCTTCGCTCTCTTGCAACGAAAAACGGGCATCAATCCATTTTACATCGTGGATATCCACGTCTTTAATCGACTTGAACACTTCACTCATTTCAACCCATCCCCTTTAGTTGGATTTTTTCATGAATTATGCGCCATTCTTCCAATTGCTCCGTATCTTGCAAGAGCGATCGTTCTGATTCGATCTGTTGAAGGCTTTGATTTAGTAAATGGAGACGTAGCCCTTCCGCTTCCGCTTCGATCCACTGCTCCGCCCAAAGCTCAATTTGTTCTTTTTCCTTGCCCAAGTAAATAGAAGCATCCTCTTTCAACCGTTCTTCCAGTTGGTCTTTCAATACGAGACGATCGCCTCTTTCAAAAAATGACTTCTGGTTTTTAAATGAACGGTTTACATCTTTATAAATTGCGGGATTTTCAAAAGGTGCTGCAAACGACAGCATCTCGGCGTCTTCTGCTTCATACGGCGAAGGCGAAATGGAACTATCTCTATCGGAAAGGAACCGCATCTCTGACCGCTCCCGCTCTTTCAATAATTTATTCATGAAGTTTAGCATACGTAAATTGGTCACTTTCAATTCTTGCGTCAAATCAAACCCTACCATTTGCACTGTTTCAGCAAGCGCTATCGTTAACGCCTTGTCAGCGGTATGATTGGCAAACGTCGATGGACTATAGCCTTCTTTGAAAAAGTCCCCAAAACGTAGGAATACACGTTGTAAAATATAATAAACCAATTCATTCAATTCATTGCTAGAAGCTTTACGAATCACTTCTGCAAACCCATTTGCATAACGGGCACGCACTTCCTGCTCAAAGCGCTCAAGCTCCACTAATCGTTCCGCCTTACGTGACCTGTTCACTTCCGCACGTTCAATCAATATCGAGAGCCTGTTAACAGCTTTAGCCGCCTCTTCTTCCAACGCTTTGACAGCAAGCCCTTTTAAATCATCCTTCAAGAAATGACCGAAGTGATTTTCAAAAGCTTCCATAGCGCTATCTTGCTGTCCAGCTAGTTTCGCTTCCAATGCTTGCAAACTAGAAATCCCGTGAACACGTGGATGACGGATTCCGAAAGTTGTCAGTTCCTGTTCAACAAATGATAGGACCATTTCTGCTTCTTCTGCATCATTTGCTAAATCGATGGCATTGACGATAAAGAACATTTTATCCAGTTCAAAAGCGTCTTTTACACGACCGAGTTGGATAAGGAATTCGCGGTCAGCTCGTGCAAAGGCGTGATTGTAATACGTAATGAACAAAATTGCATCAGCATTCCTTATATAATCAAAAGCGACATCGGTATGCCGAGCATTAATGGAATCTGCCCCAGGTGTATCGACGAGCGTAATGCCTTGCCTCGTCAACGGACAGTCGATATATAAATCGATGGAGTCGACGAAACAGCTACGCTCCTCCTCCGCAACGAATCGGGTGAATTCGGTTTGATCGACATTTAAAATAGATCCGAGTCGATCCTTATACACCGGATAGCCCGATTGGAATGCCCGAATAAACGTTTTATGGATATGCAAACTTTCGTTTTCCAGCTCTCTGCTAATGACGTCTTCGACTTTACTGAACGCTTCTTCTAACGTTGAAACGGGCACTCCGAGCATCTCAAACGAATAGGCAACATCTTCTGTCATCTGGCTAACCGTTTTCAAATGAACATCAGCTGTTCGATCTTCTTTACCAGCTGAAATAGGTTTTATCCGGTTAATAGCGGCGGTCGTCGGATTCGGTGAAACCGGCAACACACGGTCGCCAATTAAAGCGTTGGAGAATGACGATTTCCCGGCGCTGAACGCCCCGAACAAAGCGACTGTGAATTCCTGATCAGCTAGACGATCCGCTTTGTTCCGTAAATAGTCGGCCGTCTCCGAAAAACCTGGGATATCCATTACTAAATTTGCAATTCGAAGCGCTTCATCGATAACCGTTTCCGCGTCAGAACCTTGCTGATGAACATCAATGGAATATGCTTGTTCCTTCTGAACAGCTTTAGCTTCCGTCACACTAGCTGCCGTTTCAGAACCATTAAGCTCTATCGTTTCATAGTCCGGCTTCTTCTTCCATTGATGAAGCATAGATTCGCTAGCAACTTTCAGTTTCGCTGTTGGTGTAGCAATGTTTTCAATGAATTCGGACCGTTGATGATTGATTTCGTTCACTTCTGCAATCGCACATAACTTTTCTTCAAGCGACTGGATCGTTTGAAGAAGTAGTTCAGATTGTTCAGTGCCTAAAGATGCAGCGAGGTCTGACATTTCTTGTTTCCAATCGTCCGTTGTTCTACGGAAAACTTGTTGGATTGCTAACTTCATCTGCTCCGCCATATTCAACACTGTATCTCCCGTTACGACATCCGATACATTCAATTGTGCGTCAATTTTTTCAAAAGGTACCGTCATATCCATTTCATCAATCTGAATCGACCGCTCGTCTGTCATCAGTCCTGCATCGTTGAGCGTTTTTTTCATAAGTGCCTTCAAATGTACTTCAATTTGTGTATGTATTAGCTTTGACAAGTTCGTAGCTAATGAATCCTTTCGCTTCGCTTTCTCTTCCGCAGTCTTCTTTGCACCGAATAAAAAGCCTACTCTAAACCGCGGGGATTTCGACTCTAAATAGTCCTTCAATAGCTCTCGTGTTTCGAAAGGGCTAATCGAAGCATTCCGCAGTAAATCATTCCGTTCCCTTTCAAAAGTTGCATAAAGCTCATCTCCTGATAGTAAGGAAGCACGTTTCTTCAGCTCATCCACTTCCATAGAAAGTTCATCGTATTCATCCCACTCATTATCCGAAACAATATGAGCATAAGTGGATTTGCAATCGACTATCTTGCCTGCTAGAAATTCCATATGTTCGTCTTTCAATTTCAAAAGTGATTGATTGGCGTTTTCTAAGAAATGCTCTTTCCAATTGACAATCGAACCTTCTACAATGCCCTTCACCTTTTCAAAATCATTGAAAGGAAGGTCATCTGCCTTCAAAGAAGTATAAAAAATCCCTTTCGGTTCCACGCCCCATAGTTTAAAAGAATCTTCAACAGACTTTTGGAATTCCTCAAAAGGTAATTCACTTTCCCGATGCTTATCGATTTGGTTTATGATCAAATAGACGTTAGCGTTATACCGCAATAATTCTTTCGTAAACTTAAAATTCAGTTCTGACTGGACATGATTGTAATCCATTGTGTAGAAAACGAGATCGGCGAGATGTAATGCTGATTCCGTCGATAAGCGGTGAGCATCATCCGTCGAATCAACTCCAGGCGTATCCATCACAGTTATCGCTTCCGGTAACTTTGACCCAGGATGTCCGATTTCTATAAGGGAAACTTCCGCGCCATCCTTGCTGAGAGACTTCATTGCATCGATGAAACGATGGCCTTTGTATTTAACGAGGGAACCGTCCGTCCGGTGGATGATTGCAAATTCTTCATCCGTCTTCTTCACTTTGACAATATTGGCACTCGTGGGGATTGGACTAGACGGCAATAAATCCTCACCAGTCAACGCATTAATCATTGAGGATTTTCCAGCCGAGAAATGACCCGCAAAACCGATAACAAACTCTTCCTCTATTAGCTTCCGAGCTAATGATGCTGCTTTTCTTGCACGTTCTTCATCGTGATTTTTGTTAAATAAATGACCGTAAATTGCTGTTCGTTCCAAAATATTATTTTCAAACATAACATTCGATCCTTCCTAACATTGTGTATATACTATACCATTTTTATTTACCTAATCGCATTTGATTGAGTATTACGACTTATATACACTATTTGTTATAACAAAAAAGCTATCTCATCAAATACCCATTGATGAGACAGCTGTATTTTATTATTTCTTCACGAATGTCTGTAAATCTACCGGAAAAATTCCGGAAATCACTTCTTTCATTTCTTGTTCGAATCCTTCCAATAGGATATGCACCGTTCCGGAATCTTCAGAAGTTCGAATGAGTCGCCCGGCTCCTTGTCTTAAACGAAGCAACATGAAAGGCAAATCGACTTCCTCAAACGGATTTTCCGCATACTTCCTGCGTGCGTCAAACAGTGGGTCATGAGGAGGAAACGGTAAATCATAGATGATAACCCGTGTAAGTGCATCTTGCGGAATATCAAGTCCTTCCCATAAATGATATGAGCATAGGACGGGAATTTCTTTTTGTTGGAAGTCACGGATGATTGACGATAATTCTCGTTCGCCTTCAAAAGCGATACCCTTTTGCTGCTCTTCGTTTAACTGTTTTTGGAAGCTTTTCATCGATTGTTCCGATTTAAATAGCAGCAATGTTTGTTGTCCGTCCTTTAGTAAATCGAGAACATAGTTAGGCTTTTCCCCTTCATTAATATCGGCAGCAAAAACTTCCATCTTCTCTTCATAGTCGAAAGGTGATTCGACCGAAAATGATAGGAACTCATCAATACCGAGGCTATCCAATATATATGAAAAATCTTGCCCTACTGAAAGTGTTGCCGATGAGAAAATAATTGGTATATTAGAGGAAAATAACTTTTCTTTCAAAATATCCGTGACGAGTCGCGGCATAATGATGAGCGTCATTCCATCTGCATTATCTTCCAGCCAGTCAACAGCATCATTTTCGGACACGAATAGTTGCATCGAGTAAATATATTGCTCTAAGTACTCCTCAACCATTTTTAAATCATATTCCGGAATAATATATAGTTCTCCTTCGAACACAAACTCTTCTAGTAAAGCGGTTGAAATAGAAATTGCTTCTTTGCCAACGGAGAGGAGATTCCCATTTTTTCGAATTGCTTTCCGCTCGCCTTCGCTATCTTTCGTTGCAGATTTCAGAAGTCGGAAAAACTCTTCATGCATATCAATTAATCGTTCCATTAGTTGTAGCGTCTCTTCCCTGACACCGTCGACCATAACTCGTTCCAACAGACTAAGCAATGTATTATTTTGTACTTCATACGTTAGTGCACGTTGGGCGGAATATTCAAGTAGATGTCCTTCGTCGAAAACAATCATCGATACATCGGGTAGAAGTGGTAGCTGTCCTTGACGCTTCCTCGATTCCTTCGTCCAAATATGCTCCATGTAAAAATCATGTGAACAGATAATCAAATCCGCCGCTTCGCGATAATGATTCCGATGGATTGTCTGTCCGCATCGATTCCGCACGTCGCAAGCAGCGCATTGTTGGATAGGATGAAAATTCATTGTTTTCCATTGTTTATCGTTTAAATGCGGATAATCCGATCGTTCTCCATACGGGAAAACGGATTGTAGCGAACCGTTGCCATTTACAAAATCTGGTAAGCTACTATGGACATCTTCCGCAAAGTCCTCTAAAGATGCGTCTACCGCTTCGTCCAATCTTTTAAGGCATAAGTATTGGTCTCTCGCTTTAGCAAGGCGAACGTCAATATCAATTTGCAGCGCATCGCTAATTTTGCGAATATCTCCTTCTTCTTTCACAAGCTGATCAATTAACGTCTCATCTGCGCAGGAAATGAGAGCAGGTTTTCCTGTATACCTCGCATACGCAATGGCTGGCAATAAGTAAGCAATCGTCTTTCCTGTTCCGACGCCAGCTTCCGCCAAAAGTACTTTCTTTTCTTTTAGCGCTTGTTCTATTTGAAATGCCATATAGATTTGTTCGTCTCTGCATTCGAATCCCTTTTCGGTCAAATCGTCATATAATGTATCGCCAATCCAGTCATTCAAGGATTCATAAAATGATTTTTCTTTTGTTAATGAAAATGGCATTTTCCTATTCATTTGCGCTCCCCTTTCCTTATCACACATGGAAACGGAAGAGGCAGGACCTCTTCCGTCTGATCTAATTACTTATATTCGTTGACCCCAGTATTGATAAAAGTCAGTTCTAATAAATCCATTGAACAGCTTTCGTTTCTTCGTAGCCTTTTTGCCGTACATCGTTTCAAAGTTTTCTAATGAGGAAAGCATGTAGACGGACCATGATGGATACTTCTCCATTATATGGCCGATGATCTGGGTTAGTTCCTCAGCTTCCTCAATTTCACCTAATCGTTCTCCATAAGGAGGATTGCCGACTAGCACGCCGTTCAAACCTTCGACAGTCAAGTTCCTAACATCCCGCTGCTCAAATCGGATTAAATCCATGAAACCGGCTTCCACCGCGTTTTGCTGGGCAATCTTGACCATTCGTGGATCTACGTCAAATCCGGTAATGTCGAGCGGCTGATCATATTTTGCAATATCTTCCGCTTCTTCCCGAACACGATCCCATATTGCTTGGTCCATCCAGGGCCATTCTTCACTACTAAAATCACGGTTATAGCCTGGCGCAATTTGTTGTCCAATCATTGCCGCTTCGATTGGAATCGTACCTGACCCACAAAACGGATCAACGAACGGTCTAGCTGGATTCCAGCGTGTTAGCTTTACAAGTGCTGCAGCCATTGTCTCTTTAATAGGTGCATCGCCTTGCCCAACACGATACCCACGTTTATGCAATCCAGCACCGCTCGAGTCTATTGTCAATGTAACTTTGTCTTTCAATATGGAAACTTCAAGTTTAAATAGAGGCCCTGTCTCGTCTAAAAAGCCGATTCGTTTATAGGCTGTTTTCAGACGTTCCACAATGGCCTTTTTCACGATTGCCTGGCAGTCGGGTGTACTGTACAATGTCGATTTTACTGACTTTCCTGCGACTGGGAATTTTGCATCTACAGGTAAATATTGCTCCCACGGAAGGGATTTTGTTTGTTCAAACAGTTGATCGAATGTCGTTGCTGTGAATTCACCGACGATGATGCGGACACGATCTGCGACACGAAGCCACATGTTTGTTTTAGCAATTGCTGTTTCATCGCCTTCAAAATATATTTTTCCGTTGTCGGTTTTCGTCTGGAAGCCAAGTTCTTTTACTTCATCCGCGACGATTGATTCAAGCCCCATTGCGGATGTGGCGACCAATTTATAATTTGTCATGCATTTCCAACTCCAATTCTAGTCGTATCTATATGTAGTCTGCCTATTATCGTAATATGTATTAATAATTATTCCCTTTAACGAAGAAATGCTCTCCAAACGATACGGAGAGCATTGATTGTTATGTTTAACCATCGTAAATTCGATAAGCCATGTTTTGTTCCCGTGTACTCAAACGGCTTGCGCCTCGTACTTAGGGTGGTAATCATCTATCTACAGACAATGTCTGTCCCTTCATCAGTTCAATTCCTTCAGAAGAGTGCCCCTACCATAATTTGGGTTTCTCGCTCGTGGGGTTTACCGCGTTCCATCTGACCCGTTTCCGAATCAGCTACGTCACTGTGGCACTTTTCAGGAGACCTCATCCATATGTACTAAGCACACTTAGGACTTATCCCCGCCGTCAATGCGCATTGCGCAAAGCCCCGGCTTATTTTTTCGCCGAGCACGAACACTACGGTCATCTCAGATCCGTGCGAGCATGGACTTTCCTCTACAACGTACGTTGCAGCGATTACCTGAATTCACGCTATGGTTACAATAGTATAATGCATTTTTCGACAAAAATCAATGACTTTTTTGAAGTGATGGTAGTTGTTTAATCGTAATCGTACAATTTGCTCCCAAATACGTGTTTCTCCAAATTAGAAATCCGCTTTAACAGATCAAAGTTTGTCGTATTCGGGTTCGTTGCAGCAGGACGTTTAGTTGCTAAAGCAAGTTCATCCTTCAATTTCTCATTTTCCATGCGCAGTTCTGAGATCATTTTTTTGAAAGCTTCATAATCCTGGATGACCTGATCCAGGAATAGGTCTACATCATCTTGATTATATCCTCGCAAACCTGTTTTGAATTCCTTTTCAAGAATCGACTTAGAATCAAGTTTTATTTCCATGAAATGACGCCCTTCCATCTATGTTTACATGTCGCAAGTATAGCATATTTTGTACAACTTTGTCTTTCTATTTCGGTTTTCAAGCAGGATTTTGTCGGTTACTGCGCTTACCCGGGAAATAGCTTCCTCTTCAATCTCATTTCCCTATGTGCGAATTCATTTTCCATCCGAACTTTAAACTTATACGTCAAATCTTGCTCTTGCCGCAAGTAGTGAATCGCTTTTTTTGTGTAATGGAGCGCCTTTTCCGGCTCCTTTAATTTATGCTCAAACAGCTTTGCTAATTCCTCATAGGCAATGACTTTTTCTCTTCCCACTAAGCTTTCAGCAGCAATTGCAAATGATTCGATTGCCTTTGAATGCAAATCTTCCTTTTTTAGAAGGAATCCGATATGAAAATGTGCCTTCGGTTCTTCTGCTCCATATTCCGCAATAACATCCATAAGGACATTTTTGCTACGGTCGAATGATTTCAAGTCTGTATACCATTTTCCGATATTCGTTTTTGCGTTTGCAGATGAGATTGCATCGTCTTGCAAAAGAAGGTCTGTTGACCGGATATATAAAGTGACGAGAGAGAGGATATCCCATTCGTTATGAAGTAAGACTTTCATGAGTAATTCGGCTCGACCATTTTTCACCGCATCCTGGTAAATAATCGGTGCCATATGTCCGGGAATATCGCCTTCGCGGAAGAATCCGAGTTGCTCTTCCTCGACCGCGGTCAATTTGAAAGTTTCCATTTCATTTTTCCAAATTCTTTTCGAACCGTGAAGCAAATCAATCTCAGTATGCTTCAGTAGTCTCGGTAATACATCCCTATTCATCGTCCATCTCGTCTCCACTTGTGGCATATCGAAGCTTTTTCCGTTGTACATGACGATCGACATCTGTGTTTTCCATAGTTCGGAAGCATAGAGAAATGCCGCTTCATGATCCGGTCCAGGCAATACATATTGTGTCAATGTGAACGCTTCTTCCGTAAATTCGATGAATCCCATAAGGAAGATAAGTGTGCCGGCACCTTTCAATCCCGTCGTCTCTGTATCAAAAAAGACGAGTGGCTGAGTAAAGTCCGGTGCAAGAGGATGTATTTCCTCAGATTCGCGCCATCTTTCCACTGTGTCTACTAATCCGGAAAGCTCAAATTTCCCATGGCGATAACCTGGTTCATAGACGACCGTCCGTTTATAGACGATGCCGTATTCATTTTCCTCTTTTGTCAATCCAGCATCGAGCCACCTTTTCTCGTAAGGTGGCGATGGTGGCGTTTTTCGTATTTGAGTTTGGGGCTTTTTCTCGGCTTTAGGAGCTTTCTTTTTTAAAAGCTTCTTCATTTCTATCAGTTTAGCTTCATACGACATCGGTCTTTCCTCCAACGATGTCTTGCAGAAGAGCTATAACATCCCGTTTTATACGAATCCCCTCTTCTTGCGCACCGATACAGACAGGACATCCGTTTTCACAATGGCAACTACGCACATGTTCTGCTGCCTTTTGCAGCAATTCATCCCAGCGGCCATAAATCTTTTCACTTAAGCCGATGCCTCCAGGATAGCTGTCGTAAATGAAAATTGTCGGTTTACCCGTATGGATTGCTTTCACTTGAGGTACGACATGGATATCCGACCGGTCACAACGGACGAATAACGGAATGAATGATTGAACAGCGTATGCAGCTCCTGTCAACGCATCCGTCAAATCCGATTCCTTCCATCCGTCCGGTGCTTCGAATGAATACCAAGTAGATGAAGTATGCAGCTCCTCTGCGGGCAGTGAAATTGGTCCTGAACCGATATTGTCATGCGTGTCAAAACGGATCTTCTTAAAAATAGTAGGAATCGCCAATACAGCAATATCTCCGTACGCCACATCCGCTTCCCCGAGTTGCGTGCTTTCATCTTCACTAATCACTTTCAACTCCACGGCCAAATTGGCATCCGTATAATAATCGACATCGACTTCCGTCACGTATGCCTTTTTTTCTTCCCAATCTAGCATTTCTACTTGATATTGCTTGCCTTGATGGATATAGATTGCCTCTTCATGCAGTAACGTCATCGCACTGTAGCGGTCCATCTCGCCAATTACGATCGTCCCTTTAGGAATCGTTTTGTCGATGATGACGACATTTTCTTGGGAAGCGGAACGTAGACTTATTTCGCTCGCTGGGAATCGATCTGTCATCCAATGCCATTTATCGGATGTTTTGACGAGCACACCTTCACTTTCCAAAAATGCGAGCAACTCCTGAACTTCAAACTCTCCGTATGTTTCCGTTAATGTGAACGGCAATTCAAACGAAGCACATTTCAAATGATCCATAAGAATGAGCATATTGTCAGGATGAATCCTCGCTTCTTCAGGTGTCTGGCCTAACAAGTATTCGGGGTGTTGAATAATGTATTGGTCTAATGCCAGCGATTGTGCGACGTAAATAATTAAAGCGTCATCCTGCCTTCTTCCCGCTCTCCCGGCCTGTTGATAGGCGCTCGCGATGTTGCCAGGATACCCAGTCATAATGCAAGCTTGCAATTGTCCGATATCGATGCCAAGCTCGAGCGCATTCGTGCTTACAACTGTCTTTATTTCACCTTCGCGCAACCTTTTTTCAATTTTTCTACGCTCCGAAGGCAAATACCCGCCTCTGTAGCCCATAATTGTCTCATCGAACAGTTTTTTCTTCGTCAATTCCTTCATATACGTAACAAGCATTTCAACGCGCACCCTGCTTTTTGCAAAGATGATCGTTTGAATTCCTTCCCTATACAAAAACGATGCGATATCCCGCACTTCAAGAATTGCGCTTCGCCTAATGCCAAATGTTTTATGGACAATCGGCGGGTTGTAAAAGATGAAATGCTTGACCCCGGAAGGAGCGCCGTTGTTCGATATGAGACGCATTGGTGTATTTGTCAACGACTCGGCAAGTTCTTTCGGATTGGCAATCGTTGCAGATGTACAAATGAAAGTTGGATTACATCCGTAATAATTACAAATGCGTTTCAACCTTCTAATGACGTGGGCGACATGGCTCCCGAACACCCCTTTATACGTATGCAATTCGTCTATAATGATATACTTCAAATTTTCGAATAGAGAAACCCATTTCGTATGATGTGGCAAAATGCCTGAATGCAGCATATCAGGATTTGTCAACACGATATGGCCCGATTTCCGCACTTTCGTACGCAGTCCAGGCGCGGTATCCCCGTCATATGTGTAGCTAAGAATCGTCTCCCCGCTCGCTTCAATTAATTCATGCAAATCAGCCAACTGGTCTTGTGCTAGTGCTTTTGTCGGAAACAGATAAAGCGCGCGTGAAGCGTCATCCTCCAAAATGCTTTGCAGGACTGGCAGATGGTAGCACAAAGATTTACCGGAAGCGGTAGGCGTTACAGCTGTTATCGACTTGCCGGAAGCTACATGATCGAATGCTTCACGTTGATGACTGTATAAACGATCAATCCCTTTTGCCCCCAAAGCCTTCACGATAGATGGATGAAGTTGTTCCGGAAACGATGCGTATTCAGCAGATTTGCCCTCGATCTTTTCATAGTGGCGAATATTAGAGGAGAGTTCAGGATCCGATAAAAAACGATTCACTGTTTCCAGGACGCTCATCTTCTTCATCCATCCTCTCCTCCTTTTCCCTTCAGTTCATCCAAAATAGTTCGCAATGTATACGTTGCAGAATTAATAGAAAGAACAAATCGTTTTTTTCCAGTGTTCTTATAAAAAGATTGGACGATAAATTGTTTCATTGAATCATTCAACGATTCAATTTGATGGGGATGCACGTATTTTGGTTTTTCTTCCCGTATCAACGTTCGCATCTCCTCCGTCCATTCGTCCAGCAATTTATGGTTTGTATCTGCATACGGTTTTACTTCTGCAAAAAAATCTGGCTCCTTGTCTAATTCACGCATAGCTGGGAGTCTTTCCAAGCACTCTTCACATACAGAAAGGAGCCGTTCCGTTTTCTCTAGTAAGTTTAGCAAATGATTTCTTCCTCTCCGAAGTCTTTCCTATAGTCTATCAAAAACTGCAGTTGGACACCAAGCCTAAACGAACGTGCATTCTTTCATATATATTAATGAACAACTTTGACGAAACTTTTTGAGCGATAATCCGTCCAATCATTATGGTATGATAGGAATTGCGAGGTGGTAGGAATGACAATTCGATATCCAAACGGAAAAAAATATGTTCCGGCACAACGCTCTGCCAGAGTGGAAAATAAAAATCTCTCGTTCAGCAACCGCGGGAAAACATTAGAGGACGAGTTGAACGAAACGAATGAATATTATTTGTCCCATAATAAAGCTGTCATCCATAAGAAGCCGGTCCCAATCCAGATCGTACACGTAAAATATCCTGCCAGAAGCGCAGCTGTCATAACCGAAGCGTACTTCAGATCTCCTTCCACAACTGATTATAATGGCGTTTGGAAAGGAAAATATATTGATTTTGAAGCAAAGGAAACGAAAAATACGACATCTTTTCCTTTGCAAAATATCCATGAGCATCAGGTCGAACATATGAAAAAAGTTACCGAACAAGAAGGCATCGCATTTCTGTTAGTGAAATTCGCAAGTTTAGAGCGCTATTTTATCGTCCCCTACGAGTACTTTGAAGAAAAGTGGGAAAGAATGATAGCGGGAGGAAGAAAATCTATTACACTTCAGGAAATGGAAGATATATCCATAGAAGTGTACGCAGGCTTTAATCCAAGGCTAGATTATTTGGCTGCTCTGGATTCCCTTTTGCAAAAGCCCGAAGTAGATACAAGATTGAAAGGCAGGAAAACATATGAGTGATCAGACAAAATCCCGGACTGCACGACGCCGCCAGATGGAGGCGAAGAAAAGGAACGGGAACAACAAAAATGGTAGAAATCTACTAAAGAAAATTATTCTAGGCATTATTGCCATCGGTATAGCAATATTAGTTGGTGGAGCGAGCTTATTCGCTTACTACGCAAGTAGTGCGCCTGATCTCGATGAGAGTCTATTAAAAGACCCGCTCACATCCAATATTGCCGACCGCAATGGGAATGTATTTTATAAACTCGGAGCCGAAAAACGAGAATTTGTTCCATACGACCAAATTCCAGAAGAAATGGAAAATGCGGTTCTCGCAACCGAAGACATTCGCTTCTACAAACACCACGGCATGGATTTCTGGAGGCTAGGCGGTGCAGTACTCGCTAACTTCCAAAGCGGCTTCGGATCACAAGGAGCTTCAACACTAACACAGCAAGTCATTAAAAACTCATTCCTCTCCCATGAAAAGACATTGAAGCGGAAAGCTCAAGAAGCGTGGCTCGCTTTCAAACTCGAAAATGAGTATTCAAAACAGCAAATCTTCGAAATGTATTTCAATAAAATTCTCATGTCGGGTAACATTTATGGGATTGGAACTGCCGCAAAAGAATTTTACGGCAAAGACTTGGATGAACTGGAATTGCATGAAATGGCATTGTTAGCAGGAATGCCGCAATCCCCGAACGGCTATAACCCGTTCAAAAATCCAGAGCGAGCCGAGAAACGCCGAAACACTGTTCTTAACCTTATGTACAAACATGGGAAAATAACGAAGGAAGAGATGGAAACGGCTAAAGCCATTCCTGTTACAAAAACACTCATTCCGGAAGAGCAACGCCAACAAAACAAGGATGCAAAATATCTCGCTTATGTCGATATCGTATTGGATGAATTGGAAGCAGCCGGCATGATGGATCTTCTTTCAGAAGGCGTAACGATCCAAACAGCACTCGACCCAGCTGCACAACAGTCAGTTGAAAAAGCAATTAACTCGCCGATTTATGAGTCTGATGAAATGCAAGCTGGTATGACGGTCCTTAATACAAAAACTGGAGAAATCGTCGCTATAGGCGGAGGACGGAACTTTACTGGACGGAATTTGAACTTCGCTTCTAGTGACAACCGCAGACAACCTGGCTCGGTCATCAAACCGATTCTATCTTACGGTCCAATTATTGAGTATGAAAATTGGTCGACTGCACATATTGTTGACGACGAACCTTATAAATACAAAGGAACAAATATATCAATACGTAACGTTGATGGGAAATACCTTGGTCCGATTTCGGCAAGGGAAGCATTGTATCGTTCCAGAAATATCCCGGCAGTAAAAGTTTTTGAGGAAGTCGGAACGAAACGCGCCCGTGAATTTGCAGGCAAACTCGGGCTGAAATATGGTGATATGAGTTCCACGCTTGCTATCGGCGGAGGAGAAGGTGAATTTTCCACAATTGAAATGGCCGGAGCTTATGCGCCTTTTGGCAACGGAGGCATTTACACGGAACCCCACGCTGTCAAGGAAATCATTTACCGTGATGGCTCGAAGCGCAATTTAGCAAAAGACCCTGTCACGGTTATGAAAGATTCAACAGCCTATATGGTGACAGATATTTTACGTGACGTCATCACACTTGGAACCGGTAAAACGGCGCGTGTTTCCGGATTAGATATGGCCGGAAAGACGGGTACGACAAACTATGATGCGAAAACGAAAAGTGAAAAAGGTATGAAAAATACCGATGTACCTGATAGCTGGTTCACCGGTTATACGACAGAATATACAATTTCAGTTTGGGGTGGCTATAAAGACTTTAAAACCCCGATTACAACATACGATCGAGGCCGCTATGTACCGCAAATTCTATTCAGGTCGGTAATGACTGATTTAGTAGCCGGAAAGAATACGCCGCGATTCAAGCAACCGAGTTCTGTTGAAGAGGCAGTTATCGTCAAAGGATCCAATCCGACAATTTTGGCAAGCAATTCTACACCTGATGCGTTAAAGAGTACAGAACTATTCATAAGAGGAACGGTGCCAACCGAAATGGACAAAGAATATATTACTGAACTGGAAGCACCGAGCGACTTGTCTGCGCAATACGATGCAGAGACGAACTCAGTGTCACTAAATTGGTCGTACGACAATCCAGATGCATTTTTACTTCCGGAACCAATCCAATTTAATGTGTCTGTATCAGTAGACGGCAGTGAACCACAGAGCATGAAAATGACTTCTGAACATGCCGTAACGTTTTCAGAAGTAGAAATCGGCCGTACGTATGTCTTCTACGTTTCAGCAATTTCAGGAGACATCCAAAGTAGTCCAGCTTCCACTTCACTGTTAATCGAGGGGCAGATAAATGATGACCCTTGGTTAGATGATGAAAGCGAATATGATAATAATGGAAACTGGAATAACGGAAATTGGAACAATGGAAATAACGGCAACAACGGCAATAACAATAGTGGAAACAATGGACATTCCGACAATATGACCGGTGACGGTTCCGATAATTATAATGATGAAACAGGAAACAACGGAACTGGAGAAGATGATAGTTCTGAAGATGGAACCGGAAACGGCAACAACGGAAGATAAAAAACAGCAGGAAAGGATTTTTTACATCCCTTCCTGCTGTTTTATTTTTTCATTGCCAACCGACTAACCGCTTTTTTCAGCACCTCTGTATAAAGTGCATCCAACTGTACATATGCATGATATTTCATTAATTTCTCACGAATAAATTCCAAGCGTTCTTCCCCATTTAATGGTTCAACTGGAATTATTCGGTCGCCATTAGGATTAACGTAACTAAATAACTCAATCATGTCCGCATAATTTTCAATTGCCTTTTCCATCATGCTCGCAACTTCAGGATCATTCCGCTTATATGCTTCCTCTACATTCTCTTTCATATCTAACCAATTGTTCCAGTAGGAATATAAAAGCTCTTTCTTATCCATTTTGGAATTATGCAATGCCTTTCATCCGTTTCTTTCCTTCCCTGCACAACGAAAGAAGCGGACATTCGCCACAAGCAGGATTTTGAGCTTTGCAATGATAGCGTCCAAAGAAAATAATTTGATGATGCGTATCTGTCCATCTTTCTCTAGGCGTCCATCGCATGATCTTTTCTTCCACTATGAGAGGTGAATCTTTCCATCGATTCATGCCAAGGCGTTTAGCAACACGCTCAACATGCGTGTCGACAGCTAACGCTGGAATACCGAATGCGTTTGAAACAACAACATTCGCCGTTTTTCGCCCAACACCAGGTAAAGTCGTAAGCAAATCTCTATCAGCTGGCACCTCTCCAGCAAACTCTTCTATTAGAAGTGCGCTTAACGCTTGAATGTTTTTCGCTTTATTCCGATACAGGCCAATTGAACGAATGTCATTTTGAAGTTCCTCAATATCAACTTCTAAATAATCTGATGGCTTTTTATACTTTTTGAATAAATCCGCAGTTACACGGTTCACGAGTACATCCGTACATTGAGCGGAAAGCAATGTGGCGATGAGCAGCTCGAAAGCATTATCGTGCACCAACTCACAATGCGCATCTGGAAACATTTTGCCAAATTCCTCGAGGCACTGTTCCCATTGTTTCTTCGTCAACATATGCAATCACCTATTCCCGTTCTTCCAACCAATTATAAAATGGAACCTTTTTGACGACGGTTTCCTTTTGTTGAACTGGACGCGTCATTGAAGTCCTAAATGACTTGGACTGCTTTTCCACGTCACTCAACGTTTTAACTCTTTTTTTCTTCCATTCAAAAAGAATCCGATCGATATAGCGCATACTTAGCTTTTGGGCAAGGACAGCCTCTTTCAATGCCGCCCTAATGATTTGGACTGTATGTCCATCATCATCTAACCACATTGTAATCGTTTCGCACTCCATTGGAGATAAAAGGCGGCCGAACTCTTGTTCAAATAACGAAAAGATTTCACCTTCTTCATCCTTGTCCTTCTGCTCTTCCACTACGGTCTGTTCTGCCTGAACTATATCCAAAAGTCTATTCCACAATGGCTGTAGCGAAAACTGTTCGTAAAGCACCCCGTTTTCATCCTCACCTTGCTGGATTTTCAATAATCCACGTTGCATGAAACGTTGAAGGATTTCAGACACTTCATTCTCCGTTAAATGCATGCGTTTAGCTAGATCAGATGGTGTAGGAAATTGCGAACCGCTCGCCTGAAATGCATACATATGCATCAAAAGTACTGCATCAATATCTTTTATTTCCAACACTTTATAGTGCTGAAAAAAGAGCTGGGGAATGGTGACATTCCCCTGCTCAATCCAAATGCGGAGTCGTTCTTCATCTTTCATGCCGAACACCTCACTGTTATAAAATCTGCAAATTAAGGATAAAGTCGATTCAAGAGACGCGGGAACGGAATTGTTTCACGAACGTGTTCTACTCCTGAAATCCACGCCACCGTCCGTTCCAATCCAAGCCCGAAGCCGGAATGTGGAACAGCACCGTATTTACTCAATTCCAAATACCATTGATAAGCAGACTCATCTAGATTATGTTCTTGAATTCGTTGTTTCATCAATTCATAGTCGTAAACGCGTTCTGAACCACCGATAATCTCCCCATAGCCTTCTGGTGCAATTAAATCTGCACAAAGGACGACATCGTCACGATCCGGATGCGGCTGCATATAGAACGGTTTAATACCAGTCGGATAATGTGTAATAAATACCGGCATATCAAAGCTTTCAGCAATTGCCGTTTCATGCGGTGCACCGAAATCATCGCCCCATTCGATATCATCGAATCCTTTCTCGTGAAGGAACTTAATTGCATCATCGTATGTGATACGCGGGAATGGAGCTTGAATTCTTTCCAATTTCGAAAGGTCTCTGCCTAACCTCTCAAGTTCCAATGGGCAGTTTTGCAAAACAGATTGCACAATATGTGATACGTACTGCTCTTGAATTTCCAAGCTTTCTTCATGTTGAACAAATGCCATTTCGGGTTCAATCATCCAGAACTCGATCAAGTGGCGACGTGTCTTCGATTTTTCCGCACGGAATGTCGGACCAAATGAGAATACTTTCCCTAGGGCCATTGCTGCCGCTTCTAAATAGAGTTGCCCTGATTGAGACAAATAAGCGTCCTCATCGAAATATTTCGTATGGAAAAGTTCAGAAGTTCCTTCCGGTGAAGAGCCTGTCAAAATAGGTGGATCCACTTTTACAAAACCATTCATATGGAAAAACTCATATGTTGAGCGAATAATTTCATTCCGAATTTTCATGATCGCATGTTGCTTGCGGGACCGTAGCCATAAATGACGGTTATCCATTAAAAATTCAGTTCCATGCTCCTTCGGTGTGATCGGATAATCAACTGCTTCGTGAATAATTTCAATATCTTTTACTTGTAGTTCAACTCCGAATGAAGAACGCTCATCTTCCGTCACTTCTGCTGTAACATACAGTGAAGATTCCTGATGAATGGACCTTGCTTTGGCAAAAAGTTCGTCACCTACAACATCCTTGACAACAACGCCTTGAACAAAACCGGATCCGTCACGCAGTTGTAAGAATGCGATTTTACCGCTTGACCTTTTATTCGATAGCCATGCCCCAATTCGGACAGTTTCGCCGACGTGATCTGGCATTTCATGAATCATAATTGTTTTCATAAGTACCTCCGCGAAATATAACTATTATTCTTTCCAGTTAGCTTCTACAAATGAGCGAATGCGTTTCACAGCTTCCTCAAGCAAGTCAATTGATGTCGCATAGGACAATCGAATCGTTTCAGGTGATCCGAAGCCGGATCCAGGGATAACGGCTACCTTCGCTTCCGTCAATAGCGCAGATGCAAAATCATCTACATTTGTAAAACCTGTTTTCTCTACTGCCTCTGTAACTTCCGGCAATAAATAGAATGCGCCTTGCGGTTTTACGACAGTAAAGCCAGGAATAGCTGCGAGTTGAGGGTAAATACGCTCAAGTCTGGACTCAAAGTCCTTCCTCATATCTTCCACTGCATCTTGAGGACCATCATACGCTTCAATTGCAGCATATTGTGAAGTCGTTGTTGGATTGGATGTCGAATGGCTTGCCAAATTTGTCATCGCGCTAATAACTACTTCGTCACCCGCGATATACCCGATCCTCCAGCCTGTCATTGAATGGGATTTAGACACCCCGTTAATAATGAGCGTCCGCTTTTTCGCATCATCCGAAAGTTGTGCTATCGAAATATGCTTCTCTCCGCCATATGTCAGTTTTTCATAGATTTCATCCGAAACGATCCAAATATCCTTTTCTTGACAAACTTCCGCAATTTGTTGAAGTTCATCCTGTGAATAGATCATACCTGTCGGATTTCCTGGAGAATTAATAATAACCGCTTTCGTTTTAGATGTAATTGCATTGCGGATTTGATCAGCTGTCACTTTAAATTGGGACTCTGATGTTCCCTCGACGAACACAGGAACACCTTCAGCCAATTTTACTTGTTCAGGATAACTTACCCAATATGGAGTTGGAATGATTACTTCATCGCCCGGGTTAAGTAAGACTTGGAACAACGTATATAAGACGTGTTTCGCTCCGATACCAATCATAATTTCCTGCCTAGAGTACTCCAACTGCTGATCCTTTTTCAATTTAGCGATAACGGAATCTTTTAATGCGGGAAGCCCACCTGAGGGCGTATATTTCGTCTTGCCTTCAATCATCGATTTTGTAGCTGCTTCCAAAATATTTTCAGGTGTATTGTAATCCGGTTCCCCTGCTCCTAACCCGATAACGTCAATACCTGACTCCTTCATAGCTTTCGCTTTCGCAGTAATGGCAAGGGTTGTGGATGGTGATAATGTACTGACCCTCGTTGCTAACTTCTTTGTCAACTGAATCGCTCCCTTTTGTCCTCTATGGTTGAAAAAATTACAGATTCAAAATCCTTTTCCACCATTTGCCGTTCTCAAAAAAGACATACACATAATTCAATTTTCCGTTTTCACTTTTAAATGCTACTTCCCATACAGGATGGCCTTCTTCCAAGCCAAGGGTCACGTGAAGAATCTTTTCCACTGACAGTTCTACCTTAACTGTCTCGATTGCAGTTTGGGCATCTATGCCATCTTTCATCGCGACTTCATTAAGGATTGCCCCCGTTTTCTCTTCAACGAAGACCGCTTTCTCATTACCTTCGCTATCCTTGCCAAAAACAGTCACCATCGAAACGGCTCCATTGTAAAAATCTGTATGATCAATGGATTCTAGAGCTCCTGACCTTAATGCATCCGCTTCTGCTTGTTGTCGAGCGATTGAAAAAGGTTCATTGGCATTATAAAAAACGATGACAGTGATGATAAGTGATAACGCTAAAAGGAAAACTGCGATGAATTTAAACCAATTCATCATAAATCATCACTTCCTATACACTTAACTGCAAACTGGATATTCTTCCTCATCCTGTTTTTTTAATACTCCCTATTTATTATAACAATCTTCGAGCTCATTCACCATAGATTCCAATGACACTTTCTTTACAGAAACTGAAGGCAGTGCATTTAAGAAGCGCTTCCCATAAGATTTTGTGTCAATTCGTCTATCTAATATAATGAAAAAGCCTCTTTCTCCCGATGAACGAATTAAACGTCCAAAACCTTGCCGAAATCTTAATATTGCTTCTGGAAGCGATAAATCAGTAAATGGATTTGATCCACTCGCAGCAAGTCTTGTAGCTTTCGCCTTGAAGACGACATCATCAGGCGATGAAAACGGCAACCGAACAATAATGACAGCTGACAATGCCTCACCAGGCACATCGACACCTTCCCAGAAACTGTTAGTTCCAAATAGGATTGACTTACTGAACTGGCGGAACGATTTCAACAGTTTCATGCGACTTCCTGAGCTAACCCCTTGTGCAATGAGCGCGTAGTCATTCAATAATTCACTCTCTAAAATTAATTCGTATGTTTTCCGGAGCATATCCTGTGAAGTGAATAAGACAAAAAGCCTGCCACCTGTTGCAAAGACAGTTTGAACGACAGCGTCTGCAACAGCTTCAATATAGTCACTTTGAGATACATGTTGAATCGAAGGCATATCTTCAACGATGAATATTCCCGCATTGTCATAAAAATGCGCTGGTGCATCAAAAGTCCTCACAGGTACACTATCAGCGATCCCTAACTGCCTAGAAACAAAACGGTTATCTTGGTTAATTGTCATCGTGGCAGATGTCCAGACGATACCAACCTTTTCGTCTTTAAGGCTTTGGATAAATTCCTTCGTAATTGCCGATCCATCGACTGGACTTTTTACGACATTGAGACTTCCAGGCAAGCTCCGCTTATCCTTTTCAATCCAAACGGTGAAATTTTCCGTTTCATCGTCCAAAAATATTTCAACCCATTCGCCGGCTTTTATTTTCAATTCTCTCAGCCAGTAATTCCATTCCGATAAAAACGCCTGTTCTTTTTGCGACATTTTCTCGCTTTGCACGTCTAAACGGGAACTAATTGTTTGCACATGCTCTATATATCCGTTCATTTTTTCTGCCATTTGTGAAAAGAGGGATTCGTTGCCGGCTAGTTCCTCGAGACCGAAAATTACTCGATTCCCTTGCTGTCCTCCTTTTACTTGAGGCCGATGATTCGACAATAGAAGAGCAATGTCGTCAAACACATTTGCAAATTGCTCAAAGGAAACTGCAAGCTTCCCGAACACTTGGTTCCCATAATTCCCATACTTCCGATGAAGCTTCATCATTTGATGGAGTAGTTGACCTTCCGCATCTGAGCTAAGCTGGCCCATGACATACTTCCAGTTCATATAAGATAGGACAGTCTCCTTTGAATTCATAGCGGTGTGTATGAATTGATGGGCTTCATCGATGATTAGGCCAGATATGTTTTGAAAGATCTTTCGTTCGCGTTTTGAGTCCGACAAAAGCATAGAATGATTCGTAATGATGAGATTGGAATGGTGACAAGCGTCCATCAATCCAAGATGATAATCCGCCAATTTTTCATCTTCCTTCATCTGATTGTTCCGTTTGCGAATTCTGTCGATAAACAATTGCCCTCCACCAGATACATTTAACTCATTGACATCACCGGTAGTTGTTTCAGTAAGCCAAACAAGAATTTGCATAATCGTAAACGTCTCATCATACGATTCATCGGTAATCCTTAATAACTCCTCAAACTTTCCGAGCGATATATATTGCTCCCGTCCTTTTAGGACCGTCGCAATACATTTGATGTCTAACATTTTCCGAATTCGCTTCACTTCATTTTCCAAAATCATATCGACGAGATGGTTCGTAAACGTACTAATGACGACAGGTTTTCCTGTTTGTAATGAACGGACGACTGCCGGCAGCAAATAGCCAACCGTTTTTCCGACACCTGTAGGAACCTCGACGACGACTTCAGAATGTGAAGAGAGCGTTTCCCATACAGCATCCATAAAATCCAATTGGGGTTTACGGTAGTCGAAAGAAGGATATGCCTTTTTTAACAGTCTGCTTTTTTCCTCTTCCCCAATTGGGTATTCACAACGTGTCGATACGACTTCCGTTGGTATTTTTACATTACGGTATGGAATTCCTCTGAATAACGGAAGTTTCCTACCGCTAGCAGTTGTCCGGACATGCTTCAACGCTTCGTAAATAAGTGTCGAAATATCCGAGCGCAATGAGAATGAACGCCGGTGCAATAAACTTAATGTCTCTTCTGGTAAAGTCCGAAGCTTCGTTAATGCAGTTAGTAGCAAATTCGCTGTTGCTTGCGCATCGTCATCCGCTCGATGTGCAGCGGGCAACTCAATAGCCAATTCCTCTGCTAAATCTTGTAGACGGTAGCTCGAGGAAGATGGGAAAAGAATTTTAGACAACTCTACAGTGTCAATTTTCTTTCCAGACCATCTCGATACATTGCATCGCTTGAATTCACTTTGCAAAAACGATAAATCAAAATCAGTATTATGCGCAACAAATACTGTCCCTTGCAACATGTCAGAGACTTCATGAGCGATGTCTTCGAATGTTGGAGCGGACAGTACTTCTTCATCTGTAATCGCGGTCAACTGTTGGATGAAGGCAGGTATTTCACGTTTTGGATTGACAAATCGAGCATATTTATGCGTTATCGTTCCATTTTCAATGAAGACGATTGCGATTTGTATGATCCGATCTCCCTTTGAAGGAGAGTGTCCAGTCGTTTCTAAGTCAACGACTGCATATGTACGATTTTCCATTCAATCATCAACTTCCTGTATTGAATACTACAGCAGATTGTATCATATTCCGCAGCTTGTTTGCTCATTTAGGTATTCATTGAAATAAAAAATGCCGATGAAGGAAAATCCCAATCCTTCATCGGCGTAATATTCAATTAGGCAATGACACCCGGCGCTTCTTTAATTAGTTCCTTTATGCCATTTTGTTCATCCATGAGGAGAACTGTCGGTTGATGAGTACGGGCCTCATCTTCCGATACATAGACATAAGAAATGATAATAACAATATCGCCTTTTTGGACCAATCTCGCTGCGGCACCATTGACGCAAATGACTCCACTTCCACGTTCTCCTGCAATAATATACGTCTCAAAACGAGCCCCATTATTATTGTTAACAATATGGACTTTCTCATTTGGCAACATACCTGCAGCATCGAGCAAATCACTATCGATTGTAATGCTTCCTACATAATTTAAATTTGCTTCCGTCACCGTAGCTCGATGTAATTTACTGTTCATCATCATTCGAAACATGAGAACCACCCTTAGTTGACATAATAATATTATCTATTAATCTTGTTGAGGAGAACTGGACAGCACATGCCAAAATAACTTCATTTGTATTTACTGTTATCGGCCCCAATCCAGGATATGCAAGCATTTTTACATAATCAATCTTCCCTGAACTATTGGAAACAATCCATTCTGAAACTTGCTGTTCAATTTCCTCACTATGTGCGCCATTACCGAACATATCCGCTCCGATTTGCAACGCCTTATAAATGACAGGCGCTTCTGAACGCTCCACAGTCGTTAAATTCACATTGCGCGAGCTTTTCGCCAAACCGTCGTCTTCCCTTACAATCGGAACGCGAACGATTGCTGTTCGTAAATTAAAGTCATGGACGAACGTCTCGATAATTGCCAATTGCTGAGCATCTTTCACACCAAAATACGAACGATCTGGGTCAACAATGTTGAATAGCTTTAATACAACCTTGAGTACTCCGTCGAAATGTCCAGGTCTTGAAGCACCGCAAAGTTCACATGCTAGTTTGCCCGGCAAAATTCGGATGCCACTATTTGTAGGATACATTTCATCGACCGTAGGAATGAATAAAATATCGACGCCTGCTTCACTCGCAAGACGAAGATCCCTTTCCGTATCACGTGGATAGGACTCGAAATCCTCGCCCGGTCCAAACTGTGCTGGATTGACAAAAATGCTCATAACAACGATGTCGTTTTGTTCCTTTGCATGCTCCACGAGAGATAAATGTCCTTCGTGTAAATAGCCCATAGTAGGGACAAAACCGACCGTAGCACCTTTGCGCTCATTTCGATTCAATTTCTTTTGAAGCTCTTCAATTGTTGATATTACTAAGATGTTCGTACTTTCAACGGTCATCGAGCATTCCTCCGTATAGTGCAACCAATTCATCCTCTTTCATTGTAAAACGGTGTGCCTCGGTTGGAAATTCGCCGGTCTTAACTGCCGATGTGTATTTTTCTAAAGCTTTTCTAATGTCAGTACCAATGTCAGCGTACGCTTCAACAAATTTAGGAATATGGTGATTTCCGTATTTGACAGTATCATGGAAGACGAGAACTTGACCGTCCGTCTCTGCCCCAGCCCCTATCCCAATCGTTGGAATGGAAACAACTTTTGAAACCTGCTCCGCCAATTGATACGGAATGCATTCCAGGACAATCATGCAAGCACCTGCTACTTCACAAGCGATTGCATCTTGGATTAGTTGTTCAGCAGCTTCGGCAGTCTTCCCTTGTACTTTGTACCCGCCTGCAACAGCAGCAGATTGGGGTAGGAGTCCTAAATGAGCGACGACCGGAATTCCTGTCTCCGTCAATAAACGGATTGTGTCAATCACCCGTCCTCCACCTTCCAGTTTCAATGCGTTTGCGCCAGTCTCCTGAAAAATGCGGGCTGCTGATTCTAGCGTCCGGTCTTTCGAACCATGGTAGGAAGCAAAAGGCATATCGACGACGACAAATGTATCCTTTGCTCCCCTCCTAACCGCTTTTCCATGATGAATCATATCATCTACTGTTACCGCAGCTGTTGAATCGTACCCTAATACGACCATACCAAGTGAGTCTCCTACGAGAATCACATCAACCCCCGCCTCCTCCGCTAATTGTGCGGATGGATGGTCATAAGCGGTTAACATAACAATCTTTTCTCCTTGGCGTTTCATCTTCGTGAAATCTGTACTACTTTTCATCCGTATCCTCTCCCTTTTGTTTGTCAAAATGGAGAAAACCGAAAATTAAAAACCCTTCCGACCTAAAAAAGGGCAGAAGGATTGTGTAATTACGATTTTTGGTTTCCTCCGTCCCTGTCTTTTACAAGATCAAGGCAGAACTTATTGGATTTTCTGTAACTCTAAATATTGAAGGTGCAATTCCGATAGATACTGCCCTTCGCCATTACTATAGCAAATCGATGAAGATTTGTATAGTTCAATCTTTTATAACGATATCTGCCGAGTAAATTCCTCTTACCGTCCCGTCATCGAGCCGGAGCTCCAATAGACCATCCTCTGAAATTCCTATCGCAGTTCCCTCAATTGTTTCATTTAACATAACGGCTCGAATCCGCTTTCCTGCAGTGTTCGAATACCCTTCCCATAACAATTTAATCGGCCCGAATCCATGTTTTTCATACATCTTTGTATACAATTCAATAAAACCGAGGATTTCAGCAATTAATTTTGCTCGGTCAATCTGTTGTCCGCCCTCGATCTTTAATGAAGTAGCGATCTCTTTTAGTTCCTCTGGAAAATCTTCTTCATCTTGGTTAACGTTCATACCGATACCAAGAATAATCGCTTTTACTCGATCCGGTTCCGATTGAAGCTCAGTTAGAATGCCCGTCATTTTCCTTCCGTTAAGCAAAATATCATTCGGCCATTTAATAGACGCTTCAATACCTGTGACATTTTCAATTGCCCTAACGATCGCGACTGCTGCAACAAGTGTCATTTGCGGAGCTTGCTGAGGCATTAATGACGGTCGGACAATTAAACTCATCCAGATTCCTTTTTCAGCTGTCGAATTCCATGGACGGGACAACCTTCCTTTGCCAGCAGTTTGCTCCTCGGAAACAATAAGTGTTCCGTCGGGAGCACCAGCTTGAGCAGCATCGTGGGCAACAATTTGAGTTGAACTGCAGCTTTCGTAATAATCAATTGTCCTGCCATACGTCGTCGTCTGTAAATACTTCTGGATATTGGCAGCGTTCACACGATCAGGAGATCCGATAAGCACATACCCTTTTTTCCTAATAGAAGAAATCTCATAGCCTTCTTCTTCAAATTCTTTAATGTACTTCCAAATTGCTGTTCTTGAAAGACCGAATTCGTCCGCAAACTCTTGCCCCGAAACCGGCTTTCCGTCAGCTTCAAAAAGTCTTTTGAGCAATTCATCTTTGACGTTTATATTCATTAAGAAACCATTCCTTTATCTGTTCAGCATCATTCGGGCAATGACGATGCAGCACCGCATATTCGATTTTATCCATCCAGTCGCCAACCCACTTGCCGCCTCTTTGGTTTGTCCAAGTCATCAAGTCTTTCCCATCGACTTTTAGATCGTTTTTAGAATGGATTGACAAACTTTCTTTCATTCGCATCATTTCCTCGACAAGAATTCCAGGTTCAGTCGGATGAATCGCTTGCCAAACTTTTTCCGTAGCAATCAACACTTCAACGGCGAATCGGTAGTAATCATCTATTGAAAATTTGCCGTTCTGTCTTCTGTCAAATGCAGCTTGAACGTCTGTCAAAAAACTTTTCTCGCGGTTAGAAAGCTTATATGCTCTTGCAAGATCTACGGCTGAAAAACGTCCTGCTAGCATTAATGCAGACCAACCTTGTTCTGTTATTGCAAATGGGGTACAAGCAGATAATACTTGGACATCATCCGGAAATAATGGCAAATGCTCTGCTAAACAAGTGTCAATTATCGTCGCGAACGCCTTGCTTGGATCAATACCTACCCATAACTTATCCATCTCAGCTTTAATTCGTTCTACAGAAACGTGCGCAACACTGGCCGCATTTTCTTCAATTGCCTGTAAGGTCCATTCCTCAATTTCAAATCCTAAAACAGAAGAGAATCGGACTGCACGGATCATACGTAAAGCATCCTCATGAAATCTATCTGTTGCATTTCCTACCGCCCGGATCTTTCTATTTTGAAGATCTATCGTTCCTCCGAACGGGTCAATCAATTCACCAGATAAAGTTAACGCTAAAGCGTTCATCGTGAAATCCCTGCGTTGCAGATCATCTTCTAAAGACCTGACAAATTTCACTTCATCGGGTCTTCGATGATCGGTATATGTACTTTCCGTACGATACGTTGTCACTTCAATCGGTTCTTCGTCCATGATGACCATCACAGTCCCGTGTGCAATTCCAACATCAATCGTATGGGAGAATACGTGCTTTACTTCCTCTGGCGTGGCAGACGTAGCGATATCGAAATCTGAAGCTTCTTTGCCGAGCAAATGATCCCGTACTGAACCACCTACAAATACCGCCTCATATCCCGCATCTTCTAATTGTTTGACGACTTTCCGACTCGGCGCTGTCCCAAATTTCAACGTCATTTTAAACCTGCCACTTTATAATACAGCTCTTCATATTGATGAACGATTGAAGCTGAATTGAATTTTTCACGGACAGTCTGCATTGCATTTTCACGGAATCTATCAAACATGATTCGGTCTTCAAATAGTATCTTCGCTTTTTTAGCAGCATTTTCTATATCTCCAAGTTCAACGAGGAATCCGTTCTTTCCGTCCTCAATGACTTCCGGAATCCCACCGATATTAGTTGCTATAGCAGGCACGCCGCAAGAAAATGCTTCTAGCAACACGAGACCGAAAGCTTCTTTTTCTGACAACAAGAACATGAGATCGCTAATTGCTAATAGCTCCGGAAGGTCATCTCGCTTCCCTGTAAAGATGACATCTCCTTCCAAACCTTCTTGCTTTACCTTTTCCATCATTTCAATTTTTTTAGGACCTGCTCCGACTAATAATAATTTCGAATCGATATCTTTTCTAATAATTTTAAAGCTGTCAATAATATCATGAACCCGCTTCACACTACGGAAGTTTGAAATATGAATGATGACCTTTTCCTCTTTCTGAATCCCCAATTCACTTTTCAAGGAACCCGGATCAACCGGCTTGTATTTCTCTTCATCGATGAAATTATATATAGTTATTATCTCTTTGTCTGGATTAATTAATGAAAGTGTATCTTGTCTAAGTGATTCAGAAACGGCTGTCGTCAGATTAGATTTATGAATTCCATAACGGACTGTGTTTTTTAACGCTTCATCTTGGCCAAGAATTGTTACGTCCGTCCCATGTAATGTCGTAATGATACCAATAGTAGAATTTGCCATATCCTTTCCAAGTGCCGCGGATACTGCATGAGGAACTGCATAATGGACATGTAATAAATCAAGCTTTTCCTCTTCAATTACTTGAGCAATCCGATTTGCTAAAGCGATATCATACGGCGGATATCTGAAAACGGCATAACCATCAATTTTCACTTCGTGAAATTGAATATTTGGATGGACATCAGGGATGCGAAAAGGCCTACTCGACGTAATAAAATGCATCTCATGTCCCTTTTCAGCCATTTTTAATCCGAGTTCTGTAGCGACAACTCCTGATCCCCCTATTGTCGGATAGCAAATAATACCAACTTTTAACTTTCTCATACACTACCCCCTCTTTCGAAAACGTTAATCAATAATATTTTCCAATCCATAGATGAGGTCTTTTCGACCAATTACTTCTCGAATTGCCATAATAATTCCTGGCATAAAACTTTTTCTGTCAAATGAATCGTGACGTAAAGTTAATAATTCCCCTTCACCTCCGAGAAGAACTTGTTGATGGGCAAGTAGCCCTGGCAATCGCACACTATGAATTTTCATTCCTTCAACGTCAGCTCCACGCGCACCATCTAAATGGACTTGCTCATCGGGATGCCCTTGTATATGCGATGGTCTGTTTTCTTTGATCATTTCGGCAGTTTTCACGGCGGTTCCGGATGGTGCATCTAGTTTTCGGTCATGATGCATTTCAATAATCTCTACATCTCCCAAATAGCGGGCTGCCTGTGCTGCAAATTTCATCATAAGAACCGCGCCGATTGAAAAGTTTGGAGCAATGATTCCACCAATTTGTGTCGATTCCACCAAATTAAAAATAGAATCTAACTCATGCTTCGTTAAACCCGACGTGCCGACAACCGGATGTACACCAAGCGACAAAGCAGTCTTCACATTATTGAAAACAGCATCTGGATCAGTTACATCTAATAACACTGACGGTTGGTTCTCTGCATAAAGGTTTGAAAGAGATGTATAAATCGGAATCCCTTGTTTATCTTCATTGATGACACCGTTATGTAAATGCAAACCATCGTATTTATAATCAAGAGCAGCTACCACTTCCACATCATTTGCCGCTTCGATTGCTTCAATTGCTGTAGCCCCCATTCTTCCACGGGCCCCTGCAATGGCTACTTTTATTTTCATCAAAATTCCTCCTTTTTCGTCCATCGATCTGCGTCACGATCTTTAAATTTATTCAGTACGCCCAACAATGCTTCATCTAGGCTAATTCCTTGTGAATTTGCAAAACAGATAAGGACAAAAAGCAAATCACCTGTCTCTTCTTCTAATGATTTACTTTCTTCGGTATCCTTTTTCTTTTTCATTCCATACACATGCTGCACTTCCCTCGAAAGTTCGCCGAGTTCTTCTGTAAGCCGAGCCAACATTTCCATCGGAGGGAAGTATCCTTCTTCAAAGCCCGATATATATGCATGGACTTCATCTTGCAAGCTTCTCATCGTTTTAGCTTGTTCCAATTTGCTTCTATCTCCTTCATTTGTTATCGTATTCATTCATAGAACTATTGTCAAAGACAAAAGCGAAGGGTGGCGGTTAACTGCGACAGGCATAAGGCGGATCTGCGAAACGGCGAACTTTGCCGTGCAGCAGAGCTGACTTATGACCCGAGCAGTTGCCACCCGGAGTCTAGACGTCACGAAGAAAGGTGGTCATCATTTGCTAAGTGGAATAAAATTTAAAAACATCTTTTTCATCATCCTAGGCGCCGCTATTTTCAGTTTTGGTCTTGTACATTTTAATATTCAACACGAGCTAGCGGAAGGCGGATTTACAGGTATTACACTTATCCTCTTGTTTGCTTTCAACTGGGATCCCGCCATCATGAACCTCTTGCTGAACATTCCGATGTTTATAATCGGATGGAAACTGTTAGGAAAAAGGGTTTTCATTTATACGATTATCGGAACCGTTGCCGTTTCTGTCTTCCTGAAAGTTTTTATGAAATATCAATTCAACATCCAATTGGAAGGCGACATGTTTCTTGTCGCACTTTTTGCAGGTGTTTTTATCGGTATTGGACTCGGCATTATTTTCCGGTATGGTGGAACAACCGGCGGTGTAGATATTATCGCACGTTTAGCGCATAAGTACATAGGCTGGAGCATGGGAAAGACAATGTTTATGTTTGACGCGTTAGTCATTTTGCTATCATGGGCGGTTTACTTAGATCACCGGTCCATGATGTATACCCTCGTTGCGCTGTTCGTTGGCGCACGCGTTATCGACTTTGTACAAGAAGGTGCTTACGCCGCAAGAGGAGCTTTCATCATTTCAGAAGCCCAAGATGAAATTGCCTCCACGATAACGATGGAAATGGAACGTGGCGTTACTGTTTTCAGAGGATATGGTCATTTCACGAAATCAGACCGTAAAATATTATATTGTGTAGTCGGAAAAAATGAATTGATACGCTTGAAAAATATTGTCACGTCAATTGACCCACATGCTTTTGTATCGGTGACGGACGTGCATGATGTGTTAGGTGAAGGCTTTACACTTGACGACCAGAAAAGGCCTTTGGATCATTGAACGAACGCAATTACAACTATATAAAAACCCGACCGTGCATCGGTCGGGTTTTATTATTAGTCCCTGTTCGTAAAAATAAGGATAAGGCGAACCAATTCAAGAACCGCAACTGCCGTAGCAGCAACATATGTCATTGCAGCAGCGCTCAACACTTTCTTCGCGTGTGGCTCCTCTTCATTTCGGATAACCCCAAGCTCAACGATTTGGTTCATTGCACGGGTGGATGCGTTAAACTCCACAGGCAGTGTAACAATTTGGAACAAGACACCAACTGCCATTAACGCAATACCAATTCCAAGCATGAAATTCAAGCTTGAAGCAAGAATACCGATAATGATGAAAATCCATGAAGCATTGGATGTAATATTAGCGACTGGAGCTAAACGATGGCGGAAACGTAAAAACGAATAAGCTTCTGCATCCTGAATCGCGTGACCGACTTCGTGTGCAGCTACAGCAGTTCCCGCTACAGATGCTTCATGATAGTTATGTGATGATAAAGCTACTGTTTTCGTCAAAGGGTTATAGTGATCACTTAGAAACCCTTCAGTTTCAACAACTTTTACATTTTGCAAACCATTACGATCTAAGATTAGACGTGCTACTTGTGCACCCGTCATCCCAGAAGTTGAGTACACTTTTGAATATTTTTTATACGTACTTTTAACTTTGAATTGGGCATATAACGGAAGCAAAATAATAATACCCAGGTAAATTAAAAACAATACAGACCCCTCCCTTTTTCTCTTTTTCTATTTTATAACGGGTATTCAGTAACCGCAAGTTTTTGCTATTGTACAATAACGGTATTCCGTTTTTTTCGTATGTCGAATAAAGCATATGCTAAGACGATGCACATAATAGAGAGCCAAAATGTAAAGTAACCGATTTTATCCATATGTTTCATCAAATCATAGTAAATCGGCATTTGACCGAATACGTAATCAATCACATCGTTATGCAATGTCCAAATTCCAGCAATGACAATATGTCTAAAGCTGAATCGGTACAGCGGGCTATAAAGAACAGCTTGTACCGCCATCGCAAAATGGGATCCGATGAGCATCCATCCGACCCACCCAATGGACCCTGTTTCATACAGTGTGAGCAGATTCATGACAACTGCCCATAATCCATATTTAACGAGCGTAATAAGTGCAAGCGCTTCAATTAATTTGAAATTCCTGCCAATTAACCAGCCGATAATTGCAAGCAAAAAGAACAAGCTTGCTGTAGGGCTATCAGGAACAAAAATCCAAAAAATCGGCTCTGTCAATTTTAATTGCCACATATACCAATCGTATCCGTACACCGTCCCAAGTATATTAACGAATAATAGAAGCCAAAGAAATGATTTATGTGATAATAAAAACCAAATACGATTGAATATAGAAATCATGGCTATCTCCCCAAAAAACAGTATGTTATTCAGTAGTTTCTGTTACCTTGTATGTATTATAAGTTGCAAAAAAAGAGTCAGTCCAACTGACTCTTTTTTATAGTGTATTACTTTGCACCTAAACCTTCAAGGAATTCTGCGAGAATTTGTAAATCTTCCTCGGTACCATCCCATGTGTTCGCAGGCATAGTGTTAATACCATTATGTGCAATATCTACAATTTCATCAGCTGAAAGGCCTGTGTTTCCTAGTGTCGGACCTAAGCCGCCTTGGAACGCATCTCCATGACAGCTAATACATGAAGAGCTTGCGTAAATCTGATAGCCTTCTGACTCCGGATCAAATTGAATTTCTTCACGAATCGCTCCTTGTGCTGCCGCTTTTTCCCAGTCATGGTTCACGACAGACTCCCATGTTAAATAGAAAAGAGCTGCAAACGCAAGTAGCATAAAAGCAGTCGGAAGAGGGCGTTTAAATGGACGACGCTCTTTCGATGTATCCATGAAAGGAACAAGCATTAAAGCTCCAATTGCCAATCCAGGCATGACAATCGCTCCGATGACGTTATACGGTCCGGATGCGAACTCATATTTTAGCAATTGGTACATGGATAAGAAATACCAGTCTGGTACCGGTATGTATGTTGTATCCGTAGGATCTGCTTGACGCTCAAGCGGAGACGGATGGGCAACTGTCAGAATTAAATATCCGATTAGGAAGATTGCACCGATGATCCACTCTTTCAAGAGGAAGTTCGGCCAGAATGCTTCTGTTTTACCCGGATATTCCGAGTAATCTTTAGGGACATTCGGCATCTTGCCTTCTGCTTTGATGCGCGAGTCACCGACAAATTTCATACCTTTTCCGCGTTGCATTTTGTCCCCTCCTTATTCTAATTTCAGACAAATCCGCATCATTTCGGATGAGGATCTTATAGCGGACCGGAAATTCCTTGTCTTCTGATCATGATAAAGTGTGCTGCTAACAACCCAAGTAACGCAGCTGGTAGGAAAAATACATGAATAGCAAAAAATCGTGTCAATGTTTGCGCGCCTAGAATCTCAGAGTCGCCCGCTAGAAGGATTTTAATTTGCTCACCGATAAATGGTACCGATGCAGCAATTTCAATACCTACTTTAGTTGCAAACAATGCTTTCATATCCCATGGCAATAAGTAACCTGTGAATCCAAGACCTAACATCGTTACGAAAATTAACACTCCGACAACCCAGTTCAATTCACGCGGCTTTTTATACGAGCCTGTAAAGAATACACGTAGCGTATGCAAGAACATCATAACGATAACAAGAGACGCTCCCCAGTGGTGCATCCCACGCACAATTTCACCGAATGCAACTTCATTTTGAAGATAGTAAACGGATTTCCATGCATTTTCAATATCCGGGGTATAATACATTGTAAGGAACATTCCTGAAAGAATCTGGATGACCGTTACGAAAAACGTCAAACCTCCGAAACAATAAATGAATGCAGAAAAATGATGTGCAGGGTTTACGTGCTCAGGTACTTCATGGTCAGCGATATCCCGCCAAATCGGGGTGATATCCAACCGTTCGTCAACCCAGTCATAAATTTTATTTAGCACTTCGGTCGTACCCCCTTACCTATTAAACTAATGTGTTTGGAACTGTTTTTCCTAGATGGACATAACCATCCACAATTTCTACTACAAACTCATCAAGTGGTCCGAGTGGCGGAGAGCCCGGGATGTTTTTACCGTTTTTCTTATAACGCCCATCATGGCAAGGACAGAAGAATTCGTTCTTATACTTCTCGTCACCTTCCCAGTTCACCGTACATCCAAGGTGTTTACAGACAGGAGAAAGTGCGATGACCTCTTCGCCTTCTTTATAGACCCATGCGGTACTCGATACATCAGATTTGTACCATGCGTCTTTACGATCTTTAATCGTAAAGTCAACACGGACAGGTGTTTCTGTTAACTTGTCCACCCTTTGTGATGTCGGAATAAAATCTCCTTCACCTTTTGGTTGCAATACTGGATCAACCGCAAAGCGGACCATCGGCATCACCGTAGCTGAAATCATGAATCCACCGACACCCATTAATGTATAGCTCAGGAATTGGCGTCTAGACACTTTGCTGCTCATCAGTTTCCCTCCTCTTACTCCAAAATCAGTCCAACAAACGGACATACTTTTGCAAATTGTAAAACTAGGACATATCTATAATATATCAATTTTGTAGTAAATTCAATCATGCTAGCAGCTGTATATATAGATTGTGTGAAGAATTCATGAATTGTTCACATATGCCAGTCATTACCACCCGGTCATCATTTTTCCAAAGAGGAGGTCGAAAGTCTCACAACAAATGAAAACTTCTCTTTACTGCTTTGCCCATTGCTCTGTAAACAGGGGTAAAACTTGGCGGAGCTGATCCTCGAGAATAGATTGTTTCAAAGCAGCATCCATGTTTTCCAATGGAATGGAAGGCATCCAGACGACTTGTCCAGGTAACTCTATCGTCTTCCAAGCATGATCGGTAGTTAAGAAGAAAACGTGCTTGAAAGATGTGTCAGAAAATTCACGTAAAGTTGTTTGAGCCATTTGCTGTTGGTCTGTTGATGAAGTGTAGGCAAACGGTGGCGCAAACATCATTCTCCCTTTAAATTGAGTTTCAATAATTGAAGTTAAATGCATAATGAATTCAGTTGAAGAAGCACTTGACTTCATATTATCTATCTTCGTTTCTACTTTTATTAGCGGAACTACTAATGTATCAATATACTCTTTTTGAAGTAAATATGTATCCATGTCTTTACCTGTCCAATTCATTTATAACGAGCCTCCTAAAAATAGTCATACAAATGACTCCATCAAGAAGACGGAGTCATTAGTCTTTTGTAATCTTCATTTCGTTCAACATTGCAGATAGGATGAGAAATCGTTCCCGGTCATTCGCATCGAGCGCCTCATCGACTCTCTTCATAAGCAATTCCAAAGACATAGAGGCTACACTTTCCTCTAATAATCGCTCGGCAATCTTACGATCACGTGCACTCACTTGTAGTTCTGCAGGAAGGAATGGATTTTCCTCACGAACACTCGCATATTGCGGACATGCATGGCTGTTTGGAAAATTAAGTTGAATATACATTTTTTCCTCTGGATGGAGACGTAAGTCATGAAAAGATTTTTCCGCATCAGCAGTCATCAGATTGCCTTTATAAAAACGGAAAGGAATGCTTTCTGAATTTATAGTCGAGATCACCATCGCCCGCGGACAGTAATGTGCTTCATCCGTAAAGTGGACGTTTTGAAGAAGTTGTTCATGGCTTAGAAGATAATTCAGAATCCACACACATTCCCGGCGCTTCAGTTTATAGCGCTTTAAAAACCACCGCACAAAGTCTTTTTTGGCAGCGACAGGAATAATGGCTGTCATATCACACCTCCTCGTCGTTCAACGTTTCAAGAAAAGCGGTCCATTCCTCATGTTGTGTTAAGCTAGCCAACGTCTTAACTACTTCGATAGCTTCATCCTGTTTTCCTTCATCCAATAGGAACCTTGCGTATTTATCCAAAAAAGATGGATCATCCTTCATTCCAGCATATGCCTTACTGTAAGATACGTATGCATGTGCATATTGTTCCTCTCTTTCCAAAGCGTATGCTTTGAATGCAGACAATATTGAAATATCCATTAGCCCTTCATGCAAATCTGCAAACAATCTTAGTAGTTCTTCGTCTTCTTCTTTTTCATTATAAAGCGAGGCAAGTGTGACAATCGCGTCTATATATTCGGGATCTAGCGCTATTGCATGTTGTAAATGCTCTTTAGCTTCATCGGGCATTCCGAGCTTTAATGCCACTTTGCCTGCTGACAACCGGAGTTCCTTATCAAACTCATCACGCTTAATGCCTTGCTCGAATAATTTATAAGCCTTCTCGTCATCTCCCAATTGAGAATGTACTTGGCCAGCGAGCATATAAGCAGAGAAATAATCTGGATCCATTCCAATCAAATTATCAAGCAATCGTATTGACCTTTCCGGCTGATTGCTCTGATAATAAGCGTACGCAGCGCCGAACAGAGTGTCTGGAAGCTGCTCGTCTTTTAGAACTTCCTCATAATATGGAAGAGATTCCTCAAAAGCAGCCCCTGCACTATACGTTTCAGCGAGCCTCAGAGGAATTACCGTTCCTGCAATTTCATTATGGCCTTCTTTGTAAAGTTCAGCGTATATCTTGGCCGCTTCAAGATATCTCCCTCCATCTAGCAAAAGCTCAGCATATGCAAAACGGATAACAGGCTCGTACGGTAATCTTGAAAGGGCTTCTTTTACCTTTTCAATTGCCGCCTCCGCCATGCCAATCATCTGATAATAATCAGCTAGCGCCAAAAGCGCCTGAGTATATTCCTCTTGCTCGGGAGTTATTTCCGAAAGAAGCAGCAGTGCATCATCCTCATCGCCAAGTTCCATCAATGTATTCGCCCTGTCAATCTTCAATTGAGGTTCATCCGGCATATAAGAAATGAGCGTTTCGTAAATATGGTCGGCTTGGCCAATATACCCATAGTTAATTAATAAGCCTGCCGCTTCGTATAGCAGGTCAAACTCATCACTTTTTTCCGCCCGGTCAATTAAATCGTTTATTAACCCGATATTTCCATCGAGTATCGCTTGTTCAAAATCATGTAACTGCATCATATTTTCACCTGTTCCTTCATGTTGTATACCCTAGGAAAATTATTCTTCATTGCGCGCTAAGACGAGGTGAGACAAATGATCAAAGAAGTCTGGATAGGAAATATTAATACATGATGGATCTTTAATTTCGATGGGGCCATCTGAAACCAATGCTGCAATGGCAGCCATCATCCCTATTCTATGGTCACCGTAGGATTGTAATTTCCCTCCTACTAATGCGGTCGGCCCTTCTATAATCATTCCATCTTCAGTTGCCTCTACTTTTGCACCCAACTTCGTCAATTCATCTGTGACGGCGGCAATACGGTCCGTTTCCTTGACTCGGAGTTCCGCGGCATCTTTGATAATTGTCTTTCCTGTTGCTTGAGTCGCCATTAACGCAATTATCGGCAATTCATCGATAAGTGTCGGAATGATCTCTCCACTAATCTCTGTTCCTTCCAACCGGGAATGCGTTACTTTGACTACTCCATAAGGTTCTCCTGTCTCCCCATGTTTTTCAAGTATTTCAACTTCCGCCCCCATTTGTTGTAATACTTCGATAATCCCAGTTCTCGTTGGGTTTAGCCCAACATCAACAAATTGTACTTCACTTCCTTCTATCATAGCCGCGGCCGCCATGAAAAATGCTGCAGAGGAAATATCGCCAGGAACTTTTACATTAGCACCTGTCAATGACTGACCACCTTGGATTTTCACGATATTCCCATCCCGCTCAAGCTTCACTCCAAATTGTTCGAACATACGCTCCGTATGGTCTCTTGAAACAGTCGTTTCTCTCACAATTGTTTCGCCTTTCGCATTCAGTCCTGCGAAAAGAATGGCAGATTTCACTTGCGCACTCGCTACAGGCATATTGTAGTCAATTCCTTCAAGCGTCGAGCCGACAATCGAAAGCGGAAGGAAATCTCCACCCTCTTTACCTGAAATCGCGGCTCCCATTGAATGTAATGGTGTTGTTACTCTTTTCATCGGACGCTTTGACAATGAATCATCGCCAGTTAATATAGAAGTGACTTTCGAGCCCGACAATATTCCGAGCATCAATCTTGCTGTTGTCCCAGAATTGCCAGCATACAGCTCTTTTGTCGGGCTTGTCCAATTTTCCATTCCGGGGCTATCGATTACTACATCAGTTCCATTACGTTCGATAGATACGCCTAATCTCTTAAATATCTCAACTGTCCGCAGACAATCTTCTCCATCGAGGAAACCTTTAACTACAGTACGTCCTTGAGCAATCGACGCTAACATGATGGCGCGATGGGATATCGATTTGTCTCCTGGTACTCTTAATGACCCTTTTAGTTTTGGTTTGTTGTAGTGAACTGTTTTTATTGCATCCATAATGATGCCCCCTTATTAAAGAATATGCATGCTGTAATCTGTTGTTTTTTCAAGAACTTCCCTTGCATTCTTCCGATCGTCAGCAGTCTGAAAACTAATAACAAGAATTCCATACACATCTGTCCGAGTTTCTACAATCCGAATGTTTGTTATACTAATTTGTTCATCTGCAAGAATTTTTGTGATTTCAGATATGATACCAGGATGATCCGGGATGTCGATATGCAAGTCAAATGTCATATACAATGCACCTTGTATTGCGCCTTGGAAAGTGGATGGCAATCGATCGCGAAATTCCTTCGCCTCGGCAAAGAAACCGAATATTTGATCGGGATCATTTTCGAGGATCATCGACCGAATTAAATGCATCTCCTGCAGCCAGCCGTCCAATTGCCGAAGTAGTTCCTCTCGATTCTGAATCGTAATGTCCCGCCACATTGTAGGATCAGCCGATGCAATGCGGGTTAGGTCTCGAAACCCACCTGCAGCTAGATTTTTCACGAATGGCTGATCTTTTTCCTGATCAGCGAGCCTGCCGACGAGTGAAGAAGCGATAATATGAGGGAAATGACTTACGATTGCTGTCATCCGATCATGCTCAGCTGCATCCAATAAAACGATTTTACCTTTCGAAGGTGCCAATAGACTGGATAGCTTTTCAATTTGTTCGGCACTCGCATTTTCGCAAGGGGTTAATACATAGTATGCATTTTCAAATAGATGCTCTTTCGCAGCAGCAATACCACTTTTATGGGAACCGGCCATCGGATGCCCGCCGATGAACGTCAACCCTTTTTCTCGTAGTCGTTCAGCAGCTTGCATGATCGGTTTTTTCGTGCTTCCTGTATCGGACAGAAGGACATTTTCTTTAAGTGTCCATTCCAATGCTTCTTCCATTAACGCGATTGTCGTATTAACAGGTGTCGCAAAAATGATGTAATCAGCATTTTCGCACGCCGCCTTTGCAGAAGGTGCAATTGCGTCAATAATACCACGGCGGTAAGCTTCATCCGCAGTTGCATATGAACGGTCAAACCCCGTTATATGTATGTTACGGCCTCCCCGCTTTATTGCAAGCGCGAGGGAGCCACCTATGAGACCTAGACCTATAATTGCAACATTTTCATTCATTGTTATCTACCTTTTTCTTGTAATAAAAGAGTGAACGCCTCGAGCAACCCGGTATTCTGCTCTTCCGATCCGATTGTAATTCTGACAAACCCTGGCGTTCCGAGTGCATTTCCGCTTCTGACGATGTAGCCGTGCTGTAAGAGGAACTCCGAAGCTTCATCTGCATCCGTCGGCACTTCCATCAACACAAAGTTCGTTTCAGAATCAAACATATGGAGTCCTGTTTCAAAAGCGAATGACTTGTAACGTTCTCTTTGTATTTCATTTAATTTACGGCACTTTTCGATGAATCCATCGTCATCCAACGCCTCGCTTGCTACTGCTACAGCGAGCGTATTGTTATTGAATGGGTTCCGAACTTTATTTAACTCGGTAATAATTTTGGATGAGCCGACAGCATACCCTATCCTAAAGGATGCTAAGCCATATGCTTTTGAGAAAGTCCGCAATACGAGGATGTTAGGAAAACGGTCCAAAAGTGTTATTGAATCAACGTGCTCCGGGTCGGTCACGTATTCAAAATACGCCTCATCTAAAACGACAAGTATATTTTCTGGAACTTGTTCTAAGAAGCTTTCCAATTCATCACTTGGAATGAGACTTCCGGTTGGATTGTTCGGATTGCATACCCAGATGATTGAAGTCCGGTCATTTATTGCGCCAATAAAATCGTTCAAATCATGATATGTATCCTTTAAAGGGATTTCGGTAATATTCGCCCCTTCAATTTTCGCATTATGGGCGTATTGTGGAAACGACGGAGTCGGCATAATTGTATGAACGTTTTCATCAAGCAATGCGCGTGAAATGATTGAGATAATTTCATCGGATCCGTTTCCGAAGAGAATGGATGACTCCTCTACGTCATGCTTTCTAGCCAGTTTAGTGCGAAGGGTTGCACCATGGCCATCAGGATAAATTTCAAATGGTAGCGCTGCACTCATTAAAAATTCGGTAACAGTAGAAGAACAACCGTAAGGATTTTCATTTGAAGCCAATTTTGCGACATTGTCCAAACGATATGTCTTTTTAACCTCTTCAATCGATCTGCCTGGTTTATACGGTTTCATCGTAGATAGTACGTTTTTCCACTGCATATATATTCCTCCGGTCTGCATGTCTTTTAGTTTTGCAAATCTGGTCGTAGCTTCACTGCTTCATTTTGATAAATATGCTTTATATCCTTTTGGTGTGCACGAGAGTTGACGTGCATTAGAATGCGAATGCATAACGGCATTGAGCCCGGAACGTCCATTTCATGCGTACACATAACCGGTACGTATTTCCATCCATCGATTGTCCTGACCGCTTTAGCGGGAAAGGCCGATTCGATATCCCTAGTAGTGGAAACGATGACTGAAACGATATCTTCAGGAACTATTCCATTTTCTTTTGCCATTTCAATTACCAATGAGCTTGTTGCTTCAAGTACAACATCTGGTTGATCCGAAACAACGGTAGTTGCCCCCCTAATTCCCCGTACTGTCATGACCGCTCCTCCTTTTCTATTCTATTCTGCAATTCTAGAAAAACCTGTTCGCATTCCTTTGCTGTAACTTTTTTCACAAATGGTGTGCCTAGCTTTTCCAACATAACGAAATTCATCTCGCCAAATGAAGCTTTTTTATCTGTTTCCATAAATTTGAGGAATCTAGTAAATGAATGTTCTAATATCGGAGTAAATGTATATCCATTTTTTCGAGCGAACTGTATGACGCGGTTTGTAAAGGAAGATTCGATCTTCCCGTGACGTTCACTTAGAATGAAGCTAAAAGCCATACCAATCATAATGCACTCCCCATGGCTTAGCTTACCAAAACTATAAACGGCTTCTACAGAGTGGCCGAATGTATGGCCGAAGTTTAAGAACTTTCTTGTCGAGTGCTCAAATTCATCTTCCGCAACGATATTCGCCTTTACTTGAATTCCTTTTAAAAGCTCTGCACATAGCCATTCTTCTGTTGGATTTGAAAAGTTTTCTTCTGCTAGCAATAATTCAGCCCAACGTGCATCGGAAATAAACGCATGTTTAATTAATTCCGCCATGCCGGAACGAACTTCACGTGGAGGCAATGTCGATAAAAGCTTCGTATTCATAAGTACAGCTGATGGCTGATGGAATGAGCCGACCATATTTTTCCCTTCCGGAAGATTAATGGCAGTTTTTCCGCCTACTGCACTATCGTGGGCTAGAATCGTCGTAGGACACTGAACAAATCTAATCCCTCTCATATAAGTAGCAGCGACGAATCCTGTTAAATCACCACAAGCCCCTCCCCCGAACGCGATTAAAAGGGAGTTTCGAGTGAAATTCTCTTGTACTAAATAAGATTGGCATTCAAAGTAGACTTCCCCTGTTTTGCATTTTTCCCCTGGAGGAACGAGTTTGACTATAGGTACAACACCAGCTTTTCGTAACGCATCAATCAGAACAGGCAAGTGCAAGTGAGCAGCTTGTTCATCAGCGATAATGCCTACCCGATCGGCGCTTTGCAATAAGCTGTTATAGTCGGATAAAAACAAATCGTATACATGTTCACCGATATGTACATCATAGTGCGCATCAGGCAATTGAACGGTCAGTTTCCCCATATTAGAACTCCTTTACATATTGTCGGTACCGCTCGACTTCTTCTTTCAAGTTATCCATCGTATCTGAACGAAACTCCTCCATAATCGCCTTTGCGATTTCTGTTGCAATGACATGCTCCGCAACAACGGAAGCCGCCGGTACAGCACAAGGATCTGATCGCTCAATTGTCGCAACAAACGGCTCTTTCGTATCAATATCCACACTCTCAAGTGGCTTATACAACGTTGGGATTGGCTTCATAACACCTCGGATAACAATCGGCATACCTGTCGTCATGCCACCTTCTAGTCCACCGAGACGATTTGACTTACGGTAATAGCCTAGTTCTTCTGACCATGCAATCTCGTCATGGACCTCACTACCAGGTTTTTGAGCCATTTTAAAGCCTAATCCAAACTCAACTCCTTTAAATGCATTAATGCTCATCATCGCACTCGCAAGCTTTCCATCCATTTTACGATCGAACTGGACATAGCTACCGATTCCAGGAGGGCAACCTTCCACAATGACTTCAACGACTCCACCAAGTGTGTCTCCACGCCCTTTAATTTCATCGATGGCATTCACCATCCGGACAGACGCATCCTTGTCCGCACAGTAGACTGGATCAGCCTCAATAATGTTTCTTAGTTTATCTATCGTTAATTCAGCATAGGTGTCAGGATCTGTTGTAATTCCACCAATTTCCGTCACGTGTGCTACTGTAAAGATGTTTAATTGACGGAGGAACTGTTTTGCTACTGCGCCTATTGCCACACGCATTGTCGTTTCTCTTGCCGAAGATCTTTCTAGAACGTTTCGCAGATCGCGGTGTCCGTACTTCATACCACCGACAAGATCCGCATGGCCTGGTCTTGGTCTCGTTATTTGTCTTTTAATATCTTCGGGATTCACATCATCCGCTAACGGTTCGACTCCCATAATGCTCGTCCAATGCTTCCAATCATCATTGACAACCGTTAGTGTCACGGGAGACCCGAGCGTTTTCCCATGTCTTACTCCAGATGTGATAATTACTTGATCTTTTTCAATTTGCATTCGACGTCCGCGCCCATGTCCGCCTTGACGCCTTTTCAATTCATCGTTAATCATTTCTGCCGTTAACGGCATTTGTGCGGGCAATCCTTCTATAATGGCTGTCAATTGTGGTCCATGTGATTCGCCAGCTGTGAAAAACCTCATTTTATTTCCTCCTTTATCTCTTTTCTTAAGGATGGATTAAACATCCGTTTCATAGCACTTTATCAAACTAAAACAATTTTGACTATAGCTACTATCAAAAAAATCCGGAATATCTCCGGATTTCAAGGATAAATTCAACAAATATCCATTTACTCAAAGCTTTCTATAAAAGAAAGTCTCTACTGATTCAAACCCGTATTTCGACGGGTTGAAAATTTGTTCGGTGCTACCAACGAAAAGAATCCCGCCTTGGTTGAGCGCTTTTGAAAAATCGGAGTAGATTTGGTCTTTCGCCTCTTCCGTGAAATAGATCATCACGTTCCGGCACACGATTAAATCAAAACCTGAACCGTACGGATCGCCTAATAAATTTTGTTGTTTAAACTGGACTGTCTTTTTGATTTCATCTTTCACTTGGTAATGTTGACCTTCATTGACAAAGTACTTGTCTAAAATATTTTTCGGAACTTCTTTCAATGACCTTTCCGGATAAAGCCCGACCTTGGCACGCTCCAATACACCTGCGTCAAGATCCGTCGCTAAGATCGATATATCCCTCAGCGGTACGTGGGAGGAGAGGACCATAGCAATGGAGTAAGGTTCTTCCCCAGTCGAACAGGCGGCACTCCAAATCTTTAGCTTTTTGTTTTTCTCCAGTAGCATAGGGAATATTTTCTTCTCAAGAACTTCCCATCGTTGTGCGTTCCGGTAAAATTCCGAAACATTGATTGTCATCCTGTCAAGAAATTCGTGTAGGAGGTCGCTGTCGTTATGTATAGCTGTATAATAGTCTAAAAAATTTCGGAATCCCCTTTTTTCATAAAGGGATGTGAGCCTTCTTTTCATTTGGGCTTCCTTGTATAACGATAAGTCGATTCCAGTCTTTTTCTTTATTTTTGATATGAAATCGATGTAGTCAGACATGAACAGTCCCCCTTGTAATCTTTTCACTTATTATACCGGAAAGAAGCCGCTAAATGTGAAATTTCCAAATGTGTCTTCATTTAGACATAGATACTTAGATCCTGAAGACAGGATTTCCGCTACAGGCGGACGCTTTCCAATCGAACAGCGAAGGGTTCGATTTGCCGTATTTCTGCGACTTTTGCAGAAATTAAGGCAGTCTCATTCTGCTCGCAACGCTGCGCTTGTGCTCGCAAACGCCGTTCTTCGTAACGGCGTTCGCTAATCCCCCCGGAGTCGCCGTCTTTCGCTTCAATCCTTCAATTAGAAATTAAAATAAAAAATATTATTAAAATAATATCCAAGATAATATAGCGAGTATCCTTCCAAGACTACTCAGGTAATCTTTTGTCTTTTACTTACTATTTAAGTAGCTGTAGTTGCTTGGAGTGCAAGCGCGAGACTCCTGCGGGAAAAGCGTTAGCCGAAGACCCCGCAGGAGCGAAGCGACGAGGAGGCTAAGGCAACGCCCGCGGAAAGCGAGTGCTGGAACGGAAAGCAACTACCTAAGTTATAGGCTATATCTGATTGTGTTTTACTTTAAACAAAAACAGCCTCGCGTTTGATTGCGAGGCTGCTTGAGAGATGCTGATTAGTTAATCCAGCTTACGATTGATTTGTCATAGCTGACAAGCTCTTCTTCTTTGAAGAACAAATTGATTTCACGAACTGCAGATTCAGGTGAGTCTGAACCGTGGATGATGTTTTTACCAACAGTCACTGCGAAATCGCCACGGATTGTTCCAGGAGCAGATTCTTTTGGATTTGTCGCACCCATCATCAAGCGTGCTGTCGAAATAACGTTTTCACCTTCCCAAACCATTGCGAAAACTGGTCCAGAAGTAATGAAGTCTACAAGCTCCCCAAAGAATGGGCGCTCCTTATGTTCGCCGTAATGTTGCTCAGCTAGCTCTTGGCTAATTTGCATCAATTTACCGCCAACTAATGTGAAACCTTTGCTTTCGAAACGGCTAACAATTTCACCGATCAAATTACGTTGAACACCATCAGGTTTAACCATTAAAAATGTTTTTTCCATTTATAAACACTCCTTCACGTATGTATGGAATTTTATCCTTACTGATCGTACCACTCGGATCACAATCTTTCAACTGACAACCCAATGCTCAGAACTTTCTTTTTCCGAGGAAGTCCGCAATTTGCAGAAACGCCTCTTTCGCGTCGTTTTCCGGTAAGGACTCCACTTCCGCAATTGCTTTTCTTAAGTACATATCGCTAACTTGTTGCGATTTTTCGATTGCACCGGATTGACGTATGTAAGTGAGCATCTTACTTCGTTCATCTTCAGTTAGTGTACCGTCAAATGAGCGATTCAAGAATGGTTGAAATTCGGGTTCATCTTTTATGTATAGTGTCGGCAATGTTAAATGACCATTCAACAAGTCGCTACCAGCTGGCTTGCCAAGCTTTTCATCTGTCGAAGTAATATCGAGAATGTCATCTACGATTTGGAACGCCATTCCTGCAAAATAGCCGAATCTTTTTAGCTTGCTAACGACGTCAGGACTCGCGTTGGAAACGAGAGCGCCCAATTCACAGCTGGATGAAAGTAATAATGCCGTTTTCCTCTTAATGCGTCGCAAATAATCCCGAAATGTTTGATCCGTTTTTTGTTGGTACTCAAACTGGATAATTTCACCTTTACAAATTTCGAGCATCGTTTCTGCAAGCAATTCGTGAACAGCCGGAATTTCGATTTCTCCGATAGATACGAGTGCACGCGAAAAAATATAGTCGCCGGTGTACATCGCTATCCGGTTATTCCATCTAGCCTTCACCGTTTCAAACCCTCTGCGGAAATCAGAATTATCGATGACATCATCGTGAACAAGGGATGCCATGTGGATTAATTCTAAAGATACTGCCACTTTCGCCACATTTTCTATGGAATATTCACCGAATTTGGACGAAAGGATAACAAATATGGGACGTATCCTTTTTCCGCCTGCCCTAAGTAACAGAAGAGAGGCTTGCCGAATGACCGGGGAAGAGGAGTCGACAGATCGCTCAAGTTCCTTTTCGATAAATGATAGATCCTTTCGGAAATTTGCGTAAAGCGACATTAACTTCAATTTCTCCAAGACGATTACCTTCCCCTACATGCAATTATTTGAATGCGATATGCCCTGCTGCAGCCCCACCGCTATATTTCTTATAGGACACTTCCCGGAAGCCGGCATCTACGAACATCTGGGCAAGCTCTTTCGTTCCAGGGAAATCGTCCGCTGATTGTTGAAGCCAAGAATACTCTTCATAGCTTTTTGCGAAAAGCTTTCCAAATAACGGCATAATGAATTTGAAATAAAATCGAAACAATTGGCGATATACCGGAATTTCGGATTGTGAAGTCTCTAAGCAAGCAGCCATTCCGCCTGGCTTGAGTACACGGTTCATCTCTTTCAGAACTTGTCCATAATCAGGTACATTTCGTAGTCCAAAGCCAATTGTTACATAATCAAAACTATTATCAGGGAAAGGTAATTTCATTGCATTTCCCTGAATTAAATTAACCATATGATAGTTGGCGACTTTAGGTCTTCCAGATGCAAGCATACTTTCACTGAAATCAAGTCCTGTCACATTCCCATCCGGTCCGACTGCCTCAGCCAATGCAATCGTCCAATCTGCAGTGCCACAGCAAACGTCTAATGCACGGGATCCTTTTTTGACATTCATCCGGTTCATCATATCAGTTCGCCATTTTTTATGTTGGTTGAAACTAATAACGGAATTCATCTTATCATAATCATCAGCGATTTTCTCAAAGACGTGATGGACTTTCTCTTCTTTGGACGTCCCCATAAGTCTTCCCTTCTTTCTCTAAATAGGCTTGCCTAATAGCGGCGTCGCAAATCTATTGATTTCCTGTTTTAAAAACGGGTTTAAGAACCCCGCTTCCGAAAGCTGTTTTTGCAACCTCGAAGACAGTATAGAAATCGCGTCTTCAACGTCGGCCTCTTTGATTTTATTTGCTGGCCAAACTTGCTCAATGGCTGGGTCTTTCGTCAACTTTTTGAAAAACCAAATTAATCCTAATGCTGTTTCAGTAATCTTCGAATATCTTGAAAAGCCATATCTTCGTTGAAATACAACGATACAACCCGATTCTATGCATGTCATCGAGTCGATGAGCATATCGGCTCCTTCAGATTCTTCCATTAGCAAATTCGTTTTCGTCTCGTTAATTTGTCCAATCATTTCTGACATGGATGTAATGAGCTTGAAATCCGGAAGCGATGACAACAGCCTGTAGTGTATACCGCTGAAATGATCACCCGAGAGAACCATGAGTTGTTGCTCCTTTGAAGTGGCGTCCACTATATGTACTCTGTCATGCATGTCAAAGGCAGCATGAACTGCGCCCACTGCAATGGCAGAAACATTTTGCTCAGAGGTCCACTCCTCTTCATTCAACAACGGTAATAGCAAGAAGAATGCCTTCGCTTCGTCAAGTGACATCTTGCCAAGATCCCTCTCCAAAATGGGTTCCTGTATGGATCGCTTGACCTCGCACATATAATTTCGAATATATAGATTGATAGTTTGTCTGTCCATCTTCGGTTCTCCATTCAAAGACCATCTGTGAGCAGGGTCCCCTATGTCTATTCTTTCCCTTCGCTGTAGACAATACCATGCGCCGAATGAATTTCGGCTTTGCCACGGATTTTCATGGCTGACGTATGATCAGTAAATTGGGCAATCATCACTTCCCCGCGATCCAACTTTTCGGTGTGATGAAATCTTGTATCATTTCCCCTCGTCAGCCCGATGACATTCACTCCGTCTTCTTGTGCTTTAATCACGATAAAATCAGGTTGTGGCATGTTTTCATCTCCTGTCGTCCATATATATCCCATCATATCATAGAAACGATTCACAAAGGCATCAGATTACTCCAAAAGAGAAATCACTTCAAAAGAGCCAGAATTTCTGCTCTTTTTACATCATCGTGCTCGTAAACTCCTCTTGCGACTGTTGTAACTGTTTTTGCGCCTGGTTTTTTAATCCCTCTCATCGTCATGCACATATGTTCCGCTTCGATAATGACATAGACGCCGATTGGATTGAGCATGTCCATCATTGAATTTGCAACGGTTGATGTAATCCTTTCCTGCAACTGAGGCCTTTTAGCAGTCGTTTCAACAGCTCTCGCCAATTTGCTAAGCCCAGCAACAACACCGTCACGAGGTATGTATGCGATATGTGCATGTCCGTAGAATGGAACAAGGTGGTGCTCGCACATCGAATGAAACGGAATATCTTTCACGAGGACCACTTCATCGTGGTTCTCATGGAATACTGTTTCAAAATATTGTTTTGGATCTTTATGTAGTCCTTCAAAAACTTCTGCGTACATTTTAGCTACCCGTTTTGGGGTGTCGAGCAATCCTTCTCGCTCCGTATCTTCCCCTATCGCTTCCAGGATCATTGAAACGGCTTTTTCTATTTTACCGAGATCCACTTCTGTCATTGAGACTTCCTCCTCATTACAATCAAATGCTATTCCTTCAAAAATAGTAGCATACTCGCTCAATTACGTACAATGATTGTAGAAAAGGAGCCCGTCCACATATATGTCACAGAGACATTGTGGAAGGGCTCCTATGTAAACTTAAAGATTACTTAACAGCATCTTTAAGCGCTTTACCTGCTTTAAATGCAGGAACTTTGCTTGCTGCGATTTCGATTTCTTCTCCGGATTGTGGGTTGCGCCCTTTACGAGCAGCACGTTCACGTACTTCGAAGTTACCGAATCCGATCAGTTGCACTTTATCACCTTTTGCAAGTGTCGATTGGATTGTATCGAATACAGCTTCAACCGCTTTAGTAGCATCTTTTTTCGTCAGACCTGCCGCTTCGGCAACTGAGTTAATCAATTCTGTTTTGTTCACACCATTCACCTCCTCTCAAAGAAAGTCTTTTCTATGTCTAGCTCCGGGCGCCAGAGGCTCGGGTCATAAGTCAAAGCTGCTCTGTGGCAAAAACCGCCACTACGCATCTTCGCCTTATGCCTGTCGCCTCTAGGCAGGCGCCCTCCGCTTTTCTTAACTGTAAGTAGAGTAACATACTAAAAACCGCGGTGCAACAATATTATCAACGTTTTCAAGGCTTTTTCGGTTAATTTCAGGAAAAAAAATAAAAGATCCGTCAAAAACGGATCTTTTTCAGTAAAAACGGCATATCACTTGACATGTAAGGCTTTACTCGCTTTTCAGCAGGTAAGTATGCCTTACTAAAAACGTAGTACTTATACGATGAACGTAATCATCCCTTTATTTCCGTCATTGACCATTTGCTCGATTGTTTCTCTAAGTCGTTTTCTCGCATTAGGCGGGACGGAAGACGTTTTAAACCGGATGCTTTCTTTCATTACTTCATGCAATGGTGTGCCGAAGAGCTGCGTCTGCCATAGAGCGTCCCGATCGTGTAAATAAGCGTTTTTCAATTCCTTCAGCAAGTGGTGGCTATGGAATTCTGATCCGATTAACGGTGAAAACTCCGCGTCCATGTCGATACGGATAATATGAAGGGATGGGGCCGCCGCCTTCATACGAACGCCATAGAAGTTATTCTCCTTAATAAGTTCCGGAGGTGATGGCTGAAAATCCTCAATTGTAGGCAATGCAACTCCATAACCGCTCTTTTTGGCGGTTTCGATTGCTTCTGCGTACATATCGTATGATTTTTTCGCTTTGACAGCGTCTTTAACAAAGAGAAGCCAATCTTTCTTTGTTTTCATTTCCTGTTGCATAATACTCTCGCAAACTTCTCGGAATGCTTGTTCATCCATTTCGATATTCACTGTTGCTTTTCCTTTTCCTGCATCTACATCGACAACTTCTGCATGTCTGACATATTTCTCATCTTTTAGACGCTCAGCAAGCTCTTGTACTTTTCGGATTTTCGATGCTACGAGGAACCCTTCATTGATGACATTGTCGATTGCTGCATTTAGTTCATGATCAGCCCCTAGCACATCCATCCAATCCGGCTTTTGCACTTCGATATCCGTAATCGGGAATTCGTATAAAGCTTCTTTCAAAATTAGCTGGATTTCTTGAGCATTCAATTGATCGGCACTAATTGCGATGACGGGAACGCCATGCTTTTCATGAAGTTGATCTTTTAGAGCAACTGTCTTTTCGTGAGCAGGCATTTTAGAATTCAACACAATGACAAATGGCTTACCAATTTCTTTCAATTTGGTGACAATTTCCTCTTCAGCTACCTCTGCAGCCGCTCTCGGAATATTGTTCACTGTCCCATCGGTCGTTACTAGAATACCGATTGTCGAATGGTCACGTATTACTTTGTCCGTACCAATGCGTGCCGCTTCCTCGAACGGGATCGGTTCATTATGCCAAGGAGTATGGACATATTTAGGACCATCCTCATCCTCATATCCTTTTACTCCATCAATTACATAACCGACGCAGTCCGCAAGCCTTACTTGGAAGGATAATTCCCCCTCCCCGATAGACACCTGAGTGCCTTGTGCAGGAACGAATTTAGGCTCAGACGTCATAATGATTGGTCCTGGTGAACTTTGAGGCAATTCATCCTGTGCCCTTGCCCTGTCACCTGCATCCGTCATATTCGGTATGACGACCTCTTCCATCACCCTTTTGACGAAAGTAGATTTACCTACACGAACAGGGCCGACCACACCTATATAAATATCCCCGTCCGTTCTCCTCGCTAGATTTTCGTATAACTCCTCTTTCATACTTAGCCCTCCTTTTTTCGCGCATATTAGTTTATGTAAACGAAAAACGTTTCATGCTAAAAATGCATGAAACGTTTTGATTTCCGTATGATGTTAATTACTTCTTCATGAAAATAGGTTCGTTTTTTTCATTCACCGTATAAGGCAAAGAATAAGCAGGCAATATTGGATAGGAATCAGACAGTAGATAACGGATGTCTTCTCCTTCCTTAACGTCAGGGTTCTGCTCTCGTAGAATCCTGTTCAAATCAATGGAATAATCAACATAAAAATGTCCATCCCCTCCGACGACAATCGGTAGCAATGCATCTGAATATGGACTTTCGACTTTCAGAGGTTCCTTGAATCCCATCGCTGCAAAGTCTATTTCATATACATTTTCTCCGACAGCATCTTTGAATGGGAGTCTCCCATTTATATGCCTCCGAAGATTCAATTCACGAATGCGCTCGGCAGTCCTTAAGTCTACTAGTTTGACAGTTGGATTTTCCTCAACATCAATTAGTACGTATTGGTAAATCCCTCCTTTTTCATAGGCGTTAGAAGGGATTTTCTCAGTGTATGCCGGCACTATTTTGGAAAATTCAATTGGATACTTTATGTACAAATCAGTTTCCTGATCTCTCGTCTTTATAGGAAGAAGTCCTCCGTTCGCTTCTTCATATGCATTGACAGCCTTTTGAATTAGTTCAATTTGATCTTCGTATGGATTTTCTTGCATTACTCTTTCATCGCCAGGATACATGCATCCTGCTAGAAGAAGGATAATGGAAACAATAGAAATAAGCAAAGCGAATCTTCTCATCTTCATTACCTCGCTCCCCCTGTCGGCCCGCTAAACACAAGATAAACCATCGCAATAGTTGAAAATATAAACAAAGAATACGCGATAAGAGCAAATAAGAACTTTAGTAATCTATTTGATAGCTTATGTCTGCTCAAATAGATGAGTCCCATGGAAATAGCCATGAAACCCATTGCATAAAACGACAGCCACATTTTATCTAATGAGGACAATTAAATCATCCTTTCATGTCATACGAAATAACTTATTTGAAAAATATATCTTCGATTTCCTGTTTTTTCATTCTATTCATTAGCTGATCGACAGCTTCCTTCGGCGGTACATTATCGAAGAGTACAGAATGTAGCGCCTCTGTTAATGGCATTGACACTTCATACTGCAAGGAAAGTTGATGAGCAGCTTTTGTTGTTCGCACGCCTTCAATGACCATACCCATACCAGAGATGACCTCATCTAACGACTTCCCTTGGCCTAATAAATTGCCAGCCTTCCAATTCCGTGAATGGACACTCGTGCAAGTTACAATTAAGTCCCCAAGACCTGTTAAGCCCGCAAACGTTAGAGGTTTCGCACCCATCTTCATGCCAAGTCTTGTAATTTCAGCTAAACCACGCGTGATGAGCGCAGCTTTGGCGTTATCGCCATAACCAATTCCATCGGTAATTCCGGCAGCGAGGGCGATTACATTTTTCAATGCAGCTCCCAATTCGACCCCGACAAGATCATCATTCGTATAGACTCGGAAGTAGTGATTCATGAAAAGGTCCTGGACATGCTCTGCAGCCTCTTGATCGAGGGATGCAGCTGTTATTGTCGTCGGATGGCGCAACACGACCTCTTCAGCGTGGCTAGGACCTGACAAGGCGACAATCGCTTTTCGGTTGTCAGTTGATACTTCTTCCTCTATCACTTCGGAAATACGTTTCAACGTATCCGGCTCGATCCCTTTTGAAACATGAACGATTAACTTCGAATTCGTTGCAAGCTTATTGATTTCCGCGCAAAGGGGTCGGATTGCTTTCGTCGGTACTGCAACAACAATCGTGTCGGCATGTTGTACAGCTGCTTCCAAGTCAGAAGTCGCTTTAAGATTGGCAGGCAATGCAATGCCCGGCAAGTACGAATTGTTCGTTTGACTTTCATTTATTTCAGCGGATTGCTCCGTCCTTCTCGTCCATAGCAGGCAGTCATGGCCATTTTCTGCAAGGACGAATGCGATAGCAGTGCCCCAGCTTCCTGCTCCGATCACTGATACTTTTTCCAATATATTCACCTCGTTCAGCTTCTTGCGCGCGTAATTAGTCGGATTGGCGTTCCTTCGAATCCGAAAGATTCCCTTAGACGATTTTGCAGAAATCTTTCATACGAAAAGTGCATTAATTCCGGTTCGTTGACAAAAACAACGAAAACAGGGGGCTTGACCGCCACTTGAGTTGCATAATAGATGCGAAGTCTTCTTCCCTTATCCGAAGGAGCAGGATTTCGTGCAACAGCGTCCTCAATTACTTCATTCAAGACACTCGATTGAATACGCATTGCATGATTCTCACTAATCATCTTAATTTGGTCGAATAATGTTGTGACACGCTGTTTCGTTTTTGCTGAAACATACGCAACTGGCGCATAATCTAAGAAGAGGAAGTTTTTTCGGATGTCTTCGGTAAAACGATTCATCGTTTTGTCGTCTTTCTCAACAGCATCCCATTTATTCACGACAAACATAATGCCTTTTCCAGCTTCTTCGGCATATCCTGCAATTCGCTTATCCTGCTCGCGAATTCCTTCCTCGCCATTAATGACAATTAACACGACATCCGATCGATCAATTGCTTTTAGCGCACGTAGAACACTGTACTTCTCCATGTTTTCATACACTTTACCTTTTTTACGCATGCCGGCTGTATCGATAATTTTATACTTCTGCCCTTCGAACTCATAAGAAGTATCGATAGCATCTGTCGTCGTTCCAGCAACGTCACTAACGATGACCCGTTCTTCTCCAAGCAGAGCATTTACGAGGGATGATTTCCCTACGTTCGGTCTACCGATTAATGAGAACCGAATGACATCTTCCTCTTCAACTTCTTCACCGGCTTCCGGGAAACTTGCCGCAACTGCATCGAGTAAGTCACCAAGTCCAATTCCGTGTGATCCGGAAATTGGGTACGGATCTCCAAATCCAAGTGAATAGAAATCATAGATCATATCGCGCATATCTGGATTATCAATTTTGTTAACCGCTAAAACTACAGGTTTCTTCGTTTTGTAAAGAATCTTCGCTACATGCTCGTCCGCGTCGGTAACACCTTCTCGACCGTTTGTCAAAAAGATAATGACATCAGCTTCTTCAATTGCAATTTCTGCTTGTAATCTGATTTGTTCTAGAAACGGCGTATCACCGATATCAATACCGCCTGTATCAATTAAATTAAAATCATGTGACAGCCAGTCTGCCGAACTGTATATACGGTCCCTCGTTACGCCAGCTACGTCCTCGACGATTGAAATACGTTCTCCAACAATACGGTTGAAGATTGTCGACTTTCCTACGTTCGGCCTTCCAACGATTGCTACGGTTGGTTTACTCATTATTTAACACCCTTCCAATATATCTCCTTGTGTATTATACAGAACAAAAGCGCAGTGCGCCAGCCTAGTCCCGACAAGCGCTGGAAGACCTGCCGGAAAGGCGTTCTTTGCCTTTTCGACAGGTCTGAAGCGACTCGAGGGACTGGCGCACGGAGACTAGACGAACAAAAAAGATGATGATGCCTATGTAAGCACCATCACCCATACAATTGAGATTCATACGCTTGTTCGATAATTTGACAAATATTACTCAGTGAATTTTTTTAACTGATCTCCGATGACATCACTTAAGGAGAAGCCCGTTTCTTCTTTCATTTCATAATCGCCGTATGATTCGACTTCTTCCTTTTCAAGAAGGTCTTTAATGCTAAGGGAAAGGCGTTTCTCCTCCGCATTTACGTCGACAACTTTTACTTCGACTTTTTGTCCTTCCTCAAGCACTTCATGAGGTGTTCCAATATGCTGGTGAGAGATGCGTGAAATATGGACGAGACCTTCCACCCCTGGGAACACTTCAACGAATGCACCGTAAGAGACGAGACGCTTTACAGTGCCTTCAAGTACAGACCCTTTCGGCGCTCTTTCCTCAATGTTTTCCCACGGTCCAGGTAAAGTTTCTTTAATCGATAACGAAATTCGTTCCGAATCACGGTCAACTGAAAGAACTTTTACTTTCACTTTTTCGCCTTCTTTTAAGACGTCGGACACTTTTTCAACATGTTCATGAGATAGTTGTGAAATATGGACTAAACCATCTACTCCACCAATGTCGACGAAAGCTCCGAACGAAGCAATACGTTGAACGGTCCCCTCAAGAACTTGCCCTTCTGTTAGCTGCTCAAGAACTTCTTCTTTCTTGTTCGCTTTTTCTTCTTGAATAACGGCACGATGAGAAAGGATAAGACGATTTTTCTCCTTGTCCATTTCTACGATTTTAAACTCCATCGTACGGCCTTTATAATCTTCAAATGATTCAACGAAATGGTCTTCAACGAGTGAAGCAGGGATAAAACCGCGAACGCCAAGATCGACGACGAGTCCACCTTTCACGACATCCTTCACTTCTGTTTCAATCGTTTCCTTGTTTGTAAATTTCTCCTCGAGAGAATCCCATGCATTCTCTGCATCGACTTTTCTCTTAGAAAGAACATAATTCTCATCTTCCACTTTCGTGATGATCAATTCTAGCTCATCACCGATTTGTACTGCATCTGATGCTTTTTCGATGTGGAGACTTGAAAGTTCACTAATCGGGATAACACCATCAAAAGGCGCTCCAGCGATTTCGACCAATACGGATTTGTCTTCAATTTTCGTCACTTTTCCAGTGACACGGTCACCTTCTTTATGTCCGTTCATTTCATCCAAATTCATTTCTTCAGTCATATGTAGTCCTCCTCCATAATGAATCCTATCTCTATATTATTCGAATCAATGCATAAAAACAAAAAATTACCCTTATAAATTTAACGATGTTGTTCCAAAAGGGTGCGTATTTCATTCATAATTACTTCCGTCACTTCTTCAGCAGACGCTTTTCTCTCCCGGTAAGGAGCCATCTTAATCGGCTTGCCGTAAATGACTTTCAATGGACGAAATGGCTTGTACGGACCGATGATAGCGCATGGCATTACATCCGCATCCCCTTTTAACGCAAAGAAGCCCGCTCCCGCAAGCCCTTTTCCGAGTTCACCGGTTTTGCTTCTTGTCCCTTCTGGAAACATGCCGACAACTTCACCGCTGCGCAATAATTTCAAGACAGTCCGGAAAGCTTCACGGTCGCTCATTCCACGCTTCACAGGAAACGCATTTACTTTTGGAAGTATAGTTTTCAAAATTGGAACGTTGAAAAGTTCTTCTTTCGCCATGAAATGGACGGTACGCGGACAAGTAATTCCGACGACAGGCGGATCGAAATTATCAATATGATTCGCGCAAAGGAGTACCCCGCCATCCTCCGGAAAGTTTTCTTTCCCTATGATTTTGATCCTGTAAAGAGGATTAAATATCGTACTGACGAGAAATTTCCCGAAAGGATATAAATTCATCGCTCTAACCTCACTTCCGCGAGTTCGATCACTTTATCGACAACTTCATCAATTGTCATTGAAGTCGTATCGACAAGAATCGCATCATCCGCTTTCTTTAGCGGGGATACTTCACGCTCACTGTCTGCACGGTCACGTTTTTCGATATCCTCTTTTAGACGCTCAAGCGGCGTATAGATGCCACGCTTTTCATTTTCCTGAAAACGTCTTTCCGCCCTCTCCTCGACAGAAGCGGTCATAAATATTTTCAAGTCAGCGTCTGGAAGTACTGCTGTGCCGATATCACGCCCGTCCATGACGACTCCAGATTCATTCGCGAGTTCCCGCTGTTTATCTACCATCAATTTTCGGACAGTCGTATGTGCGGCCACTTTGGAGACGGCAGCAGTTACTTCTTCGGATCTAATTTCGTTCGAACAATCGACTCCGTCAATCCAAACAGCTTGGCTCCCATTATTGGGGACGAGTAAAATTTCCGTGCCTTCCAATAAGTCTGACAAGTCGTGATCACTATCCATATTTATGCCTGACTTAATTGCTTTATGCGTCAATGCCCGATACATCGCACCCGTATCAATATATGTGTAGCGTAATTTCTGTGCGATCCTTTTTGCAATTGTACTTTTGCCTGCAGCAGCAGGGCCATCAATTGCAATACTAATCCCTTTTAACATATCATCTACCCCCGAATTCAATTCGAAAACATTGTATCACAATCTAGCTTCAGGTGGCAGGTGCTCGGGTCATAAGTCTAAGTTGATTTGAAAGCCGTCACGAAGAACGGCTTTTGCGAGTAAAAGCGAAGTGTTACGAGCATGTTACGCCACTACGCATCTTCGCCTTATGCCTGTCGCACCTGAACGCCACCTTCCGCTTTTTAATAAAAAAGGGAAAAGCCCTGAACAAGCAGGTCTTCCCCCTACGTAATACATCACTTTGTATTCCTTTCCTGCAATTGCCTTTCAAAGCAGAAGCGGATAATGTTTTGTCTATCCGAAACATCGATATTGGAAAACTGCATAGAGGCGATTCGCCGCCCATCTTTTTCCCAAATCCGTACCGGCTTCGCTTTTGTTCGAATGTATTTAATATCATCATTGGCAAATGGCAGTACAATTGTCAAATCTAAAACTTCCGACCCTTCAAACGGATCCTCTTGACCGATGTTAAGTGCAATGCCCCCCGCACTAATGTCTTCTGCAACAAACTGTTGGTATAGTCCACCAAAGTCTACTGCGACATCTATGGCAGTTTCCACGCGGACGAATTCACGCCGTTGAATTTTAATTAGCTGGTCATCGCCTGGGTAGGTCAATTTCAACATAGGAATTCCTCTGTTCACCCTGCCTGTCACTTCTGTACGGAATGCATAGGACATTTTATTCTCAACAAATGAAATTAGCAATTGTGTTCCGTCCATGAAGAACGCGGTTTTACCCGTGTCGATATGTGCCGGATAATCAATCATCACAAAGCCGTCTCCATAATCGACAACTTTACTTTTATATTTATCGCCTTTTTCAGAGAAATCTTTGTCAATCGTTAAAGTCGTTCCAATAGAAAGACGCATTGTAACACCACACCTACCTTTAAATAGATAGTTCTATTATGTCATGGGTAGGTATAAAATCCAACATTGATCTTTCAATACATTCGAACTACCGCTTCATTAATTCAGTTTTTCAGTTTTAATGACTTCAGATGTCTCGGTATCAACAATTACGTTGTACGTCCCGGTATGCCCATGTTCGTCGCGAGTCACCTTCAAATAGTGCGCCAATCTTTGTTCCAATCTCTCATTTTCAACATAAGCAAGTTCTTCCTCAACGACTTGCACATCTTTATGGAAGAATTCATTCCAATCCATCTTTTTAATTGATTGTCTATGGAGCTTTTCTTTTCGAATGTATTCCGCTGCGTTCAAACCAACAATATCCCCTGTATCTTTTGCTACTTTCAAGTGGATGACGTCAGAAAACACTTTCGCTCCATAGAACGGCTCTACTCTCACAAATACAAAATGCCAAGAAGTGTTATTCTCTCTCGATTCCTCATAAATGACGTCTTTGTATCCGGCGGCTTTCAGAAATTCTTCTGCATTCCGTTTAATATCATCAAAAGGAAGGACTTTCTTGCCAAATGGCCTTTCAGAAAGATAGGAAAGCACATGCCCACCTTTTTCAGTAATATCGATATAACCAATAGACTCCCTATCAGCGAATCGAATATGGAAAAACGGATACGGCGACCCTGGTTTACTCATCTCCACTCCAATTACATCATTAGAAACTTGGGGAAACAATATCCTGAAACGTTCAATAGCTTCCTCTTTTGTCACTTTAGCATCATCGATATCTTTCAGTTCCTTCTTTTTCATGGCGTCCGACTCACTTGCGGTGAGGGGAAAATCCGCTTCTGTGTATTGCTTAATGGCCGCGCCCATATTGGCCCAGTTAGATTGAGGACTTTCAGAACTTAGTCTTTTTAACCAATCATCCATAGAATACTGTCCGTCAATTAGTCCTGTTGTTGCCATTCTCCATTCATCTTGCATCGCGCCAAGATTTTTTGAAGCTTGTGACATCACATTGTAATACTCATCCGGCTCCGTTAATCGATCTGCTTCTTTTGCATAATTCCCTACTCTGCCAAGATAGTTCAACCAAGAAGTCGAAAAACTTGAGTCAATTGGTAGTGATGAGATTGAACTCCTAATATCAGATGTGAGTCTCCAAATATTATCCCTCGCCTTCTTTGAACCATCAGAATCATTGAATAGCAAAGTTTGTTTCACTGCCGAATCAAGTTCGTCAAGTTTTTCTGAAGCTTCCGCTATTTGTTCCGCATACTGATTGCTTAATAACAAAGCGAGCTTTTTGTTTTCAGTCGCTTTCGAAAATGCGAAAACGGAAACGACGACGAGCGCATAGGCAAGCACAAATATCATTTTTCTCATAGTTAGTGTTAATAGCCCTTCCTTAAAGAGCCATTTTCAATCCACCTTTCAAATGCTTTCAATGGCAAAAAATATGCAAGCCAATTTTCTTTATTTGCGGTCTCGACCAAATCCATTCACTAGTAGCGGTAATCGGATTGAAATAATAAATGGCGTTTTCTGAAGGATCCCATCCATTCAATGCGTCTAACACTGCTTCTTTAGCCCGTTCATTTGGAGTTAACCAAATTTGACCGTCAGCTACAGCGGTAAAAGCTCTCGGCTGGAAGATGACTCCTGAGACGGTATCTGGGAAGTCGGGATGTTCCACTCGGTTTAAAATAACAGCCGCCACTGCTACTTGGCCTTCATACGGCTCTCCCCTCGCTTCTCCATAGACAGCGTTAGCCATGAGCTTTAAATCTTGCTCAGAGTATTTGGAAGGCAAATGCACGTTTTCCTTCGAGCCTCCCCCGTTCTTCACTTGCGCTGAAAGTGGAGTACCTCCATAGTGGGTGAACTGATTTCCTTTCTTCAAGTTGTCCTTGACGAATTTTTCATCGTAAGAAGAAGCAGCTGTTAGTTTCTTTTTCGTTTGGGATCCTGCAATTCCATCTATCGGCAAACCGTACTTCTCTTGGAACGAACGGAGCGCCCAATAGGTCCCATACCCAAATTTTCCATCTATCTTCCCATTGTAGAAACCGATGTATTGAAGTCTTGCCTGTAATTCAATTACATCGTCTCCTGTCGCGCCTCTAGCAAGATCGCGAGCACTGAACGCATCGATTGTGACCGGAGAAGTTGCATATACCGATCCGAGCAACAATGCAATTGCCATTATACGTAGTAAAATTCTCTTCAATTTTATGCCCTCCTTTCTATCAGTTTGTCCAAACAAATTCGTTTTTATTAACCGAAAGGCATAAAAAAAGATCTGGCTTATCCGCCAGATCCGTACGTACATATGAGAGTTGTATAGTATAGTTATGGACATTCATTTCACTCCATTTATTTGGGCTTTGTTTCGAAATTGTTGCATTGCAAATGTATGTGCATTTTTCACACGTGATAATCCAAACCACCATAAATAGAGCATGAATGGAATAATTAAATAGAGTGATAAGTCGTTCACTCCTAAAATAGCATTGTAGATGAGATGGAGGATGAACGGCGCGAAGAATGCAAAAAACAGCATTCCTTTACGATTCGATATAGTCGTAAATTTCGCCTTTCCTAAGTAATACCCCATGACAACACCGAAAAGCGCATGACTTGATACAGGCAAAAGGGCTCTCAGGAATGCTGTGTCAAGTCCAAATGTAAACAAGTAAAGCACGTTTTCCACAGTTGCAAAACCGAGTGATACGCTTGCACCGTAAAGAATACCATCATAAGCATCTTCAAATTCAACGTGTTTGAATATCGCAATTACTAAAATGAACCATTTAAAGAACTCTTCAATCCAGCTTGTGAAAACCGCATTTCGAAAAAAATCATTTGGAATTATGTTCTCTTCTTCAAATACGTGCTGTATGAACATAATTGGAAAGGTCATCATCACTCCGAAAATGAATGTATGAAATAAAGTGCGAGACGGTTCTTTTGCAATTTGCTTTCGCAAATAGAAATAGCTGAACAGCGCCAATCCTGGTGCTATCGCTACAGTAAGCAATTTAATCAAATCCGCTCGCCTCCCCTCTCTATTATCCTATTATGCCACAATTATTCCTCAGAATTGTCATTCATTTGTATATGCTTTGCAATTAACTCTCCATGCCAACGTCCATTCTCTATGAAAATCTCATTTGAATTATTGCCTGCCGCAATGACCCCAGCAATATACAGCCCTTTCACATTGGACTCCATCGTCGCTTCATCAAAAAATGGACGTCCACTCTCTTCATCAATTTGAATCCCCATCGCTTTTATAAAACGATGGTCTGGATGATAACCGATCATCGCGAAAACTGCATCACTATCAATTTTCGTCTTCACGCCATCTTTTTCAAACGTAACGGTCGTAGGTGTTATTTCAACGACATGCGAATTAAAATGCATATCAATTTCACCACTACGGATCATACTATCAAAGCTTGGAAGAATCCAAGGCTTGACGCTAGGTGAGTATTCTCGACCCCGATAAATGACAGTTACAGATGCGCCAGCGCGTGCCAGTTCAATTGCAGCATCCACCGCGGAGTTCTTGCCACCGATAACGACAACTTTCCTTCCGAAATACGGATGAGCTTCTTTAAAGTAATGGGATACGTGCGGCAATGAATCTCCGGGAACTTCTAACGAGTTCGGATTATCATAGTAGCCTGTAGCGACAACGACATATTTCGCTTTATAACTTGCACGATCCGTTCGCAACGCAAAACCGCTATCTAATTTTTCCACTTTCTCAACCGTTTCAAAGCTATTAATAGAGAGCTCTTTTAATTTCGCAACTGTTCGATAATAGACAAGAGCGTCATTTCGCTTCGGCTTTTCCTTCGCTGTAATAAAAGGAATATCTCCGATTGATAACTTTATACTCGAACTGAAGAAGGTCTGATGTGTCGGATAACGGTAAATCGAGTTAACGATATTCCCCTTCTCTATGATCAATACATCCAAACCTATTTTCTTCAATTCAATGGCTGCGGAGAGTCCACATGGCCCTCCGCCAATTACAATTGCATCTTTCGTAATCAATTTCATCAGTCTCCTTACAATCGTACGCAACTCACTTTAACAATGTTCAATATTTAATCGTAATGACATGGCTTTCCGGAGGTGCCCCGAATCGTAGCGGGACAATGGATGTGCCATACCCATTGCTAATTAATCTCGCTTTTCCGTTCGTCTCGTTAAACTGACCTAATGGATATAATGCAAACTTTCCTAATCTAATTTGTCCCCCGTGCATATGACCAGCAACCATTAGCTCTGGAACACAGACCTTTTCTACTTTTCTAAATACTGACGGGGTATGGGTAGCGACAATTAGATGCGAGTAATTTCCTTTGTTTTTCAAGGCAGCCTCAACATCGACATTTCTGCTCGAAGGGTCGTCAGTACCACAAATCCCCCAAAGTGGATGGTTGTTAATTTTTGCATCTGTATTTTCCAATATGGTGCCGCCATGTCTTTCAATAATAGCCCGTATTGAGCCTTCTCCGACTTCACGGTCATTATTGCCCCATACGAAAAACAACGGGGCAAGCCGCGCAAGCCTTTCCACATTTTGATTGATAGTTGAAAGTGGAACGCCAGCTTCTGCAAGATCTCCGCCTATGACGACGATATCAATTGATCCTATAGATCGCACTTTCCGTAACAATTGTCCATCAATTCGTCTGCGGTGAATATCAGAAATAAAAAAAACGGATAACTCCTTGTCTACCTTACAATCTTTCCGAAGGGAAAATGAATGATGGATGACATTAATCCGATTTGCATAAAAAAACATATATGCGAGAATACCTATGAATACTCCCGACAATATTGCTAAACTATTCAACACAATTTTCATTCTACACCTACCATCAAGTGAAACTTCCAAGTCCTATCGCCAGTCAGGAAAATAAAGAAAAAGGCAAATAGATACCTTTGCCTTCTCTTTCATTTATTTGGAGTCAATTAAGGAATAATCAGCTTTTGCCCCGCCATTATATTATTGGATGAAAGACCGTTCGCTTTTTTAATCTTTTCAATTCCAGCGTCAGAACCGTAATAATTCATAGAGATTCGATAAAGCGTTTCATTCGCCGAGACAATATGCGTTCTAGATTTCATATCATCAGACTTGTCTTCAGTATCGGGTTTCTCCTCAGTTTTATCGGTTTTCGTCTCGTTCAAATTTCCGTTCTTATCATCTGCTGGAGGATTGCTGCCTACAGTTGTTTTTTCGGATTCTACTTTCGAATCTTCAACCGTTACCTTATTAGCATTCCCATTTGATTGTCCCTCATCCTCTTTTTCTTTATCGGAATCATCGAGAACCAATCCCGGCTTATCGCTATTTCCAGATGATACATTCGTTCCGTACACGACGGTGTTATCCGAATTATCAACTTTAGCAGACCCTCTATCAGACCCAAAGTAGAAGTTATAAATGACATAGACGAATATTAAGATCGGAATAAATGTAAAAATACCTAGGATTACGTTAATCGTCGTATAGCGGGAAGTCTTCTTCTGCTGACGGCGTCTGCCATGGCGTTCCGTTCGTGACGGTAAGCTCGAGCCCTCACTTTGGTCGAGCTCGATCTCTTTGCGGTTGTTTTCAAATTCAACTTTGTAATCATTATTTTTCATCGACATATTCTCCTATCCAGTGGTGCTCTTCTTTATATTATGACGAATAATGTCGTAAAAGTAAACGGACATCAGTCCCGTTATCCAAGTAGAGCTGTAATTCTTTCATCCCACCCGAGGATTTTTATAGCATGACGCTTCATTCTTTTTTCAGTAAGCCATTCAACTGAGCTAAGACCGCAACTCGAGCAACATTCATCGGGTTTACTTATTAACGATTCGCCAAAATACGACAATACACGTTGCCGGATGCACTCGCCGCCCTTGACGAGACGGATCATTCGTTGTAGCTGTTCGTTTTTTTCGTTAGAAAGTTTCTTTAGTCGAGTCAGTATTTCTTCAAGCGGATAGCGTTCAATATAATAATCGACTACCCGCTTTCCTGTCTCTGTTAAACTAGCAAGTTCGGATGCTTTTTCAGGTGACTGACCTTCTGAAATCATTTTGTAGTAATGAAGAACTTCATCTTCTTCAGGCATATCTGATTGGATGATAAAACTTGTCGTATGCTCGTCCGTCGGCATATAGAGTAACGTGGCGATTGAGGGACGTCCATCCCGCCCCGCCCTTCCGACCTCTTGTATATACGCAGCAACTGTTGGTGGAAGGTGGTCATGAATCACTTGCCGAATATCGTCTTTATGGACCCCCATACCGAACGCATTTGTTGCACATATCCATTCAAGATCACCATTCAGAAACTGCTCCTGAATAATAGAACGATCATCTTGATCTTTCCCTGCATGATACGATTGTACAGCGACCCCTTCCAGTTGAAGCTCAAGAGCTAATTCATCAGCCCGTTTTCTCGATGATACATATATGATTCCCGGACCTACTGTTTGAATGACCCTTTGTTTAATCCATTCCGTTTTTTCAAGTGGAGAGTTCATTTCCTGAACTGAGTAGGAGATATTCGGCCGATCAAGTGAATGCCTTTGTACAATCGGCTGTTCCATTTGAAGATAATACTGAATGTCATGTAACACTTTATCATTGGCTGTGGCGGTCAATGCCAAAATGGGAAGGGATTCCTTTTGTTTCAGAAAATCGCCGATTCGTAAATAATCCGGACGAAAATCAAATCCCCATTGTGAAATACAATGAGCTTCATCCACAACTACGAAAGATATATGAATTCTGCTCAGTTGACGGCTAAACGAATCTTGGGAAAGCATTTCAGGAGATATAAAGATAAATTTATAAGATTGAAGCTGTCCGATAATCCTTTGTCTCTCTGAATAAGGTAAAAAAGAATTTAGTGCGACTACCCGCTTTTCACCATTTTGGCGCATTCGCATCGCCTGGTCTTCCATTAACGAGACGAGCGGGGAGATGATGATGACCGAGCCTTCCATTATAGATCCAGGTAACTGGTAACAAAGCGACTTTCCCATCCCAGTCGGTAAGATGGCGATCGTATCCTGACTATTTAAAACACGATGAATTACTTCTTCCTGCCCGGGACGAAAACTTTCATATCCGAAGCGGTCCAATAATATCGCTTTCAAATCCATCAACTATTCACTTCCTTACTAGCAGTCAATATGAGTCGAAGCTCAAAATAAGACAATGCTTTAAATTCATCTTTTAATAGTTTAAGACGCTTCGTCCCCATTTCTTCAGTTTTCAAGACAACGGCCCGAATTTGTTCGTCTGAAACGAATTGATTGATTGGGAATTGTTCGTCATTCATCGCCATTTCAATAATGTGGTCTTCAATTGTGCTCATCTTCAATTTTCGAATCGCTGCAATGCTCTCCATTGAATACCCTTCGTCGAAAAGCCTTTTCGTACGCATCGCGGATTCAGTCAAATAGGAATGGACTTTAATATCTTTGGCGATTTCGTTAAGAAAAGGATAGTCACCTAACTTTTCGACGACAGGCAAAAGTCTATGTAGACTTTCAATAAATAATAGGCGCAAATCATCAACCGACTGCTTCAATTCCAAAGCTAACTGTTCCCATGTCTTTGCCATTTCAGATTTGCCGGTCAACCTACTTACGAATATGTATTTTTGGACATCGCTCATTCCACTCTTCATAATTGCCATTTTCAATTCGTCACCTATTCGTTTAGCGAATCTAGGATCAGAGACCGGTTTGTTTTCAAGTATCTGTTTTACGAAAAGCTGAATTTCCCTATCCCTTTGAGTCGGGGTAAACGATGAATCTCCTGTTCGCATATATGAGAGAGTTTGAACAAGTAGTGAAACCCTTCTAAAAAAAATCATCTCTCTCCCTCTGTAATCCCATCCTCGAAAATGGAACTCAGGTAACGGACTCACCATTTTCTGTCCAATTTCTGTCAGTCGAACAAACTTATCGTCCAGAATGATTAGGCCCTTATCTAGTAATTCATTAGCAGCGTCAACGTAAGTCTTTTCTTCAAGCTTTGGTAAAATCCCGAAAAAAGATTTGACATTAAAGTATTCTACGTCTTGCAATGTCTGTCCGGATTTTTTTCCACGTAAAAGGTGAATACCGGCATTCAACGTCCGTTGTCCGTTCATTTTTTTTATGATAAATAGTAGAATGGATGACAAGCTCATAGTTGGCCTCCCTTAAAAAAATGTTTTATTGTTGAAAACTAATGAAAACAGCTTTAGAATGAGAAGGGAACTAAATAGATAGTGCGGAGAAAAGAGGAGAGAACGTCAATGTCTACTTGCAAAAAATACACCATCGTTGACCAAGACACATGTATTGCATGTGGGGCTTGCGGCGCTGCGGCACCTGACATCTACGATTATGACGATGAGGGGATTGCTTTCGTTATCCTAGATGATAACATGGGAACTGCTGAAGTTCCAGAAGAACTACTGGAAGATATGGAAGACGCTTTTGACGGTTGTCCGACAGATTCAATCAAAATCGCAGACGCACCGTTCGACGGCGACCCGTTAAAATATGAGGACTAACACAAAAGCGTAGGGCGGCGTTTAGCCAATCGAACAGCGAAGGGTTCGATTTGCCTTAGTTTCTGCGCCCTTTGCAGAAACTAAGGCATCATAGTTGGTGCTCGTAACGGCTTTCACTGGAGGCCTTGAAAGAAAAGGCGCTCTTTGCCTTTTATTTCAATGACGAAGTGACCCGAGAGGCTGCCGCCCGAAGCTGGACGTAAACACGCATGAACTAAGAGGCTGTCCGGAATAATATCTGGACAGCCTTTTGGTTTTTTGTTATTATAACCGGATTTGCGCTTCAGGCGGTCGCTTTCCGCGGGCACGGCTTCAGCCAATCGAACAGCGACCCGATTAATGAAACTTCATTTGGTGTTAAATTTAATATTACTTACTATCAATGCAACAGAAAAAAACATTAGTAGTAAGAATCCGACTAACGACAGTATATTAGTGAATACAACTAACACCTCTCCAAAAAATATCCTCCATACCCCCCCTGGAAGATTCCAAGCTTAGCGTTGCTGAGTAAAGGAGTATTTAATAAAGCAATTACAGCACTTCCTAAAATGCAATATAGTAACTTTAGATTTTTATTCAATAAAATCCCCCCCTTGATATTTTATACATAAAGCGTGACAAGCTACAATCTCCCTATTTTCTATACTCCATTAACGTGCCCAATTGCTCTGCTTACTTATATACCTCCTCTTCTAACTTTTCAATTCTTTCTTTCAACCTCTTATTTTCTTTTTTTACTTGAAAGGACTCATAAAACGCTCCAGCTCCAAGTGAAAATGCAAGCCATGCCCATAACCAATCCATTTCCCCACACCCTCAATTTGAGTATTTCATTACATTAGATAAGCGCACGATAGTTGAAAACAACTAGTCTAACCAGGTATCAAACACGATTTAATACCGCTACATAGCATCCGTGTTCAATATTGTGTTTAACTCCCTTGTAATTCTCTTCTAAAAAAGTAAAGAGCTCTTCTAATATATCGGTTCTGTCATTTTCATTGAAACCGGATAGCCAAGACAAGGAACCGACTCTCCCACACCATTCTTCGTTTGAAAAAGTTACATTGTAGTGAAACTTATACGTTTCTTGTAAATCAAATTGATGTTCCCGCCATTCCTTAAACCATTCAACCGGAAAACTGTTAATCATCTGTTTTGCATTGGATTTAGAACCAGCAGATTTTAGCTTACCATCAGGCATATGCTTTTTAATAATTTCAAGCGTATCGCCTACAACCTTACTTTTAGATAAAAATCCTGAATCGATAACGATCAGTGATCCATCATCCTTTAAAATTCTTTTGATTTCAGCAAGAGTTTTTTCGGCATCAAACCAATGCCAAGCCCTTAAAACAGTTACGATATCATATGCGTCTTCAACTAAGCACGTATTCTCCGAGTAAGCGTTTACATATTCAATCATATACCCTTCTTTTTCATCAATTTCTTTAGCTTGCTCGATTAGTTCTAATGATGGTTCCACACCGACAACAGCTGCCCCTACTTGTTGTAAAGCTCTACACAAAATACCCGTACCAGCTCCAAGATCAGCAATCTTTTTGTTGTTAAAAACTATACCTCTTCGTTTTAAACCTTCTAATAGTTCGGCAGGTAAGTCATTTCTATATCTAGCATAATTTTTAGCGACATTTCCAAAATCAACTTTCATTTATATCCCCCCATCTTCTCATTATATCAATGCTTCAAAATTTTGAATTCGAAGGTGTATTCATAAACTGAATTAACCTAATGTTAACATAGAACGCTAGTGGATTGGAGTGGAAGGCAGCGACTCCTGCGGGAACAGCACGAGCTGAAAGCCCCGCAGACACGCAGTGGCGAGGAGATTGAAGCCGTGCCCGCGGAAAGCGTCTGCCTGAAACGGAAATCCGCGGTTTACTAATAAAAAAGCGAGTATGGGAACAATTAGCTGTCCTCATACTCGCTTTTACTATTTTTTATTATGCCGTCAATTGGCGGTTTTGTTGGTCAATCCATTTGCTCATGCTCTTATACAGCAGCAACGAAACGACCATCAGCATAATACCTTTTATCAAATTGAAAGGAAGAATTCCTAAAACAATTACGCTGAACAAAGCATCGCCTGTATATGCAGGCATATTCATAAAGTATACATACATCGGTAGGAACACGAGATAATTCAACAAACTCATTCCTACAGCCATGGAAGCTGTTCCGGCAATGAGACCCGCTGTCAAGCCTTTCGTGTTTCGAACTTTATTAAAGATAAAATAGATCGGCATAATGAATAACACGCCAGTTGCAAAGTTCGCCATCTCCCCTACAGGAACACCTGTCGGGCTTCCGGATAAGAACCAGTGCAGTACGTTTTTAATCAATTCTACAGCAATTCCCGCAATCGGCCCCATTGTCATAACTGCTAGTACAGCAGGTATTTCACCGAAATCGACTTTTAGGAATGGTGGCAATGCAGGTAACGGAAAATTAAATTGCATTAGCACTGTCGAAATACTTCCCAATATTGCAATGAGTACCATCCTACGTAATTTTTTGTTGTTCATGTTAACCCTCTCTCCTTTTGCGATTCACTTCAAAAGAGGAAAGGCCTGACCATTTCTCGTGTTGTCCAAAACAAAATCCCTAAAGCAAATAAGCTTTAGGGAGAGTTTGAAAGGCATCATTAAATAGGGGTCGGTAGTAAAGAGTCAAATCACTTTACACTTTCCCACACTTAAATAAGCACCCTTTTTGTAGACAACACAAAAAGACGGCTGCACCTTCACCTTCTCCCATCCAGACTATACTGTCGGCTCCGGAATCTCACCGGAATCAGCTGTTAAGCTCGCGGGCTAGAAAGATAAACTATCATTACCGCCGGTCGGGAATTACACCCTGCCCCGAAGATGAATCAATATTATTTTACAACTCTATTATAACGATAAAAAAACGTTTTGTAAACTCTACTGTTTACAAAACGTTCTTTAAAGTAATTATTGAGTGAATAGTGTAGGATTGCTACCAATCGGCATTGGCAACACTTTTGTGAGATCGTACTTCCCAAAGCTTGCTTGAATAACATTTTCAAGCTGCACTTGTTTACGATAGCCGCTAGCGGTTAGCATGAATCCTTCAATCATTTGATTTACTTCATTCTGCTCAAACGCAGTGACGTCAAATGGCTCTTTGAACGAAATGACAGCTACTTCGCCTTCCATCCGTACATGAAAGTCCACATTGCGAGGGATTACCGTATCCACACTATCTCCATTCACTTCTTTCATTGCAAGGAGGCCGTCTAGCACTGTATCGACTGCCTCCGCCGGTTCATAAGGAGCTAAATAAACCTTACCAGATGGCATTGTATATCGATAATAAGGGAATGGATTTTTCAACTCTTCAACATCGGATTTCCCGACACTAGCAAACGAAGTTGGGTTCCCCTGTTCGTCGACGAGCTGTATTTTTTCAAAATCAGAAAAAGTTTCCTTCATCGAATTGAAATAAACGTCTACAGTTGCCGAAGACGAATCATACATATGATCATTTGGAATCTGATGATGGAGTATGCCGTTTTCATCGTATATAGTCCCTTTATACGGATGGTAGTCACTGAAACCAAGTTCCTCTTCAGGAATTTCCGCAGCATAATTATTATATAACTCCACGCTCGTCGGACTTCCTTCTGGAAAATCGGAACGGATTCTCGATTCTTGTATTAAGAATGTAATCGGTATGACGTTCGCAGATTCCATCAATCCAACTTGAAAAGGAGTGACGTCAATTAATTCTTCTGCAAGCAGCACATGGCTTTCTACAGCTGCAAAAGACACAACCGCTGTTTCCTTTGTTTCAGTTGCACTAAACGTCTCTGCTTCCTCTACTGCATCATTTTGAAATGAAGTATCAATCGCTTTCTCGGCTCTAAGTTCGCGAGCAGAATCCAAATCCTCGACTGCCCTATCAGTATTGTTTATCATCGAAGGAATAATTAGAGTGATGATAAGCAGTGCTGCAGCAGCTACAATGAAAGGCATCCACTTCTTCGGTTGCATCCTTTGTCGCTTTTTCAGTCGATGATCCCGCTTAAGTCGCTCTAAAACTAGCTCCTTCGTACGGTTGTCTTCAATTTTCGGCATTGAATGAAGAAGGTTTTCCAGCTTGTCGTCATCCCATTGATTGTTTGTCATCATATTCCCTCCTCTGCCGAAAGAGCATTCAATTTCTTTTGCAACGCTTTAATTGCACGGTGTTGAGTCGTTTTCACCTTTCCTTCGGTCCAACCGAGCGTATCGGCTGTTTCCGCTATAGAAAGTTCTTGGAAATAACGTAAAACGATTACCATCTTTTGGTCGCCAGTGCATGTATCTAGCACCCGTAGCAATTGTCTCATCTCTTCATTCAACGATGCAATTTCTTCAGGCGTACTACCTAATGAAGGTAGTTCACTCTGCTCCCAGTCAAATTTATCGAAGTGATGTTTTTGACGTACATTCTTCTTTCTAAAATGATCAATCGCGACATTTTTCGCGATGGAAAAGAGCCAAGTTTTTTCAGAGCTTTTCCCTTCAAAACCGGCATACGCTCGTAATACTCTTATATACACTTCGTGCACAAGATCTTCTGATACGTGCCGGTCTCCCGTCAAATAAATGAGAAAGTTGAATACATCCTGATGATACTGCTCGTATAGCCTGTGGAAAACGGAGTCATCCACGAAATCCCCCCGTTCAATACATTAGTCGTAATTCAAGATGAAAAGTTTCATCCCTCTGTTAATTTTCGTCAGTCAAAGCTCTTCCTCGTCAAGTTCCGGACCAACCGGTAATGCGCATTTGAAGATTGTACCTGACGTTTCACCAAGTTCTGCAGTAATCCGACCTTCATGTGAGTCAATAATGTTTTTTGCGATTGCAAGGCCTAATCCAGTTCCACCTTTCCCTCTCGTCCTCGCTTTGTCAGCTTTATAAAAACGTTCGAAGATGAAAGGCAAATCTTCTTCCGGTATACCGCTCCCTGTATCGGCAACCGAAATTTCAACGATATCCCCTTTCCTTTCGACACCGACAGTTACTTTTCCTCCATCTGGTGTATGACGGATTGCATTATCAATTAAATTTGTAAATACTTGCTCTAGTCGATCATCATCTGCATACAAAATAATTTCTTTATCGCTTTCGTTAACATCTAATGCGAGTGAAACATTCGAATCACGGGCAATTTGCATGAATTTATTATGCACTTTATCTAAGAAAGGAATGAGGTGGAAATTCGTCTTGTATAACCGCATATGACCTGACTCCATTCGCGCAAGGTTGAGAAGGTCTGTTACGAGCCGGCTCATCCGCATTGATTCATCGTGAATAATCTGGACCATTTCGTTACGCTCCTCGTCACTCGTCATCACATCATCAATGATCGCTTCACTATACCCTTGCAATAAAGATATAGGCGTTCTTAGTTCATGAGATACATTCGCAATGAAATCAGATCTCAGCTTATCCAACTTATGCTGGTCAGTCATGTCACGTAACACAGCTACTGCGCCACGTATACTATTTTCACTGTAAAGTGGACTAATGGAAACGCCATAGAATTGGCCACCGATTTCGAGTTCATCTTCGACTTCAACCGCAAACGATATTGCGTGTTCAAGCATATGAAAAATTTCTTTCGGCAACACTTTGTCATTCTCATCATTTGCAAAATACCACTTCTGCCATAATCGTTCAGCTTGTGGGTTGCTTAAAAGAATGGAATAATCTCGATTGAATGTAATAACTGCATCGGTCATCGATGTGAGGATGCTCGCTAATTGCTCCTTATCTTGCTTCATTAATTCAATCTGATATTTTAACTGCTTGCCCATCTGATTGAAAGCAGTCGCAAGCTGGCCAATTTCGTCATTTTGCATAACTGGCAGTCGTGTTTCAAAGTTCCCTTTTGATAATTCAAAGGCTGCTTGTTTCATTCCCCGTAAAGGAGAGGTGATTTTTGTAGATAAGAAGAAGGCGAAAAAGGTTGTCAAAATAAAAGCAATAAAAGCAGATAATAAAACGATGTGTGTCGTCCTTTTTGTCGTTCTATGGACGGCATCGAGGCTTTGGTACATGACGATAGAATGTATTGAACCATCTACCTCATCATATGGATACATGAGAACGAGATATTGTTTCATGACGTTTTCATCCTCAATAGATGGAAGAATCATTTCTTTTACGACTTTTTCATTGACGTGGATATTTGTAAAAAACTTCGGTTCAGATAAGATCTTTTGTTCAATTTCGTCCTGATTTAAACCTCTATGAAATGAATAATGCACCTTTTTTTCCGAATCAATGATCATTGCATTCGTTTCATAATCCAACATATCTTTAATGATGAGGTGCATAGATGAATCACCTTCATGCTCAAGAACAATTTTACCAATTGTCGTTGCTTCTCTGCGGAGAAAATCTTCGGCTTGGTTCGTATGGAAGTTATCAAGAAACTCAAGGAGTAGGACCGTGACGATGAAAAGGACAAAGGAAACGAGAAGCAATATGGTTGCCCATAGCTTCCCGACGATTGAATTCCATATTCTATTCATGCGGAACCTCGAATTTATAGCCGACGCCCCAAACAGTAACAATCATTTTTGCGGCACTTTCAGATACACGGCTAAGCTTCTCTCGTAGTCTTTTTACGTGTGTATCAACTGTCCGTAAATCACCAAAAAATTCGTAGTGCCAAACTTCTTTCAACAGTTGCTCACGATCAAATACTTTGTCAGGTGACTTCGCAAGGAAATAGAGCAATTCATATTCCTTCGGTGTTAAGTTTACTTCTTTCCCTTCAGCCGTCACACGGTGTGCGTCATGATCGATTGTCAGTTGCGGAAAGACGACGAGATCCTTTGAACTGTTCACAGCCGTTGCATCCGGGAAAGTGACTGATCTCCTAAGAATCGCCTTCACTCGAAGAACAACCTCGCGAGGACTGAACGGCTTGACGATATAATCGTCTGCACCTGTTTCGAATCCAGCGACACGGTCCGATTCCTCGCCTTTCGCCGTTAGAAGAATGACAGGTGTCATTTTCTTTTCATCACGAAGCTCCTGCAATACTTCGAGGCCGTCTTTTTCAGGCATCATTAAATCGAGTAAAATGCAGTCATAATGATTAGCGAGCGCCTTCTCAATTGCTTCAGCACCATCTACCGCCTCATCAATTTCAAAGCCTTCGCGAGACAAATACATATTTAAAAGTCGACGAATTCGATCTTCATCATCTACTACTAATAGCCTAACAGTCTCTTCCATCTTCAAATTCCCCTTTCAACACACTTCTGTCCTTATTGTACAAGTTGTCGATAAAAAAAGAAACTGCACAGCTCCTAAACGGCACTGTGCAGTCCAATCGGTTTATGCATATGAATGCAAACCTGCAATAATCAAGTTCACAGCAATTAGATTGAACATGATGATAACAAAACCGATAACCGCAAGCCAAGCAGATTTTCTTCCTTCCCATCCTTTCGACAGTCGAAGATGGAGGAAAGCTGCATAAAACAGCCATGTAATAAGCGCCCAAACCTCTTTTGGATCCCAACCCCAAAACCTTGACCAAGCTTCATGCGCCCAGATCATCGCAAAGATTAACGCTCCGAGGGTAAACACCGGGAACCCAATGAGCACAGAACGATATCCAATTTCGTCCATTAGCTGTGAATTCGCCTTCTTTGCAAATGGTTGGATTAGGGCCGCAATCGGTCTACGGAATATGAGTCGCAATAGAATATAAAGGACTGTTCCCGTCACAACTGACCAAACGAATGTCGTCAATGTTTTCGCGTTGACGATTGCCGGCATTTCAACTAAAGGCGTCATCGCTTCAGGAGTTTGAGCAACATATTCGTTCATACCGAATAGTGGCGGATAATTATACTCGATTTTCTGAAGCTCCACGTTTTTATCAACATACGTAAAGTGGGCTTCATATCCTGTCAGTTTGAATGTTGTAGAGGAAAAAACGAATCCAAGGACAAGAATAAGTGTAAACACGACCGCTTCGACCCAAAATCGCTGTTTGGACGGCTTTGTCATATCCACATGCTTTAATAGATAAATGAGACCCGCCACTGCACTGATTGCAAGGATTGACTCACCGATAACAGCAGTGATGACGTGTACTGCCAACCATTTACTTTGTAGTGCAGGTATGAGCGGTGTAATTTCCCTAGGGAACATACTTGCATATCCGATAATAATAATAGCAATCGGCAATGCAAACAATCCAAGGGATGGTGTTCGATATAAGAAAAACAGAAGGATGAATGACCCTACGAGCATCATACCGAAAGCAGTTGTAAACTCAAACATATTACTGACGGGTGCGTGGCCCGAAGCAATCCACCTTGTAATGAAATAGCCAAGGTGTGTAATGAAACCAATAATCGTTATGACAATACCGATATTGCCCCATCTATGGTTTCTATAGGATGCTTCCGATTTGGCGCCCTTCACCGCGCCGCCAAAAAATAAAGTGGCGACCATATAGGCAATGAAAGAAACTAACAGCAGGTTAGCGCTTAACGATGCTAATCCCATAATTATTTTTCTCCTTCCTCTTCCTCAGTTGACGACTCATTGTCCAACCTATCTTCATAGTTTGGTAGGTGTGCATATTCTTTTACAGTGTCCAGTTCCTTTTTCAAGGAGAACCAGTTTTTATTCGTATGGGCGGCGATTAGTAGATTATCACCTTCCCCTTTCTGGACCCAAATACGTCTATGATTCCAATAAGAACCTTGGATCACACCAATCATAAAGATAAGCCCTCCAAGTAGGAGAACGTACAATGATTTATCTTTTCGTATTGTCAACCCGGAAATATCCCTTGTTTCAGCACTGACAAACTTTACCGCATAGGCGTTTTCTTCCACTTCAAGTGTTTGTCGAATGGCGACAAAACTCTTTTCACCTTTTGGCTTTTCTGGAGTAATCATATTGAAGATGAATGCTGGATTGTTCGGAATCGGTGACTTTGAAACAGGTTCACCATCTACCACCCCATCGTAATCTGCGTAATAGCCGATTAAATCGACACGAGCTCCATCATTCAGTTCATAAACGCCTTCTGGATCATCTAGATTAATCGTAAATTGCCCAAATGATTTATCTGTTTTCTTTTCAACCAACTGCATAGTCATCGATTTCAACTCATCCAAACGGTAGTCCATCTGAAAAATACTGTATCCATCGAATGTCAATGGTTTATTAACGATAATCGGATAGTCTTTAACATACTCTAGATCAGTTGACCCTGGCAAACTATCATCTTTCTTTTTGTACAATGTGACATCTGTCTGAAACGATTTCACAATTGTACCGACACGATCAATCGCCTTTCCAAAAACTTCATCAGCTTCTTCCTTCGAATATGTCTCAATGGTGAAACCGTTGTTTTGCAAATAATAGTCTGGAGCGCCAGGAATAGAACGCAATTCTCCTTCACGAATCCACATCGTCTCATCGACATAGAATCCAGGGATTCCTCGCAGTAAAACTCCGAACAGGAAAATAATCAAACCAGTATGATTAACATAAGGACCCCAACGTGAAAAACGGTTCTTTTCTGCTAGAAGAGCACCGTCTTCTGTTTTAACGTTGTATTTCATCGCCTTTAGCTTCTCTTCTGCTTTCGCTAGCGATGAATCGGCATTGCCGGAAGAGCCAATGCCGTAAATCCGCTGGCGCTTCATAAATGAAGCATGACGTTTCGTCCGCTGCTTCTTTAATGATTTATAAAGCGGGACTACCCTGTCGACACTTGCAATGATAATGGATGTACCAAGCATGCCGATCAGTATTTTAAACCACCAGCTATTATACATATCATAGAAACCTAGTTTGTAATAGAGCGTACCTATGAAACCGTATAAGCGTTCATAGTAAGCTAGCATCTCGGCTTCTGGTACGGGTACGTAAAACTTTTGTGGAAATATTGTTCCAATCGCCGAAGTGGCAAGCACAGCGATGATAATGCCGACTCCAACTTTTACACTGGAGAAGAAATTCCAAATCTTGTCAATAATTGACCGTTTATACGTTTGGGATCTACGTGCAGACCCTTCGTAACGCATATCGACAACTTCACTTTTTTTGGCTTCCTCGGTCATCGGACGGCCACATTTTTCACAAAGCACTGTTCCAAATGGGTTGTCATGACCGCATTGGCATTTGATTTTACTCATGTGTACGAACTCCTTATCAAGGTTGGATACTTTCCATGTACGAAATGATTTCCTTTTCCGTCATTTCAGTAGTAATGATTTTCGTAATTCGCCCATCTTTGTCGATTAACAATGTCGTCGGAAGCGGTAAAATGTTATAAAGTTCCTTAACATCTCTCTTTTTATCGATAACGATCGGAAACGTCAGATCATATTGGTCACGAAATGTATCCACTTTCAGATGGGACTCAGCAATATTCACTGACAACACATGGACTCCTTTGTCCTTGAAGGCATTGTATTGATTTTCAATGTATGGCATCTCCCGTTTGCATGGTGGGCACCACGTTCCCCAAAAATTCAGGAAAACACCTTTTCCTGCATAGTCAGATAAACGATGTATGTTCCCATCAAGATCAATAAGTTCAAAGTCCGGTGCCTTGTCTCCTACTGCCAGAACTTTAACTTTGTCTTTCGAGAATATGGAAAATAAAATAGCAGCTGCAAGCAAAAGTAAAACAACACCCCGAAAGATAAGGCGCGTTCGCTTTTTATTTGCCTTGGACAATTGATAGCCCCCTATCGTAATAAGATTCCGATATTAATTATAACAAAAGAATTGTCATAATAATGACGAAGTCGTGATAGGTTTGTGAACTTTTCAAAAGCGCAGGGTGGCGGTTAATTGCGACAGGCATAAGGCGAAGATGCGGCGTGGCGTTTTTTGCCACAGAGCAGCTTCGACTTATGACCCGAGCAATTGCCACCCGGAGTCTAGACGAAAAAAAAAAACGTAAAGTGGCAACAGCTTTATGTTAACTAAGCTGTTGCCACTCGTAGATACAGTTATCCGATTTTCCCTGTTTCCGCCAGTACTCGTAATTGCTTCACTTCATGTGTTGTCAATTCGCGTGCTTCCCCAGCATTTAAACCATGCGTCGTCAACATTGCAAACGACTCACGTCTCAGTTTTTGTACAGGACAGCCAATTGCGTCAAACATTCTTCTAACTTGACGGTTACGCCCTTCATGGATTGTGATTTCAACAATCGCCGAGTTTGTCCTTTTATCGAAAGATTGCATTTTTACTCTAGCAGGAGCTGTCATACCATCTTCTAATTCTATACCACGCTCGAGTCTTCTCAATGCATCTCGTCCAGGTATCCCTTTCACCTTTGCAACATACTTTTTCTGAATACCGAACTTCGGATGTGTCATCAGATATGAAAAATCACCATCGTTTGTCAGAATGATGATGCCTGATGTGTCATAATCAAGCCGGCCAACTGGGAATATCCTTTCCTCTACCATTGGAAGTAGGTCTAATACCGTTTTTCTTCCTTTTTCATCGTTAACAGTCGAGATATACCCTCTTGGTTTATAAAGTAAATAATAGACGAATTGCTCTTTGACAAGCTCCACGCCTTCAACTTCCACACGATCTGCGCGTGATACTTTCGTCCCCAATTCTGTCACTACTTTGCCATTCACTTTCACTTTACCTTCAACGATGAGCGTTTCCGCTTTTCTACGTGATGCTACGCCCGCTTGAGCTAACACTTTTTGTAATCTTTCCAACTCGTCACCTTCCTTCTACCTCAAAAAATTATGTCATATTTCATCGCAAATGAAAAGAAGACCGACCTGTACAGAGCCAGTCTTCCCTAATTATTTCTTGTTCAAATTTATTTAATTCATTTACGAATTTCTATTTCGGCGGTAATTAATAATTCATTATCGAGCGACACCGTCCAAGTCCCTTTCACTTTTCTGTCGTTTTTTCGAGGGATGTAGACGACATGTGATACTCGTTCTACTTCATCCTCATGCAACAACAATACGATCGGCTTTTTAAGTTCCCCATTAACTCCAGGCAGAATGCGGTACTTCCCTTTCTTTGCAACTGTTACATTCTCGTAGTTCCGAAACGTCTCATTTGCCAGCTGCTCGTGCGTATTCCAATCGTTTCCGTTATTTAACGTAACAATGATTAGTTTCTTTCCATCCTTTTCAAAATAGGTCGCTAATGTTCTGCCCGCCGCTTTTGTAAAACCTGTCTTTCCTGCTTTGACAGCTTCGTTTGTATGAATTAATCGATGCTTATTTCGCCAACTCCTCACTTCGTCTCCTTGTCGATAGACAAAGTTTTCAGCAGAAGCAACTTTTTGAAACTTGTCGTTTTTCATTGCAAAATAAAGCATTAATGCAGTTTCGTATGCGGTTGACAGATGACGATCATCGTGTAGTCCCGATGGATTTATAAATGTTGTCCGCTCCAACCCATACAATTCAGCTTTCTTATTCATCAAATCGACAAATCCATCGACTGAACCACCTGCATGCTCAGCAAGTGCATATGCAGCGTCATTTCCGGACCGTAGCATAAGTCCGTAAAGCAATACATCGGCATCCATGATCATACCTTGTTCCAAATAGATGGACGAGCCTTCGGCAGAAGCAGCCTCGGGCGAAATGCTTATTTCACGGTCAGTAGTTCCGCTTTCAATGTAAGTCAATGCTGTCCAGATTTTCGTCAAACTCGCGATTGGCAATTGGAGATTTTCATTGGAGCCGTTTAATAGACGTCCGGTCTCCGCATCAATTACGACCCACGCACTTCCTGATGCCGCTTCTTTCGGAAATGCAGTCAATACGATCGATAGAAACAAAACAATGGCTATTGCCTGCCTCAATCATTGTTTCCTCCTTCTTCCGTTATTTCAAATGCTTCTTGGAATTTAGTCATGAATAGATCTGTATCACCAAATTGTTCCTCATCATCACCTTCGGATAACGGCGGAAGCATATCGATCGACTCTAATCCGAATCTATCCAAAAACAAATCTGTCGTCCCATAAAGTATAGGCCGTCCTGCGCCTTCCATACGCCCTACTTCCATAATAAAACCTCTTGCGACGAGCGTTTGGATTGGCCCGTCCGACTTCACGCCACGCAAATCATCAATTTCAATCCGTGTAACAGGCTGCTTGTATGCGATAATGGCCAAAACTTCCATTGAGGCTTGTGTAATTGAATTCCGCGTCGGATTTTCTAGCATTCGCACAATGTCATCTGCAAACTCGGCTTTCGTAACAAGCCGATAATGTCCCCCGTAAAGCCTAAGCGTAATTCCCGAGTCCGGTCTTTCTTCATAATTCACACGCAGTCCTTCAGCGATAGATGCTGCGGCGTCTAGCTCCACTTGAAGAAGCGAGGCAATTTGATTTAATGTTAAACCGTCATCTCCAGCTATAAATAAAAAGCTTTCCAACATTCCAGTGAGACGTTCATCATAGGTTTCCATAGTTCTCCTCCCCTCCAATTTTGACCATCATTTTCCCAAAATTGCTTTCCTGCTTCACAATAATGTCAAGACGTTTCATTAATTCTAATATTGATAGAAAGGTTACTACTAAATCTTCGACGTCATCTCTTTCAAATAAGCTATCGAAATCGCAGCTACCGCCCTTCCTTTCAAGAGACGTCATAATCGCATCCATCTTTTCACTTACCGAAATTTCCGATCGGACAATATTTGCAGTCAACGGAGCACGCAATTTCTTTCGTTCGAGCATTTTCTGGAATGCGCCGATTAAATCGAACACATTCATCTTTTCTTCCGGAAGCAATACGGTCACTTCGCCGTATTCCGATAAATCGCCTGGTAGTTTCGTAAAATGATCCGCTCGATCCTCTGCAGATTCCAATAGAGAATGTGCTGCTTCCTTGTATCTTTTATATTCAATTAGACGGGCGACTAATTCGTCCCGTGGATCTTCCTCGAGATGAAATTCTGTATCTTCATCCAATACTTCCCCTTCATGGACCGGCAAGAGCATTTTACTTTTTATTTCTATTAGGGTTGCTGCGAGTACTAAGTATTCACTTAGTTCGTCGAGTTCTAATACGCGCATTGTATGAAGATGCTCTATGTACTGATTTGTTAGTTCCGCCATTGGAATATCATAGATATCGATTTCAAGTCGGTTGATTAAATGTAATAATAGATCAAGAGGCCCTTCAAACGCCTCCAATTTAACTTTATATGTCATATACTCCTCCATCACAACACAAATATAACAAAAAAGGAATGATTCAATGCATCCATACTATCATCCGCTGTTCTTTAATTTTATTGTTTATTTCAATAGGAATCAAGACTTCTTCGAGTGCCATGAAGTACTTGAAGAGTATTGGAAATCCATACCGGGATATTCGAAAAATCACCCGCTTACCGCCTATATACTCTTATCAACCGGACTATACCATTGGAGAAGGGGCAATGTAGACGGAGCGTATCGGACACTCGTTAAAGCAAAGGAAAGATTCCTTACTTTTAATAAGCACGACATCCACTATACAGAAAATATTAATTATAAACAGCTTGTACAGGATACTGAAACGTCTATCGAAAAAATTAGAAAAGGTGAATCATTTACTCCGTTTCTAATTGTGATTACGTCAGAATCCCTTAAAGAGTCTGTTGAGGAAATTGCCCAAACTATGGAGCTTCTTCCCGTCGGAAGCGAAGCTGTCATTCATAAACATATGCTTCGAGATCGCTCCGATATTCTTGAAGAACGCGAAAAGAAAAAGCGCAGACCACAATGATCTGCGCCTATTTCTCATTCGTCTTGTTGTTTTTCTCTTTGAAGGCATCTTTTCAAAAACGACTCTGTATGTTCATTACTCTTACATTCAAGGTCAGGAAAGAGTTCGCCAAGTTTCCCAATTATTTTGCTGCCAATCCCTTCTCCGCGGAAAGATGGATTGACAGAAAGGTGCATAACTGTGTACGAATTTCCGTCCAATCGGATTCCAGCTAGGCCGATAATATCTTCATCCTGTTTCAAAAGATATAACTGCCAATCCTCATCTTTTTCATAAAGATGAATCGTTTCTTGTAGTTTTTTTACAGACTTTTCTCCGGGCATAAAAGATAACAAGCCCATGGCGATTTTTTCATACGCCTTCTTGTATCGTAAAAGCATCATTGAAATCCCTTCTTTTTCAAAAATCCGTAGGCATCGGTAATGAAGCTGTCCACTTATAAGTTAAAATGGGCCCTTTGCATAATCGTACATGATAACCTAGGCTTTTTCAATGATCGAGAAAGTTCATTTATTAAGACCGGCAATCGGGGCAATAAAGTACCAGTACACTGCACCCCAAATGATTGCGGCAATAATGATGAATAAAAAAAGGGTCAAATTGCGCTTTCTCATAATGAAATTCCCTGTTCGGTCTTCTGCAAAGGGATATCAAGCCTGATGATATCTTCATACGTTTCCCTGCGAACTACTAATTGATGCTTGCCGTTTTCACAAAAAACGATAGCTGGTTTTGGAATTCGATTATAATTACTTGCCATCGAGTAAGTATAGGCTCCTGTGCAGAATACGGCAATAATATCCCCTTCTGAAGGTTCTGCGATGTACGCGTCTTCAATCAATTTATCCCCAGATTCACAACACTTCCCTGCAATCGTCACTTTATCCGTGTGGGGATCTAACATCCTGTTAGCCGTAGCAGCCGTGTACTTCGCTTCGTATAAAGCAGGCCTAATATTGTCAGACATACCACCATCAACAGCAACATAAGTCCTTATACCAGGTACTTCCTTACTACTTCCTGCTGTGTACAATGTCGTGCCTGCGTCTCCAACTAGAGATCTACCAGGTTCAATCCAAATTTCCGGCAAAGGATAATTATGCTCACGCGTCATTGAAAGAACGACATTCTCCATTTCCTCGACATAAGCAGAAGGATGAAGCGGTGTATCTTCTTCCGTATACCGTATGCCAAAACCTCCACCTAAGTTGAGCACTGTGCATACGAACTTAAATTTCTGCCGCCATTCAATCATCTTCTCCATAAGCGCTTCTGCCGCAAAGCGGAAGGCGTCCGTTTCAAAGATTTGTGATCCGATATGACAATGCATACCGAGCGTAGTAATGTACGGGTGATTATAAAGTTTAAGAAAAGCATCATCCGCTTGGCCATTCTTCAAATCGAAACCGAATTTCGAATCCTCTTGACCTGTTGTTATATAATTATGGGTTGATGCCTCAACGCCTGGAGTAACACGCAAAAGAACATTCATTTTTTCTTTACGTGATTCCGAAATTTCCTTTAGCATTTCAATTTCAAGAAAGTTATCAACTACAATACATCCTATTTTTTCATCGAATGCAAATTGTAATTCCGTATAGCTTTTATTGTTCCCGTGGAAATGAATCTTTTCGCGTGGAAAATCAGCAGCTACCGCAGTATACAGTTCTCCCCCAGATACAACATCTAATGAGAGTTCCATTTGCTTCGCTAACTCATAAATTGCAACAGAAGAAAAAGCTTTGCTTGCATATGCTACTTGTGCTTTAATACCTGCCTTAGCAAACGTTTCCTTGAAGGCAATAGCGCGTTCTTTAAAAAGGGCAATATCATAAACAAGCAATGGTGTGCCATACATATGTGCAAGATCTACTGTATCGACTCCACCAATTGTCAAGTGGCCAAGATTGTTCACAGTTTGAGTTCCATATAGGTGCATATTCATTCCTCCAAGTCATGTTGTTAAAACTTTATCATAACTGGAAGCCGGGAATCAATCCTCTATGAAAGCCTATCCCTTTTTGGTGCATTTGTAATATATGGCCTCGGCGCATCCATCGTCATTGGATAGCGGATCAATACACGCTTCATTGCATTTGGGAAAAATGGGAGGGCAGGCCATAAATACGGTACACCCATCGGTTTGAGAGAAGCCAAATAATAAAACAGGAAAACGATTCCTAAGAAGAAACCTGGAGCTCCGAGAATTCCTGTTAAAATAAGGATGAAAACCCTAAAAACTTTCGTCGTAATGCTTAATTCGAATGATGGTATTGCAAATGTGAAGATTGCACTTACCGCAACGTACAAGATCACTTCTCCTGTGAAAAGACCGACATCGATCGCCACTTGTCCGATTACGATCGCTGCTACGAGGCCCATTGCCGTCGTCATCGGGGACGGGGTATGAATTGCGGCCATTCGTAAAACTTCTATACCGATATCCGCGAGTAAAATTTGGACGAGAAGCGGGATAGATCCCGGATCATTCGGTCCAATATAGCTGAGCGAAATAGGCAAATATTGCTGATACGTTGAAACTAAATACCAAAACGGGAGTAAAAAGAGGCTAAGCGCAGCACCAAGTAGACGTAACCAGCGGACAAACGTTCCAATGAACGGCGCTTGTCTGTATTCTTCCGCATGCTGCAAATGATGGAATATCGTCGCTGGAACTAAAATTACAGATGGCGATGTATCGACAATGATCGCAATATGGCCTTCCAATATATGAGCAGCACAAATATCAGGACGTTCTGTGTAACGGACGAATGGCATCGGATGAAAGCGTTGCTTAAACAGAAATTCCTCCAAAGACTTATCCGTCATTGTCAGTCCGTCATGCTTAATGTCGTCAAGCCTTTCACGGATATAGGAAAGATGTTCTTCGCTAGCCGCACCTTTCATAAACGTAATCGCAACGTCCGTTTTGCCGTTAACGGTCGTCTGATGCATTTCAAATCGAAGGTCTTCCGTTCTCAGTCTCCTTCTGACGAGAGCCGTATTCATAATAATGTTTTCTGTAAAACCATCTCTCGCGCCCCGAATGACTTTTTCAGTGTCCGGCTCCTCGGGGGATCTGCCGGGGTAGCTTCGAATATCCCCGATGAATGCATATCCATCGGGGAGTAAGAAGCCGACTTGTCCAGCCAATATGTTATTAAGAAATTTTTCTTTCTCATCGACATCTGACAGAGCATAATATGGAAAATAGGTAAGAAACCATTCAGGATCATCCCTATTCTCCTCCCTCGGAGGTATCCCTTCTTGCACTTCCGTCAACAGCATCGTTATAATTCCGCCATCGACAAGACCGTTAATGTAAAACAGTAGTGCAGGCATTCCCCATAAATGGATAGTCTTTGCCGTAGCATCAAACGTCTCATTCACACCGAATTTACTCTGAAACCATTCTTCTCCGTCTTTCAAAGATGTAAATAACTTTGCCATGTATTAATCCATCCTCACCTTACTGTCACTTTCTTCTTGTTGTCCACTCATCCACATTTTCAACTGGGCCAATATCTTCTTTTCCAGGCGAGAAACTTGAACTTGTGAAATGCCGATTCGTTCAGCGATGTCACTTTGCGTGTAATCCAAGTAATAGCGCATGTAAATGATTGTCTGATCACGTTTATTCAGCTTGGAAACTACATCCCGAAGCGGAATGTGATCAAAAAATCTTTCAGACCGGTCATCTCTTAACTGGTCCATTAATGTCAGACTGTCTCCTTCGTTTTCGTACAACTGTTCATGCAAGGATGCCGGATCTCGCAATGCATCCGAAGCGAGAATAACTTCATCAATCGACACGTCCAAAACTTCAGCAATCTCCGTAACAGATGGCGACCTTCCATGATTTTTAATGTAGTCGTCAGTTGCGTGGCGGATTTTGAAACTAAGTTCACGAATCGATCTACTTACTTTCACCATGCCGTCATCGCGGAGAAAGCGTTGAATTTCTCCGACAATCATCGGTACGGCATACGTAGAAAACTTTACATCATATGAGAGATCGAACTTATCAATTGATTTCATAAGGCCGATGCAACCGATTTGAAACAGATCTTCTAGATCCGCTCCTCGTGATGCAAATCGTTGAACGATGGACCAGACGAGCCTTGTATTCCCCTCCACCATCATCCTTCTTGCATCCTTATCGCCTTCTTGGGATTGCTGAATGAGCATCCTCATTTTCTCTTGTGACAATAGAGCATCTTGCCGTTCAACTGAAGTATCCATCGGTCACCTCATTCTGCTTGCTTCCGTGACCGGAGAAAACGTTTTCTCGAATCGCACTACCGTTCCATTTCCGATGGATGATTCTACTGAGAGACTGTCTGAAAAGCTTTCCATAATCGTAAATCCCATTCCTGATCGTTCCATGAGCGGTTTTGTCGTAAACATCGGTTCCATCGCCTGTTGCACATCAAAAATGCCTTCGCCTTTGTCTTCTACTGTCATCGTCACCTTGTTTTCATCAATGATGGCATGGATTGTCACCATGCTTTCTCCGTCACAATTATATCCGTGGATAATAGCATTAGTGACAGCTTCCGATACAATTGTTTTGAATTCCGAGATCTCTTCAAGAGTCGGATCCAATGGTGTTATAAAACAGGTCATCGCCATCCTCGCTAATGCTTCATTTTCTTCAATTGCAACGAATGATAATGTCATTTCATTTCTCATATAAGACCCCTCCGATTTCACCAATTACACTGTCGACCGAGCCGTGCCTGATGTTTGAACCTAAGCCGGAAAAACTGAAGATTTTCTCCATTGTCGGGGATGGGTTTAGGATGAGCGTTTCACCGTTAAACGGTGCTAAGTCACGCATCCTTCCAAGTATGAGCCCGATGCCTGCGCTGTCCATAAATCCAAGGCGGCTCAAATCCCAGACGATCCCTTTCACTTTGCCAGTGAAGATGGAAGAAGAGATCGTGGAACGGATCCTATTTGCTTCAAGATTGTCCAACTCCCCTGCCAATGTTACGACCATAATGCCATCAATTTGTTTAATATCAGCCATGCTGAATCCCTCCTTCTTGCGGAATTATTCAACATTGGGCAGGGAAAACCCTTTCACCTGACATAACTAGTCATTAACTTTGCAATATTCCTATCTTTCGACAAAGCATTCTACCTAAAAAAGTCTATCCATTTTTAGGACAGTTTACACATGTTAGGAAAAGATACTTTAGAAAAAAAACCATTTCAAGCCCTCAAAATAAGAGGACTCAAAATGGTTTTTGTTTTGTTTATTAGCCTGTTATCATTTCGTGGATCAAGGCTGGTTTTTGTTGTGCTTGGTCTGAAATGTGAATGTGTTTTTGAATTAGTTCGATTGATTTTGTAACATCTTCCCGGTTGGAGTGGATGATGGCGAGTGGTTCACCTGCGATTACGTTATCGCCGATTTTTTTCTTTAAGACGATGCCGACAGCTAAGTCGATTTCGTCGTCTTTCGTTGCTCTTCCCGCTCCTAGTAGCATCGCTGCAACTCCGATTTCATCTGCTTCCATTTTGGAAATCGTTCCTGAAGTTAAGGAAGGGACTTCGATTTGGAATTTTGCTGAAGGGAGCAATGATGGGTCGTTAACGATTCGTGCGTCCCCGCCTTGCGCTTCAATTAATTGCCCAAATAAATTCAATGCTGAACCGTCTCTGATGACCGCTTCAAGCATTTTCCGCGCCTCTTCAACTGTCTCTGCCTTTTCGCCGGCTACAATCATTTTGCTTCCTAAAACGAGGCAAAGCTCCGTTAAATCTTCAGGGCCTTCGCCTTTAAGCGTATCAATTGCTTCTTTCACTTCAAGCGCGTTTCCAATTGCATACCCGAGAGGCTGGCTCATGTCTGAAATGACTGCCATCGTGTTCCTACCGACTTGATGTCCGATTGCTACCATGGAATGCGCAAGCGTTTCTGCATCTTCTAACGTCTTCATAAACGCGCCCTCGCCTGTTTTTACATCCAACACGATTGCGTCTGCACCTGCAGCTATTTTCTTACTCATAATCGAGCTTGCGATGAGTGGAATGCTGCTCACAGTGCCTGTTACATCACGTAAAGAATACAGATTTTTATCGGCTGGCGTTAAATTACCACTTTGACCGATGACAGCAACTTTCAAATCATTTACTTGCTTGACGAACTGTTCTTCTGATAGTTCGATATGGAATCCTTCAATCGCTTCGAGCTTGTCGAGTGTACCGCCTGTATGACCGAGGCCGCGACCGCTCATTTTGGCAACCGGGACGCCGCAAGCTGCAACAAGAGGTGCCAATATGAGCGTAGTCGTATCACCAACGCCTCCGGTCGAGTGCTTGTCGACTTTCAGCCCTTCAATCGCTGATAGATCAATTTGATCGCCAGATTCAACCATCGCCATCGTCAAATGACCTTGTTCTTCAGGCGTCATGCCTTGGAAGTAAATCGCCATTAATAAGGCGCTTGCCTGATAATCCGGAATGGATCCGTCCGTGTAGCCGTTGATGAAAAACGTAATTTCATCTTTACTAAGCATTTCCCCATCTCTTTTTTTCTCGATGATATCAACCATCCTGAACACAACCATCACACCTTTTCAATTAATGAGTGTAAAAAGCTTTCTCCAAACTCTGGTGATTTCACATTAAAGTTTTCGGCAATTGTCGCCCCTACATCCGAAAATGTTTTTCTCAATGGCAATTCGCCGCCACCTTTAAATGACGGTGAGAAAATGATTAACGGAACATATTCCCTCGTATGATCTGTTCCGCTATGCGTAGGGTCGTTACCGTGATCAGCTGTAATAATAAGCAAATCATCCTGTTTCAACGCATCGATAATTTCCGGTAAGCGAGCATCGAATTCTTGCAATGCATTACCATAACCAATCGGATCTCTCCGGTGTCCATATAGCGCATCAAAATCAACGAGATTTGTAAAGCTTAGACCAGTGAAATCAGAATTCATCACGTCGATCAATTTGTCGACGCCGTCCATATTGCTCACCGTCCGTACAGCATCCGTGACGCCTTCGCCATTAAAGATATCGGAAATCTTACCAACAGCGATGACCGATTCACCAGCGTCCTTCAGTTCATTCATAACCGTTCTGTCGAAAGGCTTTAAAGCATAATCATGCCGGTTCGACGTACGTGTAAAGTTGCCAGGTTCTCCGACGAATGGTCTGGCAATTATGCGGCCCACTAGAAATTCTGGATTTAATGTAAGTTCACGGGCAATTTCACAAATACGATATTGCTCTTCAATCGGAATAATCCCTTCATGCGCAGCAATTTGTAAAACTGGATCTGCAGACGTGTAAACGATAATTGCACCTGTTTCCATATGCTCTTGGCCGAGCTCATCGATGATCCCGGTTCCGCTCGCCGGCTTATTACCAATCACCTTTCTACCTGTTCGTTTCTCCAGCTCATTAATAAGCTCCTCTGGGAAACCATTCGGGTATACTTTGAATGGCTTATCGATATTCAACCCCATTAATTCCCAATGACCTGTCATCGTATCTTTTCCGACGGATGCTTCCTGCATCTTTCCATAAATCCCTGCAGGATTCGCTTCAACTTCAATTCCTTTTACTTCTTTAATGTTGGAAAGACCTAGACGCCCCATATTCGGCATTTTTAATCCGCCCATCTGTTCCGCTATATGGCCGAGCGTATCCGCGCCTTCATCTCCATATAAATGCGCGTCTGGCGCTTCACCGATGCCGACAGAGTCAAGGACAATCAAATGTATACGGTTAAATTTCGTTTCTTCCATAATCTATACCTCCAGTATTCAAAATTTCCATTATGTCCACCATGTTTTCACGCACGGGGATGGAATTTCACATATACATCTTTTAATCTCGCCTTGCTCACATGCGTATAAATTTGTGTAGTGGAAATGTCCGCATGTCCTAACATTTCTTGAACTGCGCGAATATCCGCCCCATTCTCAATGAGATGGGTCGCAAAAGAATGACGTAAAATATGTGGGGTCAGTTCTTTTTGTATACCCGCTTCCATAGCATATCCTTTAATTATTTTCCAACAGCCTTGCCGCGTCAAGCGACTACCTCTCATATTGACGAAAAGTGCATCAGAGCCCTTCGTTTTTGCAATGAAAGTAGGACGCGCTTCCCGAATGTAAGCTGTGCACGCATTCATTGCACCGCCACCTAGCGGAACAATCCTTTCCTTGCCACCTTTCCCGAAAACACGGACAAACCCCATCGAAATATGAATATCATCCACATTCAAACCAATTAGCTCACTAACACGCATCCCTGTGCCATAAAGCAACTCGAGCATTGCGATATCCCTTTTCCCTTGTGGCTTGCTACTTTCCGGCATGGAAATTAATTTATCCACTTCCGTAACCGATAAGACTGAGGGAAGTTTTTGTTCAAGCTTCGGCATTTCCAAATGGACAGTCGGGTCTTGCGTCGTTACTTTTTCCCGTAAGAGAAATTGATGGAATGAACGAATGGAAGAAATATGCCTTGCAACCGTTCTTGACGATTTCCCTAGCTCTTTCAAGCTATGTAAATATTGCAGGATCGCGGAACGATCAATGTCGTCAATTGACCCGACTCCCGCCTTTTCCAGTTGGTCCAAATAATCCGAAAGGTCTCTTTTATAGGAAGTGACCGTGTTTTGCGACAGCTGTCGTTCTACTTTTAAAAAGTGTATGTAATCCTCTAACGCAAACTTAGCATCCTTCAAACTAATCACACTCCTCCAGAATCAAAAGCGAAGGGCGCCTGCCTAGAGGCGACGGGCATAAGGCGAAGATGCGGCGTGGCGTTTTTTTGCCACATAGCAGCTTCGACTTATGACCCGAGACTCTGGCGCCCGGAGTCTAGACGCAATAATAAAAGGGATAGCATCATGCCATCCCCATTTCACTTTTTACTGTCATTTCCTACTGATTTACAGCTTGCGCAAACTCCGTGGAAAGTTAACCAATGGTCCTTTACATTGAATCCATATCGGCTTTCGACAATTTTCTCTACATCGCCTAAAAGGTCTTCTTGTATTTCCGCGACTTTCCCACACTCAATGCAAATGAGATGATGGTGAAAACGCGATGCCCCTTCTTGACGTAAATCATAACGGGAGACACCGTCACCAAAATTAATCTTATCGACAATCTTTAGTTCTGTCAGCAGTTCCAATGTCCGATAGACAGTGGCAAGTCCAATTTCCGGCGCTTTTTCTTTAACGAGTAAAAAAACGTCTTCAGCACTTAAGTGATCTTCTTCATTTTCAAGAAGGACCAAGACCGTAGCTTCCCGCTGAGGCGTCAACTTATAGCTGGCCCCGTGCAATTGCTTTTTGATCCGTTCAATCCGGCTCTCCATATGACGCCCCCCTCAACACTAATACCATTATACCAAAGAGGCGTTCTTTGTTACAACAGAAAGGAAATAGGAGACTTCCAATTCGATTAGCGAATGAGAAAATGGAATATCGTAATCTCCAATAAGAAAATGAAGAATGACAATCCCGCTAATACAGGAACTGCTTGCAAATTCCGTGCTTTCCTTGATACCTTGCTGAAATAAGGCGGGCTTAATACAACGCAATATATAAGGAATATGAGACAGGATATGAATTGGAACGGGAACCACCAAATCGCGTATTCCCATATTTTCATTCCTGAATAAAGGAGGAAAGACGATGATAATCCGAATAAAACACATTTGACTGCGCCGAAGAATAAAATCGCATGTCGTGTTTTGCTATTCGCAGATAGAAGGAATGTCACAACAAAAAACAGGAGCAATGTTATAAAGGGTCTGACGATAGTTCCATCAGTGGATGAAATGACTCTCGGATCGAAAAAGCCGATCCATTTTTCGGTTGCAACTACTGGAATTTCCCTGAATAACAATGCTCCGCCGATATATCCGACGGCTAGTATGATAAATAGATGGATAAATGATAAGGAACGGACCATAGGCTTCACCTCCGCATCGTTTCTATAACGTATGCTTGTCCGTTCCTTTATATGATGAATGAAAAAGTGTTTAAACTGTTGCTTTTCGTTCCAGGCGGACGCTTTCCAATCGAACAACGAAGGGTTCGATTTGCCGTATTTCTGCGCCTTTTGCAGAAATTAAGGCAGCCTTAATCTGCTCGCAACGCTACGCTTGTGCTCGCAAACGCCGTTCTTCGTAACGGCGTTCGCAGGAGTCGAGCACCTGCACTTCAAGCAACTGGAGCTACTTAGTACAATCATTTGTTCATCTTCATAATGGCTCATTTATTTAATAGTTTTTTCGCGTGGAGGATTGCAAATGCCGTTTTCGCATCATAAATCCGTTGATCCAGCACCATTTGTTCCGCTTCTTCAATTGTGCATTCGATCAGTTGGATGAATTCGTCTTCGTCGCCTGCGGCAGGCTTGTCTATTTTATATAGTCCTTGTGCTACGAAAATATGAATGATTTCGTTTGCAAATCCAGGTGATGTTGCGAATGATTGAAGGTATTCAAATTGGTTAGCCCCATAACCCGTCTCTTCTTCCAATTCACGGAGGGCTGTTACTTCAATATCTTCACCTAGCTCGATCTTGCCTGCGGGAATTTCTATGATGGACCGGTTCAATGCCTTCCTATACTGTTCAACGAGAATGAGTTTACCTTCATCGGTTATCGGGATGATGGCGACAGCTCCTGGATGGTCGACGAGCTCCCTTTTCGCCCGCTTGCCATCGGGTAATTCGACTTCATCGACACGGAGGGAAATGATTTTCCCTTCAAATATTTTTTCAGATGCAACAGTTCTCTCCTCAAAACGATTCATATCGACACACTCCATATCATTCATTCAAGCATCAAACTTTCCCTATCAACTTCTACATTGTACAGTTTTCATTAAGTAGATGAAAACAATTCCGGAGGTGCTCCATTGAAAAAGAGAGAGATTGGAAATAGCGGCATGTATGTATCTGAACTAGGACTTGGATGCATGTCATTCCCCGACGACTTGGAAGAAGTGAAAAGCATAGTTGATGTGGCATTGGAAGCCGGTATCAATTTTTTTGACACAGCAGACTTATACGCTGGCGGCAGAAATGAATCTTTGGTCGGCGAAGCATTGAAAGGTCGGCGTGACGAAATCATTCTTGCGACAAAGGTCGGCAATCGTATGCTTCCAGGGGAGGATGGCTGGGTATGGGATGCTTCCAAAAAATATATAATGGAAGCCGTAAAAGACAGCTTGAAACGTCTTGGTACCGACTACATAGACCTTTATCAATTGCACGGTGGAACGATGGAGGATGATGCATCGGAAACTATTGAGGCATTCGAAGCATTAAAGAAGGAAGGGGTCATTCGACAGTATGGTATTTCTTCGATACGACCGAACGTCATTGAACGATTTTTAACGAACAGCTCTGCCGTTTCCGTTATGATGCAATATAGCCTACTGGATCGGCGGCCGGAGGAATGGTTCCCTATGATTCATGAAGCGGGAGCGTCGGTCATTACTCGTGGGACATTGGCAAAGGGATTATTGACGGATGAAGGCATGTCGAGGGTCGCAAAGATGGATGGTTTTGCAGCCTATGATGCTGGAAGTCTGAAAGAAACTGTAGCAAAGGTGCATGAATCCACTACCAACGTGCATTCTCTCGCCCTATCATTCAACCTAAAGCAAGATGTTGTTGCCACCGCTTTGATTGGCGCTAGTTCAAAGGAGCAGCTTCTTGATTCGATCATAGCTTATGAAAAAGCAGTGGAGCGATCCGAAGTTGAATCCGTTCCACAAATGACTGAAGCACATCGATACGAAGAGCATCGACCATAGTACTGTTATACTAGCTACGATGGACAATATGTGAATGGAAAACGAGACTCTACGATGGAGTCTCGTTTTTTTCGTTTTATCCTACACTTCAAAAAGCCACCAGTACATATTCGTATTATTTTTCCTGCAACAACGATACCCTTTGGTCAAAAGTTGGAAATAATACGTGGAAAACAGGAAGATTTATATCACCATGTTTATCATATTCCCATAAGATTTTTAACCACTCCTCAAAGTTGCTTAGAATTTTAATAATTTTCTTCGTATCTTGGCTTATGAAACCAACCCTGTAATCATTATTTCTTACATTATCATCACATATGAATACCCAATGATTATTCGAACTATCACCAGCATCAAACATAGTGAAAGAAATTAATCTGGTTGATTCAATTAATTCATTAGTTTCTTCTGCGAGTATTTGACTTGGCACATCCGGAATAATATCGTGAACGTTACGAATATCGGAGCAAGGGGAGTTTTTGTCGACTCCACCTATTGGTTCACAATCCAATAAGAAGATGCCGTTAGAGAATTGTTTCAAAAATGCGCTAAATGATGGAGGCAAGGGATAACCAATAGTTTTCTCATATGCTCTAATCATCTCTTCTGATGCAGGTTTGAACTTGTCAATACTCGGGTATTTTTCATTAATTTGCTCAATGAATTCGTATATGAACATGTAATCACTCTTTCAACATTTATTATTTCTCAGGCACGAATTAACCTATTTTACCGTTCTCAATCTTACTCAAATGCGAAGTGAATACTTGGATATTATTAACAATAGATTAACATGTATGCTGTTAGTATAGAAGGAAAAACACAAAAACGAGACTCTGCAATGGAGTCTCGTTTTGTCTATCGTATTAAGATTATACTTCTTGCCCTGTTAATTGAACTGGCTGCTTGCGTTTTTTCGAAGGGAGCATATTGAAGATGATATTTAACGCAATTGCTGTTAAGCTGCCGGCTACGATTCCGTTGCCCGTTAACATTTGGAAGCTTTCAGGTAAGCTAGCAAAAATGTTAGGAACGACGGATACGCCCAGGCCGAGTCCTACTGAACAAGCGATAATCATCGCATTCTCTTGCGATTCCCCAACAACCTTGCTCAACATTTTGATCCCTTGTGAAATAACCATCCCGAACATTGCGACCATCGCGCCGCCTAGAACTGGAGTCGGAATGACTGTTGCCATTGCAGCAATTTTTGGCATGAAACCTAATGATACAAGCATAATAGCTGTAATGAGAATGACTCTACGTGATTTAACGCCTGACATTTGAACTAAACCGACGTTTTGGGAAAATGTCGTATACGGGAACGCGTTGAAAATCCCACCAATTACTGAAGCCAATCCTTCAGAGCGATACCCTTTTGCTAAATCTCTCTCATTGACGTCTTTCTCACAAATATCGCTTAACGCAAAGTACACGCCTGTTGATTCGACTAATGAAACCATCGCGACCAACGTCATTGTTAAGATAGGAATGAGATGGAACGTCGGTGTTGCGAGATAAAATGGCGTTACTAAATGGAATGCGGAAGCTTCATTCACTGCACTGAAATCAACGATGCCAAACATCATCGCCGCTACTGTACCAGCAGCCATTCCAAGCAATATCGAGATTGATCTAACGAAACCAGTTGTAAAACGGTATAAAAGAATAATGCATAGCAATGTTCCAAATGAAAGAATGATGTTCGTAGATGATCCGAAATCAGGCGCTCCAAATCCTCCGCCCATATTATTCAAGGCTACAGGTATTAATGTAATTCCGATGATTGTAACGACTGATCCTGTTACGACTGGCGGGAAGAATTTAATTAACTTCCCGAAAAACGTACTAATAAGAACAATAATTAGTCCAGAAGCGATGACCGCCCCGTAAATTGCAGAAATTCCGTAATTGCCTCCGATGGAAATCATTGGGCCTACTGCTGTGAACGTACATCCTAGTACAACCGGCAATCCAATTCCGAAAAACCGATTATTCATAATTTGTAATACTGTCGCGATCCCACACATTAAAATATCGATCGATACGAGGTATGTTAATTGGGTAGAAGACAAACCGATTGCCGATCCTACAATTAGTGGCACAAGTATTGCGCCAGCGTACATAGCGAGTAAATGTTGGATGCCTAATACAGCTGATTTCATAATGATGACCCTTCTTCCTTAAATTCGACTTTTCCTAGCTCAAGTGATTCAATTATTGCCAATGATTCAACACGAATCCCTTTTTCCCGGATCATCGCGCCTCCTGGCTGAAAGCCTTTTTCAATGACGATACCGACGCCAACGAGCTCAGCTTCCGCCTGCTCCACAATATTTAGAAGCCCGAGGACTGCTTGTCCATTTGCAAGAAAATCATCAATAACTAAAACTTTGTCTCCTTTTTTCAAGAAGTCTTTAGAGACAGAGATTTCATTCGTTTCATTTTTCGTGAAGGAATGAACGTCAGCTGTAAATAAATTTTCGCTCATCGTTAATGATTTGCGTTTACGGGCAAAAATCGCAGGGACGCCCAATACTAAACCAGCCATCATTGCTGGGGCGATTCCGGATGATTCGATAGAAAGGATCTTTGTTACACCGTCCTCTTTGAATCGTTCCGCAAATTCCTCTCCGATTGCCTTCATAAGTGGGGGATCGATTTGATGATTCAAAAACGAATCCACTTTCAACACTTGATCAGACAGCACCTTACCGTCCTGAATGATTTTTTCTTGAAGCTGTTTCAACCTGATGTTCCTCCTTTTTGTCCACGATCAAAAGGAATGAAAAACCCCAAATGACCGTGCATCCATTCATTTCATGAGTGGAGCAAGGTCATTCGGGGTTTGAATTAACCGAATGAATAAAAAAGCCGCATGCATGAACGCATGAACCTTTTCTACTTTGCTTCTCATAGTCGGTCCATTTACGGTGGACCGGTAGAAACTTGCAGGCCATATCCCTGCGATTATATGAGTGGATGTGTTATTTAGGTTTTAATTATATCATGTATAGAACAGTTTTCAACAAGTATTTTCCATTAATAAATGTGTGAATCATCGAACTGAAAAGCTTGAAAATACAATGAATAGAATCTATTTACCTATATACATTTATCTGCATAATTACACAAAAAATAATTCTTTTTTCATAAATAGTTTACTTTGGTTAAGCGAAGTCCATTTTCAGCAAGATTGGACAATGGTCGCTTCCCATTACTTCTGCATGAATATCCGCTGTTTTTAAATATGGTAGAAGACAATCCGATATAAGGAAATAGTCAATCCGCCACCCTATATTCCTCGCTCTGACATCCCTCATATAAGACCACCATGTATATGCTCCCTCAGTATCTGGATGTAAATGACGGAATGTGTCAATGAACCCTTCTTGTAATAGTGCCGTAAATTCTCCTCTTTCCTCAACCGTGAATCCTGAATTCCCTACGTTTGATTTGTAGTTACGTATGTCGATATCTTGATGGGCAACATTTAGATCGCCGCAAAGGATGACAGATTTTGAGCTTTTCAATTGCAATAAATAAGCCCTCATCCTTTTTTCCCACTCTAATCGGATAGGAAGTCGAGCTAAATCTCTTTGTGCATTCGGTGCATACACATTGACCAAGTAAAACTGAGGAAATTCCAACGTCAAAATTCGTCCTTCATCTTCAGTTTCGGATTCACCTACCCCGTATGTTACAGCAATCGGTTCTTCTTTCGTGAAAACAGCTGTACCCGAGTAGCCTTTCTTTAGCGCATAGTTCCAATATTGGTGGTACCCTTCAAGCTCAAGCTCGATTTGGCCGCTTTGCAGCTTCGTTTCCTGTATGCAAAAAATATCTGCATCTTGTTCTTTGAAATAGTCCAGAAACCCTTTCCGGACGCAAGCCCTAAGCCCATTAACATTCCAAGAAATTAATTTCATGTTAGTAACTCCTTCTCTATACAATACCTTTTCATTGTACTAGATAAGAGATTGTCCTAAAAGGAGAATAGCGGTCGGATGGATTGCTTTGAGCGCGGGACTGGTTGCTTTGGACGCGGGGAGACTCGCTTTGGACGCGAGACGGCCTGCTTTGGGCGCAGGTAGGCACGCTTTGGACGTGGGACGGCTCACTTTGGACACGGGACCGCTAGCTTTGGACGCAGGCATTACAGTTTCTATAAAAAATAGCTGTCCAGACAATTTCCTGGACAGCCCTTTTCAATGTTCTATTATTAAGCGTTCAAAGCAACGGCGATTTGTGCGCCGACGACCGCATTGTTTTTCACTAAAGCGATATTTGCTTCAAGGCTAGTACCTTCTGTAAGGTCTTTTACTTTTCCTAGCATGAATGGTGTAACATCTTTTCCTGCAATATGAAGCTCTTCCGCTTCTTTAAGGGCTGCTTCGATGATTCCGTCGATGAACGCTTTGTCCATTGCGTCTGCTTCTGGAATTGGATTTGCGATAACTGCGCCGCCTTTTAATCCAAGATCCCATTTCACACGAAGCATGTCAGCGACTGTTTCCGGCTTGTCAGCGCGGATATTAAGACCAAAATCACTTTCACGTGTAAAGAATGCAGGAAGGACATCTGTACCGTATCCGACAACCGGCACACCGTTCGTTTCTAAGTATTCAAGCGTCAAGCCAAGGTCCAAGATGGATTTCGCACCAGCACAAATGACAGCAACATCCGTTTGCGCAAGCTCTTCCAAGTCTGCAGAAATGTCCATTGTCGTTTCAGCACCACGGTGAACACCACCGATACCGCCTGTAACGAAAATCTTAATATCTGCAAGTGCAGCACAAATCATCGTAGCAGCAACAGTTGTCGCTCCAAGCTGTTTCGTAGCGATCAAATATGCAATATCGCGTCTTGAAACTTTTGCAACTCCTTGGCTATTGCCGAACATTTCAAGCTCTTCGTCAGATAGACCGATTTTGATTTTCCCATCGATGATAGCAATTGTTGCAGGAACTGCACCGTTATCACGGATAATCTGCTCAACTTCTCTTGCAGTTTGCACGTTTTGCGGGTAAGGCATTCCGTGTGAAATAATTGTCGATTCTAAAGCGACTACAGGTTTCCCTGCCGCCATAGCTTCTTGGACTTCTTGTGAATATGATAAGTATTGTTTCAATGTAATTCCTCCATTTCTTTTTTCAGAAGATCTCTTGTTAATTCCGGTCTTACCGTGTAGGAGCATTCCAACGTCTTCGCCGCATTTAATAATCCCATGCGGACGTTTTCTTCTAATGTCGCACCAATTAAATGACCATGAAGCAATCCCGATACAAATGCATCGCCAGCTCCAGTTACATCTTCTACATGCACGTTCTCAACAGCAGGAAAATGTATCGCTTCCCCACCAGCCTCAGCCGCCATAATTCCTCTCGACCCTGCAGTGACAACGACATTTTCGGCGCCAAACGCAAGTAATTCATGGACAGCTTTCTTCCAGTCCGACTCATCATCAATCGACAAACCTGTATATGTCTCTGCTTCATCTCGATTACAGATGAACCATGTGACACCTTTCAGATCGCTCGGCATCCTGTTCATTTTCGGAGAAGAGACAGGAATGATTACAAGTGGGTTTCCATTTTGACTTGCCAGGCTTTTAATATAATCGACAGATTCCTTCGGACAATTCAAATCGATAATAATCATGGATGCGTTCGAAATAATTCTTGACTTTTCCTCCAAGTAAACAGGCGTCAAGTAGTCGTAAATTTCCATGTTCGCCAATGCAATGACAAGCTCACCTTCCGGATCCAATACAGCTGAATAGGAACCTGTCGATTTTCCAATCAACTGGCCTACGTCCGATACATCCATATATGAGGAGGATTCCCGGACGATTACGTCCCAATCACTGTCATTTCCCGCTACTGTAAGAAGCCGAACGTGATGATTAAGACGACCTAAGTTTTCAGCTACATTCCGAGCGACGCCGCCGACAGAAACTGTCATAGAAGCCGGATTTGATGTTCCGAGTTGCGTAGGCTCGTCCAAATGGAATTTCCGGTCAATGTTTGCTCCACCTATGCATATGATTTCCTTTTCTTCAGGAAGAATATATGCCCGCCCCGCTATCTTTCCTTGCTTTATTAAACCGGAAATAATATTTGCCAAGGAAGGTCTTGAAATTCCAAGGTGATCCGCCATTTCCTGCTGTGATAAATAAGGGTTGGCTCGTATTAAGTCCAGTACAGCCCTTTCCCTTTCATTCAATTCCATCACCCTTTTAAACATTTGTTTTCATTGTAAACTTTTGTTTCGGGGATTGCAACAATAAAATAGTCGGTTTTTACGACAATCGATTATCTGTCTTGCTAAATGCATTTTTCACCTCATACAACGAAACGTCGATATCGACTTCGCGTCCAAGGGCTATCTGCGCCAACTGTTTTCCTACGTATGGTCCTACCGTTAATCCAGATGCGCCTAATCCATTTGCAAACAACATATCGGGATGACCTGGTACTTCTCCGAATACAGGAAGGGAGCCAGGTGTGAACGGCCGGATGCCGACGCGTACTTCCTCAAATACTGCTTCATCCAAACCAGGCGCAACGTTTAATGCTTTGTCGAGCACTTCATGAATTCCACGAGCTGTCGGCCGGAACATGGATAGAGCATCATCCTCGTGTGTTGCACCGACGATAACTTTCCCATCATCCGCCGGTACTATATATTGGTCTGTCGGGGGTATAATAACCGGACTGTTTGACGTCTCATACTTGTCCGAATGCAAATGGACAATTTGTGCCTTTTGGCCAGTCACTTGAACGTCTAAATCTAAAGGTGTAAACAATTCCCCCGCCCACGCACCTGCTGTAACGATTACTTTAGATGATTTTATTAATTCCTCGCCAACAATGACTCCGGATACGTTACCTTCTTCTACAGCAAGTGATGCTGAACCACCCTTATAGATTGCTCCGTGTTTTTTAGAAGCATTGATTAGTGCCTCTCTTAATGCTCTTCCATCGACACGCGCTGCACCTTCCACATAGACAGATGAGAAGCCTTCTGACAATGGCGGGAAAAGAGTAGACGTTTCACGTTCATCAAGCAGCTTCACACGACCAATTTCTGGTGCTTCTTCCCTTCTTTTCAAAGCGAGTGCTTCCAGCTTTTCAAGTTTATCCATTTCACGATGTAAACTGATTGCACCGATTTTCCGATAGCCTGTTTCAGTTTCACCATCATTCTCCAAACGTCTAATCAACTCTGGATAATAGGATGCGCCTCCTTTTGCCAATGCATACCAAGCTTTATTTCGACGCTTGGAAAGCCAAGGACAGATGATTCCTGCTGCCGCATCGGTTGCCTGCCCTTTGTCCTTCCGATCGACTACAACTACTTTAGCTCCCTGTTCCGCCAAATGATAAGCCACTGAAGCGCCAAGGATACCTGCTCCGATAATAATAATTTGCTCCATCTCAAACACCTTTTCTTTATTTTAGGTCTATTGTACAAGCGGAAAAACATACATACAAACATAGACTTTTTGTAACCGTTTTCAAAGTTGTAATAATAATGCAATAATTTATCTCTTCCATTTTTCTAAAAAAGCAGTATAATTATTTTATTCAACACAATACGTTTTTTTATTATTCAATGAGGAGATTGATCGGAATGACAAGATTACCCATCCAGATTAAACTTAGCGATTCAAAAAAAGAGAAACCGAATCCCGAGAATCTCATGTTTGGCAGAAGCTTCACGGATCACATGTTTGTTGCGGATTACGACGAAGGTAAAGGCTGGCATAGTCATCGTATCGTTCCTTATGCTCCCGTTACTTTGGATCCTGCATCAATCGTCTTGCATTATGGGCAAACCGTCTTTGAAGGTATGAAAGCATACCGCTCAGCTCATGACGGAACTGTGCGCTTATTCCGCCCCGAAGAAAATATGAAACGCTTGAATCTTTCGCTGGATCGACTTTGCATGCCGAGAATTGACGAAGAAGTTGCATTGCATGCTTTGACACAACTTATCCGTATTGAAAAGGATTGGATTCCTACTTTAGAAGGTACTTCCTTGTACATAAGACCATTTGTCATAGCAAATGAAGCATTTCTTGGTGTTGCACCAGCGAAGAAATATCAATTTTTCATTATTTTATCGCCAGTCGGATCCTATTACAAAGAAGGCATACATCCAATCAAAATTCTCGTCGAAAATGAATTTGTCAGAGCCGTGAAAGGCGGTACAGGTGGTGCAAAGACTGCAGGCAATTACGCGGCAGGTCTGAAAGCCCAGGAAGTTGCAGGTCAGCGCGGTTATTCCCAAGTGCTTTGGTTAGACGGCGTCGAACGTAAATATGTTGAAGAAGTGGGCAGCATGAATATTTTCTTCAAAATAAATGGAGAAGTCATTACACCTGCCATCAACGGAAGCATTTTGGAAGGAATTACACGGAAATCGATTCTTCAATTGCTACGTCATTGGGATATACCTGTGTCAGAACGGAAAATCTCAATGGATGAAGTACGGGAAGCCTATGAAGAAGGGAAACTTGAAGAAGTATTCGGAACTGGAACGGCAGCCGTCATTTCTCCTGTCGGTGAGTTGAATTGGGATGGCTATAAGATGATTATTAACAATTGTGAAACAGGGCCGTTGGCGAAGCACTTATTCGACACACTTTCCAATATCCAGACAGGAAAAGAGGCCGATCCATTCTCTTGGGTTGTAGAATTGAAAAGCGAGCTTGCGAAATTAGCTTAATTGAAAAAGACATACCTTACGCCGGTATGTCTTTTTTTCATGCTATATTTTGATATCGATTCAATAATGAATCCAATTCTTGGCTGCATGCTACGACTGCCGGATGCGTAAACCCCCGGTCTTTTGCCAAATTCACCATCTTTGATCTCAACATGTGAATTTTAAAAGATAAAAGATGTTTACCAATAATCAAGCGCATCGTATTTCCTCCGTTAAATTTTTTACCCTAGCTAATCATAATGTACTTCATTTGAAAATAATGTCGAATTGTGTGTGCAATTTACGAAATAAAACACTTGTCATAATTTCGTCACAATTATAAAGAAGAGGTATGTATAAAATACCTCTTCCTTCTTTCCGATAAACGTTAATACAGCAATCAAGCCGATTTTATCAATTATTTCGCTTCTGGGAACATCCGATTGATGCCTGTCATAAATTCTTCAAAGAATCCTTCGACTGGATCACCTGCACGTATTTGGTTCCCATACTCTGTCAGTCGATCGGCGACATCAGGATTGAACGACACATAAACATTGTTAAAGTCAGAACGCACTTTTCGAACCTCGTCTGCTATTTTTGTTTTCAACTCTTCACTTTCCGTAGCGCCTTCGTTTAAAGCGACACCGACATACGCATTACGATTCGTCACTAGGACATTTGCGGCTGATACTTCTTCCATCGCTGTAATTTTTTCTGCGGCGTCATCAGCTACTTCCACTTTCGATTGTCCGCTGTTGTTTGTGTTGTTATCGTTAAGTACATTGTTTCCTTGAGCAGATTCTCCGACACCTGCGTTTTCCGTAGCCCTATTGTTGTCGTTTGTATCATTACCATTCGAGTTGTTCGCATCTTGCGTGTTTAAACACCCTACTAAAACAAACATAAGTAGTGCCGAAAGTGGGAAAATCACTAATTTTTTCATCCTATATCACTCCTTATCATGTAATCAACAATAGGATGTGTAGCAATTCCCCTTCTATTCACCGTTCGTTTGTCTTTTAATACAAAGAAAAACCGGATGGTAGTTTCCACCCGGTTCATTTATTTAATACTTTGAGCCACTATCTCCGTATTCTTCGAGCAATTCAGCAAAGCTTTTGTTCTTCTCACGTTCTTTCCGTTCCCGTTGGATCTTCGCTTGTCGTTCGGCTTCTTCTGCCTCAATTTTTGCTGTCATTTCCTTTTTGGCAGCTTGCAATTTCAAGAGCACCTCATTGTCTAGCGCTTCAGAAAGTGTCGCTTGTTCATTGTCACGCTTTACGGGAGCGGCTGCTCTCATTTTTTTCTTTGCCATTCAATCCACCTTCTTTCGTTTAAGGAAGTTGAACGATTGTCGCAACGCCTTGTCCACCACCGATACATAATGTAGCTAGACCTGTTTTTGCATCGCGTCTTTTCATTTCATGTACTAATGTAACGAGAACCCTTGCACCGCTTGCACCAATTGGGTGACCCAATGCGATAGCTCCCCCGTTCACATTCAACTTTTCTTTATCGAAATTCAACTCACGATCGACCGCTAGCGATTGAGCTGCAAATGCTTCATTCGCTTCAATTAGGTCTACATTTGCAAGGTCAATATTTGACTTTTGGAGTACGTTTTTCACAGCTTGGACAGGTCCGATACCCATGACTGCTGGGTCGACACCTGCATGTGCATTCGCAGTAATTACTGCTAACGGTTCAATCCCAAGCTCATCCGCTTTTGCCCGTGACATAACGACAAAAGCAGCAGCTCCATCGTTAATGCCAGAAGCATTGCCTGCTGTTACACTGCCATCTTTTTTAAAGGCAGGGCGTAATTTTCCTAATTTATCTTTAGTCGTTCCTGCTTTTACATACTCGTCTGTGTCAAATACTACCGGATCGCCTTTACGCTGAGGTATTTCTACCGGAACGATTTCGTCTTGGAATTTTCCGTTCTCAATTGCAGCAGCAGCCTTTTCCTGGGATGCAGCTGAAAATGCGTCTTGTTCTTCCCTCGTAATTTCATAGCGATCGCAAAGGTTTTCCGCAGTGATGCCCATATGGTAATCATTAAATGCACACCAAAGTCCGTCTGAAATCATACTATCGATGAGTTTCTGATCTCCCATCTTAAATCCTTCCCTCGCATTACGAAGGAAATATGGCGCTTGGCTCATATTTTCCATTCCACCCGCAACAACAATTTCAGCATCACCTGCTCGAATTGCTTGTGTTGCCAAGTGAACCGCTTTCAAGCCAGATCCACATACTTTATTAATTGTCATTGCAGGAACTGTCTCTGGAAGCCCACCTTTAATAGCAGCTTGACGGGCTGGATTTTGACCAAGGCCTGTCTGAAGCACATTCCCCATGATCACTTCATCTACATCGATCGCCTTTACTCCAGAACGCAATAATGCTTCCTTAATGACGATTCCACCGAGCTCTTGCGCTGGAACATTTTTTAGCGAACCCATGAAGGATCCTATCGCCGTACGTACGGCACTAACAATCACAACTTCGTTTGACATATTGCTTCCCCCTGTTCCTTATTTAAAATTACGTAGTTTACTACATTCCGTATTACACTTTTTGCACCCCATCAGTACAATATATTGAGGAGGGATGATATGTTCATTTTACCAAAGAACGTAACAATTATCGAGGTTAGTATCGAAACGAGGAATGAAGTGGATTCGATTTGTTATGTTATGGAATAATAGCTCCTTAAGTTTAACATCCTTTCGAAACAGGAATATAGTACTTGTAATAAATTCGAAGCTGTGAAAGGAGTTGAAATGAATTGAAACGGCGCTTCCTTTACATTACAGGCATTATCGGAAGCATTTATACGGCCATTTTGACACTTCTCGGTTATCACGCGGCAAATCGATTGATGTTCATGAAGTTAAAAGATCACGATTTAATCGTAAGACGTGAAATCATCGCTAAGCGATTCGATGAGCATTGGTATGAAACTGTAAGAAAAGAAGATTTTTGGGTTAATTCTCCTAACGAGTATCGGTTGCGCGCGGTTTTTTTACAACCTCTCGAGACGACAAGAACGATGATCATATGCCATGGTGTAACGGAAAATAAAATCAATTCGATTAAATACGCAAGATTATTTGAACGACTCGGGTTCAATTCCGTTATATATGATCACCGGCGGCATGGAGATTCCGGTGGTAAAACGACGAGCTTCGGCTTTTACGAAAAAGTGGATTTGCATGCAATTGTGTCCGCAGTGCGTAATCGGATTGGCAGCCGGGCATTACTAGGAATTCATGGTGAATCGATGGGTGCGGCAACTACAATTCTTTATGCAGGAGAATTTGAAGAAGATGCCGATTTTTATATCGCTGATTGCCCTTTCTCCGATTTCTCCAAGCAGATTCTTCATATTTTACGTACGAGTACACCTTTTCGCACTTCGATGACATTGCGCGTTGCAAATCTATTCTTGAAAATAAGGGATGGCTATACAACGAGCCTTATATCTCCAAGAGAGGCTATTCAGAACATAAAAAAACCGATGCTTTTCATTCATAGTATGGAAGATCGTTTTATATTGCCGGAGATGACAAAAGAACTTTACGATTTAAAGGAAGGCAAAAAGATGCTAAGACTATTTGATAAAGGTGCCCATGCAATGTCATTTAATGAAAACCCTGAGGAATACGAACAGGAAGTGTTGCGCTTCTTACATCATTTCGGTTTCACAGATGCTTAAGATGACTTCGATCTACAATCGGGGCCATCTTTTTGTTTATTTGTCTTCTGTATTCATTATGCATGTTTTGCCTTTCGAATAAAATATATTTTTTGTAATTAAATGAATATACATAGTTATGAGAGTTGTTTTTATTAATAGATTCATGATATAATAAATTTAATATTCTGTGCATTGGAAAAACCCCACCCAATGCAACGGAATAATTACGCCGCAAAGGAGGAGGGGGTGGGAAATAATATGATTAATGTAAACGACCTGGTTATAGATGTTACTACGTTAATGGCACTTGTTAAGTGGATCGGTTCGGTAACCATTGACTTCACAGCGTTAATAGTGACCATTATCGGAGTAGGCTTTGGGGTTTTCAGCTGGTATGTTGGACGCCATTCCAACAAATAAGCTGCGTTTACATTTTTCACTTGCCTGTGTATGTTTTTCTATTTTGCTTATTTTACGGTTCGCTAATAGCGGCCGTCTTTTCTTTTGCTTGTTATATACTTATCACTTAATGTCTTTACAAAAAAAAAGGGACTTGCGTAGTGTATATCATAAAAAGTATCATCAAACTATTTTAATTTATGAAGCAATTATACCACTATTTTTGTCCAAATGTCAATGACTTCCACTAAAATAATATGAGTTTTATGAATAAAGTAAGTTCTTTCGGCGTATATTATAATTTATTTTTATTACTTTACGCTTATTCCTCTAGTTTACTACTACTCTCTTATTTTTTCGTCTTTTACATATATTCTCCACCTTATGCTTGTTATCCTTCTTGCATTAATAATAAGTGTCTACTTTTGAGGTTACATATCTATACATTTTGATTTGCGCTCCAGGTGGACGCTTTCCAATCGAACCACGAAGAGTTCGATTTGCCGTATTTCTGCGCTTTTTTCAGAAATTAAGGCAGCCTAGCACACTGTGCTCGTAACGCTACGCTTTAAGGGCAATAAAACCCTTCCACTGGCTTATCAAACAGCATGAAAATATCCTTGAAATACGTTTCGTCAACTAACTTGTCCAACACGCCTTTGTAGTACCCTGGCAAATTGCGAACTACCTTCTTCTTTGTTGCCATAACAGTGATCATTAATGCACGATACGCAAGGTCCTCGAATACATGACGGTCATCTTTATTGATTTCGTACTTCAACATGCGTCCTGATATGGCCCGATGAATTCCGTACAATTCACGGGCCAGTTTTGTGTCTCCGATACTTTCTCGATGATGCCTAAGTTGACGAGTTTGCGGATTGCACGTCTTACAGTTACGTTGGATTTCCCGATCGCCTCTTCGATTGTTCCATGTTTCAAATGAGCAGCCCCATACTTTACAGAGTAACGACGGATGACGTCGAGCACTTGGCAATCCGACTTTGTCAATTCGTCCCAGTGAGTCATCAAATGCTGTTCAGCTGCAGCGTCCATTTCATCGATTGTCGTGAAACGTGAGTATTCTTTCAAGTAATTCATCATTCCTATTTCCCCCTTTACCCTCTATATAGATGGGAGGGGTCAAAAAGGATACTCAACATTAAAAAGTTTTTTAATTAGTTACAAATATTCCTTTTAATAAAGTTAAGATATCCAAATATGATTGCACTCTCCGTTGATTGAAGCGTCCGCCTGAAGCGGAAATCAACAGTTTATAGTTATTTCTTTAATTAATTTTACACAACAAAAAAACCACCTTTCCTGATAATCCATATCAGTCAAAAGTGGTTTTTTGTCGTTTGAATTACAGTAAATGATAAGTGGAAGAAACCGAAGCTTGTCCACAAATAAATTCTCTTATCATCAACTATTCATATAAACGTTTGTCGATTATTTTTTATCGCTCAATTTGTTCATCTGATTCATCATCTGGTTAATCTTCTTCTGTGAAGGTTTTTGTCCCATTTGCATCAAACGTTGATACGACGGGATTTCTACCAGCCAAACTTATCAATTTTTCTAGTATGGAAAATATACCACTATTTTATTAATATGTCGAGTTTTTAGAGGGTCAATTTAATAAAGTGGTGTATCCTTCGCACGTTTCTAAAGTTTGCTTCCTTGCTATGGTTGTAAGGAAACAAAATGGTTGTAAGGAAACAAAATGGTTGTAAGGAAACAAAAGCTCTATATACTTGTTTTTTTACGTTTTACTCGCTAGGGAGTATTACATACTTATGGACTCGGTTCCAAGACCTCATACTTTTAATTATAAAATTCTACTAAAAATTAATGAAAAGAAATTTCTTCTAAATCTATTAGTAACGGTAGGGAGTTTGAAAGATAACCCCTTTGCATAGTTTTAACTTGAGATTAGTCCTCTCTCAATGAGTTCGTGTGCAAATTGGATAATTATTTCTTGCATATTTTCGACTGTTTGAGAAATCTCTTCAATAAATTCTATATCGTTTTCTTTAGAATAATCCATTATTGTGAAATCAAACCATTTATTTTCATTTTGTCTATTACTTTTTAACAGTTGAAACACGTCTTCTTTTTGAAAGATCATTTTTTCGAGTTCATACAAACTTAAAAGCTTTATATTGGAGCATAAGAATTTATAGTCTTCAGTTCCAATAGTAATATCTAACTGTTCTGCAGCTTTGTTCATTATGTTCTCTCTACGAATATAGCTGTCCTCGAAAAGAATAACCGCTCCAAAGATATTTTCCCTCAGAAAGTCAACTTTTAAATCGAAAGGATAATATTCCTCTTGAAAACGTACGGTTATGTGGCGGTATACTTGAACAACAGATTCAACAATTCGATTAAGTGTATGTTCTACATCCTCTTCCCCTAAATTTCTTAAAGAAATTCGTGGACTCATACTTTTACTGTCTAGCATAAAGCATTGGTTGCCTTTTCGAATCATTATATCTAAAGTGCGCTTTTGGTTTTTTTTATATTTATAGGGATACTCGTCTACAACCTCATCAAACCAAGTGGATAAGTTACATAAGTGTAAAATGTAACTTTCAAGAACCTCTTTTCCAAAAAGTTCGCGAAGTTTATTATTTCCTTCAGTCAATCTAAACAAGAGTGAAGATGTAACAGATCTTATGATAAGATGGGGCAAGGGCAGAAAGATTTCTTGGTTATAGGATATAAAAGGATATTGATAAAAGTATTTAAAGCCATAGATGTATTGAGTAATATCTTCTGTTATCTTTTTTTGAAGTCCTATAAAATTCTCTCGTTCAATCGTAAGGTGTTGAATAATTCTTGAATATTTTTCGATAATGTAATCGTAGATACTTTGTGAGATAGGTTTGTTTAGTTCTCTAGACAAAAGAGTATGAATAATAAACCCAAAACTCTTAAACTCTTCGAAGCTACAACCGAATTTATCAGTGAATTCTTGTTGTAAATTTACCTTTGTGTTACTAAAATTGAAAATGTAATTATACCGGTACATTATATAACGAATTTCTTCTTGTATTTGAAATTGATTTAGCCCTGTAACTATTAGAAAATTATCAAGAAATTTGTTACCTTGAGTAAGTTCTAATTTTGGTGGTATATATGCTTTGATTGCGTTGATTATTTCAGCGAAACGTTTCTGTCCTTTTCTATCTTCAAACTTGTAATCAGAATTCTCACCGATAGTAATACAAGAAAATAAAGCAAAGGTCTCTAAATCCCATGGTAATGCTTTACCTCTTAATTCATTACTATCAATTAATCCATTAATAGACATGATTTCCTTTGAGTGTGCTTGGCATATATTCATTTTTGATGCAAAATCATAACGCTTTAAAACAATTGGTATTCTATTAAATTCCAAAAAGGCACCCCCTAGTTAAATTTCCGTCATAGCTTGTTTTATTTTATGTTTTGTATCAATACCTCATGTAATCTAATAAAGTGAGTGTATTGCTGCATCTACTGTTGACATAAAGCCTACGATTAGCGCGAACACTATCAATTGCTTCATATATTATCATCCTCCTAGGGCCTTCATTCGACAAGGGTTGATAATGACTTCCTTATTTTCGTAAAAAATGAAGAGGAGGCTTATGCCCCCTCTTTATTTTTTTATTCTTCAACTTTTTGAACAGGCAGCTTAATCCGTCTTTCGGATTCTTGTTCAAGCATCTCTTTGGTAATATCGAACTCACCAGTTAATTCAAGGATTACTGTAGTTACCATGTTAATCACTTCGTTGTTGGTTAAACGTTTCTGATATCTATAATATATAAAGGGGGTGTTTAAAGTTAACAAATGGAATCGTTTCGTTTATAACCAAAATACATGTGTGGTGTGTAGTGCAAAATAGAAGTACATAGTTTTGAAAAGAAAAAGTACATAACGTTGCAACTGAAGTTTCAATAAAAAAAGGCTTGCCAGCCTTCCAAAATCTCTCTACTGTATTGGTGTCGAATCAAATGCAGTGGAGGTTGAAAGGAAATGCTGACAATGCCTGAAATTAATTGTATCAAACTGATGAGGAATCAGAAATCATTTTCTATAAATCACATATCAAAGACTTTAGGAATCAATTGGAGAACGGCTAAAAAGTACGCAGATGGTGATCAACTGCCGAAAGAAAAGGAAAGAAAAAAATCCGGAATGATGTACACGGAAAAGTGGGGAGAAATTGTTGGAGATTGGCTTTGGGAGGATCAAAAACTAAAGAAGAAGGACAGAAGGACAAACAAAGGAATCTTTTCTGACTTACAAAAGCTAGGGTTCAAGGGGTCCTACAGGACCGTTTCATATTTCATTAAGGACTGGCGTGAAGGAAGGGAAGATATTGAAGATGAAACAAAAGATAAAAACTTCGAGAGACTAATTCATCCACCTGCTGAAGCGCAATTGGATTTTGGATTAATGCAAGCCGTACAGGATGGGAAATATAGAGACGTTCATTGTTTAGTCATGTCCCTCCCCTTCAGCAACAGCGCTTACGCCATTCCATTACCAGGAGAAAATCAAGAGTGCCTATTACATGGGATGAAAAGGATATTCAATCAACTAGGGGGCATACCGAGGAAGATTCGTATTGACAACATGAAGACGGCTGTCGTTAAACCAAGGAACCGAAATGAAGAGGCTGTTTTCACAGATGAATTCCTGCAATTTGCCAATCATTATGGCTTCGAACCTCAAGCATGTAATCCGTATTCAGGAAATGAAAAAGGAAATGTGGAAAATAAAGTTGGGTACGTTCGATATAACTTTATAACTCCAGCGCCCGTCATAGAAGACTTGGAACACTTAACAAAGATACTTGAACAGCAGCTAACTGTGGATCGGGAGCGCGTTCATTATAAAAAGCAAGTTCCGTTACAAGAACTACTTGAGGAAGAACATCAATATCTCTTAGCGTTACCTGAAGAAGATTATCCAGTCTTCAAAGAAGAAAAAGCGAAAGCGAACAAGTATGGAGAAATCACTTTGGATAAAGTGAAAGTATATGTACCGAAAGCTTATAACTATCCAAGTCTGTCTGTCATAAAGTATTGGGATCGATTCAAGGTACTATCTCCTCACGGAGAAATCTTGTATGAGGATCATCGACCTTATATGCATAAGAATCGTGAGATTCCATGGAAAGCTATCTTAACATCATGGTTAAGCAAGCCGCGAGCAGCAATCTATTCTCGTTTTTCAGCCTATCTACCAGGCCGTATATATGAATACATAAATATCTCGAATCTAATGATTCGCAAAGAGCGTCTAAACTGGATTCTAGCGCTACTAGCCACCCACGACATGAATGAAATTAATGAGGAGTTCTATGAGCTAATAAATGGACAATCGGACTCTTTAAAAGAGCCGGTAGCACACCCTTATGATGTTGATTGGAATAAATATGATCAACTTCAGGTTGGCCCAAAGATTGAAGGTGAGATACAGTGACGGCGGATTTGAAAACAATGTGCAAGGTCTTGCGACTAGCCCACGTCAATGATATTTATTCGGATATAGCTTATGAGAATTCAGTTCAATTTCTGGAAGATTTATTTCGGAAAGAGCTACAGCTACGGGAAGAAACGAAGGCTGAACGATTAATAAAAAAGGCGAAGTTTCTACAGAAGAAGTCACTTTCATCGTTTCAATGGAATGAGAAGATCCATTTTCCTTCTCACATTGATTCGCACGAACTTTGTACACTGAATTTTATCGGGCGCAAAGAAAATGTGATTTTAACCGGTGCTCCTGGCACAGGCAAGACTCATTTAGCAACGGGTCTTGGTTACGAGGCCTGTAAGCAAGGACTAGAGGTCCGTTTTTATAGGGTGTCAGACTTGGCTGAGGCGTTAGAGAAAGCATGGCAAGAGGGAAAGTTGGTACAGTTCAGAAGTCGTTTTAAAAGTGTTGATCTGATCATATTGGATGAGATGGGTTATGTTCCTTTTAACAAGGAGGGAGCAGAGCTCCTTTTCCAACTCATCTCTGACTGGTACGAACAAAAAAGTTTGATCATCACTTCCAATCTGGAATTTAGTCAATGGAACCGCGTGTTTAGCGACTCTAGATTGACTGCCGCTTTAGTCGATCGAGTGATCCATCATGCCCATATATTGAATTTTACGGGAGATAGTTTTAGGGTGACCAACGCTTTATCACGACAAAAATAAACTAAATCGAAGGCTGGCAAGCTTGTGTATTTTTCTTTGCATTCTTCTGCACTTTTATCTTGCAAAACACATGTGGATCAGGTTACATATCCAAGATGCCCTACCTCATTAAAATTACTACTTAAAATCCAATATCGTACTCAAATTCAGGTTGCCACCTAGCTCTACTTAGAGACTTCGCAAATCCATACATCGTATTTAAAAAGTTTGCTCTTTGATGCTGGTTTTTCCCTGTTCGCATAATAATCGTTTCTTTTAGCGGATGATTGCTTTCGATTAGATACTCATTTCGCTTATACAATCGTTGTATAAGATGTTCGTCAGGTAGTCTCGCAAACTTCCCATTAGTTTCTCCTCTATTACAATCCTGACAGCATAGAACTAGATTCCAAACACCATTTAGGTCTAAATCATGTGTACTGTTGAACTGTGTTGAAAGTGGTACGAAATGATCTACGTCACAAGTATTCAATTGGTTACTTTCAATTGAAATCTGTATTTGGCAAGTAGGAAATGCATAGTTTGGCAGTTAAAAATGTAGCTACTTGCCAACATTCCTTTTTAGCGATTCATAAGGGATTCTTTATGGCGAAAGCTTTCGCGGTTAAAGACAATTAAATGTGAGTAATGAATTAAACGGTCGATGAAAGCCTCAGTCAGGATTGGATCCCCAAAGACGTGATTCCATTGCCCAAATTGAAGGTTTGTCGTCACCACTACACTTCGCCTTTCGTAACACAGATTAATGACTTGGAATAGGAGCTCCGCTCCTTGCTTATGCAGCGGAACATAGCCGAGTTCATCTAAAATCAGAAGATCCAAACTTTCAATCTGCTTATAGAGCTTTCCAAGCGTCCCTTTGTCATTAGCTTCCAACAGTTGATTTACAAGCCGGGCAACGGTATAAAAACGAACTTTTTTCTGATTTTCCCGGATGGCATTCCATCCCGTTAGGGAGGCCAGAAGTGTTTTTCCCACGCCAACCCCTCCGTATAGAATCAAATTCTCTTTTCTCTCAATAAAATGTCCCTTTATTATGTCTTCCTTTGAGATATCGCCATTCATGTGGATACCATCCCAATCAAAATGTCTGCCAGATATGTCCGGCAACGAAGATTGGGAAATCAATAGATTTAATTTCCGTTCTTCCCGCTGTTGAATTTCCCTTTCGAACAGTTTCAATAGATACTCTTCGTTAGATGCTGCCTTCACTTCATGAAAGTTTTCGCGGATCCAACTCAGTTTCAAGCGCTTTGCGTGCTCCTCTATTAGAACTCTCATGTTTGTCCACCTCCAGACAATCTCATGAGCTGGTCATAGTGGGTTAAACCCCTCGTTGTCTCCCCAGTGACCGGAACCTTTTTGGTTAGCCTGGATAGCGGAAGCGTTTCCCGTATGCCACGTCCATTCATCAATTGATAGTAGACATGCTTAATTGATTCTGCTGATGGATGACCGTGTTCTGAAGCCATCTTCAAAGCTTTCGTCGGAAGATCAAAGTCCTGTCCTTTCAAAATTACTGATAATAGCCCCAAGGCATTCTTCTTTTCCTCTACCGTACATTCCTCGAAGTAGAGTTTCCAATCTTCAGGCAGTTGATCGTAAAAGGAACTGTATTTCAACGCTGTTGGCCGTTTGGCCATCAATGTCAGGTAAGGTTGCCAATTCATTGCTTTCTTTTCCGATCCATAGATTCTCGGGTGGGAGACAAGGACTTCATTCCCGTCGTTAAGGATGGTCACAGTGTCAAAAGAGACCTTGGCTGTCACGGCTTGTCCCGCAATACGTGGGGATGTTGAGTACTGCTTCTTATCAATTCGGATAAAGCCGTACTTGTCTGCCTTCGCATGCACATACCTGACACACTCAAATGCCTTGCCTGGCAACTGAAGAAATTGTTCCCGGTCTGCCAAATGGAGTTCGGCAATCGGCAATTCCTTCTCGTAATGTGGACGGTTTCTATCTGTCATACTCCAGGCAATCGCCTGCTCATTCAAGGTTGACAAATCATCATAAGGGATGGCAGGCAACAGATAGTTGTTGCGTATGTATTTGACCATAGATTCGACATGCCCCTTCTCATTTCCACTGTCCGGATTACAGAATTCATAACGAAACCCGTAATGGGCTACGAAACGCTCAAACTCCTCAGTCAGTTCTCTTTCCCCATTCGGCAGGACCTTTTTCACTGCTGGTGCAAGGTTATCAAAGCGAATGGTATGTGGAACGGCACCAAGGGAATCGAACATATCCGCCAGCCCCTGTAGGAAGCACTCTCGATTCTCCGCAGGGAACACTTGGAATAGAAAGGCGTTGCTGTAGGGAAATGAGAGAGCTAGATAATGCCGGATCACCTCTTCTCCCTTATATAGGAATGGAGCTTCCCCGAAGTCAACTTGTGCCGTTCCTGGTTTCGCCTCTAGTGGTAATGCTGCCTCCTCATTCTCTTGCATTAGTTCCTTTTTTCGTCTCGCTACATAATCACGGACCGAACGGTCCGACCCCTCAAACTTATGAATCTCCACCAACAGGTCAAAGATGCGCTGTGCCGTCCGACGGAATTTTTTCTTCTTTTTCGCATCTTCCAATAGCCATTCGTCAATGATTGGCTTAACCGGATCCATGACAGGTGCTTTTCTCTTTTGTCTCACCGGCTTTTCGAGATTGAAGTCCTCCATCTCGGCATATTTCCTAACAGTTCTCCAGTCTCTTCCCATTTGTTTGGCCACTGAAGAATAAGTGCGTCCTTTTGAGTTGGTCTCATATCTGATATAATTAATTTCAGCCATTGCTAACATCTCCTATATACCTCCCGTGAACTTATTGCCCAACAGGAGTGTATGTATTTTTTTGGATGTTGGCAAGTGGCCTTTTTTTATATACATAGATTAGCTGCCGTTTTCTACATTTCTATCGTGCCATAAACAATTGAAATCGGTCTATAACAATAGAAGCATTTTCCCTTTTGATACCCATTTAATGGTTTTCGAGCTGAAGTTAAATTGATTCTTTCATGCGACAACATAAATTGTTGAGGTGTCATAGGTTTAATAAAAAAAAATTGCTCAAGGTCTGTATCAAATTGTACTTCTAGTTTGGGATTTCGTTCAGTCCATGCGTTTTCAACTAAGTTCCATCTACCTTCAATTTCACTGAATATATTTTCTTTTTGGGAGCTTGCATTCAACAAATAGATACTATCAGTCAACATAATTCCTAAAGTCTTTCCTTGTATCGACTTCTCATAAAATCTTATATCAAGCTCACCATTAGGAATGTTATGAAAGGCATCTATAACATTGTTAAACCCTACTTTTTCAGTAACCTCAAGTAACTGTTCCCATGCAATTTGGTTTTGATGAAACAAATTTAAGGCACTCATGAATTTAGAAGATTGACTTGTAATTTGTCGCTTACCATTTCCAATATGTTCTAACATGTACCTCGCAAAGATAGGCGATAACTCCTCTAAGCTCACAAAACTTTTATTTTGTTCACCTAACTCTAATATTGTTTTTGCAAACGCAAATTTGTATGTAGCAACATTCCTACCAAACAAGTAAATCGAACGGAAACTAGATTCTAGTGTATCATCATTATCCAAGAAGTTATTCATATACACACCCCTTTGACACTGATTACTTGTCCTCTACATCAATCAAGTAAATTGCTTTTTCAAAGCCTCCACGTTTTTCCTTTTTTTGCTGCCGCACTTCTTCTAGTTCTTCATAGGTCACACCTAAAACACTAAGAGCCGTAAGTACTAACTCTAATACATCAGCTAATTCTTCAACGCTCTCATGAGTAGTATCTGCCGCATAAAACTCTTTAGCCTCTTCAATCATCTTCGCCTTAACTTCCTTTAATAGCTCACTAGACTCTAATATTCGAGCGTTATAAGCTAACCCTTCTGCTTCAATAATCTCTAAAATCTTATCTCTTACTAATTTATTATACACAGGCATAATCTTTAACTCCTTTAACATCTAAATTAAATCCATACTTCTTCTATTTTACTCAAAAACCCACAAATGAGACAAACTGACACTCGTAGCAAGTATCTATCAGGCTTCATATTGAAACGTTTCCAGGATTTTATTTGGTCAAATTTGTTGTCTACTTTAATAATAATACATACCATATTTATCCATTATCGATTTTTAAAAGTGCCAAAAGTTTGTAGGTTTTTATATATTTAAAGATCAAGTCTCATAACATCTACATTAAGAAAATTCTTGCTCTATTCCTCAACTGAGTGTAGATGTTCTTTTATTCCAAGATAGATTAAAGTAATCAATAATTTGTTTCTCAACAAACTTATGCTCAATTGGAACAATTGTTGAAGCTTTATTACCAATAGAGTTTATTGAGGAACCTAATAAATAAACTTTTTTCTCATCAAGTATTAAGTATCTATCATGATTGTCTTTGGATTTTCTAACCTCTAAATTTCCTCGTTCTTTTTTTAATGCTTTATACTGTATTTCAGAATCTCCTTGTAACTTATCCGTTATCACTTGTATGTTGATTTTTGGATCAAGCTCTTGAATTAATGTAAATAACATTTCATTTATATATGGATCAATTAATTGGATTTTCTTGTTAGCATCACAAAATAATTCTTTAACTCTCAAATAGGCTGAGTATGGTTTATTATTTTCAAAAAATACAGGGCTATCTTCCCTTACCTCTATATCATCTATCGAACCCCATATTTCCTCAAACCATTTACCATCTATTGATGACCACTTTGGATTAACGAATCCTTCTTCTACATCAACTTTATCGTATATCAAGTTCTCTTTATCTATTTGAATATCTTTATAGAAAATCCTTATTTTATCCTCAACAATCTCATATCCAATATCCACCAAATAACTATTTTGAATTTCTTCTAAAACATTCTCTATGGAATTGGTAATACTTCCATATCCATATTTATATTTAATTAAAAGTGTAGGCTCATCGTTAATAACCTTGAACTTAAATTCAATAAACATTTTTCCAATATCAAATTCATTATGTATTAGCAAGCGATTGTTAATAAACAGTTCTTTCCTTGAGATAGAATCTAATCCTTTCTTCGCTTTATAAAAATTACTTAATATATAATGCTTAGAAGATTTGTCAAATAGTCCTTTTCGAGTTGTTAATTCATATGTAGCTCTCGTTATGCTATCTAATGAGCTAATTAATTCATCCTTAGATAGTTGATTAATTATGAAATCATGTCTAGAAAACTTATAGTTAATCAACTCAACAAGTCTAGTTACCTCTTTGTCAGTTACTTGTTTGTAATCCCTAGCTATTTTAGAAAAGATTAAGTCTAGCTCATTTTGCTCATTCATATTAACACACTTCCTTTACAATCGTCTTATAGATCAGAAATCATTTAAGTCCAAAAAAAACGATACAAAATTAATTTATTAATTTTATATCGTTCATAAGTAAAAGAATGATTTTACCATAATAATTATCCCTTAAGGTGTCGCCCATAAATATCTTTAAACAGGTCAAGGTTATAATTCAAATTATAATAAATATCCTTTAATTTATTCTTCTCAGGATTCTCTTCATGTACTAGTAAAAGAACTAGATAATATGCAAAAAGAAAAGCAAAATGAGCAAAAGCATAGGTTTTGATTGTTGCTTTACTACTTTTAAAAGGAGAAAAAGTATTAGCATGAAATCTATCATTTCTATATGTATACAGTAAACCACTTGCTATCAACTTCAATTTTTCTTTTTCGTCTAACATATAAACATTATTTGAACCTTTAGGTATTTTAATTTTTTCGTCAGAATCCTTTTTTATCATCAACTTTCTAATAAGCATAGAGGCATTTCTAGTTTCTTTAGCTTCCAGATTATTATTTTTATGTCCATATATTCCACTCATTACTGTGATTAATCCCTCGATGTTTGGACTAATCAGAGCAATTCTTTTGTATGAACTACCATTAGCTTTAAAAGGTACGCTAGGGTCAAACTCTCCTAACGATTTCTTAACAATATACTCGTAAACTTGCACAGGCATATAATTATATAATTTATCAGTTAATAATGATAAATTTTGATTTGATGCAATTTTGCTCTCTAATACTTCAGCAAATAGAGTGAGTAAATCAGTTGTATTTGTAGTGCTTCCGGGTCTATTTCCCCTATCGATATATGACATAGACGACTCTAAAGATTTAAACATCGAATCGAAGGCTAAGTCTGGGCGTAGTGGCAAAAATTCTAGAGCATCAATCATAAAAGATAGTTGTTTATTGTAATTCTCATCCACACGATATTTAAATCTATACGGTACAAAAAATTCATTCTTGATCCTTTCTAAATAATTTTTCTCAACAGGAAATAATAATGAATTATTATAATGCTCTATACTTATTTTCGGTTCCCATTTTCTAAAGTATTGTATTCTTAATCGCTTAAAATCCAAAAATACCACCCATCCTCGCGTTATTTTAAATATTTATGATATAAACTGAATTACGTTTAATTATAACAATTCTCTTACTAAACACTAGAAATATAAACAAAACTTATTACCTTACTTAATTGTCAATTCAATTCTTTAGGCATCCTCTCGTTTCAAGGTATCTAATGATACATTCGTGCCGCTTCGTGCCATTTCCTTTTCACCCCAAGAAAAAAGAAGTTGTTTCTAATAACTTCAAGATAATAAAACTCTTATCTATATCATATCGTTTCGGATCTTTTTCGTCAGGTGTGTGCCTGCATCGGGTACAGCTTATACCCGTTTACCATAGGCTCAAATATCGGAAATAGTGGGCTACCCCTTACAAGGCTCATTGCTGCGCTTTAGACTACCACCTTCCTACGAATTGGATTCAGTTCCAAGTCCATCAGGCAGCACTCCTGCTGCTCTGTACATCGCTCTGACATCCATTTCACTTACTGATTAAAATATAGATTTTACAGGCACAATATGAATTAATTGGATAAGAAAAAAAGCCATACAGAATACTCAGTTTCTCATCCAATTACCCCAACGTAACCGTAACCTTTCCAAAATCCCATTAAATCACAATGGCTTCTGCTGATTTTCACAGTTACTTATCTGCTGTCCCGTTCGGCTTCATCCGCCTTACGCTTCTTCATGGCTCTGATTAATGTACTCTTACTGATTCCTGTCTTCTCTACCACTTGGTTGTATGAATGGCTTGTAAGCATCTCTAAAGCATGGTCTAGCTGTGCCTTAGTGTATGTAGGTTTACGACCTTCACGATAATTAGGATTCTGTCTTGCAATCACTTTACCTTCCTGAGTGCGCTGAATAATCATTTCACGTTCAAACTCAGCAAAGCCACTCATTATAGTAAACATTAGTTTTCCACTTGCTGTAGAAGTATCAATTCTTTCCCCTCCCATATCCAATACAACTAAATCAATGCCTTTCTCATTAAGGAAATTGATCGTTGTCAAAGCATCAATAGTTGAACGTGCAAATCTATCAAGTTTTGTAACTACAATTTTGTCACCCTCTTTGAGTTCGTCTAACATTTTTGAGAACTCAGGTCTATCTTTTCTTGTAGCTGTAAATTTCTCTTGATAGATATATTCTACCTTCTCTCCTTTTAATGCCTGAACCTGCGCTTTTAAGTCTTGTCCTTTAGTTGACACCCTTGCATATCCATATACCGCCACTTCAATCCCTCTTTCTACATTCACTTATGACACCTTATTACGACACCACTTGATGCCTTGATATTACTGTATAGCACTTCCGGTGTCAATACTCTTAAGTTGTGACTATATCTTTAATTCGTAACCGTCCAAGTATAATCTATTAGTAACGAAAAGGTTAAGATTGTTTTCTAAACAAAAAACAGCGAGTAAATTCTACTCGCTGTTCCTAGATAAAAAGAGCTTTATATAATGAATTAATTAATTTATTTATTCACTTGCGGCATAGCCAGCTTCCTTTCAAGACGTACAAAAGTTTTTGTCATCTCAGACAGCATGATCGCTTCTTCTCGTTCGATACTAGGTGGAAGAGTGCTGCCATGACCAGCCAAAGGTTCCACATTTCTTCTTTTGTATATTTCAAGTATGTAATCCAATACAGACTCTGGAAGATTGGAGCGGTTACGGTAACCATCAAAGAAGCTTGCAAGGGTCTGATTTTCCACGGAAGGTAAACCAAATATATCTTTTGCTAGAGTTTCAAATACTGAAGCACTAGCATGTAATACACCTGCATAGTCTTCATCTGATAGAGCATTTTCCATCCTCCGAATCAGCTTCCTGATATTTGGATGTTCTTGCGAGTCATCCACTTCATCAATTTGTTCAATAGGGACAACATGTACAAACACTGTGTCGCTATAATTGTTCAACTCAAATTCTAATGAACTACCATCACTAATTAGAACTTCATTTATAATATCAACATCCAGTAAACGCTCTTGGATCAAATCTGCCAGTATTTCAACTAATTCTGCAGTGCTAGGTAGCCTCATAATAAGTTCAATCTCTCCGAGATGCCAAGCGTGTTCTACTGGATCATAGTATCCAGCATCATCAGGTTCTAACACATAAATAGGCTTACCAAGAACATTGTTCGCTATATTTATAAATCGATTCTGTCTTAGTATTTGCATATTGTTATCTTCATCATTTGAATAGTTTCTAATGAGACGAGTTAATTTTAACCTAGCCTCGTTAGAAATCACTTCGTACTGAAGTCGTTCTACATCAATTTGATTTAAACCCATAAAGCTCATGATACAATCCCCTATCTAAGATATTTTACCAACAATTAAATCATACCATGGAAGATTCTGATTAAGTATCAATATTAATTACCCAATAAAATCAAAGCTTTATTAATTCTAATTCAAACCTATAGTAATGAAATCCGACTTGCGAATAGATTCAACTGTTTGCTGGTATAAGATAAAGAGTCTCTGTTTAGAGACTCTTCATTCTTCTGATACACCTATTCCTCCTCCTTTTAATTTACTTCTATCTATTTTGTAATGGAACTCTGCAATCGAAACAGCCCATTCACTCGTATGCTCTTTATGAATCCATCTGGTGCAGTAATTCTTTGTTATTAAATTATTGATGTGGAAATGTATAAAGTATAGAATTTCCTCTTCGTGTATTGCTTTAAGATATTCTACAACAGATTTTCTGTTAATTCCTGTTTCCTTTACAACTGAATCAATTTTTATATACGATAATTTAGATCATCTGTTGCTTGGAGTGCAGGTGCTCGACTCCTGCGGGAATAGCATGAGCTTTGAGACCCCGCAGGGCGCACGCCTTTTGCGACCGAGGAGGCTCAAGCCATGCCCGCGGAAAGCGAGCGCCGGAACGGAAAGCAACAGCATGTTGATAGGAATTTTCATCTTCAATTCATTCAAAGTAGCAAAACAACTTAGCAAAACACTTGACTACAGTTAAGAAAGCGTCCGCCTGAAGCGAAAATCAACAGTTTATAGATATTTCTATAGATAATTTTACACAACAAAAAAACCACTTTTGACTGATATCCATATCAGTCAAAAGTGGTTTTTTGTCGTTTGAATTACAGTAAATGATAAGTGGAAGAAACCGAAGCTTGTCCACGAATAAATTCTCTTATCATCAACTATTCATATAAACGTTTGTCGATTATTTTTTATCGCTCAATTTGTTCATCTGATTCATCATCTGGTTAATCTTCTTCTGTGAAGGTTTTTGTCCCATCTGCATCATCATCATACGTAACATTTGTTCATTGATCGGCGGGTTTTCCTTCAAATACTTCATCATGTATTGACGTGCGATGAAAAATCCGAGGGCCACACCTGCGATTAGCGCGACGATGACTATGACGATCCACCAAGTCGTTCCCATCCGCTATACCTCCTTCACTACCGTAATTCAGGATTACTCTACCATGTTGGATTATACAACAAAGTGACGGCGGATAGCAACGACTGGCGATAAATAATTGTATAAGAATCTGAATAGCTGATTTTAAAATACAAATATCCGATCTTACACGAGTTGGTTTTCCTGCTTTACAGGCTTTAGCCACCCCCACTCGCCATGCTCGTCCATCACTGCAAAAAAACGATCATCGAACTCGGATAGTGCTACAAATAGATCCAAGTCCAACATACGCGAGCCATCGCAAAAAGCTTGAAGAGAATACGGCGTCAGCGAAATATGGATGGAACCTTTCATCGGATGTGACAGTTTGTACTCCCCATCATCACTTTCGACCGTCGTGAAACTTTTTCCTAAATTACTGAGGATTGCTTGGTCAATCGCGGCTTCTTCAATTTCATCACATAAATAACGGACTTCTTGTAGAGGCTGCTCTTGTGCATAATCTTTGAGTAAATCATAGAGAAGCCCTTCTCTTCCAAGAATAAATGATTGGTATCTCTTTTTCACTTTATAAATATCATAAGTTCTCATGACCGTACTACCTCCTTTTTACATAGTCTATCGCAACAGAAGTAAAAAGTTTGTCAAATCACGGTAAAGATAGCCACTATTGTTGTCGAAAGTGTTCTAATAGTGAGTCAATCGATTAATTTAAAATACCGCTGCGGAATAATAAGTATTATTTATTCCGCAGCGGCGTTACTTAGTTACGACCGAGGATCGTTTTCATTTCACGAACTACATTTTCTTCTGTGAAGCCAAATTCCGCAATGACCTGTTCCCCTGGAGCACTTGCCCCGAACGTGTCGATTGCCATGACTCCGCCTTCGTCCCCTACATACTTATGCCAGCCGAGGGAAGCACCCATTTCAATGGATAGGCGTTTTTTCACTGCTTTCGGCAATACGCTTTCTTTGTATTGCTCATCTTGCTGTTCAAACAAGTCCCAAGAAGGCATGGATACGACTGCAACATCGATTCCTTCTTCCAGGAGTTTTGCTTGAGCTGCAACTGCGAGATTCACTTCTGAACCTGTTGCGATAAGGATTCCATCTGCAACTTCTTTAGTAGCAGGCGAAATCGTATAGGCACCGCGTTTGACTCCATCCAATGCCAGTTCACCGGATTTCGGCAATACTTGCAAGTTTTGACGGGATAATACGAGTACAGTTGGTCGATTCTTCGACGAAACCGCAATATTCCATGCAGCTGAAGTTTCATTTCCATCTGCCGGTCGGATGACTGTTAGTCCAGGCATTGAGCGTAATGATGATAAATGTTCAACTGGCTCATGCGTAGGACCGTCTTCACCAACTGCAACGCTGTCATGCGTAAATACATATGTGACAGGCATTCCCATTAAGGCGGATAGTCTAATTGCTGGTCGTACATAGTCACTGAATACGAAGAACGTACCACCAAATACATGCAACCCGCCGTGAAGCGCCATTCCGTTCAAGGCTGTACCCATTGCGAATTCACGGACACCGAACCAGATGTTGCGACCTTTGTAATCGCCTGGGAGGAAGTCTCCTGCACCTTTGATCGTCGTCTTATTCGAACCTGCAAGGTCTGCACTTCCTCCGAAGAAAGAAGGTAATACGTTTGCAATTGCATTGATTGCATCGCCTGAAGCAGAACGAGTTGCGTGTGATGACCCTGCTTCATAAGTTGGAAGTGCTTCTTGAAGGCCTTCAGGCATTTCACCTTTAATTGCCGCCTTCAATTGATTCGCTAAATCAGCATGCTCGCTTTCATATTTTGCAAACAGCTCATTCCACTGCTCTTCCTTCTTAACGCCCAATTCGTCTGTAGCCTCTTTGAACGCCTCATAGACACCTTCAGGAACACTGAAATCCTCTTCAAATGTCCATTTATAGTATTCTTTCGTAAGTTTCATTTCATCTTCGCCTAACGGGGCTCCATGAACGTCGGCTTTTCCGGATTTATTCGGCGAACCGTATCCGATCACCGTCTTCACTTCGATGATAGTTGGACCACCCGAATTGCCTTTCGCCTCTTCAATCGCTTTTGAAACAGTTCCAATATCATTGCCGTCTTCCACTCGGATATAGTTCCAGCCGTATGATTCGAAACGCTTACGGATGTTTTCCGTGAATGACATATCAAGATCTCCATCTAAGGAGATATCGTTGCTGTCATATAGAACGATTAATTTATCCAATTGTAGGTGGCCTGCAAGGGAAATTGCTTCTGCTGCTACACCTTCCATAAGGTCGCCGTCTCCGCATAGTGCGTACGTATAGTGATCGACGATGTCGAAACCTGGACGGTTATACACTGCAGCTAAATGCTTTTCTGCCATTGCCATTCCTACTGCCATTCCAATCCCTTGCCCAAGTGGACCCGTTGTTGCTTCAACACCAACAGTATGGCCGTATTCTGGGTGACCAGGTGTTTTCGATCCCCATTGTCTAAAGTTTTTAATTTCTTCCATCGGCAAACCATAGCCACTTAAGTGAAGTAAGCTATATAACAGCATGGAACCGTGACCTGCCGAGAGGACAAACCGATCGCGGTTGAACCATTCAGGATTCGAAGGGTTGTGATGCATATGCTTCGTCCATAGTGTGTAAGCCATCGGAGCTGCTCCCATCGGTAATCCTGGGTGGCCAGAATTCGCTTTTTCAATTGCATCGATAGATAGCGTCCTAATCGTATTAATTGCTAGTTGGTCAATCTTTTCGGTCATTCAGAACATCCTTTCCCATGCTTTATCTTGTAGTTGCTATTGTAATACTTCTATAGTGTAGTCAATATATAGATGAATTACAATCCATCCTCTATACGGATATTTAGTTGAGGTACTTCTTAGTCCGTGAGTCTTTTACTTTTTCGGGTGTAACGTCGTTTCCTTGCGGGTCGATAATTTTAACGTTTTCGATTGTGTCTCGCATGGATGACCGGAATGATTCCAAGTATTCTTTGCGCAGTTGTGTTTGTTCTTTTGCTTCTTCGATGGATAAGCCAATCGTTTTTGACTTCTTTGATAGTTCGTTAATTCGTTTAATTTTATCTTGTGATAACATCTTATTCCTCCAATTATGTCGTCCAGCATTCAATTGTTGGTTTTATAACAGGATTTCCGCTACGGGCGGACGCTTTCCGTGGGCGAGCGGTGAGCCAATCGAACAGCGTAGGGTTCGATTTGCCTTAATTTCTGCGCTCTTTGCAGAAATTAAGGCATCCTGCTCCCAACGCTTCACTTTTGGTCGCAAACGCCGTTCTTCGTGACGGCGTTCACAGGAGTCGCCACCCTTCGCTCCAATCCTTGGAAAGTCTAATTACCAAGACAAAGGAAGTGGAACTCATTAAAACTATACATTGAAGGTATACAAAAAGAGCAGGAAGTGCAACCAATCAGCCTTCCTGCTCCATTTCATATTCTTTATATCTGCGGTGGACCGTTGCTTTACTTACGTTGTGGCCGAGACCTTTCAATACAGTTGCGATTTCTTCAAATGTAAGACCTTTTTGGCGTAAGGATACGATTTCACTAATCGGCACTTCTATCCTCTCGCGTCCTTCTAGATTACCTTTATTCCTCAAATTCTGTTCTGGCTTGTATCCTTCACTTACTGCCCTCTTCATACCTCTTCGAATTTTTGCGTTATGCAATTTTCGTTGATACTCTTCTACGATTGCCAATATTTCAAGCAACATCGTATCCATCTCGTTCAATTTTAACGCTCCGCTATCATGGTTCGTAATGACAGTTGTATTCGTTTTGGCGAGCAAATGTAAGATGGCAACTCTAGCATTTCCCCTACCGAGTCTTGTTTCATCTTGTATAAGTACCGCGTCAATGTTTTCATCACGGATGCAATCTAATAATTCGAGCAATCCTTCCCGATCCAAATCATATCCGCTATGTTTTTCCTTGAATATATGTAATGGTTTCATCCCAAGTTCATCTGCAAGTCTTTTCAGTTCCTCTTCTTGTCTTGATAATGAAGCCTCCTGGGAATCCTTTTCGGTGCTTACTCGACAATATAGGACGCACGTCTTCATTTTACTAGTCATCATTGTTCCCCTGCCAATTCAGTTATCATCGAGTCTGATACGACCGAATCAACTTTCGGTAATTTTAATGTTTCTCCGGTTATTATCGTTGTCGAATGTAAATCATTTAGTTTCATTACTTTCGTAATCCATTTCGTCGGATGATCCTTTGTGGAATAGTCTTGCGCTAATCCCCAAAGCGTATCTCCCTCTTCTATAGTAACTTCAATATATGAATTTGAAGCTGCTTTCGCTTCCTTCAATACTCCTACAATCGTAAAGGCGGTGCAAAGAAAAACAATCAATAGGATAAAGCCATATTTTTGAATGAAAGTCATAAAAAACCCCTCCAAGAATATTTGTTCGGAATACCTGTTCCCATTATAGGACACGTTTTTTTAGAAGTCAACAATATTTTCGAACCTTTGTTTGCCATCCGTACGAACACCTGTTATACTTTGTTTATGAAACAATTGCGATTAAGGACCTTTGTTCGCATAATAGCTAACTAGTAAAACTACTAATTCATTGGAGGGGTGGAAAGATGAAAAAAATCTCAAAGCGACAGCAGGATATTCTTACGTTTATTAAAGATGAAGTGAAACTCAAAGGGTATCCGCCTTCCGTTCGTGAAATCGGGGAAGCTGTTGGACTGGCTTCAAGCTCAACCGTGCATGGTCATCTTGCCAGATTGGAAAGCAAAGGATACATTCGCAGGGATCCGACGAAGCCGAGGGCTATTGAGGTGCTCGATCCAGAAGGTTTGACAGCACTAAAGTCGGGCGTAGTTCATGTCCCGCTAGTCGGAAAGGTGACCGCAGGATTGCCAATCACCGCAATTGAGAACATTGAGGAATACTTCCCTCTTCCGGATACGTACGGAACGTCCGACGACAAGCTCTTTATGCTTGAAATTGTAGGAGATAGTATGATAGAAGCTGGAATTTTAAATGGGGATTATGTCGTTGTTAAACAACAGCATACTGCCAATAACGGAGAAATTGTAGTCGCCATGACGGAAGAGGATGAGGCGACGGTAAAACGTTTCTTCAAAGAAAAGAATTATTTCCGCTTGCAGCCGGAAAATGAATCGATGGAGCCAATTATCGTCAATGCGGTTTCCATTCTTGGAAAAGTCGTAGGCGTTTATCGTCAAATTCATTAATAAACAAAAGCGCCACCCTGAGTGTAGACGTGAAGAAAAAAGAGGATGACCGTGTCAGTTTTGCTTTGACCGAGTACACCCTCTTTTTTTATGTCAATTATTCACTATTTTAATTCCAACAGCTTGTCCATAGAAGACATAACAGCCGCCTTTACGTGTTCATACGTCAGTCCACCTTGTACGTACGCTGTATACGGCGGTCGAATCGGACCGTCTGCTGTGAGTTCAATGCTCGAACCTTGTATGAACGTTCCAGCAGCCATGATAACGTCATCTGTATAGCCAGGCATATACGATGGCTCAGGCGCATAATGCGCATTTATCGGTGAGTTTTCTTGGATTGTCCTACAAAAAGCGATCATTTGCTCGGCATTTCCAAAATTGACGGACTGTATTAAATCGGTCCGAGGGGCTGAATAATGAGGTGTTGTGTCAAATCCAAAGCTCTCAAGGAACCCAGCTGTAAAGAGTGCGCCTTTCACAGATTGGCTAACGACATGAGGCGCTATGAAGAATCCTTGGTACATTTCTAAAAGCGTATCGAGTGATGCACCTGCTTCTGCACCGATTCCAGGAGACGTCATGCGATAAGCACATTTCTTAACGAGATCTGCACGCCCCGCAATATACCCACCGGTCCTCGCTAGACCCCCACCGGGATTTTTAATGAGCGAACCCGCCATTAGATCCGCCCCTACTTCAGTAGGTTCTTTTGTTTCGACAAATTCACCATAACAATTATCAACAAAAACGATAATGTCTGGATTAATCGATTTTACAAAACGGACCATTTCACCGATTTCTTCAATCATGAAAGAAGGACGAGCTGAGTACCCTTTTGAACGCTGAATTCCGATCATTTTCGTCTTCTCATGGATATTCTTCTTCACTTCTTCAAAATCGACAGTTCCATCCTCTTGTAAATCAATATGCTTATATGTGATTCCGTAGTCAATTAGGGAGCCAGTATCCTCACCATTCCCAGATACGATTGAATCGAGCGTATCGTACGGTTTTCCCGTTATGTAAAGGAGTTCATCCCCTGGTCTAAGTACGCCGAACAAGCTTAAGGAGATGGCATGTGTGCCCGAAATAATCTGGTTACGTACTAGACAGGCTTCTGCACCAAATGTGTCCGCATACACTTGTTCAAGTACATCTCTGCCGCTATCATCGTATCCGTATCCTGTCGAACCGGTTAGATGAAAATCACTCACCATATTTTTTCGAAACGCTGCAAGCACTTTACGTTGATTAAAAAAGGACGTTTCTTCTACTTTTTTAAAATATGGGGCTAATTTTTGTTCAGTTGCTTCCGCCTTCTTCATAATTTCGGAAGCGAATTCATGTATCATCATGTTGTTTTCCTCATTCCTACAAATAGTCACTCTAATATCTTATCAATCAAATGAAATAGGTCAATGAAAATTGTTCAATTTGAAAAGGAACAGGCATTTTAAGCCTGTTCCTTCAATGGGACATATGTTTTATTCCTCGTCCTTTAACACTACTGGTTTTGCAGGTACATATGTCGAAATTGCATGCTTGTAAATTAACTGCTGCTTGCCGTCCGATTCCAACAAAACGGTGTAGTTATCATATGATTTGATAAGACCTTTCAGCTGAAACCCATTCAATAAAAATACAGTGACGAACGTGTTATTTTTCCGTAAAGAGTTCAAGAAAATTTCTTGCATATTACCTTGTGACATACACCCCAGCCTCCATTACCTTCTATATTTCTCTTGCCTTCTTACTTATTCGATTCTACCCCTTGAAAACCCTTCAAAATCGATAAAATTCCATCTACAATATTTTCCTTGTCCGAATTTGCATCGAACCAGGAGATTTCCACTTTGTTCCGGAAATATGTCATTTGACGTTTTGCATAATGACGAGTATGTTTTTTGATTAGCTCTACGGCTTCGTCCAATGAGATCTTGCCTTCGAAGTGTTCATATAGTTCCTTATAGCCGATCGCCTGGACCGACTGGACATTGCGAACACCATTTTCCCACAAGCGTCTAGCCTCTTCGAGCAAGCCAGCCTCCATCATTAGCTCTACTCTTTGATTAATACGATTGTATAGCAGTTCCCGGTCCAAAGTAAGGCCGACGATTAAATGATCATATAACGTTGCCTCTCCTGCTCCTTTTTCGTGCTCTTCCTTCGTCTTACCCGTCACCTCAATAATTTCGAGTGCTCGTATTAATCGGCGATAGTTATTCGGATGGATTTTGTCCGCACTGGAAGGATCCAGTTTCTGTAGACGTTCATATAGACGTTGCGAGCCACCTTCCGTTTCTAGTTCTTTTTCCAATTCAGACCTGACTTTTTCATCCCCGGCCTCTTCTGTAAACCTGAAATCGAATAGAACGGACTGGATATACAAACCGGTTCCACCAACGATAATCGGTTGTTTTCCTCGACTCTGGATATCTTCTATACAGTTTCGCACAGTCGACTGGTATTCCGCGACGGAAAATGATTCTGTTGGCTCTTTAATGTCGAACAGATGATGAGGAACTCCTTCCTTTTCATCTTCTGTAATTTTCGCTGTGCCGATATTTAATCCTTTATATACTTGCATTGCGTCCCCATTAATAATTTCACCATTTAGCCTTTTGGCAAGCTCTATGCTTAACGATGTTTTGCCTGATGCTGTCGGTCCTACAATTGCGATGACTCTTTCTGATTGTTTCATTCTTTTATTATCCAATCCTTTATGAAATTAAATACTTGTTTCCGATTTACTTCATTCAACATTTCATGGCGGCCACTTTCATATAGCATAACTGATACGTTTATTATGCCTGCATCTGCAAATTGCCTTGCAGCCTGCCAAACGCCTTTACCTTTATTGCCAACGGGATCGTTGGAGCCTGAAAGGAGAAGAATCGGTAATTCGCGTGGAACTTGTCCGATGCTGTTCGAGTCATTAATCTTCGCAAGCCCTTCGAACAAATCGATGAATAAACGAGTTGTCGGCACGAAACCGCATAGCGGATCATTAATATAGTTCTCCACCGTTTCTTCGTCTGTCGAAAGCCAGTCAAAAGATGTTTTCGGTGTATCGACTATATTATTGTAACTACCGAATATTAACTTGTTAATGAAATATTCCGGTTCATCGAATTTTGTTGCCTTGCCTTTCAAATAGGCTAGAACTTGTCCAACGATGCCGCTCACTCCAGGATCACCTGCAGTGCCTAAACAAATAAGTTTGTCGAGTTTCTTTCCGAACCTTTGAGCGTATCTCCTTGCTACAAATGAACCCATGCTATGTCCAATAAGGATTACACGGGGGGTTTGAAATTTATTCCTGTGAAAACCGATGATTTCATGCGTATCTTCAACGATTCTATCGAAGCCTGTCACATCGCCAAAATGGCCCAGTTTTCCGTTCAAAATGGCTGTCTGGCCATGGCCGCGATGATCATGCCCGGATACTGCAAAGCCTTCATCTACGAGAAAGGTGATGAACTCTTCGTATCGGCCAATATGCTCTGCCATTCCGTGCAGAAGATGAACATGCGCGATAGGCGTCGCTTCGGGATGCGCATAAACAGTATGGATGGAAAAACCGTCTGACATCGTCAGCACCTGTTCATTCACACACGCTCACCGACCTTTCCTTCAGCCTCTTTAATATGTTGCTCCAATTCGGAGAGATAGCGCTCTCTCGTTTCTTCGGTGTAGGATAGGATGGCTCCCATATAGTCCGTCACCGCCTCTTTATACAGTTTGGCATACGCTATGTTGAAGAATAGGTCGCCTTTTCTTCTTATGAAAAAGTCGGATGGCGTCATCGCCATTTCAAAATGGATTGCATAAAGTATTTCCGCTTTCCATGTAGCCGGCAACATTGTGTTCTCTGTTGAAACAGCACTGACATAGTTGAAGACCTTGTCGACATTCGTTCCGTACAAAGAAGCGAGCGCCCGTCCTTCTTCCTTCGTAAGCCCGTATAATTCAGCTTCATTCGACTTGCTTTCAATGAAAATGGTGAACTGTTCTTCATTCTTAAAGTCACCACCAGACAACGGGAGATGTTCAGTTATGCATGGACCGTACGATGTTGTCGGAATTCGTTTTACAATATCGTCCACAACGGTTTCAGCCATTTTACGATAGCCGGTCAATTTACCACCTGCAATGGTGATCAATCCCGTTCCCGATTCCCAAATTTCATCTTTCCTTGAAATTTCGGATGGATCTTTCCCTTCTTCGTAAATAAGTGGACGCACTCCGGCCCATGTCGATTCGACATCGTTGCGGCGTACTTTAACGGAGGGGAACATATAACGAAGAGCTTGCAGGAGATACGTAATATCCTCTTCACTAGCAACGGGATTGACACGATCACCTTCAAAAAATGTATCTGTTGTCCCGATATATGCTTTATTACCCCTCGGGACGGCAAAAATCATTCTGCCGTCAGGCGAGTCGAAATAAACGGCTTGACGTAATGGGAAAATCGACTTATCAATTACAATATGGGATCCTTTTGTCAATCGTAATCGTTTATCATTTGACACTTCATCTTTTTCCCGCATTTCATCAACCCAAGGACCTGTGGCATTAACAATTACGGTAGCGTTAATATCCATCACTTCACTTGTAATCATGTCCCGAGCAGTAACACCTACCACTTTGCCATCTCGATAGTTAAATTGCTCAGCTTTCATGTAATTCAAGCAAAGCGCGCCTCTCTGAGAAGCTTTTTTCAAAACTTCAATCGTCAGCCGAGCATCGTCAGTCCGGTATTCAACATAATGCCCGCCGCCTAGTAAGCCACCCTCCCTCACTAACGGCTCCATCGCAAGCGTCTCTTTAGCTGACAGCATTTCGCGGCGCTCCTCTTTTTTTACACCTGCTAGTTTATCATAGACAAACAAACCGGCAGATGTTGTCAGCTTTCCGAACGAGCCTCCTTTGTGAAAAGGAAGAAGCATGCGCTCGGGCTGTGTCACGTGAAGTGCATTTCGATAGACGATATCCCTTTCCTTACCGGTTTCCGAAACGATTTTCAACTCCAGCTGTTTCAAATAACGTAAGCCGCCATGAATGAGCTTCGTCGATCGGCTGGAAGTACCTGCTGCAAAATCTTGCATGTCAATTAGTGCGACAGATAATCCTCTCGTCACTGCGTCAAGGGCAATGCCGGCTCCGGTTATTCCTCCACCAATGACGAGCAAGTCAAACTGATAGTCCTGCATGAACTGTTTTACTTTCGGTCTTGTGATCGATGATAACATCTTTCGCTCTCCTCCACTCAAAGTTTGAATAGGCGTGCCGCTTCAACAGCTTTTTTCCAGCCGTTGTACAAGACATCTCGCTCTTCTACTTCCATCTTTGGGGAGTACGTCCGTTCTTTAGCCCATAATGCTTCAACAGACTCACAAGATTCAAAAAAGCCAGTTGCAAGACCTGCTAAATATGCCGCTCCAAGTGCAGTTGTCTCTAAGTAAACCGATTGTTCCACTTCGATTTGGAGTAAATCACTTTGAAATTGCATAAGGAACGTATTGGCGACAGCGCCACCGTCTACACGCAAAATGTCAATTTCGATGTTAGCATCCTTTTCCATCGTTAACAGCACATCTTTCGTCTGATATGCAAGCGATTCGACGGTTGCCCTGATGAAATGCTCTTTTTCCGTTCCACGCGTCAAACCGAATACCGCACCTCTCGTATCTGAATCCCAATACGGCGTACCGAGTCCGACGAATGCGGGTACGACATACACACCTTCCGTAGAAGCAATTCGTGTAGCGTACATTTCTGAATCAGCCGCTTTTTGGATCATCCGCATCCCATCCCTAAGCCATTGGATAGCAGAACCAGCAACAAACACACTGCCTTCGAGCGCATATGTAATCTGTCCATCCAATCCCCATGCGATCGTTGTAAGGAGTCCATTTTCGGAAGTCACAGGTTTCTCGCCCGTATTCAACAACATGAAACAGCCTGTGCCATACGTATTTTTCGCCATACCTTCGTGAAAACAAGCTTGCCCGAACAAAGCGCATTGCTGATCGCCCGCCGCCCCCGCAATCGGGACGGATGCACCAAAAAAGACAGTAGGGTCTGTGTGGGCATAAATTTCGGAAGACATCCTTACTTCAGGAAGCATGCCCATCGGAATCTCCAACAAGTCACAAAGCTCCTTATCCCATTGGAGTTCATGAATATTGAAAAGCATCGTCCTGGAAGCATTGGAGTAATCAGTTACGTGGACTGCCCCATTTGACAACTTCCAAATGAGGAAAGAATCGATAGTTCCAAAAAGGAGTTCACCTTTTTCCGCTCGCTCCCGTACCCCTTCCACTTCATCGAGGATCCATTTCACTTTCGAGCCGGAAAAATAAGGATCGAGCTGCAAGCCCGTCTTTGTACGGATGGTCTCTTCCTTACCGTCCTCTTTTAACTCATTAATAATGTGTTGTGTCTGTCTCGACTGCCAAACAATCGCGTTATAGACAGGTTGTCCAGTGTGCTTATCCCAGACGACTGATGTCTCCCGCTGGTTTGTAATACCGATTCCATCGATATCTTCCGGTTGCAGTTCACTTTCCGTCAGAACTGAAGCAATGACGGATAAGACGGAACCCCATATTTCGTTTGCATTGTGCTCTACCCAGCCTGGCTTCGGGAAAATTTGTGTAAATTCCCGTTGCGCGGTATGAACGATTTCTCCCTTACGATTAAATAGGATTGCCCTTGTACTAGTCGTGCCTTGGTCGATTGTTAATATGAACTCACCCATTGTCATATCCTCTCCCTTGTTCAACTATAGGATTCCTACAAAAAACGAATAAACGACTCCCCCAGTTAATTACATTACTCTTTTAAACATCTTTTCAATTTCATAAGTTGAAAAATGAACAAGGACTGGCCGTCCATGTGGGCATGTATACGGATTTTCCGCGAGCGACAGATCGTTTAATAGCCTTTCCATATCTACGATCGAAAGATGATGATTTGCTTTAATGGAACGTTTACAGCTCATCATAATTGCCGTCTCTTCACGTAACTTTCCGATATCTGCTTTCCGAGTCGTTAGCACTTGCTCAATTAACTCTTCGATAAGAGTCGACGCTTCTCCTGCCGGAAACCAAGCAGGATATTCTTTAACGGTATAAGAGGAGGGTCCGAATTCCTCAAGGAAGACGCCTACTTCATTCAACGTTTCCCGACATTCTTCTATTTTCACCATGTCATCGCCTGAATAATGGAAGATGAGCGGCATTAATAGCAATTGCCTCTCATCCTCTTCCACTTTACTCAGTTTTTCTCTGAAGAATTCATATTTGATACGCTCTTGAGCTGCGTGCTGATCAATCATGTAAAATCCGTCTTCGTTTTGCGCAATGATGTACGTACCATGGACTTGGCCGACTGGCACAAGCGACGGGAAGTGATTTTCTTTTGGTTCAGTTGGCTCAGTTGCTTCAATTGGCTCAGCAACAGGCAATTCATTAGTTTCCATCACTTTTTCAGACTGTGCCGCTTCTACACTATTTTCATTAGAAGTCTCGTATTCAGTTTGGACCGGGTTGGTCTGGATTTGTTCTGTCTGAATGTAGTTCGTCTGAATCGGTTTCGTCTCGTCCGGACGGTTTTCGATCGTGTCTTTCTCGACATTTGATTCCTTTTTAACGATTTCCAACTTGTCTTCTTCGACTTGTTGTTCCTTTCCGACGGTTGTATTCCGGAATTCATTCCAAATTGTTACTTGCTCGGAAGGTATTCTTTGGACAGGTTCTTTTTTCACAGCATCAGGGACGATAATCGACCGTTTCACCGCTTCATGAACAGATGATTTAATAAGGTCAAAAAGCTCTCCTTCTTTGCTTAGGCGAATATGCTGTTTAGATGGATGCACGTTAACATCCGTCAAAAACGGATCCGTTTCCACGTTAATGACCGCAATTGGGAAACGTCCAATCGGCAAATACGTGTGCAATCCATCAAGTACCGCCTGGTTCGCAGCATAACTCTTCACCCATCTTCCATTCACGATTAGTGTCATATAGTTTTTGGATGCTCGTGTCATTTCAGGCAAGGTTACGTATCCGTCTACTTTGAAATCAGCATTCTCTCCGGCAAATGGCACCATTTTACGCGCAACAGCCATTCCGTAAATATCCGTTAGCACTTTCCGCCGATCCCCGCTGCCTGACGTCCGCAGAATAGTTTGGCTATGATGAGACAGTTTGAAAGCGATATCGGGATGGCTTAGGGCAAGACGGTTGACGAGATCTATTGTATGCCCAAGCTCGGTCTGGATTGTTTTCATATATTTCAATCGCGCAGGCGTGTTGTAAAAAAGTTGTGAAACCGTCATATCAGTTCCTTTTCTGAACGCGGCATTGGATTGTTTAAGAACGACTCCCCCGTCAATTTGCACTTCTGTCCCTTCCGTTTCCCCATCCGACGTGAAAAGGCTAATTTTAGAGACGGAAGCGATACTGGCAAGCGCCTCTCCCCTAAATCCAAGGGTTCTGATCCGAAATAGATCATGCTCATTCAATATTTTACTCGTTGCATGGCGTTCAAAAGCAAGGACGGCATCGCGACGTGACATCCCTTTTCCATTATCGGTTACTCGAATGGAAGTGAGTCCGGCTTCTTCAAGTGCAATTTCAATCGATGTGCTGCCGGCGTCAATCGAGTTTTCGACCAATTCCTTTACAATCGAAGCCGGGCGCTCGACGACTTCCCCAGCAGCAATTTTATTGGATAATGAATCATCCATGACTGAAATAATATCCATTGGACCCCTCCTTATGTCTTTTATTCATCGAAATTTGTTTTATTCGACAAGCGATCGCAACCGACAGTCCTGATCAGTCTGCTTTATTACTCGCATTTAACTGGTTTTGCCAGTCAAGGATTAAGTTCATCGCCTGCATTGGTGTCAAATTCACTAAGTCTGTCTGTTTCATTTGACTTAATACGGATTTGTTCAATTCGAGTACCGGATCGGGTTCCTCTCGTAAGTCAAAAAACGTTAATTGTTCCGTTGCACTAGTCAAAGCAGCTGCTTTTTCACCGCTCTCAAAAGCATCAAGCAAATTTTTCGCTCGCACTACAATCGTTTCCGGAAGACCCGCTAGCTGCGCAACATGTATGCCGTAACTTTTATCCGCCGGGCCCGCCATCACTTTGTGGAGAAAGACGACTCTCCCTTCCTGTTCCATCGCAGCGACATGGACGTTCGCAAGTCTTTCCAATTCCATATCAAGCTTCGTAAGTTCATGATAATGGGTTGAAAACAATGTGTTCGCACCAATTTCATCATGAATGAATTCCATCATTGCCTGTGCAAGTGACATTCCGTCATACGTCGAAGTTCCCCTACCAATTTCATCGAAGAGAAGCAAACTGTTACCGGTTGCATTTGCAATGGCATATTTTGACTCCATCATTTCCATCATAAATGTACTTTGTCCAGATGCTAAATCATCCGCTGCTCCGATCCTCGTGAAAATTTGATCCGTCACAGGAAGTCTTGCGGACTCACACGGTACATAGCAGCCTATTTGAGCCATAACTACCGTTAAGGCGACTTGTCGCATGAATGTACTTTTACCTGACATATTGGGACCAGTAATAAGGAGCATATTTGCATCTTCGGTCAATGTGCAACTATTCGGCACGTATAATGAATGATCCATCATCTTCTCTACGACTGGGTGCCGTCCATTTTTTATTTCCAATGCCCGACCGTCATGAAAATGCGGTCTAACGAACCGTTGCTTTTCTGACACTTCCGCAAAAGATAGTAGTACATCGAGCTCTGAAAGAACACCCGCTAATTGTTGAACCCTTCGGATATAGTTTTTCATTTCATCACGCACTTCGCAGAATAGCGTATATTCTAGCTCTTGGCCTTGCGTTTCCGCATTTAGGATCAACTCTTCCTTTTCCTTCAACTCAGAAGTGATATAGCGCTCCGCATTGGCCAGTGTCTGCTTGCGTTCATAGCGGGCCAAATCTGCCAGATGGATATTGGATTTTGTAATTTCAATAAAATAGCCGAAAATGCGGTTATACCCGATTTTCAAGTTTTTTATGCCTGTCCGTTCCCGTTCCTCACGTTCAAGTCTTGCTAGCCATTCCTTGCCGTTTCTCGAGGCATCTCTGTATTGATCGAGCTTTTCGTTGTAGCCGTCCTTAATGATGCCGCCTTCCTTAACGGAGATTGGTGGGTTCTCTGCAATTGACGACTCCAAAAGATCATGCACTTCGGAACATGGGTCAATTTGTTCTGCAAACCGTTGTAGCCGCTCATAACCAGACTGTTGAAGTGCCTGCTTCAAATGAGGTACCTTTCGAAGAGAGTTTCGTAGTTGAGCAAGATCTCTACCACTAGCACTCCCCATAGAAATCCTTCCAGACAAACGCTCAAGGTCATATACTTCCTTCAACGATGTTTTCAAATCATCTCGAAGAAAGTAATCTTCTAGTAAATCGGACACGATTGTAAGCCTATCTTCAATTGCAGCTCGGTCAGCAAGAGGCTGATGGATCCATAATCTCAATTTCCGTGCGCCCATCGCCGTCGACGTCTCATCCAATAGCCAGAAAAGCGTTCCTTCTTTACTTCCGTTCCGAATTGATTGAACAAGCTCTAGATTACGCATTGAGTTCGCATCAATCGATAGTTTGCCTGACTTCTGTATATATTCGAAAGGACGCAAATGCTCCAAAGAAGATTTTTGTGTGCGCTTTAAATAGGATACGAGAATGTTGCATGCTTCGTTCAATTCTTGTGGAATTTGCGTTAGGACGTTTAATGAGCTGTCATCTTCATCCCCGTTTTCCATAGATAGGACGATATCTCTTTTTGCCATCCATTCATTCAACGTGATATGCAATCGCTCCCGGACAACAATCTCTTTCATCCCAAGCGCTTCGATTTCACCAATTAACGTTCGTTCATCACCTAATACGATTTCGGCTTTTCCTTCACCCGTCGCAAGATCGACATAGGCTAGCGCGTACCGTCGTTCATCAAGCTGGTCAGCAGCGCCGATGAAATGATTTGCATTGGCATCTAGAGATTTCCCTTCCGTAAGCGTTCCCGGAGTGACCACTTTCACGACTTCCCGTTTCACAATTCCTTTTGCAACTCTTGGGTCCTCCGTCTGTTCACAGATTGCCACTTTGTGGCCTTTTGAGACTAATGTTTCAATATAGCCCTCTGCTGAATGGAAAGGCACTCCACACATCGGAATCTTGTCCGCACTTCCCCCGTCTCTGCTCGTCAATGTAATCTCAAGAATATTGGATGCTTCTATCGCGTCGTTGAAAAACAGTTCATAAAAATCGCCTAAACGGAAAAAGAGGAACGCGTCCTCATATTCGGCTTTTATTTGTAAATATTGTTGAATCATCGGTGTGTATGTAGTCATTCCAGAACCTCGCTAAACATTCGTTTTCTTATATTATAACAAATCATGTAGCTTCAAAGTAGCAAACCTGAAAAACCGGTTCGATTCGCACAAAAAAAAGCCGGATGCTCCTTCCGGCTTAAAATGGACGTGAATCCTTCCCTCTGTCATCATGACGCTTCTCGTCATCGCCCTTATGATGGTCATGTTTGTGGCCTTGATGGGAAGACGATTCATCTTTAAATGACCATTCCTCTTCGAAATGATGTGGGTGGACTGTGATGCACACTTTTGTTTCACCAACAACTTCCGCAACCAGTTCCCTTTCCACTTTAATAATGAATTTTTCCCCACACTCAGAAATGAGTGCTTCTGTGCAATTCGGATGCTGGACGACGTTGACGATTATTTCTTCTTGACCGGACACCGGCTCATCCCGATAATGGAGCCTAATTCGATCCTTATACGGCACCGATTCCGAATAGACGGAAGTCTTTGAGTGGTCATGGTGCGAATACCAGACATTCACATCAAATTTCCCGGTCACTTCAACATAGCGTCCCACTTTTTTCGCATGATGCGTGTGGTTGATCACCCAGCAGCCTAATATGCTCGACGGATTATTCGGCGGCTTCAGTGAGACATTCGATTCCGTCCTTAGCTTCCCTTTTGCAATGACTGCCTTCGTCACAATTTGCCGTAAATTCTTCAGTTCGTTTCCTCCTTCGTTGACGTCTATTTATCCTATGCACTAGAAGCCCAGAAAGTGAAAAAAACCGACGAGGAATTTATCCTCATCGGTTTAGATTATGATAGCTGCTTATAGTTTGTATTTTTAACGTATGATCCAGTCTTACCACGGCGTATATCTCCACCCGTGGATTCGATAATCTCGTCCGTTACACTGTTAGCAATTGTGTTGGAAACGAGCTGGAGTAGTTCGTTCACATCAAGCTGTGATTGCTTGAATTCCTGTACAATCGGAACATCATCGATTTCTTCTTGAATCTTATCAATTTTCCCTTCGATAATTGCAAGCGCTCTTTCTTTTTCATACATTTGGAAATTGACCGCTTGTGTTTGCAACGACCGTAAACTCGCAATTTTTTCACGGATTTTTTGGTTTTCATTAATTTGTTCTTCCGCCCGTTTAAAAAATTCAACTTGTTCCGTATTTGCGATCATATGGGCTATTTCCCGCGCTTTTTCAATAATCTCTTCTTTCGTATAAAGTTTTTCCATTATGACATCACCTTCTCCTCTTTTACGACACCGATAAACTCACCATCGAGTGACCATGTTTTGGCATCAGTAATTTTCACATTGACAATTTCGCCGATTACGGAACGTGGTGCTTTAAAATTGACGAGTTTATTTTTCTCGGTATAACCGGAAAGAACTTCTGGATTCCTTTTACTTTCACCTTCGACGAGCACTTTGACAACTTTTCCTTTGTATGGCTTCATCGCTTCTGCCGACATATCATTGACGAGCTTATTAAGGCGTTGAAGACGTTCTTTTTTCACGTCCATTGAAATATTGTCCACCATCTTTGCGGCAGGCGTCCCTTCACGTGGTGAATAAATATACGTATAAGCCATTTCAAACCCGACTTCCTTATACAAGGAAAGCGTTTCTTCAAATTGCTCATCCGTTTCATTCGGGAAGCCGACAATGATATCCGTTGTCAACGTGACATTTGGTATTGCAGCTTTAATTTTACGTACGAGCTCCAAAAACGATTCTCTTGAATACTTCCGTGCCATAATCTTCAAAATGTCACTTGAGCCTGATTGGACAGGCAAGTGGATATGATCGAGCAAGTTACCGCCTTTTGCAAGAACTTCAATGAGGTGATCGTCGAAGTCTCTTGGATGACTCGTCGTAAAGCGGATGCGCGGAATATCGATTTTACGGAGTTCATCCATCAAGTCTCCTAAGCGGTATTCGATATCATCAAAATCTTTTCCGTAAGCATTGACATTTTGTCCAAGAAGTGTAACTTCTTTATAACCTTGCGCAGCGAGCTTTCTCACTTCTTGAATAATATCTTGCGGTCGTCTGCTGCGCTCTTTACCTCTTGTGTACGGCACGATACAATACGTGCAAAACTTATCGCAACCATACATGATGTTGACCCACGCTTTAATATTGCCATGACGGACTTTTGGAAGGTTTTCAATAATATCCCCTTCCTTTGACCATACTTCGACGACCATTTCTTTCGACATATATGCTTCGTGCAGAATATTCGGCAATCGATGGATATTGTGTGTTCCGAAAATCATATCGACTTGATCGTATGTTTGCAATATTTTATTGACGACTGATTCCTCTTGCGACATGCAGCCACATACTCCAATGAGCAAATCGGGTCTTTCAAGTTTTAACGGTTTCAGGTGTCCCAATTCACCAAACACTTTGTTTTCAGCGTTTTCACGAATGGCACATGTATTTAAAAGAATGACGTCTGCATCATCTACTGTGTCCGTTGCTTCGTATCCCAATCCCGTGAAAATGCCTGCCATCACTTCAGTATCGTGTTCATTCATTTGACAGCCATATGTACGAATATAAAATTTACGTCCGGCACCCATGCCAAGAAAGCGCTCATCAATTTGGAAATCATCGTGATAGGCAATTTCCTCTTTTCCTCGCTTTTTCGCTTTCTTCAAGGATGGAGGTGTGTAGACAGTCTCAAAATATTTACTATAGTCCTTTTCCGGTGCAGTTGAAGTTTTCACTGTATCCGGTTTGACGAGCCCGGCTGCCAGGCGTTGCTCTTCATTCATGTAATACTTCCCCTTTCTTCAAACCTTGTGGGAATTGAACAGATTTATTTCATTATACATGAACTTCTTACCAGTTTGAAGTGGTGTGAGTTTTCATTTCCTGAATTGCGGATGTTTTAGACAACTGTGTGACAATACTCTTTTTATGGGGGTACGTTTTGAGCGTAGGGGGGCTTGTTTTGGGCGCGGAATGGCTGACTTTGGACGCGGGATAGCCATCTTTGGGCGCGGAGTGGCTTGCTTTGGACGCGATTATAAAAAGCTGTCAAGAAAGTCATCTTTCCGACTTTCTCGACAGCCTTATTTTAGCTTTATTTCTTTGCATCTAACTTCGTTTTCTTTTTTCCACTAACAGCTTCAAAGCTGTTCTTCCCTCACCGTTAATTTCAATATCGGTAAATGCCGGGGCGCATACGAGGTCGCTTCCGCTTGGGGCGACGAAACCGCGTGCTATTGCGACCGCTTTGATGGCTTGGTTCAATGCGCCTGCACCGACCGCCTGCATTTCAGCATACCCTTGATCCCTGATTACCGCTACGAGAGCTCCTGCGACGGAATTCGGATTAGAGCGGGATGATACCTTCAATGGACTCACCATGTTTCCTCCTTGTTTTCACGATGTATATGGAATGTATTTATCCATACGTCATCTTATGAAAAGAAAGAGATGATTAGACTCACTTCATCGTTCGAATCGATGATCCTCATTTATCATAATGCGCTCAATCTTGACCGCTTTTCCTGTTTGGTCATTCAATTCAACGAACAATCCATTTAATTGGGCGCGCCCTCTTTTTGGTACTTCAAACCTGACAGGCAAGTTCGTACGGAATCGATAGATGACATCCTCTTTTTTCATTCCTAATATTTCATCATAAGGGCCTGTCATTCCAGCATCCGTCAAATAGGCAGTTCCTCCTGGCAAGATTCGTTCATCTGCTGTTTGCACATGTGTATGCGTCCCGACAACAACAGATGCCTTTCCATCCAAATGCCATCCCATCGCAATCTTTTCACTTGTCGCTTCCGCATGGAAATCGACGAAGATGAGTGGAGAAATTTTGCGGGCCTCTTCAATTAATTCTTCCGCTTTTTCAAATGGATCGTTATGAGGAGGGAGGAATGTGCGACCGTGTAGATTAATGACCGACAGAGTCACGCCATTTTTCGTTATCGTCGTCATACCTTTCCCGGGGGCCTCATCTGAAAAGTTAGCCGGACGGATCAAGTAGTCGGTATCATCGATGAAATCATATATTTCTTTTTGATCCCACGTATGATTGCCCATTGTTACAACATCGACGCCTGACCGGAGTAAATCGTCAAAAATCGCTTTTGTTATGCCTCTTCCAGAAGCAGCGTTTTCACCGTTAGCAATGACTACATCCGCATTGTATTTCCTTTTCAATCGTGCGATGTAATCAAACACCATTTCTCTGCCGATTGACCCTACGATATCACCTATAAATAGTACCTTCATTATTGTAACCTCTCTCTGCTTATTGCACCTTCATTAGAAATGAGAAGAAAATGACTCCTGAACCATGGCTTGGCAGGAGTCATTTTTCATCATTTTGCATATTCGACTGCACGTGTTTCACGTATGACTGTCACTTTAATGTGACCTGGGTAATCGAGTTCCTCCTCGATCCGTTTTCGAATATCCCTCGCCAAACGATGAGCTGTAATATCATCGATTTGGTCTGGTCTAACAATAATTCGAACTTCGCGGCCCGCTTGGATAGCGAATGATTTTTCTACGCCATCGTAAGACTCCGAAATCTCTTCGAGTTTTTGTAGCCTACGAATGTAGTTTTCAAGCGTTTCACTTCGCGCACCTGGTCTTGCCGCTGATAATGCATCAGCTGCAGCTACTAATACAGCGATGACCGATGTTGCTTCCTCATCGCCATGATGGGAGGCGATACTGTTGATGACAACAGGATGCTCTTTATATTTCGTCGCGAGCTCAACCCCGATTTGGACATGGCTTCCTTCGACTTCATGGTCGATTGCCTTACCAATATCGTGGAGAAGCCCTGCGCGTCTTGCAAGGGTAACATCTTCGCCTACCTCGGCTGCCAATAGCCCTGCAAGATAAGCAACTTCAACAGAGTGCTTTAGGACGTTTTGGCCGTAGCTTGTACGGAAATGCAGTCTTCCAAGGATTTTGATCAAATCCGGATGTAGATTATGAACGCCCACATCAAATGTAGTCTGTTCCCCTTTTTCACGGATTAGCTCATCCACTTCCCTGCGAGACTTATCGACCATCTCTTCAATCCGAGCAGGGTGTATCCTTCCATCTTGCACAAGCTTTTCAAGTGCGAGACGGGCAGTTTCCCGACGTACAGGATCGAAGCCGGACAGGATGACCGCTTCTGGTGTATCGTCAATAATTAAATCAATACCAGTCAATGTCTCTAATGTTCTAATATTTCTACCTTCCCGTCCGATGATACGACCTTTCATCTCATCGTTCGGCAAGTTCACGACTGATACGGTTGTTTCTGCAACATGGTCTGCTGCAAATCGTTGCAATGCAAGGGAAAGGATTTCACGCGCTTTCTTTTCGGATTCCTCTTTTGCACGTTGCTCCGATTCTTTCGTCATTACGGCGATATCTGTGGAAAGTTCTTTCTCGACTTCATCCAAGATGATTCGTTTCGCTTCATCTCTTGTAAGAGCCGAGATTCTTTCAAGTTCCGTCTGTTGCGTAGCAACAAGATCTTCCGCCTTGCGTTCCATTTGTTCAATATGCTGTTGTCTACTGGAAAGCGCTTCATCTTTACGCTCCAGCCCTGCTTCTCTTTTATTGAGAGCATCGTCCTTGCGGTCAAGATTTTCTTCCCGTTGTAAAAGGCGGTTTTCGTGTTTTTGCAATTCCGCTCTTCGTTCACGGACTTCTGATTCCGCTTCAATTCTCAGTTTGTGATTTTCATCTTTCGCTTCCAACAGTGCCTCTTTTTTCATAGCCTCCGCTTCACGCTTCGCATCTTCAATAATTTGTTCGGCAGAGTTTTTGGCACCCGTCACTCTTGAATCATTCACCTTTTTGATAACTAAATAGATAACAACTGCACCGACGAACAGACCGAGCAAAGCGGAGATGATGTTTATGATGATTCCATCTGGCATCCAGGTCACCTCCTCCTGCTATTCTTTTCGTTTTCAGTCGGCCCGTATATTAACATTCAACATACTGCCATAATGATTTCATTGGTGTGAAATTATACAATTCTAATTGTATCTATGAAAAATTGCCATGTCAAGGATTGTAAACCAAAGCGAATCGAACAGCGCAGGGTTCGATTTGCCGTATTTCTGCGGGTTTTGCAGAAATTAAGGCAGGATCTTGCCACCCGGAGTCTAGACGATAACAAAAGCGGAGGGCGCCTGCCTAGAGACGACAGGCATAAGGCGAAGATGCGCCGTGGCGGTTTTTGCCACAGAGCAACTTTGACTTATGACCCGAGTCTCTGGCGCCCGGAGTCTAGAGGGTAACAAAAGCGGAGGGGGCTCAAGCTACATTTGTTCAAAGAAAAACCGACCTACTCTAAAGAAGCAGATCGGCTCTATACCAATTATTTTTCTTCTAATAACAGTTCGAGTTCTTCTTCGTCGTCCTCGTCATGTCCTGCGATGACGTAGTTAGCTGCAGCGAGACCGTAAGAATCACGAATTTTGTTTGCGATTTCCGCACGCATATCCGGATTTTCCTTTAGGAACTGCTTTGCATTTTCACGACCTTGGCCAAGACGCTCCCCTTCATAGGAATACCATGCACCGCTCTTTTGGACAACTTCCAGTTCAGCACCGAGGTCGACGATTTCGCCTTCTCTCGAAATCCCTTCTCCGTACATAATATCCACTTCTGCAGTACGGAACGGAGGAGCAACTTTGTTTTTCACGACACGTATACGTGTTTTGTTCCCCATAATGTCGTTTCCTTGTTTAATTGCTTCACCGCGACGCACTTCCAAACGAACGGAGGAATAAAATTTCAACGCGCGGCCACCAGGTGTTACTTCAGGGTTACCGAACATAACGCCGACTTTTTCACGGATTTGGTTAATGAAGACAGCAATGGTGTTCGATTTATTAATAGCACCGGACAGTTTCCGAAGTGCTTGGGACATGAGACGGGCTTGTAAGCCGACGTGCGAGTCACCCATTTCCCCTTCAATTTCCGCTTTTGGAACTAATGCTGCAACGGAGTCGATGACAACGATGTCGACTGCTCCACTTCGAACGAGTGCTTCGGCAATCTCAAGTGCCTGTTCACCCGTATCCGGTTGTGACAAAAGCAATTCATCAATATTAACACCTAGCTTTTGTGCATAAACTGGATCCAACGCATGCTCGGCATCGATAAATGCGGCTTGTCCACCTGATGCTTGCACTTCGGCAATTGCATGCAACGCTACTGTCGTCTTACCAGAGCTTTCTGGTCCATAGATCTCAATGACACGGCCTCTCGGATAGCCGCCAACTCCTAGTGCTGCATCTAGAGCTAAAGAGCCTGAAGAAGACGTTTCAATCTTCCGGTCGGTCTGTTCCCCCAACTTCATGACGGACCCTTTCCCGAATTGTTTTTCAATTTGCTTCAAAGCTTGGTCCAAAGCTGCTTTACGATTGCTCAAAAACGATTCCTCCCTTAAAAGGCGTTATTCTTTTCTTCCTGTCTCTACTATACTCCTTTAATGAGAAATACTCAAACAAAAAACGAACGCTTATTCGATTATTTTTATCAAAATCCATTTTTAAATGAGAATACCAGGGTAAAATTGAATTTTAAATGAGAATATGGGGCAAAAATTAATTTTCATTGTTTTGCCCTTTCATTTCTTTTATTAAATAGTAGAGAGCAAATTTAGCAGCACGTTTTCGATTCGCATTTCTGGAACCTGAAAGATCGAGTTTAAATGTCTTCACTTGATCATCTAGAAAAGCAATTCCAATCCACACGATCCCTACTGGCTTCCCGTCATGGGGATCTGGTCCTGCAGCACCCGTCAACCCGACGCCGATGTCTGAACCGAATTTCCGCTTTACATTTTGCGCTAGCGCCGCTGCGCATCGAGAACTGACAACGCCATACTCTTTGAGTAATGAATCGGGAATATCTAGATGCTCCATCTTCGTTGTTTCATCATAAACGACCATTCCACCTTTTAGGGAGGAGCTAATACCTGGCTCATTTGCCAATTCGGCCATGAATAAACCTGCTGTCAAGCTTTCAGCAGCCGCGATTGTCAATTTATTACCTTTCAACAGTTCAGCTGCTTTTGAAGACAATGTGTCATCATCTGTGCCAAAGATAAATTGACCGACCAATGATCGGATTTTCGCTTCCACCGGCGCTATCAACTTGTGCGCCGCTTCAGTAGATTCCGCCTTTGCCGTTAATCGTAATATAACTGAATCAGGTGATGCTAGAGGAGCGACGGTTGGATTTGTTTGCTTTTCTAAAATTGATTGAACCCGATACTCGAGTTCAGCTTCACCAATGCCGTAAAATTTCAATTCACGGGAGACGATGACTTCACGTTTGCCTATTGTGCCTAATAAATACGGGATTGCTTCTTTTTCAAACATCGGTTCCATTTCATGAGGCGGTCCCGGCAATAATACATAGCGTATCCCATTCTTTTCAATCGCCATGCCAGGCGCCATCCCGTAATTGTTCGTCAAAACTGTCGAACCGGTTAGGATAAGTGCCTGCTTTTTATTATTTTCAGTCATCGTCCTGCCTGTCCGGTTAAAATATGCTTCGATAGATGATAAAGCGGCAAGATCACTCTCAAGTTCTGTGCCAAGTATGTTAGCAATCGTTTCTTTCGTTAAATCATCCTTTGTCGGCCCTAACCCTCCTGAAAAAATGATTAGATCGGCACGATTTTGTGCAATCGTTATCGCTTCCGTTAGCCTATTAGGGTTGTCCCCTACGACCGTCTGATAATAGACATCGATGCCAACTTCAGCTAGACGTGCTGAGATGAATGCCGCATTCGTATTTGTAATTTGCCCTAATAGGAGTTCTGAACCTACTGCAATAATTTCCGCTTTCATTCCACCATCTCCTTACATGGAGTCGAGTAAGACCCTCCGGTTTTTATAAAAATAATCCGCGCCCGACCAAATTGTAAAGATCAGAGCGATATAAAGCATAATGGAACCGAATGGAAAGTTTATTGCTTCAAAGAAAATGTTGTTTAGTAGTAAGGAGGCGATTGCAACTAATTGTGTCGCCGTTTTAATCTTCCCTAATTGGTTTGCCGCCACAACTTCACCGCCACCCGCAAGTATAAGCCTCAACCCAGTAACTGCAAATTCTCTACTAATAATAATGATGACGACCCATGAAGCGGCAGACCCCAATTCCACTAAAATAATGAGGGCAGCTGAAACGAGAAGCTTATCAGCGAGCGGATCTAGAAATTTCCCCATGTTCGTGACAAGATTATGTTTTCTTGCTAAATGTCCGTCGAACCAATCTGTTGCAGCAGCGATGATGAATAGCAGCGCACCGATCAGTTGCTCCACGGACAGAATAGTCCCTCCAAATGCCAAAGATCCAAACCCGAAATCGACGATCATGAAAATGATGAATATCGGGATGAGCAGTACGCGCGATACTGTAATTTTGTTAGGTAAATTCAATTGTCTCACTAATCCTTTCAGAATGAAAAAAGTCATCTTTGTAGATGACTATTTTTCATTTCTCATATTCTATAAAAATATTTTGTGTCATAGCGTCTGATGAGTACTCAAGTTTCTCATCATTTACATAGATATCAGCATACTTAGTCACACCGACTCGTATTCTAACATATTGAACGTCTGAAACGTCTAGCTCAATCGTCTCACCGTTTTTCATCACTCTTGCTTCAGGTGTAAGTTCTTCTCTATTCTCATTCTGTACACCGATCCACGTATCGCCAAATGCATCGATTTTCAGCTTGAACTCTTCAGCGTCAGTTAATGTATACGTTGAGTCTTGCCCACTCGTTCTGACGTATGTGAGCGACTGTTCTTTCACTACTTCCTCTGGCTCAGGCTCAGGATCTGGCTCAGTCGTTTCCTCGTCGGGTTCGTCATCTGCTGAGCCACCGCCTGAATTGCCTGCCGGTGGCTGATTGTTATCCATCGTTATTGGTTGTTCCGGTTCTACATCGTATCCTGCATTGTTGGACGCACCTTTTTGCCATAATACCCAAACTACGACAATGATGACAACGATAAATAACGCCATGATGATTTTTGGAATTAGCTCATTCAGACGGCTGTTTCCCTTAATACCTCTTCTTCTCTTCATGGGAGGAGTAATTTGCGTATTTTCTTCTTCAAGCTTTTCATGCATGGCCGATTCTTTGTATAATGATAACATTTCGTCAGAATCCAATCCGACAGCTTCCGAATACTGTTTAATGAACGCACGTACATAGAAAGCGCCAGGCATCATGCTGTAATCTTCATTTTCAATACCGGAAAGGTACCGTTTTTGAATTTTAGTTATCGATTGCAAATCATCTAGTGAATATCCTTTAGTAGTTCTCGCCTCTTTAAGACGATCACCTAATCCGGTCAATGTTATCACCTACCTATTTAAAAGTTAAATGTTCCAAATCCACCCATCGGTCCGATGTCAGACATCATATGGTTTTTCTCCATCATTTCATATGTAATTTCTTGGTCAGGATCAGTTCGTAATTCGATAATATAATCAAAATCTTCCATGTCGTATTCAGAATGCTGTACGAACATATCAGGATGCTCAACCACTTTAATTGTAGGCATGCTCATCATTTCCCGGACAAGTTGCATATGTCTTTCATCGCCGGACTTACGTGTAACTATGCCATCGAGGATGAAAATATTGTCCTTCGAAAATTCATCTCCCGCCAATTTGTTCCGAACGGTCTGTTTAATCATTGTGGAAGATAGGAATATCCATTTCTTATTCGCACATACACTTGCGGCGACGACTGACTCTGTTTTGCCAACCCTCGGCATCCCCCGAATCCCTATCAATTTATGGCCATCTTGCTTGAACAACTCTGCCATGAAATCCACAAGAATTCCCAATTCACTACGAATGAATCTAAATGTCTTTCGGTCATCGACATCGTGTTGGATATAGCGTCCATGCCTCACCGCTAAAATGTCACGCAATTTCGGCTGACGGATTTTTTTCACCTGAATGGTCTCCATCGTAGATGCAATCAATTCGAAGCGCTTGATCTGATCATCATTTTCCGTACGGACAAGCATGCCTCGATGTCCGCCATCAACACCGTTAATCGTTACGATATTGACGCGTAACATTCCTAAAAGAGAAGCAATGTCTCCAAGCAAACCTGGCCGATTTACTTGTATCTCATATTCGACATACCATTCACCCATTCGAAACACCCTTTCAATCCGTTGTTAACAATAGAACGCAAAGGCACGAACGTTATTATTTAGCATTTGGTCAAACGCCCCATTATGTAGGACGCAATAGACGCAACTTAGTTCTATAATAGCGGATTCGGCAGCCGAAGAAAAGGAAAATAGAAAAAAGGGGTAACCGCCTCCCCTATTATCGTTTACATATACCATCCGCCATTCAGTTTTACAATTTCTCCGGTCATATAATCTGCATTACCACTAACGAGGAAACTTACAAGATTCGCGACTTGGTTAGGCTCACCTGTTGACTGTAACGGTATTTGATCAATGACAAGCTGTTTATCGACTTCCGATAATTCATCATTCATTTCCGTTTCAATCCACCCCGGCGCAATAGCATTCACTCTCGTCCCACTGTAAGCTGCCTCTTTTGCATACGCTTTAACGAATGCATGTTGAGCCCCTTTTACTGCAGAATACATCACTTCTCCAGCTGCACCGGTATTGCCCCAAATTGAGCCGATAAAAAGAACGTATGAAACGGGATAGCTCCTTAACTGTGAAGATGTACGGCTAATGAACATTGCAGGGTTTTGCATATGTACACGCCATAAAGCATCCATATCACTACTGTTCGTGTCGGTCAATAATTTCAACAGCGATTGTCCCGATGCAACAATAATCGCTTGGATATGTCGAACTTGCTCGGCAAGCTTCAAACCGCCGTCGTATTCCGAAAAATCCGACCGGACGATTTTGAAGTCACTTTCGGGATACTTTTTCGTCAAATCTTCTTGTAGCTCGCAAGCTTTTTCTTCGTTTTTGTTGTAATGAAGGTACAATGACCATCCATCGGCGGCCAGTTTTCGGCTGACCGCCTCCCCGATTCCTCCGGATGAACCGAGAATGACTGCATATTTATTCATTAGTAGCTCAGCCTTCTTTAGATCCTGGAATGATTGTCATAACCGTATGGCTATCTTCGTTGGAGATCGTCTTGAATGCATCTTGCAAATGCTCCATCTCAATCTTTTCAAGTGTTGGCACGACATCGAATAAATTCATGTCGTTGAAATTGTATTGAGTAAACTGGTTAGAGATAAATTCAATGGAGTTCAATGAACGCATGAATTGACCAATTCTCCGCTTTCTTGCGCGATTTAAATCATCTTCGGATATCGTCCAGTTTTCCGCGAGCGATGTTAATGCAGAGCGAACTGCCGTCTCTAACTCCTCTGGCTTCTCCGTATCCGATTCAACCATTGCAAACCCGTAATCCTTTTCTGAGATGAAATCGTAGTGAAATGTCTCATCGATTAAATGATCATTATACGCCCTCGTATAAAATTCAGAAGTTCGTCCGAACAAAATATCGAGGAGAAGATTGATTGCCAAATCCTGCCGGAGCATGTTATCGCCTTTCATCATCGTACGATTGCACTTCATGCCATAATTGAATTTCGGTCGAAGTACATCCATTTCTAGGACAGTTTTCTTCCTGTTCGCTTCGATTGGCTCTTCAGGGTAATTCCGCGTAATTTCTTCAGGCTCTGAAAACTCTTTGTTGTTTTGATCATTACGGATAAAATTCATCATCTCTTCCGGATCAACAGCTCCGATAACGAAAACAGTCATGTTAGAAGGGTGATAAAACGTTTCGTAACATTCGTAAAGATGCTCTGCTGTTATCTCTTGAATTGTATCCACAGTTCCTGCAATGTCGATATTAATAGGGTATTCTTTGTATAGGCTTTGAATCGTTCCGAAATAATTACGCCAATCCGGATTGTCATCGTACATCGTAATTTCCTGTGCGATGATGCCTTTTTCCTTTTCTACTTTTTCTTTTGTAAAATAAGGCTCTTGGACAAAATCAAGTAACACTTTTGTGTTTTCATATAATTTGTCTGTAGTGGAAAACAAGTATGAAGTGCGCGTGAATGACGTAAATGCATTCGCAGAAGCGCCTAGAACGCCAAACTTTTGAAATACGTCCTCATCCTTTTTATCAAACATCTTATGCTCCAAAAAATGAGCAATTCCGTCAGGTACTGTTATAAATTCCTTTTTCCCTCTCGGAATAAATGTCCGGTCAATTGAACCATATTTCGTCGTAAACGTTACATATGTCTTTGAAAATCCGCGCTTTGGCAATATATATACGTCAAGTCCATTGTCGAGCTTTTCGTGAAACAATGTTTCCTGCAAGTTATCAAACGTGATTTTTTTCATCATTATGCCTCTCTTCCCGACAACAAGTAGATGAGTTCCATGTGGATTTCAGATGCCATCTGCTTAACATCGTCGATGGAGACTGCCTCCCATTTAGCAATCCATTTTTCAGCAGTGAAGTCCTCATCCAACTGTTTGTATTGATCGTACACTTCGATTTGACCTCTCGCGGAATCGAATGCACTACGGATGCTGTTCGTCAATAAGGCTACAGTCTGATTTAGTTCCAACTCAGAAATATTGCCTTTTTGCATTGCTTCAATCTGTTCACCAATCAATTTGACGGCTTTCTCCTCTAACTCCGCATCAATTCCCGCCATGACATATACAATGCCGTAATACGCCGCATATGCACTATTAACAGTGTATGCCATACTTTCCTTTTCCCGTACGTTCATGAACAACTTGCTATGGGCAAATCCACCAAACACACCGTTGGTTACTTGCATTTTAGGATAATCGGGGTGGAAGAAAGATACGGGTGTACTATATCCGACTTGCAGCTTTCCTTGCTTCATATCCTGTCTTTCAAAAACTTGACGGGCTTCTTTCACTTCAGTTTGAGGTTGTTCATATTGTTTCTTCGTGACGGCCCTTGCGGAAAATCCAAACATCGATTTTATTTTTTCAGCCAGTTCGTCCTCTTGGACATCTCCGACAACATAAATGTCGATCTCATCTTCATCCAACATTCTCTTGTATGTATCAAGGAGCGTTGCACTTGTAATGCCTTCAACATCCTCTTCAGTTCCGCTAGCAGACATCGATGCGGGATCGTTTGGACGCATTAGTTCAAGCATGCGCTTATGGGCATATCTGCCTTTGTCGTCATAAATAGCCCGGATTCTTTCAATAACAGTCCGTTTTTCCCGGTTCACGATGGACTCATCGAATGTACCATTTTTTAAATTCGGATTAAAAATAACGCTACGAACCAATTTCAATGCTTCATCAAAGACGCCGGATGTTGATAAATATTCATCGTTAACACATTCCATATTTAATGTTACGATGTGGGACTTCCCCCGCTTGCCTGCATCCATGAAGAAGACGGTACCATATAATTCATCCAACGCCTTCCGCAAATCGCTCTGCTTTGGAAAATCAGCATTCGAATCTTGGAGTACATTAGATAAAACTGCTCGGTATGCTGCCTGTTTTTCGTCCAGTTCAGCAAGCCATTTGATGGACATCGTTATCGTTTTAAATTGTTCCGTTTTACGAATATATAAATTGACTCCTTTTTGAAGCTCGACCTTAGTAAACATACGTACACCTCGTTTTTCCTTTATTATACGAATACCTATCTACAATATACATTTCATCACACCGACAAGGCAAAATAAACGCATTTTTTCCATTTCACCCATCCGTCGAAAAACACAATAAAACCACCTGGATTCGAATTAAATAAGAATCCAGGCGGTATTAGTTCAATTATCTGCTGCCTTTAATATAAGGTACACCGTTTGCTTTCGGTGCATTGGCCTTTCCGATAAACCCTGCCAAGGCGAGGATTGTCAACACATACGGTAAGATGTGGAAATAGACAGTTGGAATATTTTTAATTATATCGATTGAACCTGCACTAATTGCCAACGCTTGCGCGAACCCAAAGAAGAGAGCCGCTCCCATTGCACCAATTGGATGCCATTTACCGAAAATCATTGCCGCTAACGCCATAAAACCTTGACCGTTAATCGTCGCATGACCAAAATCACCAGTCATCGTTTGTGAGTAAATTGCTCCACCGATACCAGCAAGACCACCTGAAATGATGACAGCCGTATATCGGATTTTCGTTACATTAATCCCCATCGTGTCAGCCGCCATCGGGTGTTCCCCTACTGAACGAAGTCGAAGGCCGAATGGTGTCTTATAGATGATGAACCATGCAGTCAACGCAACGAGTATTGCCAGTACGGAGGTTCCGTAAACCGATTTAAAAAACATCGGGCCGATAATAGGAATATCTTGCAATATCGGAACATTGACACGCGGAATTTTCTTTTGAATAAAATCCGTCTGCCCTTTTCCAAACATCATCTTCACCGAGAACAACGCAATCGCAATACCGAGCATATTGATCGCGACCCCAGAAACGACTTGGTCTGCTCGGAATGACACCGATGCAACCGCGTGCATGATTGAAAAGAGTGCAGAAACAAACATCGCAACTACTAACGCTATCCACGGCGTCCATCCGCCGAAAACGTCAACAAATGCCAAGTTGAAGACAATCCCGATGAATGCCCCCATAACCATGAGTCCTTCAAGTCCGATATTAACGACACCGGAACGTTCAGAGAATGTGCCACCGATGGCAGTTAAAATGAGAGGAGCGGCATAAGCGATCGAAGTCGGGACGATAAAAAATAGTACTTCTAAAAAGCTCATGTCATTTCGCCTCCTTTTTCTTATTCAACCGTTGCAGTCCCACTCGGATGATATATCCGCAAGCAACAAAGAATATAATGAGTGCAATGACAATTGATACAATTTCAAGTGGAATGCCAGCTGCATTCGGCATATTGTTCGCCCCGTATTTCAACGACCCGAACAATGACGCACCGAAGATGACACCAAGTGGAGTGTTCGCACCGAGTAAGGCGACGGCAATTCCGTCAAATCCGATACCAGTAAATCCGCCTTGGTTCGTCATGCTCCCGAAAGTTCCAAGACCTTCCATCGCACCACCAAGACCGGCAAAAGCACCGGATATCGCCATCGCTAAAACGATATTTTTGTTTACATTCATTCCCGCATATTGAGATGCATTCTCGTTAAAACCAACTGATTTCAATTCGAAGCCTGTTTTCGTCTTTTCGAGGATGAACCACATGACGACGACCATTCCAAGTGCTACGAAAATTCCATAGTGTAAAGTGGAATAATCGGTCAAGTTTGAAAGGAAATCCGAGCGCAGTGAAGCAGTCGGCTGAATCTTATCGGTTTTATAGCTACCACCGGATACTGTTTTAATCAATGCATTCACGACATGCAGCGCGACATAGTTCATCATGATTGTGACGATTACTTCATGGACACGCAAAGTCGCTTTCAAAATTCCTGGTACTAAGCCCCATAGCGCTCCCGCCACCGCAGCAGCCAATAGTGCGAGTGGTAAATGGATGTACATTGGCAATGTGAATGCTGCTCCGACATAAGCCGAAGCGAACCAACCAACCATGAGCTGTCCTTCAACACCGATGTTGAAAAGTCCTGTACGGAAAGCGAATGCTACCGCCAGACCCGCAAGGATATACGGGCTAATTTGGCGAATCGTTTCTCCGATTGCATAGCTATCTCCGAAAATACCGTTCCATAAAGCAATATATCCAGCTATCGGGTCATAGCCGCTAAATAGCATGACAACTGCTCCAACGAGTAAACCAAGTAGGATCGAAATAGCCGGCACTAAAATGTTAATTACTCTATTCGACATTTCGATCTGCACCTTCTTTCATTTTTCCTTGCCCCTTTTTCTCCACTGAATGCCCGGCCATTAATAAACCGAGTTCCTTTTCGGTCGTTTCCGACGGAATGACCGTATCGACAATTTTCCCATCATGAATGACTGCAATCCGGTCTGAAACATTCATGACTTCATCAAGCTCGAATGAAATGAGGAAAACTGCTTTCCCGTTATCACGCTGTTCGATTAGCCGTTTATGGATGAATTCAATCGCTCCAACATCAAGTCCTCTCGTTGGTAATGCTGCGATAAGGAGATCAGGGTCACGTGAAACTTCACGGCCAATGATCAACTTTTGCTGATTCCCCCGGATAAAGCGCGTGCAAGTTCGTGTTCACCCTGAGTTCTTACGTCATATTCCTCAATAATTGCATTTGCCTTTTCTGAAATCACATCATAATTCATAATGCCATTTTTCGAATATGGCTCACGGTAATATTCTTGCAATGCAGCATTGTAGCCGACGGAAAAGTCGAGGACAAGACCATGTTTATGACGGTCTTGCGGAATATGGCCCAATCCTGCTTCCGTAATCTTTCTAGGTTTAAATCCTGTAATGTCTTTTGAGTTAATCGAAATTTTTCCGCTTTTCACTTTCCTCAATCCAGCAATCGCTTCAATCAGCTCGGATTGTCCGTTACCGTCAATTCCGGCTAAACCAACGATTTCGCCTTTTCGGACAGACAGATTTAGTCCTTTTACTTTTTCTACGCCTCGATAATCCAAGACAACGATATCCTCGATGTTAAGCACTTCTTCCTGCGGATTAGCAGGACCTTTTTCCGTCTTGAATGTAACTTGCCTTCCGACCATTAAGGTAGCAAGTTCCTCTGGATTTGTTTCGGATGTCACAACGGTACCTATCCCTTTTCCTTTTCGAATAATCGTAACCCGATCGGACACATCCATAATTTCTTGCAATTTATGAGTGATGAGTATAATTGATTTTCCTTCAGTAATAAGCTTCTTCATAATAGCAATTAATTCCTGAATTTCTTGAGGTGTTAAGGAAGCGGTCGGCTCGTCAAAGATTAAGATATTTGCACCGCGATAAAGCGTTTTAAGGATTTCTACACGTTGCTGCATCCCTACCGAAATATCTTCGATCTTTGCATAAGGATCCACATTCAATCCATAAGTAGCGGAAATCTCGGCCACTTTCTTTGCAGCGTCTTTAATATTGACAACACCCATCTTCTTCGGTTCATTGCCCAAAATGATATTTTCGGTAACTGTCAAGTTTTCAACGAGCATGAAATGTTGGTGAACCATTCCAATTCCAAGGTCGTTTGCAACATTCGGACTCGTTACATCGACTTTTTTGCCATTTACACGGATCTCGCCACTTTCAGGTTGATAAAGCCCGAACAACACATTCATCAATGTTGTCTTCCCAGCACCGTTCTCTCCTAGAAGGGCATGGATTTCCCCTTTTCCTAATTGGAGGGTTATGTTGTCATTTGCTTTGAAATTACCGAACTGCTTCGTAATATTCAACATCTCAATGACGTATTCCAATAGACTCACTTCCTTATATAATAGTTTCTCTTTATAGTTAGATAGTAAAATAAACACAATAAAAGGTTCTTATACATAAAAACCTTTTAGTCTATCATTTTACTAAGGCTTTTCTCACAACAAAGGCCGGACTAAACCGGCCATTGTTGCAAAAATATTATTCTACAAACTCAGGTACTTCGATTTCTCCTGAAGCAATTTTCTGTTTGAACTCTTCCACTTTGTCTAATACGTCTTGTGGAATCGCACCGCGAGAATCTGCCAATGCAACACCTTCATCTTCAAGTCCATAAATCCTTGTTTCGCCACCTGGGAAGCTACCTTCCTTAGCTAGCTTTGCAACATCTTGAACTGCTACGTCAACACGTTTAAGCATAGAAGTCAATGTGATGTTGTCATTGCCAACTTGACCTTCAGCATACTGGTCAGCATCGACACCGATTACCCAGACGTAAGCATCATTGTCAGCTTGTTTACGTTCTTTCGCTTCACTGAATACACCGTTTCCTGTTCCGCCAGCTGCGTGGAAGATGATGTCAACACCTGAAGAATACATACGAGCAGCTTCCGCTTTTCCAAGTTCAGCTTTGTCAAAAGCACCTGTGTATTTAACATCCACTTTAATGTCAGGGTTTACAGCTTCAACACCCGCTACGAATCCTGCATGGAAACGTTCGATAACCTCAATTTCCATACCGCCAACGAAACCGACTTTATTCGTTTTTGTCATCAATGCAGCTACAACTCCTGCAAGGAATGAACCTTCCTGCTCTTTAAAGAGGAGGCTTGCAACGTTTGGTTGATTAACGACTCCATCGATAATTGCGAAATTCGTATCTGGCTGTTGTCCAGCAATTGTATCAATCGCTTCTTCCATCATGTATCCAACACCGAAAACCAAGTCGAAGTCACGGCGAGTGAGCGCATTCAAGTTAGGAATATAATCCGCTTCACCAGTCGATTGAAGGTATGCATACCCTCCATCTCCTTCACTCAAGCCATTGTCTTTACCGAATTGTTGAATTCCTTCCCAAGCGGATTGGTTAAACGATTTGTCGTCAACACCGCCGACATCCGTAACCATCGCTAATGAAAACTCTGATTCGTTTTCACCTGTAGTTGTTGTTTTTTCTTCTTTTTCTGTGCCGCATGCACCGAGTAATGTGCCTGCTGCGAGAACCAATGATAATGCAAGACCGTATTTACGTTTGCTCACTGATTGGACCTCCTATTTTTTGTATTTTGGTATTATATATGGCGTGTAGACGCCTTTAATGCACACTCGAAAAGCTAGTCGGTAGTAACTAGATAGATAGTTTTAATTTGCATTTACAACCCTCATGTCAATCACCGACCGCTTTCCTACATATGCCTTATACCCTTTTTCGGACTACATGGAAGCTGAATTTGTCAGCTCTGAAATAGTTTTTCGAGTAAAGGACCATTTCGCCTTCCTCGCTATAATGTTGCTGAAGCAATACAAGAAGAGGAACGTCAACTCCGCATCTTAGTATCGATGACGCTTCATCGTCATAACCGACTGGCTCGATATTCGCCACTGCTTGGACGATTCGAATTCGGCCCGATTTCTCAAGCGAATCGAAGATGGAGTCATTCAACAAAACATCTGATCCAACCTCAAGATTTTTGGATAGTACATGGTCGATGCAATAAACGACAGGCTCTCCATCAGCAGTTCTAACTCTTTTAATTGTTACAAGACTATCATTTGTTTCGCAATCAAACTTTCCAATCATTTCCTCATTCGGGAGACTCTCTTGCACCTCCATGAAAATAGTCCCAGGAACCATACCTGCATCGCTAATCATAGAAGAGACACTTGACAGCTGTTCAATACCGGAAGTAAATAATGGCCGCGGATTCACAAATGTGCCGACACCGTGTTTACGAACAATGACTTTTTCTTCTTCAAGAACTCTGAATGCTTCCCGAAGAGTTGCCCTACTAACTCCTAGTGTCCTCGCAAGCTCGAATTCGGATGGGAATCTTTCATTTTCCTTGAAAATGCCTGCGGCGATATCTTCTTTTAACCGCTCAATCACTTGGACGTATAAATGCCTATGATCCGTTTTTACCATTATTTGAATCCCCCCTCCCAATGAGGTTAGACCTCTTATGTGTTACATCATTTACTAATCATCCATACTATATCATCTTCATCCTGCAAAATAAACAACTGTTTATTAAAAAAACATGCTATTATATGAAATTCGTCTGAAAATGTCGTGCTTTTGTCATGATTTTTATGCATGAGAATCCGAATCTACTGTTGACAAAAGCACTTGTCTTGGCTTACTCCCTTCAGGAGGACCAACGACGCCCCTCATTTCCATTTGATCTACAATTCTTGCCGCTCTCGAATAGCCTATTCGGAAACGTCTTTGCAACATGGATACGGAAGCTGTCTGCATTTCTGTAACGAGTTGTACAGCTTCATCATATAGCTCATCTGTCTCTTCATATGGCTGGATTTCTTCCACCTCTGTCGGTATCATCTCTTCCTGGTATTGCGCCTTTTGCTGTTCAATGACAAAATTCACAACAGCCTCGACTTCCTGATCGGAAACGAAAGCCCCTTGGACCCTCACCGGTTTGGATGCCCCAGCTGGTAGGAATAACATATCTCCACGTCCGAGTAACTTTTCGGCGCCAGCTCCATCTAAAATCGTCCTTGAATCGACGGCTGAAGAAACAGCAAATGCAATTCGTGACGGGATATTCGCTTTAATAATGCCCGTAATGACATCCACACTTGGCCGTTGTGTCGCAATAATTAAATGGATACCTGCTGCTCTCGCCATTTGTGCTAGACGTGTAATGGAATCTTCGACATCGCTCGAAGCGACCATCATTAAATCGGCCAGCTCGTCAACGATGACGACGATATACGGCATGCGAGGATGCTTTTCATCATTTTCCTCATTCCACTGCTCAATATGTTCGTTATATCCCTCTATATTACGAGTGCCCGTATGCGAAAACAGCTCGTATCTTCTTTCCATTTCAGATACGACCTTTTTCAATGCTTGTGATGCTTTGCGTGGATCGGTGACGACAGGCGCTAACAAATGAGGAACGCCATTATAGACATTTAACTCCACCATTTTCGGATCAATCATCATCATCTTCACTTCATGCGGTTTAGCACGCATCAAAATACTAATGATAATTCCATTAATACATACACTTTTCCCGCTTCCCGTAGAACCTGCAACGAGGACATGGGGCATTTTATTTAATTCAGCCATCATCGCTTGTCCAGTCACGTCTCTACCGAGTACAATACTTAGTTTCGAATCGGGACGATTATTTTCCTTAGATTCAATTACTTCCCGTAAGCTGACAATTGCTACCGCTTTGTTCGGTACTTCAATGCCAACCGCTGATTTTCCAGGAATTGGCGCTTCAATTCTTATATCACTCGCCGCGAGTGCAAGAGCGATGTCGTCTGCCAAGCTGACAATCCTACTCACTTTCACTCCTGTATCGGGCAATACTTCATATTTTGTTACGGCTGGGCCTAAATGGACTTGCGTAACTGTTGCTTTCACTCCAAAGCTTAAAAAAGTTCGTTCCAGTTTCTGAGCATTTGCATGTATGGAATTATATTCTGCAGATTGGTCATTGGATGGTGTTTGCCGAAGTAACGATGGCGGTGGCAAAATGTATGAAACGTTTTCCTCCTCCCCGGATACACCCGAATATGTCGGGACATCGGTAGTGCTAGGATCGATTGTTGAAGGGGTCTCTATTTCCTTCTCTATAACCGCAGCCTGCTCATTGTCGGTCGGTATAGGCTCTACTGGATCATTGAACGCAGAAATGATCGGCTTCGAAAGAACTTCTTCTTCAATCGTGGCAACTGTTGGGGTATCCGAATCATCTTCCATTGCAGACGATTTCTTCGACCGTTCCATCCTTGACATAGCTGGCTTTTTTCTACCTTTGGATACTTTCGGTTGTTTTCGCCCTAATTTTGTTTTCATTGAAGCATGTATTTTCGGGTACATTTCTGCAATATACGGGCCGAGCGCCTTTCCAGTGAGAAGGATGACGCCAATTAATAAGAGAAGGACACCAGCTACTGTAGCGCCCGCGGAATCGAATAACGAGTGAAAAAGGGCAAATAGAAGCGATCCAGCTAATCCTCCCCCGAGCGAACCACTTCTTGATGTAATCCCTTCGTTTGTTACAAGAACTTTCCACGTCTCTTTGAACGCCGAGTTAGTCATGAGTGCTTTGCTCTCGTACAATTCCTTGAATAAATAAATATGGCTAAATAGTAGGAGGCTTGCCAAAATGAATAAACTACCGCCAACAATTCGATTTTGCCATCCAATCTGTTTTCGTTTCACCATGAAAAGAAGTGCTTGGACAATTAGTAACAGCGGGACAGCCCCGTGCCAATTGCCGAATAATAATCTTGCGAAAGACGATAATCCTCTTCCCACTAGTCCGAACTCAAAAATGATAATGATAGCGAGGCCGATCATCGTCAATCCAGCCACTTCATATACGAGTGGGTGACTGCCTGTATTTTTCTTTTTTGACGCGGCGGCCCTTTTCTTTTTATTTTTCTTCGCTTTTTTAGACATTTCACTTCTCCTTTCGAAAAAAGGATTTCCCGCCGTCCGGTCGGCCTGGAAATCCTTTTCTCAAGTTCTTTTGATGTTTTTCAACTTACTTCTGCTTTTGTTTCATCTAGACTTCGGCGACCAGTCCCTCGAGTCGCTTCAATCATGAAGCATAAGGCAAAGAACGCCTTATGTTTCATGATCTCCACCGCTTGTCGGGACTAAACGGTCGCCTCCGCTTATGTTTAATATTCCATAATAATTGGGATGATCATTGGTCTTCTTTTCGTCTGTTGGAATAAATACGAGCTTAATGTATCGCGGATCTCTTGCTTTATGTTTGTCCATTCGAACGTATCTTTATTCACATACTTTTCCACGATTTTCCGTACGAGGTTTCTCGACTCTTCTAACAGTTCCTCGGATTCCCGTACATAGACGAAACCGCGAGATACAATTTCGGGACCTGCAGCGATTCTCTTTTGTCTACGGCTTAACGTAATGACAACAGTGAATATGCCATCTTGCGACAATAACTTTCTGTCCCGTAATACGATATTACCGACATCACCAACTCCGATACCGTCAATGAGAATATTCCCGGCTTGCACTCTGCCACTCATTCTCATCTTGTTATTCTTATATTCGACGATATCCCCTTTATCTGCAATAAAGATTTGGGATTTTTGCAAGCCAATTTGCTGTGCAAGCTTGGAGTGGGCAATAAGCATTTTATATTCGCCTTGAATAGGAATGAAATACTTCGGTTGCATCAAGTTTAACATTAGCTTCAAGTCTTCCTGACTTCCGTGTCCGGAAACGTGGACATTCTTTGAAGCAGTAAGAACGTTTGCCCCGGCTTTCGATAACTCGTTCGCCATCTGATACATTGAAACTTCCATCGTAGGTGATGGCGTAAACGTAATAAGTACTGTATCGGTCTTTTTAATTTTAATATCCTTATGGAATCTACGGACGATTTTTTCAAGTGCGTCTAGCGGCTCACCTTGGTTGCCTGTAACGATAATTACAATCTGATCATCGGAATACTTCCCGATATCTTTTACGGAAATGACTGTTTCTTCGTCAATTTGCAAATAGCCTAGTCGCTTACCGACTTCAAAATAGCTTTCTAAGCTCTTTCCGACGACCGCTACCTTTTTGCCTGTTTCAAGCGCTTTATCGAAAACTTGTTGAATCCGGATGAAATTGGAGGCATATAGTGCAACGAGAATACGCCCTTCCGCGCTATGGAATGTGTTTGACAAATGGTTTTCGATAACAGACTCGGAAGTTGTATAGCCCGGCCGTTCAGCTTCATTGGAATCTGACATTAGGATGAAGACACCCTCTTCGCCTAATGCAGCCATTTTTGCGATATCCGGACGGTATTTCCCTTTTGCGGATTGGTCAAATTTGAATTCACCGGTATGGACGATTGCACCTTCACTCGTATGGAAGACGATGCCGAGGGAATCGGGAATGCTATGTGTTGTATGGAAGAAAGTCACATACGTCTGTTTGAAATTCATCCGACTTTTATTTGTCACTTCAAAGAATTTGACGCCTGCTGGTGGCGGCATCTCTTTTAGATGTTCTTTTGCTAAGGCAAGTGTCAGTTTAGAACCGTAAACTGGAGCTTGTACTTTTTGAAGAAGGTAGGCGATCGAACCGATTGCATCTTCGTGTCCATGTGTTAGGAAAATTCCTTTTACCCGATCTTTATTTTCTTCAATATATGTCAAGTCCGGAATGACGATATCTATTCCGAGCATTTCGCCTTCAGGGAACATGAGTCCCGCATCGACGATGAAAAGCTCGTCATCGATTTCAATGACGTACATCGCTTTCCCTATTTCTCCGACCCCTCCTAACGGAATTACTTTTATTACTTCATTTTTTGTTTTTGCCACAATGTTTCCTCCTATACTTTGTTTGAAAAAGACTGGTGTTGGACTATGAACCGTCTATGTATGATTTCATGGCGATTGTTTAGGTCGCTTATTGTTTCTTTATTGAATACCAACTGTCCATTTTCAACTGCTATATGGTAGTAATTGTTTGTTGTTATTCCCGTCCACAACGACTAAGTTTCATTATACGTGAGAATGCCCTTACTACACAAACAAAAAAAGCCGGTCCGTTGATTTCCGTTTCAGCGCTCGCTTTCCGCGGGCATGGCTTGAGCCTCCTCGGGCGCGAAAGGCATGCGCCCTGCGGGGTCTCAAGGCTCATGCTATTCCCGCAGGAGTCGAGCGCCTTCACTCCAATCAACTGGACTTTCAACAGATATTCAATCTATACAAAAAAGGTATAACCCCCTCAACTTCAAGGGAATTATACCTTTTCATTTAGAGTTCATTATTGAAAAACGTGCTCGTTGCTTTTGAATTTATCCCATACTGCATCGAAGGCGGCGGAGTCTTTTCCGAATGCTGTTAGCGGCATCCGAACGCCTCCCGTTTCGATTCCCATCTTGTTAAGAGCATACTTAGCCGGGACGGGATTTGGAGCGGAAAAGACTGCATGGAATAAAGGAAGCAATGTCCTATGCATCAATGCTGCCTTTGTCGTAGCACCAGAATTGAAAGCACTAATCATTTGCTGCATTTCTACACCGACGAGATGGGAGGCAACTGAGATGACGCCATCTCCACCGATTGATAATAACGGTAAAGTTAAGGCATCATCTCCGCTGTATACTTTAAACCCGTTATCCGTTCCGGAAATGATCGCAGACATTTGATCCAGGCTGCCACTTGCTTCCTTAACAGCTCGAATGTTTTTTATTTTTGATAATTCAATGACGGTTTCGGCTTCCATATTGACCGCGGCTCTACCGGGGATGTTATAGAGTAGTATCGGCAGTTCCGTTTCTCTCGCAATATGGGTAAAATGCGTGACAATCCCTTTTTGGTCAGGTTTATTGTAATAAGGAGTCACTAACATAATTCCATCTGCACCTAACATATCCGCCTGTTTTGTCAGCTTGATTGACTCGGCGGTATTGAACGTTCCAGTTCCTGCGATGACAGGAATCCTTTTTCTAACGATTTCAATCGCATATTTGAATAGTTCCGATTTCTCTTGATGATTTAACGTAGGTGATTCACCAGTCGTACCGCAGACGACCAATGAATCCGTACCCGTAGCAATAAGGTGCTCAATTAACCGCTCCGTTAAGTCGAAATCGATGTCTCCAGATTTTGAAAAAGGAGTGACCATCGCTGTCCCAATTTGTCCAAGTTCCAATCTGACCATTCCTTTTCATGGCTTTATGATGAAGCGACTGCTTCGTTTTACCGTGCCGTGACTTGGAAGCTTCAATAAATTATTTAATTAATTCCTCTGCAATTTGGACCGAATTCAGCGCTGCACCTTTCAGCAAGTTGTCTGAAACGATCCACATATGGAAACCGGCCGGATGTTTTGGATCTTTCCGGATCCGACCGACAAAAATCTCATCTTTCCCTTCAGCAAACAATGGCATTGGGTACAATTGTGAAGACGGGTCATCTTGGACGACTACACCTGGTGCACTTTCCATCGCGGAACGGATATCGGCAACAGTGACGTTTTCATCGTCCGTTTCAATATAGACCGATTCCGAGTGGCCAGTTACGACAGGTAGACGAACGCATGTAGCAGTGACAGCCATTTGCTGATCACCGAATATCTTTTTCGTTTCGTTCATCATTTTTAGTTCCTCTAACGTGTACCCCGACTCATCAAAAAGATCAATTTGTGGAATAGCGTTGAACGCAATCGGATAATGGCGTTCAGCAGATGCACTCGGTAACAGCTGTGCTTGTATATGCGCACGTTCTGCAAATTGCGTACTTTGTTGAACGAGTTCATCAATTGCTTCAGCACCCGCTCCTGAAACAGCTTGATAAGTTGATACGATAATTCGATTAATGCCGAATTTCTCTTTGATCGGTTGTAGCGCTGCAACCATTTGAATCGTTGAACAGTTCGGATTCGCAATGATTCCTGAATGATCCTTCAATGTTTGTGGATTCACCTCTGGGACGACGAGCGGAATGTTTTCATCCATTCTAAATGCACTTGTATTGTCAATAACGACTGCACCACGTTTTACCGCTTCGTGAGCGAATTTTTGAGATATAGATCCTCCTGCACTGAAAAAGGCAATGTCAACACCTTCAAAAGATTCAGGCGTCGTTTCTTCAACTACATATGTTTGGCCACCTGCTGTAATCTCAACTCCAGCAGACCGCTTCGAAGCTAATAATTTTAAGGATTTCATAGGGAAATTTCTTCCCAACAACTTTTCAAGAATTTGCGTTCCCACTGCCCCAGTCGCTCCGACGATAGCTACATGCAGATTATTATTTTTCATCTCAATCTCCCTTTCATTTATAAGGACTTTCGGATATATATACGATCGTTTGTTTATTAATGCAATTAGAATACGAATGTATGCATAAATAAAAACCGCACCCTATGTCCTGTAAGAGTTTATTTGAGAAATTATATCATATCCAGAAATATTCTGCTTTGTATTTTTAGTTTTGTTTATGAATAATTAAAAGTGGCTGGAGCTGTCGGTGTTCGAGCGCCGCCGCAGCAGCGGGGACCATTAATGTAAAATCGGAGATTAATGAGTTCGGTTTCTTAAAAGGATCGTCTTGACCGAACGGGATAAAATAAACATTTTTCGTGTTCAATAGCTTCATTACGTTGGGACCATTTAAACCTAATGCATCATTTGTTGAAATACCTAGAAGCACAGGACTACCGTTTCGCAAAGTGGCTTTAGCCGCCATCAAAACAGGCGAATCGGTAGCAGCATTAGCAAATTTACTTATCGAATTTCCTGTCATCGGCGCAATGATCATGCAATCGACCGGTGTACTTGGACCGAACGGCTCGGCCCCGACTATCGTCGAGATGACTTTTTCACCTGTCGCTTCTTCAATTCTTGCAATCCATTCCTCGCCAGTTCCGAACCGTGTCGCAGCCGTCAGAACGGAATGTGTAATGACTGGTACAACGGTGGCCCCATTTTCCTGCAATTCACTAATGACAGGCAAAATTTGGTCATACGTACAATGGGATGCCGTAATACCAAGGCCAATTCTTTTCCCTTGTAGCATCTTTTTCCCCTTTCATCTACTATTCAACCTCAGCAAAGCTTCAGACAGAGCTTTAGCAGCATCTACCGGAAAGTGTTTTCCCGGCAATCCGAGGTGTATTGTATAGTATTCATCAGGGGCATTGTCCCTTAGGCAACCTGGCGCGGATGCCAAATCATAAATTCGTAATGTAGAGTCCGTTCCGACTTCTAGCCATTTCGCTGGAATTGTATTTACAAGAATCCCTTGCAACTCAACCGGATTGGTCGGTAATTGCATCGTTTCATAACCAATGGCAGCCGCTTCCCCAAGCTGCTCTGGGGACCGTGCCACAATGGTAATCGAGGCACCAAGTGAAGAAAGTGCTGCAGCGGTCATTTTACCAACTTTGCCAAACCCAGCAATATAGAAGTGTTCGCCTGAGATACGCCGCTTTGCGGAATCGTAGTATTCAATAAGAAAACCTTCCGCTGTCAAAACTGCATTTTCCCAAACGAACTCCACTTCCTTTAAATAAGGCCGGATTGATAAGCCGGCATCGATGAAAGGTGATAGCCATTCCTTTGAAGCGACACCCGGATAAAGAATCGTTGTTTCATTAAGCTTATCTACCGGAATGGTGCCTTCCATTTGCAAGATAGGAAAAACGATATGAGTTGGGGAAACTGCGTCAACAACTTCGGATAACTGCTCACAATAGTTATTTCCATCGTAATGGACGACATCGTAGCCGAGCTCACCCATAATGCGACTACATTCTAATAACCTGCGGTCAGTCCCGATAAACAACCATTTTCCGTCAATTATCGTCAATATCAAACTCCCCCAAACTATGAGTTTTTCCAAACAAGATGCGATGCTCTCCAATTAAAACAATTTCACTCCATGGGATAAATTCTGTCGTCTCTTGTTCCCTATTACGGAATGGAAATCGCCCAAATTTCTTTTTCACTTCGAAGCCGATGATCGCTCCTGTTTTTCGATTGAAAATCAAATCCGTGTCCGCAAGAAATCCATAGCGGATTCCCTCATCCACTTGGATTAGCTCTTTTTGTGCCATTTCGGATAGCAGCATAGTTTTTTGCCCCCTTTTAAATGTCCTGACTTATCATATGATTCATCGGAGGCAAAGCTGCAAGTTTCTAAAACCGAATCCTTTTCAATGTTTTTTTCGGGGCTATAATTGAGATCGCACGTTGCATAGCAAACGTCTCACGTGCAATCGCATTGACATCGTCCAGTTGTACATTGTCAATTAGTTCAACAACTTCATCAATCGTTTTATGTTCCGAAAGGATTAGTTCATTTTTTCCGTTCCGGTGCATTCTAGATTCGGAACTTTCTAGACCGAGTAAGAAGCTTCCTTTCAATTGCTCTTTTGCATTTTGTAATTCTTTCTCCGTAACTCCGTTCGCCACGATTTCACTTATTATCTGATCCATCGTAGATACCATTTCCTCCAAATGTTCAGGTGCGGACCCACCGTAAATGACGAACGAGCCTGTAGACAAATAAGATGAGTAGTATGAGAAAACTGAATACGCTAGCCCTTTCTCCTCCCGAATCTTTTGGAACATCCGAGAAGACATCGTGCCGCCGACGATACTATCCAGTAGGATTAAATCATGCAACCGGTCATCAGTTAATGTCAGACCAGGATAGCCAATACATATATGCGTCTGTTCAATATTTTTAGCTTTCGATGTCCTGCCGTTATGGAATAATGGACGAGATTGTTCATTTGGATTGGATAATCCCTTTCCACCGAAAGAGTCAAACAAGTTTTCGGTAAATACAACTAGGTCATCATCAAAATTTCCTGCAATAGAAATAACGATATTATCCGCTGTGTAATGCCTCGATATGTACTGCTCAATCATTTCCTTGTCGAATGAATGAATTGTTTCTTTATTACCTCCGATTGACCTTCCAATCGTATGCGCCGGATACATGACAGACCAAAGACGTTCGTCGACATCGTCATCAGGCGTGTCTTCCACTGACGCGATTTCATCCAATATGACGGATTTCTCTTTTTGGATGTCTACTCCATTAAAAGAAGAATTGAAAAACATGTCCGCCAATATTGTTAACGCTTCTTCAGCATGATGATCGAGCACAGTCACATAATAGCACGTCATTTCTTTGGAAGTGTACGCATTTATATCCCCGCCCATCCGGTCAAACTGTTCCGCGATCATTTTTGCACTGCGCGTTTGCGTCCCTTTGAAAAGCATATGTTCAATGAAGTGGGAGAGACCCCATTCCTTTTCTGTCTCATTGATGGAGCCCGCTTTGACGAATAAGCCGATTGCTAATGAACGGACATATGGCATCTTTTCATGAACGATTGTAACGCCACTTCGGCATCTGTGTTTTTGTATCATTCCCTTTTCCCTCCACATTGTAAAAAAACAAAAAGCCACCATCTTCACACCATCGTAAAGAGGGGCTTTCTATTATCGTATGCAAATACGTTATTCGTTTTTCCCTTTTTCCGCCGCTTCTTTCTCTTCTTTCAATACGACTTTGCGGGAAAGGTTCACACGGCCTTGATTGTCAATTTCAATAACTTTGACAAGAAGTTCATCGCCCAATTTCAATACATCCTCAACGGCTTTTGTACGTTCTTCCTGTATTTCTGAAATATGAAGAAGTCCATCTTTACCTTGGAAAATCTCGAGGAATGCACCAAATTTCTCAATTCGTTTTACTTTACCTAAATAATATTCCCCAACTTTTGCTTCACGGACAATATTTTCAATCATCGTTTTCGCTTTTTCGTTCATTTCTGAATTAGGAGATGAAATATAGATTGTACCGTCTTGTTCCGTATCAATCTTAACGTTAGTTTCTTCGATAATTTTATTAATTACTTTCCCGCCAGGTCCGATAACATCACGGATCTTGTCAGGATTGATTCGAATCATGATGATTTTCGGTGCATATTGTGAAAGTTCTTCACGCGGCATGGAAATAGTTTCCATCATATGGTCAAGGATATGCAAACGTCCAATTTTTGCTTGTGCTAAAGACTCTTCTAAAATTTGACGTGATAGTCCTTCAATTTTAATGTCCATTTGAAGGGCCGTAATTCCTTTATCAGTTCCTGCCACTTTAAAGTCCATATCGCCAAGATGGTCTTCCATCCCTTGGATGTCAGAAAGAACTGAATAGTTTTCTCCTTTTTTCACAAGCCCCATTGCAATTCCAGCAACTGGCGCTTTAATCGGGATACCCGCATCCATCATCGCCATCGTTGAAGCACAAATTGATGCTTGAGAAGATGAGCCATTCGATTCCAGTACTTCCGCTACAAGACGGATTGTGTATGGAAACTCTTTTTCATCTGGAATAATTGCTTCGAGCGCACGCTCACCAAGGGCACCGTGACCGATTTCACGACGACCTGGTCCACGAATAGGACCCGTTTCCCCAACGCTGAAGTTCGGGAAGTTATAGTGATGCATGAATCGTTTTGACTCTTCAAGTCCTAAGCCATCGATGATTTGCACTTCACCAAGAGCACCAAGTGTACAAACGCTGAGCGCTTGAGTTTGTCCACGAGTGAACAAGCCAGAACCATGTGTACGTTGTAAAATGCCGACTTCTGACGATAGTGGACGAATTTCATCCAATCCACGCCCATCAGGACGAACTTTTTCATCAGTAATGAGTCTGCGGACTTCCTCTTTCACGAGATGGTCCAAAATACTTTTCACTTGCTTCATTGTTTCTTCATCAGCTTCTTCAGCTGTGTAGTGTTCCATTACTTCTTCTTTGACGGCGTTGATCGCATCTTCGCGTGCGTGCTTCTCTTCCGTCTGGATCGCTTTAATTAAATCTGATTCACATTTGTCCTTCACTTCAGCTAGCAATGCTTCGTCTAGCTCGAATAATGTAATTGCCATTTTCTCTTTGCCGACTTCAGCAATGATTTTCTCTTGGAATTCGATTAACTGGATAATCTGCTCATGACCGAACATAATTGCTTCAAGAATAATATCCTCTGCAACTTCCTTCGCTCCGGCTTCAACCATATTAATGGCATCCTTTGTTCCAGCAACAACGAGATCGAGTTCACTCTCTTCCAATTGCTCAGGCGTCGGATTCACAATGAATTTACCATCGATGCGTCCAATTTGGACACCTGCGATTGGACCTTCAAACGGAATGTCAGAAACGGACAATGCAAGTGAAGAGCCGAGCATTGCTGCCATTTCGGAAGAGCAATTTTGATCGACTGACATAACGAGTGAAATGACTTGCACGTCATTACGGAATCCATCTGCAAACAACGGACGAATCGGACGGTCAATGAGACGGCTCGTTAGTACAGCTTTCTCTGACGGGCGTCCTTCACGTTTAATAAATCCACCTGGAATTTTCCCTACCGCATATAATCTTTCTTCATAATTGACGGTCAATGGGAAGAAATCAAGCGCTTTTGGATTTTTGGATGCAGTAGCAGTAGATAGTACGGTTGTATCTCCGTACCGTACGAGTACAGCACCGTTCGCTTGTTTCGCAAGCTGGCCCGTTTCAATTGTTAACGGTCTCCCAGCCCAATCAAATGTATAAACCTTTTTCTGTTCTGTCATTATGGTACCCCTCTCTAATTTCAAACATGAACATCATGCGAAGTATGTATTACGTAGTAGTATATCAAAAAGAAGGACTTATGCGAAATATATCGTAAAATTAATCGTTCAACAAAAAAAAGCGGGCAAGGCCCGCTTTTTCGTATACATCTTATTAACGGCGAAGGCCGAGTTTGGCAATAAGATCACGGTAACGTTGAACTTCAGTTTCGCGTAGGTATTTCAATAACTTACGACGACGACCGACCATTTTCATAAGTCCACGACGTGAGTGGTGGTCTTTTTTATGAGACTGTAAATGGTTGTTCAAGTTGTTGATCTCTTCAGTAAGGATAGCGATCTGTACTTCAGCAGATCCAGTATCGTTTTCATGAACTTTGTATTCGTTGATCAATTCATGTTTACGCTCTTGTGTAATAGCCATCCTTTTCACCTCCTAGTAATTGAATATCCCCAAATCCCGAGCAATCGTTGGTGATTCGATCTGCCAAGGAAAGGTTTGTGCGATTGCACTGATTTATCATAACATGAGTGGATTGTGGATGCAACAAAGAAGTCAATTGAATTCTAATCGACCGGTATCAACAATCTGCTAGCAACTGTCGCGCAGTTTCCTTGTCCTTCTTTATCTGTTCAATCAGTTCGTCAACTGAATTAAACTTCTGTTCAGCCCGGATTCGAGCGATCCAATCGACAGTTACCTCTTTACCATACAAGTCGGAATTGAAGTCAAGCACGTGTACTTCCACGCTTGGTTTCATCTTACCAGGATCGTGGAAAGTCGGCTTTACTCCGACGTTGCAGACTCCCTTATACGATTTACCGTCCACGGAGAACAGGACGGCGTACACACCGTTTGCAGGAAGGATTGTCTCTTCGTCGATAGATATGTTTGCCGTAGGAAACCCGAGCAGCCTCCCTCTCTTCTCTCCATCAATAACGGTACCAATCGTTCTAAACGGTCTACCGAGCAAGAAGGCGGTCTTCTCGACTTCTCCTTCGGATAGAAGGTTGCGAATTCGGGTCGACGAGATTTTTTCATTAGAATCCGTCACTTTTTCAATGACTGTCGTTCCGTATTCTCCGTTGGATAGAGCAGCCATTTGCGCCATTGTGCCCGCTCCTTTTGAGCCGAATGTGAAGTCGAATCCGGCAGTCACATGCTTAACTCCTAACTGTTTAATGAAAATCTCAACGAATTGTTCAGGTAATAGTGAGGCGAGATTTCTGTCGAATGTAACGATAAACAGAGCATCAATCCCCATTTCTTCCAACAGTCGCGATTTTTCCGGATAATTTGTAATGTAACCGACCTTTTCTTTTCCTTTTCCAAACAAGTATGATGGATGAGGATCGAATGTCATGACAGCGGATCGTATTCCTAGTTGTTCCGCTTTACTCTTCGCTTCATTGATAACTGTTTGATGTCCTTTATGCAGTCCGTCGAAAAAACCGATGGCAAGGGAATAAGGGCCTTTATCATCGATTGTCGCGCGAGATGGATAGTGCAAATGGTAAATTTCCATGAGATTCTCCCCTACTGATTGAATGGAAACATCTTTTCAGGTTTCATCAATCCTTCTTTTGTCGGATGGTTGCCATAAATTGCAATCGCTTTTTCCGATTTCGTGAAAACGACCGCCTCTTTATCTTTTAATAAAGGATGTCGTTGTAACACTTGTCCGTTTATTATTTTACCATACAAATCATCATCAATTTCGACAAATTCAAATTCAGCAAGTGCTTCTTCAAGCGGTCGAATATAATTTTGTAGAGTTTGATTTCTTTTCATCTCTTCAACTTCACCAAGTGTCAAACAATCATTTTGACGAAAATTTCCGGAAGCGGTTCTTACTAAAGTTGACATATGGGCAGGAAACCCCAGTTTTTCACCAATTTGTACGGATAACGTTCGGATGTAAGTCCCTTTTCCGCATACGATACGAATTTTGAACTGTATCTCTTCCCCCTCGAACGACTCTCGCTCATCAAGCAACTCGATTTCATATATATGTACAAGCCGTTTAGGTCTTTCAACTTCAATTCCTTTTCTAGCATACTCATAAAGCCTTTTACCTTTTACCTTTACAGCAGAATACATCGGTGGAATTTGAATAATTTCACCAGTGAGCTGCTCAAGTGCTTGAAGAAGTTGTTCACGGCTAATCGTTTTATAAGAATGATCCGATGCGACGGTTGCGCCTTCCGCGTCTTCGGTTTCCGTTGAGGTGCCAATCGAGACGGTCGCAATATACTCCTTGCCAGCATCTGTCACATATTCCGCAACTTTTGTCGCTTGGCCAAGGCATATCGGAAGAACTCCTTCTACGTTCGGGTCAAGCGTTCCGGTATGTCCTACTTTTTTCATACCTAAAATCTTCCTCAGTTTGAATACACAATCATGTGAAGTCATCCCTTTTTCTTTCCACAAAGGAAGAATTCCATCCATGTCCATCCTCCTTACTTTCACTTTAGTAAAAAAACGAGGAAGCCGGAAAGTCCATTCGGACGCCGACTTCCTCCATCATTCATTCCTCTTCACTATTCACTTGACGAAGCAGCGATTCAATACGATTTCCGTATTCGACAGAATCATCAAATGCAAATTCGATTTCCGGTGTCTTCCTAAGTCTGATCCGCTGTCCGATTTCCGTGCGGATAAACCCTTTCGCCTTCGTTAGGCCAGCGAGAGTCGCTTCTTTTTCCGATTCATTTCCTAATACCGAAATGAAAATGGTCGCCTGTTGAAGATCTCCAGTCACTTCGACGTCCGTCACAGTGACGAAGCCGATGCGAGGGTCTTTCAATTTTGAGCCAATAATTCCACCTAATTCTTTCTTCATCTGTTCAGCAACACGATTCGCACGCATAGACAAGGATGTTCACCCCGATTCAGTATCATAAGTAGTCAAGTATCATTTCAGTCATTTCCCATTCTGGATTCGACTCCAAAAAGCGGATAGCTCTTCTCGTCTCTCCTTCTGCAGCATCTTTTGATGAAGCGACCGAAACGAGAGCGATTGTAGTTCTCTGCCATAAGTCTTGATAATCGATTTCAGCGATGGAAACGTTAAATTCATTTTTCACTCGATCCATCATTCTTTTCAAGATGGATCGTTTGCCTTTCAATGAATGGACATCAGCTATAAAGAATGTACATTCCGCATAGACAATCATACGCGTTTGACTTCCTCCATAATGAAGGCTTCAAAGATGTCGCCTTCCTTAATATCATTGAAGTTTTTAACGGTAATTCCACATTCATATCCTCGAGCGACTTCTTTTACATCATCCTTGAACCTCTTTAATGTATCGAGTTCGCCTTCAAAGATGACGATATTATCCCGTAGGACACGTACGCCAGAGTCGCGAGTAATCTTACCTTCTGTTACATAACTTCCCGCAATCGTTCCGATTTTAGAAACTTTGAACGTTTCACGGACTTCAGCTTGGCCGATTACTTTCTCAACGTATTCAGGATCCAACATACCTTTCATCGCCGATTCGATTTCCTCGATCACCTTATAGATGACACGGTGCAATCGGATATCGACACCTTCCTCTTCTGCCGCTCGTTTAGCATTGACATCTGGACGCACGTTGAATCCGATAACAATGGCATTTGACGCTGCAGCTAGTGAGATGTCTGATTCGTTAATGGCGCCTGCTCCGGTATGGATAATCCGAACGTTTACACCTTCAACTTCAATTTTCATCAAAGATGCGGCCATCGCTTCTACTGTTCCTTGTACGTCGGCTTTAACGATTAGGTTCAGTTCCTTCATTTCACCTTGTTTCATTTGCTCGAATAGGTTATCGAGTGTTACACGAGTTTTCTCGCCTCGTTGTTCCTGCAATGCATCGCCCGCTCTTGATTCGCCGATTTGACGAGCTGTCTTCTCATCTTCGAAGACGACAAAACGGTCACCTGCTTGCGGTACATCACTTAGGCCTGTAATTTCAACCGGTGTGGATGGTCCTGCTTCCTTTACTCGACGACCAAGGTCGTTGATCATCGCACGGACTTTCCCAAATGTGTTTCCGACGACGATTGGATCGCCGACACGAAGTGTTCCATCCTGTACGAGAAGCGTCGCAACTGAACCTCGTCCTCGGTCCAATTGAGCTTCGATGACAGTTCCTCTAGCGCGGATGTTCTTGCTTGCCTTCAATTCTGCAACTTCCGCCACTAACAACACCATTTCTAGTAGCTGGTCGATTCCTTCGCCTTTCAATGCAGAAATCGGTACAAAGATCGTATCTCCGCCCCATGCTTCTGCGACTAAACCGTGTTCTGTCAACTCTTGCATAACTCTATCAGGGTTTGCAGAAGGTTTATCCATTTTATTCACTGCGACGATAATTGGCACTTCAGCGGCTTTCGCGTGGTTAATCGCCTCAATCGTCTGTGGCATAACACCGTCATCTGCTGCGACGACAAGGATTGTAATGTCAGTCACTTTCGCTCCACGTGCACGCATTGTTGTAAACGCGGCGTGTCCAGGAGTATCTAGGAACGTTATTTTCTTACCTTCAGCTTTAATCTGATAAGCACCGATATGCTGTGTAATACCGCCTGCTTCTCCTTGTGTCACTTTCGTATCACGGATTGAGTCGAGTAACGTTGTTTTACCGTGGTCAACGTGTCCCATAATTGTAACGACAGGAGGACGTTCTGTTAGTTCCGCTTCTGTTTCTTCGGATTCCTCAAAATAAATTTCAAGATCCGTTACATCAATACGAATTTCTTCTTCCACTTCAACGTCGTATTCCGCACAAATCAGTTCAATCGCATCTTTATCTAACTCTTGGTTAATTGTCGCCATTACGCCGAGCATGAATAGCTTTTTAATAATTTCAGATGGTTCTCTACCTAATTTGTTTGCAAGTTCACCGACAGTTAATGACTCATAGAATGTGATTTTTTCCGGTAACGGCTTTTCCACTTTCGGCATTGGTGCCGGACGATGTCTTCTACGCCCTTGGTTAATGCCTCGTGCAGGTGGTCTGCCACCGCGTCCAGCAGGACGGTTGCCGCCTTGTGCGCCTTGTGCGCCTTGTGCGCCTTGTCCTGGACGTTGACCTCCTTGTGTTGCCGGACGGTTGCCACCTTGTGTAGCTTGCCCTTGGCGTTGGCCGCCTTGAGTTGGTCGGTTGCTGCCTTGTGTACCTTGTCCTTGTCGCTGGGCGCCTTGTGCCGGACGATTACCGCCTTGCGTGCCTTGCCCAGGACGTTGGCCACCTTGAGCTGGTCGGTTGCCACCTTGTGTGCCTTGTCCTTGACGCTGACCACCTTGAGCTGGTCGGTTGCCTCCTTGTGCGCCTTGTCCTTGACGTTGGCCACCTTGAGCTGGTCGGTTACCGCCTTGTGCGCTTTGCCCTTGACGTGGGCCGCCCTGTCTTTTATTATCCTGCGCATTGCCTGCCGGTCGTGATGCATTTGAAGCCGGCTTTCGATCATTTTGTCCGCTTTGAGGCTTGTTAGACGGCGTAGAACCGCCTTTCCCAAAACGTTGATCCAATTTTGTAGTAGCTTCTTTATCAAGCATCGACATATGATTTGTTACCTTCACATTTATTTTACCAAGCTCTTCAATAACTTCTTTACTCGTTCTATTCACTTTTTTCGCGTATTCGTGTACACGTATCTTCGTCATTAGCCCACCCCCGGTTATATTCGTTGAGGAGCCCGGATAATTTTCCGGCAAAGCCGGGATCCGTTAACGCGAGTACGACCCGCGACTCTTTTCCGATTGCATGGCCGAGAGCTTCCCGGCTCCCAAACACATGCTTCTCAACGTTGTAAAAACTGCATTTATCTATCACTTTTTTAAGTGTGTTTTTTGAAGCATCTTCAGAAACGATGACGAGATGCGCATTGCCCGAACGTACTTCTTTGACGACTAATTCTTCGCCAGTTATTAGTTTTCGAGCTCTTGCAGCCATCCCTAACAATTGAAATATTTCCTTAGGATGATTCATTTCAAAGCCTCACGACGTATTGCATGAAGAAGATCATCGTATACTTCCTCTGGCACCGATGCTCCAAGTTGGCTTTCAATCGATCGTTTTCGTTTAGCTGCTTCTACAGCCTCTTCAGTTTTTGATACATACGTACCCCGTCCTGATTTTTTACCTGTCAGATCGACTGAAACTTCACCTTCCTTTGTGCGAACAATGCGGATCATTTCCTTCTTTGGCAACATCTCACCTGTCGCCGCACATTTACGCAAAGGGATTTTCTTTTTGCTTGTCATGGGCAGTCATCCTTTCAACTCAATTGTCTTCGTCTGTTTCTGAATATAAATCGATTGTTTCGGATTCCTCTTCAACTTCATCATCGAAATACGGATCCTCATTATATTCATCGTTTCCATTTTCGGTAACGGCGTATACATCATCTTCGAATAGTCCCTCTCCCGCCGACTCATCGATAGAAGGTGGATAGATGCCTAGTTCACGGGCATCCGTTTCACTTTTAATGTCAATTTTCCATCCTGTTAACTTGGCAGCTAAACGTGCGTTCTGTCCACGTTTTCCAATTGCCAATGAAAGTTGATAGTCTGGAACAACGACTGTTGTCGACCTATCCTCTTCATTCACTTGCACGTCCAACACTTTGGAAGGGCTCAATGCATTTGCAACAAAAATGATCGGATCTTCGGACCATTCAACAATATCGATTTTCTCTCCGTTCAATTCATTTGAAATAGATTGGACGCGAGCTCCTCGAGAACCGACGCAAGACCCTACCGGATCCACTTCTTCATTATTTGTATGGACCGAAATTTTCGAACGATCTCCAGCTTCTCGAGCAATTGATTTAATTTCAACAGTACCATCATAGATTTCTGGAACTTCCATTTCAAACAGTCGACGTAAAAGGCCAGGATGTGTACGGGAAACAAAAACTTGAGGCCCTCTTGAAGTACGTTCGACTTTCGTAATGTATACCTTAATTCGATCATGTGGTTGGTAGGACTCTGTAGTGATCTGTTCGCTTGCGGGAAGCACCGCCTCCACTTTCCCGAGACCTACATAAAGATTTCTTGCGTCAAAGCGCTCGACGATTCCATTAACGATGTCATCTTCCCGATCAACATATTCGTCGTAGATGAGACCCCGTTCAGCTTCACGCACACGTTGCGTGACGACTTGCTTGGCAGTTTGCGCTGCAATTCGGCCGAAATCACGAGGCGTCACCTCTTCTTCAAGGATATCTCCAAGTTCATATGCAGGGTTAATGACTAAAGCGTCTTCAAGGGAAATTTGAAGTCTTTCATCTTCCACTTCTTCCACGACATCTTTACGGGCATAGACTTTCATCGTCCCTTTTTCCAAATTCAAATCGACACGCACATTTTGTGCCTGGTTGAAGTTTCTTTTATATGCGGTAACAAGTGCCGCCTCAATTGCTTCCACAAGTACATCCCTCGAAATTCCTTTCTGCTTTTCAAGGGCTGTCAATGCATCGAGTAGATCACTACTCATAATTAATCACTCCTATATTCAATTATGCAGAAAAATCGATTGCCAGTCGTGCAAATGCGATTTTTTCCTTGTCGATGACGACTTGTAATTTTCGAGTCTTAATGCGGATTTCAACTTCTGCAGCATCAGGACCATACGATAACAAGTAACCTTCAAATTCTTTCATGCCATCGATCGGTTCGTACGTTTTAATAAATACATATTGACCGATCGCTTTTTGAAAGTCCTCCTCTTTTTTCAACGGACGCTCTGCGCCTGGCGAGGATACTTCAAGGAAATAGTTCTGGGAAATTGGATCTGTACGGTCCAACTCTTCACTAAGCCTTTCGCTCACTAGTGCGCACTGCTCGATATCGATGTTCCCTTCAGGGGTATCGACATAAACCCGTAAAAACCAGTCTCTTCCTTCTTTTACAAATTCAACATCTACCAATTCCAACTCAAGGTCACTCACTATCGGACTGACGAGTTTTGCAACTTCTTCCGTAATTTTACTCATCATAACCCTCCCGAGATTTAGTTCAAACTTGTCTTATTCGAATTGAACAACAGAAAAGAGCGGGAGACCCCACTCTTTTTCCGCAAGACATATAGCAAAAGTTGCACCAATTGTACCATCTACTGGGTATCATTGCAAACAAAGTGCAAAAGCGGAGGGCGCCTGCAAAGGAGCGTCAGGCATAAGGCTTTAGAAAAGCGAAAGTTGGTTTGAATCTGGCATGCCTTCTAAGCATCCTAATGAATCCATATACTCAATGACTGTTTTTGAAACTCTCCCACGCTGTTGCAGGTCTTCTTTTGAAAGGAAGATGCCATCTTTACGTGCTTCAACAATTGCTTTGGCGACGTTCGTTCCTAAAGAAGGAATAGCGTCGAATGGAGGGATTAATTGATTGCCATCGATAATGAACTCAGATGCGGCCGATTTGTATAGATCAGGCTTCGCGAATGAAAAGCCCCGTTCACACATTTCCAATGAGATTTCCAATACTGTTAGTAAGTTTCTCTCTTTAGGCGACGCTTCCAAGCCTTTATCGTTAATTTCTTTAATTTTTGCACGGATGGAAGCATTGCCTTTCGTCATTGTTGCAAGATCATAGTCCGTAGCACGGACTGTGAAATACGCTGCATAATACATAATTGGATAATGCACTTTGAAATAAGCAATCCTGAGCGCCATTAGTACATACGCTGCGGCGTGTGCTTTCGGGAACATGTACTTGATCTTTTTACAGGAATCGATGTACCAACCCGGCACTTGATTCGCCTTCATTGCCTCTTCAAATTCCGGTGTCAATCCTCTTCCTCTCCGTACCGACTCCATAATTTTAAAAGCCATCGACGGTTCGAGCCCTTGGTAAATTAAATACACCATAATATCATCTCGACATCCGATTACATCGGATAATTGGCATATTTTATTTTGTATGAGCTCCTGCGCATTACCGAGCCACACATCCGTCCCATGGGAAAGACCAGAAATCTGGATTAGTTCAGAGAATGTGGACGGTTTCGTTTCCTCGAGCATTTGTCTAACAAAGCGTGTACCGAATTCAGGCACGCCTAATGTTCCTGTCTTGCATTCGATTTGCTCTTCCGTGACACCTAATGATGAAGTTCCGCTAAATAGCGCCATGACCCCTTCATCATCCGGCGGAATCGTTTTTGGATCAATGCCAGATAGGTCTTCAAGCATCTTGATCATCGTTGGATCATCATGTCCTAGTATGTCAAGCTTCAAAAGATTATTATCAATTGAATGGAAGTCGAAATGCGTCGTCCGCCAACTCGAAGCCGCATCATCGGCCGGGAATTGAATCGGTGTAAAATCAAAAATCTCCATATTTTCCGGGACAACGATAATACCGCCGGGGTGCTGCCCAGTATTCCTTTTGACGCCCGTACAGCCTTGCACGAGCCGGTCAATTTCCGCCCCACGCAAATGAAGGTTGTTGTCATTCATATAACCTCTTACGTAACCGTAAGCTGTCTTTTCGGCAACGGTCCCAATTGTCCCTGCTCGGTAGACATAATCTTCCCCGAAAAGTTCTTTCGTATAGTTATGCGCATGTGCCTGATATTCTCCGCTAAAGTTCAAATCGATATCCGGGACTTTATCTCCATTAAAGCCAAGGAAAGTTTCGAACGGGATGTCTTGTCCATCTTTTTTGAGCATCGTTCCGCAAGAAGCACATGCTTTGTCTGGCAAGTCAAAGCCGGAGCCGACCGACCCGTCATCGAAGAATTCCGACAGCTTGCATGATGGACAAACATAGTGCGGTGGCATCGGGTTCACTTCTGTAATTTCCATCATCGTTGCAACGAGCGAGGAACCGACTGATCCACGAGAACCGACAAGATAGCCATCATCCAACGATCTCTTTACAAGCTTATGTGATATGAGATAAATAACCGCGAAGCCGTTTTCGATAATCGCCTTTAATTCCTTTTCAATTCGCGCTTCGATTATTTCAGGCAATTGTTCACCGTAAATGTGACGTGCCATTGAATAGGTCAAATCCCTAACTTCGTCATCTGCTCCAATAATCGTCGGTGTATACAAATCATCTTTAATTACTTTCACATCTCCGATACGATCAGCAATCGCTTGAGGATTATCGACGACAATTTTTTCAGCGACTTCTTTGCCTAAAAATGAGAAGTGCTCGAGCATTTCATCAGTCGTCCGGAAGTGGACTTCAGGCAAAGAGTGACGATTCATCGGGTTTGCCCCGCCTTGGGCTCTAACAAGCACTTGGCGATACATCGCATCTGTCTCGTCAATATAGTGGACATTCCCCGTTGCACATACTGGAAGGCCGACTTTATTTCCAAGTTTAATCATTTTCCGCATAATGTCTTCAAGATTCCATTCATCTCGTATCAATTCCAGTTCAATTAAATGGGAATAGACAGGCTTCGGATGAAGCTCGAGATAATCGTAGAAGCTCGCAATTTCCTCTACTTCTTCCATTGACTTCTGCATGAGGCCTTCGAAAACTTCGCCTTTGTCGCAGCCCGACCCAACAAGGAGACCGTTTCGATACTTCATCAATAGAGAGCGCGGAATGCGTGGAACTCTGTAAAAGTAATCCATATGTGAAATAGATACGAGCTTGAAAAGATTTTTCAAACCTTCGTCATCGGTCGCTAGCAATGTGCAATGTGAAGGTCTTGAGCGTTTGTACGCATCCCCTTCTCCGATATTTTTGTTGAAATCATCCAAGTATTTAATGCCTTTTTCCGTTGTTGCTTCCTTCATAAGGCGGATGAACAAATACGCCGTCGCTTCCGTGTCATAAATTGCACGGTGATGCTGTGTCAGTTCAATATCGAACTTTTTTGCTAACGTATTCAATCTGTGGTTTCGCAGTTCTGGATATAAGAAACGAGATAACTCGAGCGTATCAATAACCGGATAGCTTTTATCATGCAAATCAGCTCTCTTGCTCGCTTCATAAAAGAAGCCCATATCGAAAGAAGCATTATGCGCGACAAGGATTGCATCGCCAATGAACTCCTTGAAGTCTTTTATAACTTCCGACACTTCAGGAGCATCCTTCACCATATCATCTGTAATTCCAGTCAGTTCGGTCGTAGTTGAAGATAGTGGATGGTGTGGATTTGCAAACCGCTCAAACCGTTCCTGTATCTCTCCATTCACAACTTTAACCGCTGCTAACTCGATAATTGTGTCATATACGGCGGATAATCCTGTTGTCTCTACGTCAAACACAACGAATGTATCTTCTTCAAGTAATCGATGTTGCTCGTCGTATACAATCGGAACTCCATCGTCTACCAAGTTCGCCTCTAAACCGAATAATACTTTAATGCCGTGCTTCTTGCCGGCGGAATACGCTTCCGGAAACGATTGGACGTTTGCATGATCGGTAATAGCTATTGCGGGATGTCCCCATTTTGCTGCTTGTTCCACTAAAGCGGAAGCCGATGTTACAGCATCCATTTGGCTCATCATCGTATGTGCATGCAATTCAATTCTTTTACGATTTTCAGGAGCGTTATCTTTTCGAATGATTGCAGGAACTTCCATAATGTCCTGTGCCATCATGATGAGATCTCGTACAAAAGTATCGTTTTGGATACTCCCCCTCGCACGGACCCAAGCACCTTTTTTCAACGTTTTCATTAACTCGGCATCTTCGTTGTCACGTGAGAACATTTTCACAAGAATTGAATCGGTATAATCCGTTACTTTAATTGTGAGCAATGAACGGCCGCTTCGTAATTCCCTAACTTCAGCATCAAATACATAGCCTTCAATTGTTACGCGTCTTTCCTCATCTTGTATCGTCTCAATGCCGATGATCGGTTCATCCGGTTTAATTGGGACACCCAAAACAAATGGCCTATTCCCGACATCACCGTTCTCCTTCTTCATTGCTTCCATTTTTTGAAGATTTGCTAATGCGTTCTTCGCGTACTCTTCCTCTTCAGCTTCTTTTTGTGCAATGAAAGCTAATCGTTCCGCTTCGTTATCGTCAGCCTCTTCGGAAATTGTGAACTCGATAGCCATCGTTGGAAAACCGAAGGATTCATAAACTTCAGCGATTAGACGACCATACTTGTTTTTCATCGTTTGTTGTTCAAAGTCATTCGCACATGTTAATGTCATCTTTCCACCAACGAGTACAGGCTTTTGTCCAATAAGCCTTTCACGAATTGGAGGGGACATATCTCTCATTTCCTCTATGACATACGGCCAATAGCCGACAATCAAATCAGGATTCCCTTCTGTCGTTCGGACTGATACTTGAAGGCGCACCGTGGCTATGGACGTAAAGGCTTCCGTCATCTTTTGTTGAAATAACTGGAAGACGTGAACAGGCAATGTTTTTTCAAGCTCTACATTAAACTGCCATATTCTCGATTTGCGATGAATATCGACTCGTTCTAACGTTCCATGTTCGAAATGAACAATTGTTTGATCATCCGTCATACCAATCTGTTGCAGCAACGTAAGCAATTTTACTTTTGCATCCATATGTAACCCCCCATTTCTTACAGTGAAAAGAAGGGAAGTACCGGCTCAATTCGGTCTCCCCTCCTTATCCTATATTATTAACCGAAAAAGGCTTGCAGTTTTTCAGTCACTTCTTCTTTTTGCCACTCGACCGTCTCACCAGTTTCTCTAAATCTAACTTCAATAATTCCTTCTTGCGCTTTCTTGCCGATAGTTAGACGAATCGGCAATCCGATCAGATCGGCATCTGTAAATTTCACTCCTGCCCGCTCATCTCGGTCATCATGTAAAATGTCATATCGGTATGTTTTCAGCAAGTGATAAAGCTCTTCCGACAGTTTCTTCTGTGCTTCATCTTTCATACTGATTGTAACAAGATGGATATCATACGGTGCTAGCTGTTTCGGCCATTTTAATCCATCCGCATCATTATACTGTTCTGCTATAGCGGCCAGAATTCGTGAAACACCGATGCCATAACAGCCCATCCTGTACGGCTGTGTCTTCCCGTTTTCATCTAAGTATGTCGCTTTCATCGGCTCGCTATAAATGGTTCCTAATTTAAAAATGTGGCCAAGTTCAATCCCTTTCGCAAAACGAATTGTCCCGATTCCATCTGGTGCTTGTTCTCCCTCTTTAATGAATCGCAAATCAAAATAATGTTCGACTGCAAAATCACGTTCAGGATTAACGTTTACTAAATGACAGCCATCTTCATTCGCACCGCAAACGCCGTTTACGACCTTTTCAACAGCGTAGTCGGCATACACTTTTAAGTCGAGAGGCAGTTTAACGGGACCGATAGAACCTACTTTACATGAAAGTTTAGCTTCGATTTCGTCCTCAGAGGCTAACTCAATTTCTTTTGCCTTTAATGCATTCTTCAATTTAATCTCGTTTATTTCATGGTCACCGCGAACAAGGACGACAACTAGCTCTTCATCCGCTTTGAAAATGAGCGTTTTAATAACTTTTGAAGGGTCAATGTTTAAAAATGTAGCAACTTCTGCTATTGTCTTCTGGCCTGGCGTATCCACTTTCGCAAGATCTTTTAACGCTTCTTTAGACTTTACATAGTCAGCATTCACTTCAGCCATCTCAATATTTGCGGCATAACTGGAAGAGTCACTATAAGCAATCGTATCTTCTCCGATATCGGACAATGCCATGAACTCATGGCTAACTTTGCCTCCAATCGTTCCGCCATCCGCGATGACAGCACGGAAGTTCAAGCCTAGCTTTGAAAAAATATTCGAGTACGCCTGCATCATTTCATTATACTTCTCTTCCAGACTCTCTTCAGAGGAATGGAATGAATAGGCATCCTTCATGATGAATTCCCTACCGCGAAGCAGTCCGAACCGGGGACGTTTTTCATCCCTAAACTTTGTCTGAATCTGATAGACAGTGAGCGGTAGCTTCTTGTAGGACTTCACTTCATCCCGGATAAGCGATGTAATCACTTCTTCATGAGTAGGACCTAGAGCCAGTTGACGGGAATGACGATCCTTGAGCCTGAAGAGCTCAGCACCATAAGAATTCCATCTACCGGTCTCTTCCCATAGTCCAGATGATTGCAACGTCGGCATGAACATTTCAACAGCATCGGTTTTCTCCATCTCTTCCCGGATAATATTTTCGATCTTCCGAATCACTTTCTTTGCCAAAGGAAGAAAAGAATAGACGCCGCTCATATGTTGACGGATATATCCTGCCCTTAACAAAAGTTGGTGGGAGAGGATTTCGGCATCCGCCGGGATTTCGCGCATAGTCGGGATGAATGTCCGTGATTGTTTCATGAAGTTTTTCACCTCGAATTTCTCAATTTATTCTAAGATTAAAAGAAAAAGCGTTGAATGTCATTCCAGGTGACAACGAGCATTAGAACCATTAATAACATAATACCAACAAAATGAACCATGCCTTCCTTCTGTTTATCGACTGGCTTGCCACGAACTCCTTCAAATAGGAAGAACAGCAATCTTCCGCCATCTAGTGCAGGCAACGGCAAAAGGTTCATAATTCCTAGATTTATGCTTAAAATCGCAGCCCAGTTCATAAGAGAGAAGACACCCCATTGCGCTACTTCCTCGGTCGCTTTATAAATACCGACAGGACCGCTTAATGCGTCAATTGTAAACTTACCGGTTACGAGCATTCCTAGAAGTTCAAAAATCCTTTTCATCCAGCTATATGTTTGCTCAGCTCCGAAAGCAAATGCTTTTAACACATTCTTTTCCAATGGACTTTCATACATAACACCTATTTGGCCATATTCCTGTCCAGCATCAACTTTTGTATCAGGAACTACCGCCAATGTTATCAATTCTCCGTCCCTCTCTACCTTCAGTTGAAGTTCATTACCGGGATTTTTCTGGATCGTCGCGGTAAACTGTTGCCAGCTTTCAATATGCTTCCCGTCTACTTCCTTAACAAAGTCCCCTGCTTCCATACCAGCTGTATAAGCAGGGCTGTCATTCACGACTTCCTTAATAATCGGCTCATTTGTCGGGATTCCATGAAGAAGTCCAATCGCCAAAAAGATGAAAAAAGCAAGAATGAAATTGAATAACGGTCCAGCAAAGATTGCCATTGCTCTGCTTCCAAGTGATTTTGAATCGAACTGACGGTCATAAGGCGCAATGAGTGTCTCTTGCCCTTTTTCATAAATGACCGCATTACGGGAAACTTCATATTTCACAAGATTTCCATCTTCATCATAACCTTCGATGAAAAGCTCTTTACTCAAATCGGCATGCTCTGTTTCTAAAAATAGGACGTTCGGATTGGAAACATCACGATTCAAATATATTTTCTCGATTTTATCGTTACTATTCAGTATGACGCCTACACGGTATCCTGGCTGTAATTCAACTGTATCGAAATCCTCGCCCGCCATTCTCACGTAGCCGCCAAGAGGAAGAAGGCGGATCGTGTAAAGCGTCTCTTGTTTGCGGATGGCGAGTATTTTAGGTCCGAATCCAATTGCGAATTCACGTACCATGATGCCTGCTTTTTTCGCGAAAAGGAAATGCCCTAATTCGTGAAAAAAGACGAGAGAGCCGAATATTATTATAAACGCAATTACGGTTTCCATGAAAAACCACCTTAACTGGCCAATTGGCCGATTTATTCATTACTCATTTCACCATATCATACACCATTTTACGGGTAGTTGAATCGATTTCCAAAATCGCCTCAAGGTCTGGTGACGTAATCGATTGATGATTGTCCATCATCCGTTCTACAATCTCTTCGATTTGCAGGAATGGGATTCTGCCTTTCATGAACAATTGAACTGCGACTTCATTCGCCGCATTCATCACTGTCGGCATCGTGCCACCTTGCTTGCCTGCCTCGTATGCAAGGGCAAGTGCTTTAAATCTTTCAAAATCCATTTTTTCAAAATGAAGTGTTCCAATATCCTCTAGTCGCAAAGGCTTTGCATTTTGCATTGGAATCCGATCTGGATATGTCATCGCATATTGGATTGGCACCCGCATGTCTGGAGAGCCAAGTTGAGCCATGACACTTGTGTCTTCGAATTCAACCATTGAATGGATAATGCTTTCCTTGTGCAGTAAACAATCGATACTATCATATGGCATTTGAAATAGATGATGGGCCTCAATTACTTCAAGCCCTTTGTTCATCATCGTCGCTGAATCGATTGTCAATTTATTACCCATTGACCAGTTCGGATGTGCCAACGCCTGTTGTACAGTTACTCCTTGCAATTGGTCTCGGGTCAAATCCCTAAAACTCCCGCCAGAAGCCGTCAAAATAAGCCGAGAAACCCGTTTAGCATTTTCTCCATTCAATGATTGGAAGAGTGCTGAATGCTCACTGTCAACAGGGAGAAGGGCAACATTTCTCTTTCTCGCTTCCTCCATGACAATATCCCCTGCAGCTACGAGCGTCTCTTTGTTTGCAATGGCAATTGTAATGCCTTCTCGGATAGCTGCCATAGTCGGCTCCAATCCGATGCTCCCGATGACTGCATTGACGAGCATGTCCGCTCCCGCATGTGCAGCAACCGTTATAAGACCTTCCTTTCCATACACGAAACGCGTTTTTGGAAATTCTGCTTGTAGAGCTTCTGCATCTTCCTTCTGAATAACAGATACAATTGACGGACTAAATTGCGCTGTAATTTCCCTTACTTTTGTTATATTCATCCCTGCTGAAAAAGATACGAGCGTAAATTGCTCTTTGTTTGATTGAATAATATCGAGAGTCTGTGTACCAATTGACCCCGTGGCACCGAGCAGACTTATTTTTTTCATCATATACTAATTATCTCCCTTTCCATCAACCGACTAGATGCAAAAAATGAATGAGCGGCAACACGAAAAGAAGACTATCGAAACGATCAAGAATTCCTCCATGTCCCGGTAGCAAATTCCCGGAATCCTTCACCCCGAAATGCCTTTTCAACGCCGACTCGACTAAATCTCCTAACTGTCCGACAATCGAGGCGATGATTGTTACAATAATCAACATTAAATAGGACGGTGCTAATGGATAAAAGAGCTGGAATGCACATGCAAACAGGACGGCAAAGGAGATCCCTCCGATAAACCCTTCTACTGTCTTATTCGGTGAGATATCCGGCCAAAGCTTCCGCTTACCTATTTTTCTGCCGACAAAGTATGCTCCTGAATCCGTCATCCAAATGACGAGAAGTGCATAGAACACATACTCGAACCCATAAAATCGTGTTTCTATTAAATAATAAAATCCGATGCCTACGTATAATGCACTAAATGCCGTGAACGCCGCATGATCGAACGTGAATTTATTTTTCGAAATGACTGTATAGATTAATAAAATGAGAATAAGTGCGAACAACATTTCAATTTTCGTATAGCCAACCCACTGTTCGACCTCGTCAGTCCATATTGAAGGAAGTAATAGTATCGCAAGAGCTATCCAGACGAGAATGCCCTCGAAAGAAAAAATCCGGATATCTTTCATGCGCAACAATTCAAATAGACCGACTGAAGCAATCAAATAAATTGCAATTGTAAATGGCAGCCCGCCGATAATAACAAGCGGAAAAAAAACGGCCAATGCTGCGATAGCTGTTATAATTCTCTGTTTCAAATTCCTTTATCTCCTTCCACACTTCCAAATCTTCGGTTGCGCATTTGGAATTCTTCGATTGCACTTAACATGCATGACTCATCGAAGTCCGGCCAGAGAACCTCTGTAAAGGAGAATTCCGAATAAGCTAGCTGCCAAAGCATGAAGTTCGACAATCGCATCTCTCCACTCGTCCGGATAAGCAAATCCGGTTCTGGTAAGTGGGCTGTCATGAGATATGAATCAATTACAGATTCATCGATTTCATCGATTGTTAGTTGATTATTGACTGCTAATTGGGCGATTTCTTTCACAGCCTTTACCATCTCAAGGCGGCTGCCATAGTTCATCGCAAAGTTTAAAATGAGTCCGTCATTGTTAGAAGTTGCTTCTTTCGCTTTCACAATCGCTTCTTTCGTATGTGGCGGCAACGCATTGAAATCGCCTATCGTTTCTACTCTTACGTTTTGCTCGATCAATTCAGGCAAGTACGTTGTGAGAAACTCTCCCGGTAGTTTCATGAGAAAGTCGATTTCCATTTTGGGGCGTTTCCAATTTTCTGTTGAAAAAGCGTACAATGTCAAGACGTCGATGCCAATGTCATTCGCAATCCGGGTAATTTTCCGGACAGTTTTCATCCCTTCATGATGTCCGGCAATCCGCGGTAAATTACGTCGTCTTGCCCATCTGCCGTTCCCATCCATGATGATAGCGACGTGTGAAGGTATTGTTCTACTTTTTACTTTCGAAAGCCTGTCGGAAATTGACGGTCGGTTTTCTACAGTTTTTTTCCGTAACAGTTTATCTAGCATTTCGTTTCCTCCACTCGCCTGCTTTTTGAGCAAGTATCTAGTCTATCGTATCAAATTAGCCGATAAATTTCATTTAATACAGTTGAAAATCTAAGTACGTCCTCTTTTAGATTATGCATACCGTACGATGAAATATTTATCATTCGAGAAAACGAATGATTTACGGTCAGAAAAAAAGACGTCCTGAAAGTAGGACGCCCCATTGTATAGAAAGTTCTCGATCAGATTTCCATAATTTCATTTTCTTTATCTTTGGCAATCTCATCAATTTTAACGATGTAGGAATCAGTAAGTTTTTGGATTTCTTCACCTTCACGGCGTAATTCATCCTCTGTAATGTCCCCGTTCTTTTCGAGCTTTTTCAACTCGTCGTTTGCATCTCGGCGAATATTGCGGATTGCAATTTTAGACTCTTCCGCCTCTTTTTTAACTTCTTTCACCAATTCCTTGCGGCGTTCTTCCGTCAACGCAGGGACTGCTAAACGGATGACCGATCCGTCATTGGATGGCGTGATTCCGATATCCGATTTCAAAATCGCTTTTTCAATATCACCTAAAGTTGTTTTGTCATATGGCTGGATGACCATTAGTCTCGCCTCAGGTACTGAGATTCCTGCCATTTGGTTCAACGGTGTTGGAGCTCCGTAATAAAGGACTGAAATTCGATCCAGCAACGAAGCGTTCGCACGACCAGCTCGGATAGAAGCAAGTTGTCTAGAGAAAGACCCAATTGCTTTTTCCATTCTGTCTTTTGTCTGATCCATTAATGCTTTCGGCATTTACCCATTCCTCCTCACAACCGTACCGATTGGTTCACCAAGCACGGCCTTTTTAATATTTCCATTATCCATAATTGAGAATACTACGAGAGGGATATCGTTGTCCATACATAGGGTTGAAGCAGTGGAATCCATGACTTGAAGTCCTTGGCTAATTACTTCCAAGTAAGTCAATTCCGCATATTTCACTGCATTTTCATCTTTTAACGGATCGGCTGAATAGACACCGTCAACATTATTTTTCGCCATTAAGATGACGTCCGCTTCAATCTCAGCCGCTCTAAGTGCAGCCGTCGTATCCGTCGAGAAATAAGGATTTCCAGTTCCAGCCGCAAAGATGACGACACGCTTTTTCTCCAGATGACGAATCGCTTTTCTGCGAATATACGGCTCAGCTACTTGCCGCATATCGATTGATGACGATACACGCGTTTCAACGTCTAATTTTTCAAGAGCGTCCTGAAGCGCCAATGAATTCATAACCGTGGCAAGCATACCCATATAATCAGCGGTTGTTCTGTCCATGCCCATTTCGCTGCCGACTTTGCCTCGCCAAATGTTTCCTCCACCAACTACGACCGCGACTTCCACGCCAAGGTCGACAACTTCTTTCACTTGTTCAGCGACTGTTTTAATAATTGCCGGCGAAAGACCGAAGCCTTGTTCACCTGCAAGCGCCTCGCCGCTTAGCTTCAAGACAATTCTTTTATATTTTGGGACGCCCATATGTACCCTCCGTCTACTTTAATTTCTCGAAAAATAGGGAACACAATGTTGTGTCCCCTATTGAACCTTTTTATCTAATCAGTTGCCTTTTACTTGGCTCATAACTTCATCAGCAAAGTTATCTTCGCGTTTTTCGATTCCTTCACCAACAGCAAAACGTACAAATTCTTTCAACGTTCCACCAGTTGATTTTACGAAATCGCGAACTTTTTGATCTGAATTTTTAACGAATGCTTGGTCAAGCACACAAATCTCTTCGAAGTATTTTCCAAGACGGCCTTCAACCATTTTCGCAACGATATTTTCAGGCTTACCTTCGTTCAATGCTTGCTCAGTAAGAACTTTGCGCTCGCGCTCTACTTCTTCCTCGGACACTTCATCACGTGAAATGTATTTCGGATTCATAGCTGCGATGTGCATTGCAACGTCTTTTGCAGCTTCAGCGTCAGTCGCACCTTCAAGGATTGTCAATACGGAAATACGTCCACCCATGTGAAGGTAAGGACCGAATGCATCATTGTCTGTTTTTGTTTTCACTTCGAAACGGCGAAGAGTGATTTTCTCACCGATTTTAGCAACTGCATTGGAAATGTGGTCAGCAACTGTAAGACCATTCTCCATTTTTGACTCAGTTGCTTCTTCAACCGTTGCAGGCTTTGTAGCTAGAAGGTGCTCACCAAGTTCTTTAACAAGAGCCTGGAACGCTTCGTTTTTCGCAACGAAGTCTGTTTCAGCGTTTACTTCGAAGATAACAGCGTCATTTCCGTTTACAATGATATTAGTCGTACCTTCCGCTGCAATGCGGTCAGCTTTTTTAGCTGCGCTAGAAAGACCTTTTTCACGAAGGAAGTCTACCGCCGCATCCATATCACCATTTACTTCAGTAAGTGCTTTTTTGCAGTCCATCATACCTGCGCCAGTTTTTTCGCGCAACTCTTTAACCATTTGTGCTGTAATTGCCATTATTAGTTCCTCCTGTTTAAGTGAATTGAGACGACAATCTCTAAAAAAGACGATAAGGGGGTTGACCGCTTATCGTCTGCTTTATTACTACTATTACTCTGCAGCTGCCGTTTCAGTCGCTTCTTCAGATACTTCTTCATCAGCGCCTTGTCTTGATTCGATCAATGCATCTGCCATCTTGCTAGTAAGTAGACGAACCGCACGGATTGCATCGTCATTCGCAGGGATGACATAGTCGATTTCGTCCGGGTCACAGTTCGTGTCAACAATACCGACGAGTGGAATGTTCAATTTGATTGCTTCAGCCACAGCGATGCGCTCTTTACGAGGGTCAACAACGAAGATGACGTCAGGCAATGATTTCATATCACGGATACCGCCAAGGAATTTCACAAGACGTTCGTGTTCTTTTCTTAGTTCAGAAACTTCTTTTTTAGGAAGTACATCGAATGTACCGTCTTCTTCCATCGTTTCGATCTTTTTCATACGTGCAACACGTTTTTGGATCGTTTCGAAGTTTGTAAGTGTACCACCAAGCCAACGTTGGTTGATGTAGTACATTCCTGCGCGTTCTGCTTCTTCTTTAATAGCATCTTGTGCTTGTTTCTTCGTGCCGACGAAAAGAACTTTTCCGCCATCTGCACCTACTTGACGCATGAAGTCATAAGCTTCTTCAAGTTTTTTCACCGTCTTTTGAAGATCGATGATGTATATTCCGTTACGCTCCACGAAAATATACTTTTTCATTTTCGGGTTCCAACGACGAGTTTGGTGTCCGAAATGTACACCTGCTTCAAGCAGTTGTTTCATTGAGATTACTGACATTTGTTTTTCCTCCAATTTGGTTAGATTCCTCCGTATGTTTCATGCGATGGAATGACCTTTCGGCACCTTTTCCCACCATCCACATACGTGTGTAGTAACACCATTTGATAATATACCATACCAATAACCCGATTGCAACTTACTTCATCTAAATTTAAGGAGCAATTCCACTTCAGTTTTCCCTTTCCCGAGACGCTTAGCGATTTTCTCGATTGGCTCACCTTCATCATGCAAATGGATGGCAAGCGTACGATCATCCATTTCGGATTCGTTCGATCCATAATCAGGCACACTCATTTTTTTCAAAGAAGGTGCCTTCCGGTAAGAGTCCATCGCGGCTTTTACGGGATAACGCGGGGTATTGAGAAAGAAAGCCTCTTTTTCTCTCGGCTGTTCCGACTCCAAGCTACGGGGACTAACAGATGATTTTTCCGCGGAATCATTATTTTCCTGTCGTTTATCGATAATGCTAATTAGCCTTTCGTTTTCCTCTTTCAATTCGGATAAGTAAGCGCCAATTGCATCATCCATTTCAGCCATGAGCTTCCGCTGTTTCTTTTCCAAATCGTTGAACTTGGAAACTTTCATGTAAAGCAATGCCATGAAATAAAAACCGATTACTTGTAAAATGAATAAAAAAACTAAAAACACCGTTTGCATGTCGATCATCCTGTAAAGTCGACAAACGACCCTTTGTAAGGGTGATTTGTCTTCTTTTCCTCTTCATTAAGTTGTCTATCTTTTTCTTTTTCATGCTTATCCTGATTTTTTCCTTTCGGATCTTTATCCGTTTTGGCGTATTTCTCTGATTGCCGAACACTTTCCCGATTTTTTAATGTTTCTTTTTCATTTTGCAGCTGTGCCTGATCTTGACTGAGCTGAGATTGCTGCTGTTTCTGTTCTGCAATCCTTCCTGCTTCGAACGTTTTAGGGATGGCAATTTGGAGTTCGATTCCTTTTAGGCTCATAAGATCCCTCCATCGACAATTTCCGGCAACAATAATTTCCGTAGCTTAAATAGCGCTTTCGAATGGATTTGTGAGATTCTAGATGTAGACAAATTCAGGATTTCTCCGATTTCCGTTAATGTCATTTCATCCGTGTAGAACAAATTCAGAACTAGTTGCTCATTTTCATTTAATTGTTTAATTTTCATTGTCAAATCACCGACAAGCTCATCCATGACGATTTGGTGCTCGGGCGTCCGCTCATGATCGTCCCTTAAAATGAACGATTTATGCTCTTCGTCCTCATCATCATTCATACGCTCATCCATGGAAAGCACATTCGAGAAATAGTGTTCATGAACTGTTTGGTAAACTTCATCGACTGTTACGTCAAGATGATCCGCGATTTCCTCAGGCGTTGCATGGCGCAGCAGTTTCTGCTCAAGTTTTGAAATCTCTTCCTCTAACTTCTTCGTTCTTTCACGGGACGAACGGGGAAGCCAATCTTCCTTTCGTAAACCGTCGATGATCGATCCGCGAATTCTGAAAGAAGCATACGTATCAAATTTCAAGTCCCTGCCAGGATCGAACTTCGTCAACGCATCAAATAGCCCTTGAAGACCTAGACTCATAATTTCATCCCTCGAAACATTCCTTGGCAACCCGGAGCTGATTCGTTGCACATGGTAATTGACAAGAGGAGTATACTTCCGGACAAGTTTATCGCCGGCATCGGGATCCCGATCATTTAACCATAGTTCCCAACATGCATCTTCTTCCGTCAGACACTCTTTGGACATCGAATCCCTCACCTTCCATGATGTTTCCGACAAATATTAAAATTATTTGATTACTATTATAGCAAATTTCGATAAAAAACAGCGACTGAATCGTCCAGTCGCTCTGTTACGTCTACCGCCTCATATTTCCTTCGTTCCAAAGTTGACTGTCCGAATGCTCAATATACTCGTCATCGGATCGAACTCAATTGTCCGCCCGCTGGAACCACCCGTGTCTTCCGCAATTATTGGTATTGAGAGTCGGGCTAGTTCCTTCTTTACAGCTTCAACGTTCCGTGGTCCGATTCGAATTGTGTCACTTGATCCGAATTGAAACATTTGGGAACCTCCTGCAATTTTAGCTTTCAAGGATAATGGACGAACTCCTTCAGCCTTTAGCATTTCCATTAGTGAATAAATGCCCGTATCCGCAAATTTCGCGACATTGAAACTGTCCGACCTTCCTAAACTCGAATCCGGAAGCATGACATGAAGAAGTCCCGCAATCTTCTTCACTTCGTCATACAAGACGACTCCAACACATGACCCTAACCCGGAAGTCCGAATCGTTCCTGGTGCATGCACGATATTCATGTCGGCTATTCCGACTCTAGTAACAGTTTTTAACGCGTTCATCTTATAGCACACCTAATGAGCGGAAAATCGTAATGTAAGACTCGGGATCAGGAAGCAAAAAGAAATGACCGTCTACACTCGAATTTCCATCTTCATCTTCCTCTTCGATGCGCGTATCAATGACGATAACTTCATCGCTATAATGAGACACTTCTATGAGGCCAAAACTGACAATCGCTCCGACCATATCTACGCTCAACGAAGGTACAGTCGGATGAACTTTTAATCCTGTAAAATCCGACAAGGCAGCTAAATAGGATCCTGACAAAATATTACCGAGTTCCTGCATTGCCGAAATACCCATCTCCGGTATTGGTACGGCACTGAAATCGAATGTTTCATCTACAATTAATCTACGGATGAACTTGTTAGCCGAATCAATCGGTAACACAAAAAACATACTACCGGATAGGTCGCCTTGAATTCTCAAGAAGATGCCTGCCACAATTCGTTCAGCGCCTCCTGCCAAGTCAAACATTTCGTCAAAGGAGACGAGGGACACTTTTGGAACGAGCATATCAATTTTCCTGTCGAGTAATTGTGATAAGGAAGTTGCGGCATGAGCAGCACCGATATTGCCTATTTCCTTCAGCACGTCGAGATGCATATCTGTAATTTGATAATCAGATTTCATCTGTCGTCACTCTTTTCACAGGTTGGAGAACCTTTTCAAGATTCAGCATGACCAATAGCCGTTTACCTACTTTGGCAACCCCCGAAATGAATTCCGATTCGACCGATCCTACAACTTCGGGTTGCGGTTCAATAGAGTCGACAGGTATATCGATTACATCATTTGCAGCATCGACAATGAGTCCTACCTCAAACTCCTCCAGAGAAACGATAATTATTCTACTGCTATCATCGAGAGACTTCACTTCCATGCCGAAACGCTCTCGCAAATCAACAATCGGAGTGACAACACCTCTTAAGTTTATGACTCCTTTAATATAGGAAGGTGTTTTCGGAACTCTCGTGATTGACATGAGCTTTTCAATCGATTCGACAACGTCAACCCCAATAGCATACTCCTTGTCCATTAATTGGAATATGATTACTTTCATTTCTCTATTCATTTCACTTACTTCAGCCATTGCTTTCCCCTCCCGCCTATTTGATCAATGCATTGCAATCCACGATAAGCGCAACTTGGCCGTTTCCTAAAATTGTAGCTCCAGAAATGGCAAATACACTCTGAAGATAATTGCCTAGCGATTTCAACACAATTTCTTGTTGCCCGATAAAGGAATCCACGACGAGACCTGCCATTTTATCACCTTTACGTACAATGACGACGGATTGGAATTCCTCAGCCTCCTGCGCCTCCTCCATCTCGAAGATGCTCTTCAAATTGACGAGAGGAACAATACTTCCTCTAAAGTCGATGACTTGTTGGTTATGCGCATTCAGAATATCAGCAGTTTGAATAATTGCTGTTTCGATAATCGAAGAAAGCGGGATTGCATAAATATCTTTATCCAAATTGACGAGCATGACAGAAATAATGGATAACGTTAACGGTAACTGAACTTGGAAAAGGGAACCTTCTCCTTCTTTAGAATCGATTGTAATATAGCCACCAAGTGATTCAATCGTGCTTTTCACAACATCTAAACCGACGCCGCGACCGGATACGTCTGTAATTTTATCTGCAGTTGAAAATCCAGATGCCAAAATGAGCTCTGCAATTTGTTTTTCTGTTAAAGTAGCAGCCGTCTCTTCAGTGACGATTCCTCTCTCAAGCGCTTTTTGTAGGACCCGTTCCTTGTTAATGCCAGCACCATCGTCTTCCAGCTCAATGAATACATGATTTCCGGAATGATATGCCCTTAATGTAATTGTACCTTCCTCCGGCTTCCCTTTCGCAAGTCGTTCTGCCGGACTCTCGATACCATGATCCAAAGCATTTCGAATTAAATGGACGAGAGGATCCCCTATTTCATCGATAACTGTCCGATCCAATTCAGTTTCAGCACCGATGATGTCAAGATTGATTTTCTTTTCAAGTTCACGGGACAGTTGGCGAACCATTCGTGGGAACCGGTTGAATACAGTCTCCACTGGAACCATGCGCATATTTAGGATGATGTTTTGAAGATCACCAGAAACCCTCGTCATTCGCTCAACAGTTTCATTCAAATCAGGATTATGTAGTTCACTCGCTATCGATTGCAAACGCCCTCTATCAATGACCAACTCTTCAAAAAGATTCATTAGGATGTCTAGCCGATCAATATTGACACGGATCGTCTTGTTTACACTATGTGTATTCACAGAACGGCGTCCTTTTTGAGGAGCTACTTCTTCCTTTTCGCTACCTGTAGCGTTTGTCGACGTAGGTGCAACCTCATTTACGGCAACCGGTTTTCCTTTTAAAGGAGATACGTCAGAAATCGGTTGGATATGAACATGTTCTACTTCAGACACTTTCATCACTTTAGCTTGAAGTGTACTTGCTTCCTCCTTTGTGATTAGAACAACTGTAAACAATTCATCAAAATCTTCATTTTCCAATTGTTCAACAGTCGGCTTTGTCTTAACAATTTCCCCTGATTTCTCAAGTATCTCGAAAACCATGAACACCCTCGCAGCTTTAAGAAGGCAATCTTCCCGAAGCGTGACTAAAATTTCAAACGCATTAAAACCTTGTTCCTGAGATTGACCGATTACCGTCATTTCATAGTCATCGTAGTGAAGTGTCGGAACTTGTAATTGATGCGGCTCAACAGCCATTTTGGAAGATGCAGTTTCCATTGCCGATGCTGAAATGACTGTTTGTCCCTCTTCAATTCGATTTAATGCAGCAACGAGCTCCTGTACATCCTTTTTCCCTGTGCCACCTGCTTCGATATCCATTACCATTTCTTCCAAATCATCGACAGCTTTGAAAACAATGTCGAGAATTTCCGAAGAAACACCAATTTTTGAATTCCTTATCGCATCAAGCACGTTTTCCATCTTATGTGTCAAGTCAGCGATGTCTTCATAGCCCATCGTTGCTGACATCCCTTTCAACGTATGCGCCGATCGGAACACTTCATTGACAATCGCCAAGTCCTCTGGATTTTTTTCCAATTCCAATAAATGCTCATTGCACGCTTGAAGATGTTCTTTACTTTCCTCTAGAAACATTTCAAGGTATTGATTTGTATCCATAATGACGCCCCCTCAAGAATGTAGGATTTCCGTTATTGTTGCTGCAATGTTCTGCACATCAACGACTTTGTCGGCGAGACCAGCTTCTACAATCGCTTTTGGCATCCCATAGACGACGGATGTCTTTTCAGACTCAGCAATCGTAATCGTTTTGCATGCAGCTTGTAGCTGTTGCATACCTTTCGTACCATCTTGCCCCATCCCTGTCATGATAGCTGCTATATATTGTAACTCCCGATTGGAAGCTGCCGACTCCAACAAAACGTCAACAGACGGCCGATGCCCCATTCTTGGCGGCTCCGAATCGTCGAGTCGGACGCAAAAACCTGCCGTACATTTTTCAAATTTCAAGTGCTTTCCGCCAGGAGCGATATAGGCTACACCTTTCAATATAGGTTCTCCATCCTCTGCTTCCTTCACCCGAATATCACATAAGCCGTTTAATCGTTGAGCCAAAGATTTTGTAAATCTCGGCGGCATATGCTGGACAATTAAAATCGGTGCGTTTATATCAGACGGCAACCGTGTGAGCACTTCTTGCAATGCCCGAGGCCCCCCTGTCGATGTACCTATTATAACAAATGTCTGTTGCGCTTTGGAAATCTTTTTAACTTGCGTTGAGTCTACTTTTCTTAGTAATGAAGAATAGGATCCTATCATCGTTCCATTGATAGGGAATTTCTTCTTTCCCCGTTCCTCTTCTCCTGTAATTGGCTGTTTGACGAGATTCGAAATTTTGACTTTTGTTGCTGCAACTACTTTGTCTACTATTTCTTGTTCCACTTCACGCAAATTAAGGGAAATCGACCCTCCAGGTTTAGCAACAAAATCAACAGCTCCATAATCCATAGCGGTCAACGTATTTTCCGCCCCAATGTCAGTCGTGCTCGAAAGCATTACGACCGGAGTCGGTTGTTGTTCCATAATTTGCTTCAATGCTTCAAGTCCATTTAAAAGGGGCATTTCAATATCCATTGTGACAACATCAGGTCGAAGTTTAATTACTTTTTCAACAGCATCTTTTCCATTGCGCGCTATGCCAACTACTTCAAGAAGTGGATGTTTTGAAAGCATATCTGTAATCAGTTTCCGCATAAATGCAGAATCATCCACTACGAGGACTTTTTTTACAGTGTCGAATGCCAATTCATTCACGCCCTTTCAAAAATATCCCCTTCAACTTTTTAAGGAACCCATTCATTTGCTGTTCCTCTGCGTGATCTCCCTTCACGAATTCATTTGCAATTGCTGTCATCCTTTTTGAGACAAGGGCGTTTGGATAGAGGAGCAAAAACGGTTGTTGAGCAATCACTGCTTTTTGAACAGATGCATCCTCAGGCAAATAGCCTAATATGGACGTTTCTTTATCAAGAAATTTTTTCATTGCAAACTGCAATCGTGCCACTGCATCATTCCCGTCATTTGTCTTCGTCACCCGATTGCTGACGATACTGAATTTCTTATCGGGATCTTGTAAACAAATAAATTTCATCATGGAATAAGCGTCTGTAATAGACGTAGGCTCTGTTGTTGAAATGACAATTACCTCATCTACTGCAATAATTAAATCGATTGAACGCTGTGTAGCACCGGCACCCATGTCGAAAAGGATGAAATCGTACTCTTTCTGCAACTGTTCAAATGCCGCTAGCAATCTATCAAACATGTCATGAGACCAATCAAGGACAGAATCTAAACCAGATCCTCCAGAAATGAAAGTCAACCCATTCTCATCTGTATTGATGACGTTTTCTAATGGTTGTTGGCCAGTCAAGTAATCTTTCAAACTGTATTTCGGAGCTACACCGAGTAAAATATGGATGTTGCCCATGCCGATATCCATATCGACGATGATGACATCCTTCCCTTTTAAACGTAAAGAGTGGGCAAAATTCGTTGAGAAATTCGACTTTCCCACTCCCCCTTTCCCACTCACAATCGCAATCGATTTAGCCAAACAGCCTTGAGACTGCAACATCCTCTTCCGAAGCGCTTCTGCTTGGTCACGCATGGTCAGCACCTGCCAATAATAAATTAAGCATTTCGTCCAAATCCGCATCGGCTATATCTTCCGGTACTTCCTGACCATCTGTGTAATAGGCAGTCCCTATGCCGTATTGTTTCATTAAGTTAAACATCGGACCGACCGATCCCGTTTCATCCACTTTCGTAAAGATGAACTTTTCAATCGGAAATGATGTGAACTTATCGACAATCGTCTTCATATCCTCTTCCTTTGAAGTGACAGATAAGACAAGAAATGATTCCATATCCATCGAAAAGTCGATTAGACGTTTCAAATCATCGACAAACTTCATTTCTTTATAATTTCGACCAGCTGTATCTATGAAAATTAAGTCTACGTCCTTCATTTTGACGATAGCTTCTTCAAAATCCTTGCTATTATAAGCAATTTCTACTGGTGCTTGTAAAAGGTTCGCATATGTCCGTAATTGTTCGATTGCAGCTATCCGGTATGTATCCGTCGTAATGAAGCCAATTTTCTTTTTATGCTCTAAAAGCGCCCTTGCGGCGATTTTAGCAATTGTTGTTGTCTTCCCGACACCAGTCGGGCCGAGAACATTAATATATTTTTTGGAAAATGAAATTCCTCCAAAAGGCAATTCCGAGAATTGTTTTGATAAATGATCCTTCGCAATTTGCACCTGCTCAGCTGTTGTGAAATCCTTCTTTTGCTCTTTCATCTGTAAAAAGATTTCATTTCCAATTTGAGTAACCATCTCTTTAGATAACTCTTGGTTACTCAAATAAGTGAGCAATGGTTTTACCTCATCCGGGAAATTGGCGAATGAAGTGGTCTGCTTCATTTCCTGAAGTAACCTTTTCATTTCATTCATTTCTTTTCTCAGTTCAGCATCTTGCTTTGTCTCGACAACTACAGATGGCTGTTTTGGTATAAATGATGGCTCAGATTGTATGACTGCGGGCTCATCGAAACCGGCGACAACTTCAACCGATTTCTTTTTAAATAATCCAAGAAATCCTTTCGTTGTGACGACGTTCGAGCTGAGGATGACAGCATCATCCCCAAAATCAGCTCTCACTTTCTTCATCGCCTCTACCATTGTATCGGCTGTATATTTTTTCATTTTCAATGAATATCCACCACCCCGACACTTTGAACTTCAATTGAAGCTTCTAGCTCATTGTAGGATAAAACCGGAATTTGCGGGAAGTACCGCTCTGTAATTTGTCTTACATACATTCGGATTGCGGGCGAGCACAAAATAACAGGTGATTGGTCCATTAATGCCACCCTTTCAACCTCTCTTGCAATCGACTCCAGTATTTCTTGAGATTGGGCCGGATCAATTGATAAATAATTGCCCTGTTCGGTCTGCTGAATATGATCTGCAATCAACTTCTCGACTTTTCCTGATACAGTCAACACTTTTAGAGCTTCGACTCCAGATGAGTATTGGGCCGTAATTTGTCTCGCAAGCGATTGTCGTACATATTCCGTCAGTAAGTCGATGTCGGATGTATACTTCGAATAGTCGGCAAGCGTTTCAAAAATTATCGGTAAGTTTCGGATAGAAACACTTTCATTTAATAATTTCGCCAACACCTTTTGAATCTCCCCGATGGAAAGTGGTGTTGGTGTTAGTTCATCAACTAAAATCGGATACGTTTCGCGAACATGATCGATGAGCTGTTTTGTTTCTTGACGTCCGATTAAATCGGATGCATTCGCCCGAATCACTTCTGTTAAATGAGTCGAAACGACGCTAGGAGGATCGACGACCGTATAGCCCATAATCTCGGCATCTTCTTTGATATCTTCCGTAATCCACTTTGCAGGAAGACCAAATGATGGTTCGATCGTATCAATTCCGACAATCGAATCATCTCCGCCTGGGCTCATCGCGAGATAATGGTCAAGAAGAAGTTCGCCTCGTGCAAGCTCATTTCCTTTAATCTTAATCCGATACTCATTCGGTTGCAGTTGAATATTGTCTCGTATTCGTACAACAGGGATAACAAGTCCCAATTCAAGTGCAAGCTGCCTTCTGATCATGACGACCCTGTCCAGTAAATCCCCGCCTTGCTGTGCGTCAACTAATGGAATAAGACCATAGCCGAATTCAAACTCGATTGGATCGACGTTCAATAAATTGACAACATTTTCGGGACTTTTCATCCCTTCTGTTTCAACTTCTTCTTCCATCTCTAGTAATTCTTCCGGATCTTCCTTAGGCTGCCTCGACATGATGACTGCGCCTAAAACTAATAGTGCAGCAATTGGAATCGTAAGAATGTCATGTATTGGCGTAAATAGCCCTAGCAAGAAAACCGTTGCTGCTGCAACATACAGAAGCTTCGGCTGACCTAAAAGCTGTCTCGTAATGTCAGACCCGAGATTTCCTTCGGAAGCGGCCCGTGTTACAACAATACCTGTCGCCGTCGAGATGAGCAAAGCAGGTATTTGGGATACGATGCCATCCCCAACTGTCAATCTCGAAAACTTTGTCGCAGCTTCCGCAAATGGCAAGTCCATTTGCGCAACACCGATAATCATACCTACGAGAAGATTAATAATGACAATAATAATTCCTGCGATGGCATCCCCTTTAACAAATTTCGTTGCACCGTCCATCGCTCCATAGAAGTCGGCTTCATTACTCACCTTTTCACGGCGGCTCCTCGCTTCTGACTCTGAAATCATCCCTGCGTTTAAATCCGCATCAATACTCATCTGCTTTCCAGGCATCGCATCAAGTGTGAAGCGGGCAGCCACTTCGGAAACACGCTCCGAACCTTTCGTAATAACGATGAATTGGATGATAATCAATATGACAAAAACGACGAGACCGACAACGATATTTCCACCGGTAACAAATGTACCAAATGTATCGACAACACCACCCGCATCCCCTTTTGAAAGAATTGCACGCGTTGTTGAGACGTTTAATCCAAGTCGGAAAAGCGTCAATAGCAAAAGCAATGAAGGGAAAATCGAAAATTGCAATGCTTCCTGCATATTCATTGACGTTAAAAGGACTAATAGTGCGAGTGTAATATTAATGATGATTAAAAAGCTTAGGAGCCAAGGTGGTAATGGGATGACGAGCATTGCAACAATCATGATTACCGCTGCCAATACTCCAATATCTTTAACCTGCATGTCATCCCCACTTTCTCAAAATGTAAATCAAAAAATCCGTGTCATCTGCCGAAGACTTTACTTGATCTGCAAGTATGCTCATTCAAGTTAAATTTTCTGTTGTATTCGGTAAACATACGCCAATATTTCAGCGACCGTTTTAAAAAACCGGTCTGGGATACGGTCCCCAATCTCCACATCATCATAGAGTGCTCTTGCAAGTGGACGATTTTCAACCATGACGATATCATGTTCTTTCGCAATAAGCTTTATCTTTTGGGCAATAAAGTCTGCCCCTTTTGCAATAACGATAGGTGCATCCATTTCTTCATCATCATATTTAAGTGCTATTGCAAAGTGGGTCGGATTCGTAATGATTACATCCGCCTGAGGCACTTCCTGCATCATCCTTCGCATTGCCATTTCTCTTTGGCGTTGCTTAATGCGTGACTTGATGATTGGGTCACCTTCCGTATTTTTATGTTCATCTTTTATATCTTGTTTGGACATGCGTAAGTTTTTCTCGTAATCGAATTTCTGATAAAAATAATCCAAAACTGAAATGAATAATAAGACAAAGGATGAGACAATTCCCATTAAGGCAACTAATTGCCCGACGATTACTAACGTGTCATATGGCGTCTTGAATGCAAGACCTAACACCTTATCGATATTCATAACAAGAATGAACGTCGTCACTGATCCGATAAAAGAGATTTTCAACAATGATTTCAGCAATTCGACGAGTGCCCGAATGGAAAATATCCGCTTTAGCCCTTTAATTGGATCGATTTTTTTCAAGTCAAACTTCAATGGTTCAGCTGTAAATAACAATCCGAATTGCATTAAATTTCCTCCTATGCCCGCGATAACAGCTATCGCCATGACTGGAAGGAGGACATATGCCATTTGTACAATCATTTCTTGGTAGAGGATCATCGTTTGGTCGATATCTAATGATGCAATTAAGATGGACTCTGTAAATGTATGCGTAAAGAAAACAAAGAACCGGTCCCTCATGAAGCCGGCAGTAAAAAATAAGAATAAGAATACGAAGAGAAGGACAATTGCAGTCGTTACATCTTGACTCTTTAGGACTTGTCCTTTCTTACGCGAATCTTGTCGTTTCTTCGGAGTGGCCTTTTCCGTCTTTTCGCCTGCAAAAAACTGTAAATCCAGACGAATCATTCGTCAGCCACCTCCTAAGATGATCATTAAATCCCTCATCGCCGACATCATCACTTCAAACAATTTACGCATCATCGCAATCATGACCGTGAACATCGTCACTAGAACAAGAAAACTGACACCAATTTTTATAGGAAATCCGACAACGAAAATATTCAGTTGTGGAACCGTTCTCGCTGTTATACCTAAAGCTAAGTCGACGAGAAATAGTGTTGCGACAATAGGGATTGCCATCTGAAATGCAATCGCGAACATTGTCGCAAATGTCCGAATGACGAACTCGATTAGCCGCCCTTCACCGAATGCAGGCCAAAGCAAATCGATTGGAATGAAACGATAACTGTAAAAGATTCCGTCAAGTAGCATATGATGTCCATTCAATGTCAGCAACAGCAATATGGCGAGTGCATTGAAAAACTGGCCAAGCAACGGAGATTGAGCTCCGGTTTGTGGGTCAATGACGTTCGCAATCGCAAAGCCCATTTGGAAATCGATAAAGCCACCGGCAATCTGAATTGCCGACATGACGATATAGGCAACGATGCCGATAAATAATCCGGTAGTCGCTTCCTTAATAATAAGGAGTATGTATAAACCATTAATTTCAAGAGCCGGAGCATCGATCGTATACACCATCATCCAAGCTAATAATGCAGCAAAAATAATTCTTTGCGTCGTCGGAATCGCCCGATAGGAAAATAGAGGGACGGTTACGATGAAGGCGGTTACTCTTGTCAAAATTAGCAAGTATGCGGCAAATGAAGGAATTAGTTCTTCCATTCCATCACCCGATATACCGGACTAAATTATCAAATATATCTGTCGCGAATGCCGTAACCCTCGCCAGCATCCAAGGCCCGAAAAAAACGATGGCAACAAGGACTGCGATGATTTTCGGTACAAACGCCAATGTCTGTTCCTGAATTTGTGTCGTCGCTTGAAAAATGCTGACAGACAACCCAGTCAACAATGCGACAACTAACAGCGGACCTGAAGTTAATAAAATGACCCAAACAGCTCGCTCAGCTATTTCAATAACTATTTCACCTGTCATTACTAACCACTCCTAAACTGTAAAAATACGATTTTCCAAAAGAACATGACAGATGAGCAATGCTAAAAGGTTTGCAGCCAAAATGTTACCTCTAAAAACTTTGTAATAAAGATTTAACAACGAGAAACCATCCATCGACGAGTACAAACAACAAAATTTTAAAAGGCAAAGAAATCATAACAGGTGGTAACATCATCATCCCCATTGACATAAGAACACTTGCAACGATCATGTCAATGACAAGAAACGGAATGAATATCATGAAGCCCATTTGGAATGCTGTCTTAATTTCGCTTAATGCGAAAGCTGGCACGAGCATCGTTAATGGAATTTCTTCCAATGTTTCAGGCCGCTCTGCTTGATTGTACCGCAGAAATAATTCTAAGTCCTTTTGACGCGTATGTTTGCTCATAAACTCCTTAAACGGCAAACTAGCTTGTTCATATGCTTCTTCAAGTGTAATTTCGTCAGCGAAAAGAGGCGTTAGCGCTGTTTCGTTCACCTGTTGAAATGTAGGCGCCATAACGAAAAACGTCAAAAACAAAGCAAGCCCGACAATGACTTGGTTCGGTGGCATTTGCTGTGTTGCAAGTGCCGTCCTAACAAAAGATAAAACAATGACAATTCGTGCGAACGACGTCATAAGAATAAGGATTGCCGGTGCAAGCGACAATACTGTGAGAAGGAGAAGCATTTTGATGGATGTCGATACATTTGCCGTGTTGCTGTCCGAAAAAAACTGGACGAAATCATTCATCTCTTCTGCTCTCCTTTTCTGCCAATCGGTTTAAATGTTTTTTTCGCTCCGCCTTCAATTCATCGAGCCTAGAAGTAAACATTTTTTTGAAATCGGCGGGTTCGTCCCCCTCTTCGGACAGATCCCCTTTACGTAGTGGGAACATCGTTAGCCATTTATTCATAAGACCTGGAGGTGAGTGGTACTCTTCCTCTTCAAAGTAATTTTCTAATGCCTTAACCTCATGTGCATCCGTAATTTCCTTTAAAAGCCTTACTTCGTCTCCCACTCCAATGAGATAATAGGAATCACCAATGACAACTAACTGAATCGATTTTTGTTGTCCTAAAGAGAGACCCCCGACATTTTTCATTAAGCGATGTTGGCTAAACGCCCGGTTCTTTCGGTTTATGAACTTTAATAGCGCGAGAAGCAAGCCGACTACGAAAAATAATGCTAATAATGTCTTCGTATAATCCCACCATGACAAGCCGACAGCTGCCCCATCTTGCGAGTGGTTGGCAGCTGGTTCGTCTTTATCAATTACATTTGTAGAACCTTGTCCACTGTCATCGTCTGTCCCGTACCAATCGGATACTGATTTACTATTCGAATCAGTTTCTGCATATGTTTCGGTTGGAATGAAAAGAATATAGATTGCTAGCAAGAGAGCCGATGAACACTTTAAAAAAATTGATAGATTCATAAGTTAACCTAATGCTTTTTGGATTGCTTCGACGACACGGTCAGCTTGGAACGGTTTCACTATGAAGTCTTTAGCTCCCGCTTGAATTGCATCGATAACCATCGCTTGTTGCCCCATAGCAGAACACATGATGATTGTTGCAGACGGGTCTTTTTCTTTAATAGCTTTTAATGCCGCAATGCCGTCCATTTCAGGCATCGTAATATCCATCGTTACGAGGTCTGGCTTCAGTTCCATATACTTTTCAACAGCTTGAACACCATCCGCAGCCTCTCCGACTACTTCAAAATTGTTCTTTGTCAAAATATCTTTAATCATCATTCGCATAAATGCCGCATCATCCACTATTAAAATACGTTTACCCATTCTAGTAACCTCCCAGATCTTATCGTAAATTATTTAATCGTTCTGTCTGACTCATTATGTCAGTTATACGTACGCCGAAGTTTTCATCGATGACAACGACTTCCCCTTTGGCGATATGGCGATTGTTTACTAAAATATCGACTGGTTCGCCCGCCAGCTTATCCAATTCTATGATGGAACCACTGGACATTTCAAGGATTTCTTTTACCGAGCGTTTTGTTCTTCCAAGTTCGACAGTCACTTGTAGCGGGATATCTAACAACATATTTAAGTTGTTCGTTTCCGACTGATTCAATGAAGGACTTTCAAAACTTGCAAAGCGTGCCTGTTGCACGTGTACAGGTGGCTCATTTTGCCTTTTTGGCATTTGTTGCTGAACGGGTTGTTCGTAATACGGTTGCTCATAAGCTGATTGCTCAATCGGTTGCGGCGCATTTTGCTCGTTACCAAATCCTGTGAAGTTATCTTCTAGTAAATCCCGTTGCTGCGGTTGTTGTTCATTTGTTGGAGATGGTCGAGTAGGCGCCTCCAATGCAACAGCAACCTCCTCCTCCGCACCCATGCCCATAAGCGATGCAACAAGGTTTTTGCCGAACTGCAGCGGGAAAAGTTGCATAATGTTGGAATCAATTAATTTACCAACTTTCAACTCGAAAGATACTTTAATTAACAATTCGTCTTTCGGAATCTTTTCGGCGCCTTCCTCGTTTTGCATATTCATCAAGTCGATTGAAGGAGGGGAGATATCGACTTTCTTATTGAAAACAGTGGACATCGACGTTGCTGCCGAGCCCATCATTTGATTCATCGCTTCCTGTACGGCACTCAGATGAATTTCATTTAATTCTTCATTCGGAGACATTCCATCTCCACCAAGCATGAGATCAGCGATAATTGCCGCATCGCTCTGTTTAATGACTAGCAGATTTGTGCCATTCAAGCCTTCCGTATATTCCACCTGAATTGCAACATATGGGTGGATAAATTCGGCTTCAAGCATACTACGATCTACTACATTAATTGCAGGAGTAGTTATTTCCACTTTCTGCCCAAGTAATGAGGAGAGGGCTGTCGCGGAGCTGCCGAAAGAAATATTCCCAATTTCGCCTAGGGCATCCTTTTCCATCTCACTTAATTGGTCGTTAACATCCTGATGTTCAGAGGACGATGTTGCTGTTTCTTCCATGCGAATCGGTTCCCCGCGTAGCAATGCTTCAATTTCTTCTTGAGAAAGCACATGATCACTCATCATCTTCATCCCCTCCATTCAAGGTATCTATTATTTGTATAGCCATCCTATTTCGAAGATGACCAGGTTGTGCTGTGAATTTAGGTATGTCGCCCACTTTTACAAGTAACGGATCATCGATTTTTCGGTCAAGCGAAATGACATCTCCGACTTGAAGATGTAAGAAATCCTCGACCGACATCGTCCCTTTCCCTAATTCGGTAGTAAGGGGTAAGGCCGCTTGTTTTAATCGTTTTTCTAAAATGACGCTTTGTTCGGGTGACGGTTCTTTCTTGTTTGTCTGCATCCAATAACGTACCGATAAATTGGGGACGATTGGTTCAAGGACGACATGAGGAATACATATATTGATCATGCCGCTCGACTCTCCAATAACGATGTTAAATGAGATGACGACGACCGTCTCGTTCGGTGAAATCATTTGAAGAAATTGTGGATTCACTTCCATTTCTGAAAGGAAAGGATCTATTTCAATTATACCAGACCATGCTTCACGCAAATTATCAAATGACCGCTCAAAAAGACTTGTTAATATTTTCGTTTCGATTTCCGTCATATTATTTACTTTTCCTGTGCTTTCACCCGCTCCGCCCATTAAACGGTCAAGCATTGAATAAGCGACATTCGGATTTACTTCCATAATAATATTGCCCTCAAGTGGCGGCACTTCGAAAATATTAAGCAATGTCATATTCGGGATCGAACGTATGAATTCCTCAAATGGAATTTGATCGACCGAAGCGACATTTATTTGGATATATGTCCTAAGTTGCGCGGAAAAGTACGTCGTTAACAACCTAGCAAAGTTTTCGTGAATTCTCGTTAAGCTACGAATTTGGTCTTTCGAGAAGCGGAGGGCACGTTTGAAATCATATACTTTGACCTTCCGGGTCTCATCTTCCTTCTTCATCTCTTCCGCAGACATTTCACCTGTCGATAACGCCGATAATAAAGCATCAATTTCATGTTGGGATAAAATTTCCCCCGGCATAAGGCCACCTCCCGGCATAGTATATGTCCATCGGTTATTTATTGAATAATATAAGAGACGATGTACACTTTTTCGATTTCACCGTTTTGCATGAGGGGATTCAATTGTGATTTGATAGAATCCTCAAATGCTTGTTTTCCCGCTTTTCCTTCAAAGTCTTTCGCTGTCATTTCAGAAAGTTCCTGGATGACGAGATTTTGAACTTGGAAGTCTCGCTTGGCAAGTTCTTCAGCGGCTTTTTTATCTGTCGTTTGGATTTTTAATGAAATCCGGATAAATTGTCGGCCAGATAAGTTCGTCATTATTTCCGGTACGTCGACGGATGCTTCAATAATGTCATCGATTGTCGGCTCTTTACTTGTAGAGTCTCCTTTTAGTTGCAAAGTGAGGATTAGGCCGATGATCCCGACAAGTGTTAACGTAACTACAATGATAAGTACGATTGTCAATGCTTTATTTTTCATTTTCTTCACCCCGTGTATGCGGATTCGATAATAGTTGGACCGACTGATAGAATTCAATGATGCGACGATTGATTTCGTCGATTGGGTCGAGGACGACGTATTTGGTGCCGGTCGTCAATGTGATTGTCGTATCGGGAAACGATTCGACTGTTTCTATGTATAGTGCGTTCAACGTGAATGTTTTGCCATTGAGTCGTGTGACTTTAATCATATGTAAGGGGCCGGGCACAGGGCCGGCCCGACCCTCCTTTACTGTGATAACGCATATTTAATCAATTTTATCAATAAAGACCTTACTCTATAACATAAGTCGTTGCTTTCCGTTTCAGCACTCGCTTTCCGCGGGCATGGCTTGAGCCTCCTCGTCCGCTTCGCTACCTGCGGGGTCTCAAGGCTCATGCTATTCCCGCAGGAGTCTCGCGCTTACACTTCAAGCAACTACTCTTATCTCAGGTTAAAATCCATTAAAATAGTAAGTTAAAACTATAATTATCGTTTCAAGTTGACAAGCTCTTGAAGGATTTCGTCCGATGTTGTGATGATACGTGTGTTTGCTTGTAAACCACGTTGCGCGACGATCATTTCGGTGAATTCTTCAGCAAGGTCGACGTTGGACATTTCTAGGAAGCCGGATTCGATAGAACCTAGTCCTTCTTTTGTAGCCACTTGATTTACAGGGGCGCCAGAGTTAGCTGTATCTTTAAAATAATTCCCACCTACTTTATTTAGGCCACCTGGGTTAGGGAATTTCGCAAGTACTAATTGCCCTGCCCATCGTAGTACTCCTTCTGAATCAACAAACGTTATTGTTCCATCTTGTCCAATGCTCATAGACTGAGCATTTGTAGGTATTCTGATAGGGTGATAATCTCCTGCATTAGTTACAGGAGGAATGTCGGGTAGAAAGCCATTATCCTCATCCGGATCATCAAGATTCCCAGTTGCATTTGTATCTACTTCAATATCATTTGCTGGTGGAAATGAAGCATCATCAACATTGTCTAAATCTCCATCCCAACCAGTTGCAGAATACCCTACTAAAAACTTTCCATCTCCATTAACTAAGTAACCATTATTATCCATATAAAAATTTCCTGCACGTGTATATAAAGGATTAACAAACCCTGTGATTCCGGTTAATGGATCACCACCAGTCCCATCAGCAACTTGGAAAAATCCGTCTCCCGAAATCGCAAGGTCAAGTGTATTCCCTGTAAATTGTGTTGACCCTCCCGCGTGAATCGTATCAATTGCAGAAACTTGGGAGCCGAGTCCTACTTGCTTAGGGTTAACACCACCTCGTGCATCACTTCCAGCCGATGCACCCGCAACCGTTTGCGAGATTAAGTCTTTAAAGATTACGCGCCCTTTTTTAAACCCATACGTATTCACGTTCGAGATATTATTTCCGATAACGTCTAGTTTTGTTTGGAAGTTTCGGAGGCCTGAGATTCCTGAGTACATTGATCGTAACATATATGTTTCTCCTCTCGGATAGTAGATTTAATCTGCCTCTGTCGGTCGGCAGTATGTCGGCATCCTCTTTCTGAGGTCCTGCCGGTGTTAGTTGAGCACGATTGTGCCGTCGATGTTTGTGAATAATTGGTCTTTCGCTTCGTTCCGATCCATCGCCGTGATGACTGTGGAATTTTTAGCGCTAACGATCAGTGCTGCTTGTTCCATTAACACGAGCGATTCTTTGATTCCCTTCACTTTGGCTTCATTCACCTTGTTAGTAATGTGCGCCCATTCAGTATCTGAAATATGAATATTCCGCTCTCTTAACCTGTCGTTTGCGTGTTTGCTTATTTTCAAATCTTGTGGATGGATAGCTTTGTTCAGCTGTTCAACAAACGACTGCTTTGGCTGTGGCGGCGTTTTTAATGGTTGCCCATGACGGATGAGCGGTTGTGATGGAACGTGATGGATGTTTAACTTGTTCATACACGTGCTCCTTATTTCTTATTGGCTAATGGAAGTAAATGAGTTTCCGTCCAATCGGCTACCATCTTCCAAAATGTATTGAAGTTTCCCTTCTTTATTAGAAACTGAAACGATACGTCCAGACTTATCCTCTTCTCCGTCTATGTATCCGACTGTTTTTCCAATTAAGAGACTCGCTTCTACTAAGCTATTTGTATTTCCTGAGCTTGATAGTACTTCAGAAATATTGCCAGGTGTTAATTCCTTCCCACCGGCCATTGTAAAGACGACGGATCCGTTTACAAATTTTGCTGATTGAATGATGCCTGTCCCTTCATTGACAACCGGCTTCCCCGCTTCGTCTTTCTTATCCGTCATTTCATGCCAACGGACATTCTTACCGACGAATTGGTTGTATTGAATCAATTGGGATTGGTTTTGTGCCTCGGCGAACTTTTCAAAGGCGCTAGCTAAGTTCATCGTTTGTTCTAAAGACGAAAACTGTGCCATCTGTGCAATGAATTCGTTGTCTTTCATCGGGTTCGTCGGATCTTGGTTTTGCAGTTGTGCAATAAGGATTTTCATGAATGCGTCCTTGCCCATCGTATCCGGCCCTGTTTTTCGTTGGTCCCGTTGTTTATTTATGAGGAACATTGATTCAGTAATTGGTTTTTGTCCTTCAATCATTTACTACACCTCCAATTCGATCATATATTCTTCGAATGATCGCTCTTCATCAGGTGATTCAGTATGTTTGTTATCATCTGTCTGTTGTTCCCGTTTAAACTGTTCATTAAATGATTGTTCGCGCTCATTTCTTTGTGATTCTTGGATAGTTTGCGAAATGTCGACGCGGTCAACTTGCAAGTTTTGCTGATTAAATGCATGTTTCAGTTGATGCAATTGGCTGTCGAGCAGTCCTTTTGCAAAAGCGGTTGACGCAAGGATCCTTGCAGTCATGATGCCGTTCGTTTCAAGTAGCTCGATGCGAATTTGACCAAGATGTTCGGGATACAGTTTAATGAGCATTCGATTAGACCCACCAACTTGTCCAAAGTTCGACCTTTTCATAAGCGCCTGCATTTCTCTTAGGAAAGATTCGCTTCGATTCGCTGAAGGTGAATCAGTCTGGTGCACAGAAATTTCGACTCTTGCTGTTGTAGCGGCTGCATGTGCAGAACTTGAATGCAATGGTGTATCACCTTGTTTTTGCCCAGACCCTTCGGCATTCGTTGAAGTTGCCGAATTCGTTTCTAGCACGATTCTAAAGTCTGTTTTTTGTTGGATGAATGGCTGATCCTGTTTCTCCATCGCTACGATTCTTTGCTCGAATTGTCCAGCGGCATGTGTAAGCAATTGGCGTAAACTATCTGCCTTCTGTTCCATCGTAATGACCATGTCCATTCTTTGTGCAATCAAATCTATCAATTTAACAAGCGACTGGAGTTGGAAAGCTTTATCCCTTGAAGCCGGATTTTGAAGTGCTTCATTCAGATTGTCAAAAAACCGAATACCCACTTCGTCGATCATGTTTAACAATGTCCATATGTCAGACGCGATCGTTAATTCATCAATTTCAACTTTTGTCATGCCAGATTTCTTCAACAGCTGTTGAAGGTTTTCGATTGTTTCATCCGTATCGATAGTTAGCAGTTTTGCGATATCTTCCAAACTTCCGTTCCCACTTTGTTCGATATGAAGAGACAGTGCGTTATCCGTTCGTCTAGCATTGTTAAATTCATCAATAGTTGACGCATTAAATACATCTGTTATCCATTCGATTGGAACGTCCCCGCCAATTGGACTCTCGATTTCGGATGTGCTATTAGTGACGTTTGCAAATACTGCTCCGAATTTTGTAGTTGCCGGGTCCTGCTTTTGAATGTTATTTGTAGATACTTGATTCATCCCCATCATGGATTGCAATGCTCCAATATTCACTTTTTCACCCCCTTTCATGGAACGATACATTCAGTTCTAACCTATTTCGTCATGAGACTCGTATATTTCGCAGCGTCTTTAGGCGACATCTTTTCCAATATTGGTGCGAGAACTTCAGGCTTTAAGCTTGATAGTATTTGGATTGCTTCTGCATCACTCATACTTGTAATGACAGGTGCTGCAGATTTTGCTGACATTTTTTCGAATGTAGAAATGATTTCTTTCATGTCGCGATGATAATCTTCTTTTTCCATCTTTAAAGCTTCGATTTGCGCAAGCAAGCCGGTTTGCTCGGCAAGCAATGACTGTTTTTCGTCCTCTGATTTCGCCAAGTCTTCCTGGAGTTTGTAGAGTTGGGCTTCCTTCTCTTGAATTTCAGCTTGCAATTCAACGACGCGCTCTTCGATGACTATGTTGCCTTTATTTTCGTCATCGTCAACCTTTTCAGCGAACGGAAGAGCCCTCGTCCACTCTTTCGCTTTGTCAAAGACGTTCACATCAGCAACATATGCGATAATTAATAGCACCATCGTCGTGAATAGCAACGGGATGAGCGTCCATATCAACACATCCTGGAAGAGGCGGGTGCCTTTTTTCTTTACAACGATGTTCTCGTCTTCTTGCAGTTTTGAATTCCTTGCCAAATTACCACCCTATTTCTCTTCTATGGAACTTCAAAGTTGATAATTCATCCAACAAACTTGCTTCTGCCTGTTCCATTTCAGTACGATAATGTTCTCGATCTTTTTCCTTCATCTTTTCAAACTTTTTCACTTCAATTGTTCTTTCAAGCAGTTTTTCTTCGAACCAATTCATTTTGGACCGAGCTTTAATAACTTTTTGTTGAAGTGTAGCAATTCGTTTATCGAGGCTGTCAATAAATCGGGTATAACTATGAATTTCATTAATCGTGTAGCCTTCCTTCATTTTTTCCTGATGGCTGGCAATGACATCTTCCTTTTGCTTCAAGAGTTTATACAATTCCGTTGCAACTGTTTCGAAGGAATCGACTGCCTTCTTAAATTCCATTTCGGTCTCTGCTTTCTCTTGTTCCCGGTATTCGAGCACCTTTTCAAATCGGTATTCGTAAGAATTCATTGTGAACCGCCTCCCGGAGCAAGTGATATCAATTGTTCAATTGTATCTTCCATCTTTACATTGTCTTGATAGCTCTGCTTCAAAAAGTGGGTAATATGCGGTTCGTACTCGATGGCTTCGTCAATTTCCCTCGAAGTGCCTCGCTTATATGCACCGATATTAATAAGATCTTCCGATTTGTCGTACGTATAATACAACTCGCGGAGCTTTTCAGCTGCCTTTACATGTTCCGGACTGGCGATATGATTCATGAGACGACTCACGCTTTTCAAGACGTTAATTGCCGGGTATTGCCCTCTGTTCGCAAGCGTCCTATCCAAGACGATGTGCCCGTCGAGTATGCCACGAACTGCATCTGCAATCGGCTCGTTCATGTCATCGCCATCAACGAGAACTGTGTAAAAAGCAGTAATCGCACCGATATCATTCGTCCCGGCTCGCTCGAGAAGTTTCGGTAAAATCGAGAATACGGACGGCGTATATCCACGTGTTGCTGGGGGTTCCCCGACCGCAAGACCAATTTCCCTTTGCGCCATCGCAACCCGTGTAACGGAATCCATCATTAACATGACGTTCATCCCTTTATCCCGAAAATATTCCGCGATCGCAGTTGCAGTGAATGCTCCTTTTATCCTCATTAGTGCAGGCTGATCGGATGTAGCTGCAACGACAATTGTTTTACTTAACCCTTCAGGGCCTAAATCCCGTTCGATAAACTCACGGACTTCGCGTCCGCGCTCACCGATTAGTCCGATAACGTTTAAATCGGCTGTCGTATTTCTTGCAATCATTCCAAGTAACGTGCTTTTTCCGACGCCAGATCCAGCAAAAATCCCAACCCTTTGGCCATTTCCGACAGTTAGCATCCCATCAATTGCTTTGACGCCAACAGCAAGTTTTTCACTTATTGGCAATCTTGACATGACGTTCGGTGGATTTTGCTCTGTCCGTACTGTCGATAACCCTTTTGGAAGTGGACTACCGTCTATTGGGTTGCCCATGGAGTCAATTACTTTTCCAATCAAGTTCGTGCCGACTTTCACTTCAAGTGGTTTGCCTGTACATTCGACAAGACAGCCGCTAGAGATTTCGGTAATATTCGAGTAAGGCATCAGAATGACGATTTCTTCTCTGAATCCGACGACTTCAGCCATGATGACCGAATTTTGCTTTCCTCCATTATTCAAATGGATAAGGCATACATCTCCGACAGAGCTTTCAGGTCCTTGTGATTCGATCATAAGACCAACGACGCGGACGACACGTCCGAACTTTGGAAAAGTATTCAATTTCGGAATGACAGGTAACAATTCTTTCGCTTTCTTCATCGTCAGTCCCCACTTTCCAACATTTCAACAAGCCGCTCTTTGAGCTCGTTCAACTGTTCATCTAAACTGACAACAATTCGGCCTTGGTTCGTTTCAATAATACAGTCGCCCTTGTCAAAATCATCATCAGCAAAAATGAGGAATGGGACATCAGGCGGGAAAATTGCTGCGAGTTCAGCACGGTTCGATGAGACGAGTTCAAAATGAGCAACCGGAACGTAAAGTTTAATTTCCTTCATTTCTCTCGCTTCTTTCAATCCCCTTTTCACGACCGACAAGAATGAGTCGCAATCGTCTTCAAGTGCTATTCCGAGAATCCGTTCTGCTGACTTCATCGCAATCTCCAATATGACCCGTTCTTGCTCTTCCAAGTATTTCAGCGCATGATTTCTAGATTGAACAGTGACTTCATTTGCTGTCTTCACAGATTCGCTCATATCGGATATCGATTTGTTCCGTCCTTCTTCGTAGCCGACTTGGAACCCTTCTTCATAAGCTTGTTGTTCCAATTCCGCCTTCTCTTGCTTCCAGGCATCTTGCATAGCGGATATATCCTCTTGAGCCATTTGCCTCATTTGTTCTATTTCTGCTTGTTCAATTTCAATTTGCCTTCGGGCTTCTTTCAGTAACAGGTCGCGTTCTTTAAAAAGGTCCTCTCTTGCGATTTCCTCTCGATTTTCATCGACCACAGGTAAATTCAAGTTACGAATTGATATTTCCCTGACGTTGTCTTTCTCTGAAATTGTTCGGGAAGAACGGAAAAAACTAGACAATGATGTCATCCCCTCCACCGCGGGCTATGATGATTTCACCTGAATCTTCTAATCTCCTAATAATGGAGACGATTCGTGCCTGCGCCTCTTCAACATCCCGCAACCGCACAGGGCCTAGGACTTCCATTTCTTCTTGGAATGATTCTGCCATCCGCTGAGACATGTTTTTAAAGAGAATTTCCCTTACTTCTTCACTAGAAACTTTCATTGACAAGATGAGATCCTCATTTTCACACTCGCGTACAACACGTTGAATGGAACGATTGTCCAATGTGACAATATCTTCGAAAACGAACATTCTCTTCCGAATTTCTTCCGCAAGTTCTGGGTCTTGGATTTCAAGTGAATCCAAAATCGTCTTCTCGGTAGCTCTGTCGACTCCGTTCAACACTTGCACGACGGCATCGACTCCACCCGTCTCCGTAAAATCCTGGGTGACTGTCGATGAAAGTTTTCGTTCCAAAACAGCCTCGATTTCACTAATGACTTCGGGGGATGTAGAATCCATAGTAGCTATCCTTTTTGCAATATCCGCCTGCATTTCTTGCGGTAATGATGAAAGAATCATCCCCGCCTGTTCGGCTTCAAGATAGGATAAGATAAGGGCAATTGTTTGTGGATGCTCATTTTGAATGAAGTTCAATATTTGGCCAGGATCTGCCCTTCTTGCAAAATCAAATGGTCTCACTTGTAATGAAGAAGTTAGCCGATTAATAATTGCTTGGGCATGCTCTTTTCCTAATGCTTTTTCCAACACTGTTTTGGCATAGCCAATTCCGCCTTGGGAAATATAATCCTGTGCAACCGCAATATTATGAAACTCCTCGATAATTTCATCTTTGACGGAAGCATCCACTTTCTTCACACCGGAAATCTCCAATGTGAGACGCTCAATCTCCTCCTCGGTTAAATGTTTATAGACGGCCGCCGAAACTTCCGGCCCGAGCGATATGAGCAGGAGTGCCGCTTTTTGCTTACCTGTCATTCCTTTATCTTTCCTTACCACTGTTCATCCCCCTATCAATCTTCGGCAATCCACGTTCTCAACAACTTAGCAAACTCCTCAGGTTTGTCTTTTGCCATTTTTTCAAGTTGTTTTTTGCGAAGGGTCGCTTCCGTTTCCTGCTCTATATTGATATCTTCCACATACAACGCTTCACGTTGCTCTTCGAGTATCATCTCTTCTTCCTTCTCGCGTTCCTCTTTACGTTTACGGAAGTATGCAACGATCAGTAAGATAACGACGACTAATAATGCCGCACCAACCGCATATACCCACCAAGGGATTACATTTTGCGACGGCTGAGGGGCTGCTGTCACTTTCCCATTAAAAACTTGTGTAGAAATCGCAATCTTGCTTTCCCAATAGTCGGCCGGAACATTTGTCGGAACATAGCTTTTGTCGATTGAAGTCCTAATAATCGTCCCGAGAATATTTCGGATGTCGTTTTCCACGTCAGCCCCGTCAGACGGCTCCATCATAACTTGAATTCCGATATCCCGAATTTTGTATGGGCTTTCAACAATATCTTTTCGAATTCGGTTCACTTCATTATTTATCGTCTCTTCTAGACGGTCATAATCCCCGTTCGCTGTATTCCCTTCAACAAAATTCGTTCGATTATCAGTCGGGTCTTGCGCTTCCGGCGGTCCCCCTGCGATAGCACCGTTACCGGAAAACGACTCTGTTATCCTTTGTACGCTTATTGCTAAGCTGTCAAGATCCTCATCTACTCGATCGACAAGATTCTCTTGTCTGTTTTCCTGCTTGAAATCAATATCAGTCGTAACAGAAACAATCACTCTGTCTTGACCGACCATCGTACCAAGCATCATCTGAACTTTCCTTTGTAAATCACGTTCAATTGTCTTTTTCAATTCCATTTGATTGGCAATACTCGTACCAATTGATTGTTCAGACGACTTCAAATCAAAGTACTCGGAATACTGGTTCATAATGAGGATATCGTCCGTGGATAAATTAGGTAAGCTCTTTGACACTAACTTATATAAGGCGGTAATTTGTGATTCCGTGAACTGGTGTCCAGGTTCTGTCTTTAACATAATTGCGGCGCTGGCGTTTTGAATAGATTCATTTAAAAAAACACTTTGCGTTGGCAAAGTAATCATTACGCTCGCATCTTGCACGCCTTCAATTCCTTTAATCAGGTTCGCTAATTCGGTTTGCATAGCTGCTTGCTTAATAATATTAAACTCATTATCCGTCGTGCCAAAACCGGCGTTCTTGGAGAAGAACGAATAATCGATTGTTCCCGAATTCGGATAACCTTCTGCAGCAAGGGTGACAAGGAGGTCATCAACACGTTCTTTCGGAACTAAAATGGACGTGCCTCCGGGTGCAATCTGACTCGGAACACCTTGAGCATCTAGTTCTTCTTTAATACGACCGATTTCTGCACGTGAAACGTTATTGTACAAAGGTACAAATTCCGTTTTTGACATGAAAAACGTCAACATTGCAGCAAATATAATGACAGCAGCCGCGGACCCGATATATGTAGTTTTTTGTCGTTTCGTGCGACTCGACCAAAACTGCTTCAAATCAGTTCCAATTTTCGTCAATCTTTCTTTCATTCTGATCCCCCGGTCTGCTCACATAATCAAGAGTATAGTTTCAATAATAGATAGTGAAGTAGATTATACTGGCATTCTAATGATTTCCTGATACGCTTCGATAACCTTATTACGCACTTCCACCGTCGCATTCAATGCGATAGATGCTTTTTGTGCAGTGATCATTACATTATGTAAATCGACATCTTCGCCTAAAATGAGTTTCTCAGTCATTTTATCCGATTCGGTCTGTTTGACGTTCACATCCTGGATAGCGTTTTTCAACATTGTACCGAAGCTTTTCTGCGACTCAAATGGCGTTGACTGAATGACCTTGTCGTTTTTCATCATTCCCGCTACGTTGCTAGCACTTCGTATAGATTGAATCGGCATGAATCATTTCTCCCTTTCAAGTACATTATTTTCCTATTTCAAGAGCCTTCATAAGCATCGCTTTGTTCGCATTTAACACTGTAATGTTTGCTTCATAAGACCTTGTTGCGGACATTAAATCTATCATTTCTCTTAATGGATCTACATTCGGCATTTGCACATACCCTTCGGCATTCGCATCCGGATGGGTTGGATCATGCACGAGCTTGAAAGGAGTTTCATTATCTTCCTCTATACGGGAAACTGTCACTCCGTAACCGACAGCACTTCTATCTCGGTTCCCAATCGCCGCATTCAGCATTGAAGAGAAGCGTCCTTCCATCGGTTGAAGATTGACCGTTTTTCGACGATATGGTTCCCATTCGCCATCGACCATTTTCCCACGCGTCGTTTCAATGTTTGCCATATTGGAAGAAATTACGTCCATTCGAAGTCGCTGGGCAGTTAGAGCTGATGCGGACGTATTAAGACTATGGAAGATAGACATGATTAACGACCTCCTTTAATGACATGCTGAAGTGAGTTAAATTTTCCATTAAGACGATCGACTAATGCATTATAGTAAATTTGATTTGCAGCAAGATCTGTTTGCTCCTTGTCCATATCTACTCCATTTCCGTCTTGTCGATAGTTAAAATCAACATGGCGAACTGTACCCGATTGTGAAACTTTGGAAGAGAAATCAAAATGCAGTTCATTCGTCCGATAGGCATGGATTGGCTTCTTTTGGGCATCTTGCATCATCTGCTTGAAGCTGACATGTTTCGCTTTGTAATTCGGCGTGTCGATATTTGCAATATTTTGCGATACAGCTTTTCCCTTTGCCGAAGAAAAATTCAAACCACGCTCAAGCATCGCAATCGTTGAACCATAAATGTTCATTAATCTATTTCACCTCTTTAATATTACTAGAATGTATTTGGAATGTACTCATTTCTATAAAACTTTCGAATTAAACACATATCCTATTGTATCGGATTTTGACGAACGTTGTCTATCATATTAATTAAAAATGGATTAGTACAAAACAACCCTTTTTTATTCATGCAACCGTATAAATTGTAGTTCTTAGGACTAATCACTCAACGAATCAATATCATAAAATTCAACTTCATACCTCTTGCTCATTCACCGGAAAATAAAAAATGACACTTCAGCTACTAATAGCCGAAGTGTCAGGAAAGATTAATTCTTTTGGTTTTCAAGTTCTTCAAGGAATTTGTTGTTCAATACTTTAATATAAGTTCCCTTCATACCAAGTGAACGGGACTCGATAACACCAGCACTTTCAAGTTTGCGCAATGCGTTAACGATAACAGAGCGAGTAATACCTACACGGTCAGCAATTTTAGATGCGACAAGAAGGCCTTCATTGCCATCGAGCTCTTTGAAGATATGCTCAATTGCTTCGTGTTCACTGTAAGAAAGTGAGTTGATAGCCATTTGAACGACAGCTTTACTACGTGCTTCCTCTTCGATTTCCTCAGATTTTTCACGAAGGATTTCCATACCAACAACTGTCGCTCCATATTCCGCAAGAATAAGATCGTCTTCCGTGAATTTTTCTTGTAGGCGTGCTAGCACTAGCGTACCAAGACGCTCACCGCCACCGATAATTGGAACGATCGTTGTAAGTCCTGCTTTAAATAATTCACGCTCTTCTTCAGGAAATACCGTGTAATCGCTGTATACATCAATATTTGATGATGTTTCATTCACTTCAAAAAGTTTACGCGTATAGTCTTCAGGGAATTTACGGTCTTCGAACATTTGCTTCATGCGCTCATTATCGATTTGTTGGTGAATTTCAAGGCCGAGCAATTTACCTTTTCTGCTGACGATGAATGCATTACATTCGATAACCATACTTAATTTTTCAGCCATTTCTTTGAAGTTTACAGGTTTACCCGCTGTTTCTTGCAACATTGCATTAATTTTTCTTGTTTTTGTTAATAAAGACATAATTGTTTCCTCCTAATAGTTCCTTTTGTATTTAAGAATATTCTAAAGCTTTTCAATCATTAAATAAACTAAAACGTTCTCATTATAAGATAAAATGTGACAAATCTTTGTTTTTTACGATGTTTTTCAACTTTTCATCGACATATGCCACAGTTATCTTAATCGATGATGGTCCAATTTCCGCAGCTTCATACGATAATTCTTCAAGCAATTTTTCCAAAATCGTATGCAGCCTTCTAGCACCAATATTTTCAGTGTTGTCATTCACATCAAAAGCAATTTCAGCTACCCTCTCGACAGCTTCTTCCAAAAACTCAATTTCGACATTTTCCGTCGCTAAAAGTTTTTCATATTGCTTAATCAATGAAAAGTCTGGTTCCTTCAAAATCCGCACGAAATCTTCCTTCGTCAGTTTTTCAAGTTCCACCCGGATCGGAAAACGACCTTGTAGCTCCGGGATAATATCAGACGGTTTTGACATATGGAAAGCGCCCGCCGCGATGAAAAGGATGAAATCCGTTTTTACCGGGCCGTATTTCGTCGTTACAGTAGAACCTTCCACAATAGGCAATATGTCTCTTTGGACACCTTCCCTTGATACATCCGCAGAGGATCCACCATTGCTCCCACGACTTGCAATCTTATCCATTTCGTCAATGAAGATGATGCCGGACTGTTCAGTTAGTTCAACGGATTTTCTTGCGATCTCATCATGATCAATCAATTTGTCCGCTTCTTCGGCTTGAAGGACTATTCTTGCATCCTTCACCTTCATTTTACGTTTTGTCATTTTTTTCGGCATTAAAGACGATAGTGCATCTTGCATACTTGCACCCATTTGTTCCATTCCCGAACCTTGCAGTGCGTCAAACATGGAAGGTTGTTGAGAGGAGACTTCGACTGTAACCGTCTCATCTTCCAACTCACCTGCAGCGAGACGACGGGCGATTTCCGACCGTTTCTGACGAATGTCCGCTGCTTCTTCATCACTTTTGTCATCCTCATCAGGCTTCTGACCAAAAAGCATTTCAAAAGGGTTTTGCATGTTAACTTTGCGCTTTTTCTCAGGAACGAGTAATTCAACGAGTCGCTCCTCTGCAAGCTTTTCCGCCTGGCCCATAACTGATTCACGCATATCTTCGCGAACGATACGAACCGCAGCCTCTGTTAAATCTCTCACCATCGATTCGACATCTCTACCGACATATCCAACTTCGGTGAACTTCGTTGCTTCCACTTTGATGAATGGCGCATTGACAAGCTTTGCAATTCTTCTCGCAATTTCAGTCTTACCAACACCAGTCGGTCCAATCATTAAAATGTTTTTAGGGATAATTTCCCTTTTTTCTTCTTCTGTCAATAGGCTTCTTCGATACCTATTTCGAATAGCGACGGAAACCGCTCTCTTTGCAGCATCTTGCCCTACAATGTATCGATCCAAGTAAGCGGTTAGCTCGCGGGGGGTCATTTCCCGTTTTTTATTCATTCGAGTACCTCCACAATTATCCGATCATTTGTGTAGACACATAGTTCAGCAGCCGTCTCTAGTGCAGCCCTGGCAATCTGTTCAGCGTTAAGTGTATCCCCGCTATATTTCTTCAACGCCCGCCCTGCAGCCAGTGCATAATTTCCACCAGACCCAATTGCAAGCACGCCGTCATCCGGTTCAATCACTTCTCCAGTTCCCGAAACGAGCAAAAGCCTTTCTTTGTCAGCAACGAGTAGCATCGCTTCCAGCTTTCTTAATATCCGGTCGCCTCGCCACTCTTTCGCAAGCTCGACAGCGGCCCGCTCCAAATTACCATTAAATTCGCCTAGTTTGCCCTCAAATAGATCGAATAGCGTAAATGCATCTGCTACTGACCCTGCAAACCCCGCAATTATTTTACCACCAAAAAGCCTTCTCACTTTTTTAGCAGTATGTTTCATAACAACAGACTCTCCCATTGTTACTTGGCCATCTCCCGACATCGCACAAACACCATTGTGCCGGATGGCGAAAATCGTTGTAGAATGAAATTCCATCAGTTCACCCTCCTAAGCCCGCGGATGTGTTTTCATATACGTTTTCCGCAAATGTTCTTTCGTGACATGCGTATACACCTGCGTTGAAGATAAATGGCTATGGCCTAGCAATTCTTGTACGGTTCTCATATCCGCACCATTCGACAGCAGATGAGTTGCAAAAGAATGGCGGAGCATATGCGGATAGATTTTTCCGTGGATGGCCGCTTCCTCCATCATCGCATTGAGCACATGACGGACACCCCTGTCCGTAATCGGATCACCACGTAAATTAACAAACAGTGATTGATGCTTTTTCTGTTTCATTAAAATAGGACGACTTTTTTCCATATAGGATTCAAGTGCATCCTGGGCGAAGCTACCGAACGGGACGTAGCGCTCCTTCCTGCCTTTTCCCATCACTTTAACAATGCCGAGGGAATTATCGACATCACCCAATTCGATGGATGTAAGCTCACTTACCCGGATTCCTGTGGCATAAAGCAATTCAAGAAGCGCGTGATTTCGCAATGATTTTGGATCTTCACCGTCACACGCTTCAAAAAGCGATTCTAATTCCTCTTCATAAAAAAAAGCCGGAAGCCGTTCTTCCTTCTTTGGATGGTGCAATAAACGGAATGCATTATCATTTATCCCGAATCGAGCATTCCCAAACTTATAAAAAGAGCGAATCGACGAAATCTTCCTCGAGATTGTCTTCCTTGCTAATTCTTTATCGAATAATGTAGTTATGTACAATCTTGCTTGAGCATATTCGACATCATTTAGATCAGCAATACCCTCTCGAGACAAAAAGGAGAAGAATTCGCGAATGTCATTGCAATATTCCGAAACCGTTCGTGATGAATAGTTCTTTTCCAGACGTATAAAGGATACATATTCATCAAGAACTGTGTGTGGGTCAATTCGATGCAAGTGCTTCACCCCCATATGAATCACTCCGTCAATTATAACAAGATTGAAACATATTTGAATAGTGGTTATTTTTTCTTTTTTTGCTCCCACTTGTTTTCCATCATTAATCGAATAGGGGGACTAATTCGGAAATTCAAAAGTCGTCCACGATTCACTATAACGTAAACTATATTGTTTCGGCAACAGAATCGCCTTATGTCATTTTAAATTTATCGAGTTTTTGACACAAAATGTTCAATTTCCACTGCAATACAGTGGAAAAGCTGCACGACGCGGAAACTTTCCGTCATGTGCAGCTTGCCTTTATACTTGTACTGCTGATTGGAATTGCTCTAATGCTTTGAAAGCTCGCTCAGCATGTTTCTCTGCTCGTTCGACTTTGGATTTAATTCGCTCCCCGAGATCAGGGAACAATCCGAAGTTGATATTCATCGGCTGGAAATTTTTAGAGTCTGCTTCCGTAATGTATCTAGCCATACTTCCTAATGCAGTCTCCACAGGAAATCGAATTGGCTCTTTGCCCAATGCTAAGTTTGCTGCATTAATTCCTGCAATTAATCCAGAACCGGCAGATTCGACATATCCTTCGACGCCAGTCATTTGACCTGCAAAGAGGATGTTGCCATTTTCCTTCAGTTGGTACGTTGAGTCTAGAACACGTGGCGAGTTAATGAATGTGTTCCTATGCATAACTCCGTACCTTACAATTTCAACGTTTTCGAGGCCCGGTATGAGTTGAAGCACTTCTTTTTGTGCCCCCCACTTCATATGGGTTTGGAACCCGACGATGTTATATAAAGTACCAGCAGCATCGTCTTGTCGCAATTGAACGACTGCTTTCGGGCGTTTGCCTGTTTTCGGATCTTCTAGTCCGACCGGTTTCATCGGCCCAAATAGAAGAGTTTTCTCGCCACGGCGGGCCATCACTTCAACTGGCATACACGCTTCGAAATACACTTCTTTTTCAAATTCTTTCAAAGGAGCCACTTCCGCATTAATTAGCGCTTCATGGAAACGTCTGAACTCCTCTTCATTCATCGGGCAATTCAAATAGGCGGCTTCGCCTTTATCATATCGAGATTTCAAATACACTTTATCCATATCGATAGAGTCCTTCTCTACAATCGGAGCGGCAGCATCGTAGAAATAGAGATATTCCTCTCCTGTCAACTCCCGAATGCGTTCTGCCAATGCAGGTGAAGTTAAAGGACCCGTTGCAATGACAGTAATCCCTTCCATCATTCCGTCCAGGTCTGTCACTTCTTCATTTATAACTTCAATTAGCGGATGGTTCCTAATTTTCTCTGTCACATTACCCGCAAATTCGTGGCGGTCAACTGCAAGTGCTCCTCCAGCAGGGACAGCGCATTTGTCAGCAGCACTTATTATAAGGGAATCGAGCTTGCGCATTTCTTCCTTAATAACCCCTACTGCATTCGTCAAGTTGTTGGCTCTTAATGAATTACTACAGACAAGTTCCGCAAACTTATCCGTATGATGTGCAGGAGTTTGCTTTACGGGCCTCATTTCGAATAAACGAACGTTAACACCCCTCGAGGCGATTTGCCACGCCGCCTCGCTGCCTGCAAGTCCCGCTCCGATGACATTTACGATAGGTGTCATTCGGCCAACCTCTTTTCTATCTAGTTATTCTTGTGCATCCTCTTTGTAGTCACAGTCCGTACATTGAATTTGCACACCTTTTTTCAACCTTTTTTCAACTAATGTGTTTTGACATTTCGGACAAGGCCTTGCAATCGGTTTATCCCAAGATACATATTCACATTCAGGATACTTGTCACATCCAAAGAAAATTCTTTTCGTTTTACTCTTTCTTTCGACGACCTGCCCTTCCTTACACGATGGGCATGTGACTCCGATTGGTTTAATAATTGCTTTTGTATTTCTGCAATCCGGGAAATTTGAGCAAGCCATAAACTTTCCGTACCGGCCCATCTTAAATACCATCGGCGAACCGCATTTCTCACAATCTTCGCCGGCTGGCTCGTCTTTGATCTCAATTTTCTCCATCTCTTCGTCAGCGACTTTAACGTGTTTCTCAAATTCTTTATAAAACTCATCGATGACTTGGACCCATTGGATTTCCCCTTCTTCGACATCATCAAGACTTTTCTCCATTTCGGCAGTGAACTCAATGTTTATAATGTCAGGGAAATATTGAGTAACTGCCTGATGGACAATTTCTCCAAGCTCAGTCGGAACAAATCGCTTGGCATCCAACGTGACATACCCTCGTTTTTGTATCGTATCGAGTGTAGGTGCATACGTTGACGGACGACCGATTCCGAGTTCTTCAAGCGTTTTGACGAGACGCGCTTCTGAATACCTTGGTGGTGGTTGGGTGAAATGCTGCTTCGGATCGATTTCGCTCGCTTTTACATTTTCGCCTTTTTCAAGGGGAGGTAAAATGCGATCTTTCTCCTCTTCTCGATCGTCCTCCCCTTCAATATAAACTTTCATAAAACCGGGGAACTTCACTTCAGAGCCCGTCGCCCTAAATTTAACATCACCATTCATTAAATCCGCCGTGACCGTGTCAAGCACAGCAGGAGCCATCTGACTTGCAACGAATCGCTCCCATATCAATTTATATAGCCTGTACTGATCACGCGATAAGTATGCTTTCATCGCTTCAGGCGGTCGCATGACTGACGTTGGTCGAACAGCTTCATGCGCATCTTGCGTGTTCGCTGACTCCTTCGCTTTCGCTTTTGATGTTGCGACGAACTCCTTGCCGTACATTTTTTCGATGAAGGAAACAGCTTCTCCTTTTGCCCCTTCTGAAATACGAGTGGAATCTGTTCTCATATACGTAATGAGACCGACAATGCCTTCTTTGCCGATAGTAATCCCTTCATATAGCTGTTGGGCAAGCATCATTGTTTTTCGTGCCCTGAAATTTAATTTCCGAGCTGCTTCCTGCTGTAAGGAAGACGTTGTAAATGGCGATGCCGGATTCCTTTTTCGTTCCTTTTTAACGACGTTGACGATTTCAAATTCATCGCCTGACATTTTAGATAAAACTTCATCGACTTGCTGTTTATTTTCCAACTTCATTTTCTTTGATGCATTTCCGTAGAAAGAAGCCTCAAATGTTTTCCCATTTTTACTGAACTGTCCGCTAATGCTCCAGTATTCTTCAGGGATGAATGCCTTAATTTCATTCTCCCGGTCAATGATCAATCGTAAAGCTACAGATTGCACACGCCCCGCGGACAATCCTTTCTTCACTTTCTTCCAAAGAATCGGGCTAATATTATAGCCTACAAGTCTATCCAATATCCTTCTTGCCTGTTGAGCATCCACACGATTCATATCGATTGGTCTTGGGCTTTTGAAAGATTCCTTGATGGCATCCTTTGTAATTTCATTGAAAACGACGCGGCAGTCGGATTGGATATCAACACCTAGTTGATGCGCCAAATGCCATGCAATCGCTTCCCCTTCCCTGTCGGGGTCAGCCGCGAGAAAGATTTTCTTCGCTTTTTTAGCCTCTTTTTTCAGTTCTTGCAATATAGGGCCTTTTCCGCGGATCGTAATGTATTTCGGTTCATAGTTGTTTTCAGTGTCCACACCCATTTGGCTGCGCGGTAAATCCCTTAAATGCCCGATGGAAGCACGAACCTTATACTTTTTCCCTAAATAACGCTCAATTGTTTTCGCCTTGGCTGGCGACTCAACAATTACTAAATAATCTGCCATTTTCATGTTCCTCCTCATAGAGGTTCCCTTTTTACATACCTGATGGGCTTTGTCTTTTTTGTTATCGCCCTTCCGGTTTCCGGTGAAGCCGGTAGTAAAAGAATATCTGTTGCAAAATGTATAACAGATTTGATTTAAAATCAACCTTTTCAATAAAAGGAACGATTCCCCTTTAGTGGAATAAGCTGTTTTCAATCGCCTGGAAGCCGCTCCAGATAGGTTTCGCACCTTGTTCAATCAATTTATTGGGACCGAGCGATAAAGTCGATGTAATCGGTCCAGGGACGGCATAAATCGCCTTTCCATGCTCAAGTGCATGATCGACCGTGCTCATTGTACCACTCTTTTCTTCCGATTCTGTAATGATGACAGATTTCGACAAACCACTAATAATTCTATTTCTCATAGGGAAGGTCCATTTGGCAGGTCTCATATATGGAGGATATTCCGTCAGCAACAGGTGATGTTCAGATAGTTTTTCCGCAAGACCTTTGTTTTCATACGGATATAGATGGAATAATCCGTGTCCAAGGACCGCAATTGTTTTCCCGCCAAAGTGGATAGCTGACTCATGCGCCATCGTATCCGCTCCTTTTGCTAGTCCGGAAACAATGACCGCCCCACAATCGACTAGCGGAGGGACAATAAATGAAAGCGCATTCTTTGTATACTCGGTCGCTTTTCTTGAACCGATAATCGCCACTTTCAATAAAGCATTCAATATTGTCAAATCACCTTTCATATAGAGGACTGTCGGAGGATCGACAAGCCATTTTAATTGTTCAGGATAAGCCGGATTTGTATATGGGATAGTAATAATTTTCTCGCGTTGATAAAGAAGAGTAAAAGGGGTTTGTTCATGCCGTTTCAGCTGTTCATTCAATTGGATTGCTTTTGACATGGGGATTTGTAGCATTCTCGCCAGATTGTCTGTGCGATAATTGAACAGATGATGAAGATCGGGGTCCATCTTCAACATTCCAGCTAGTTTGTTAAATGGAGCAGGATAGACATAGTGCAAGGCGAGCAGTCTTTCATCAACGTCAGTTAGTTTCACGTGATTCCTCCTTGTTTTTAACTATGTAAATAAACAGCATGCAGTTTTACCTGCATGCCGTACTGTTCATCAATGAGTTTTACATTTTTCGTAAAGACCTTTTTCTTTAATCACTTTAATTAATGTTTCCCCAATAACAGATGGTGTGTCTGCCGTTTCAACTCCAGCAGCGTTAAGTGCTTTAATTTTTTCAGCAGCTGTTCCTTTACCACCGGAAATGATTGCACCAGCATGGCCCATACGTTTTCCTTCAGGTGCTGTTTGTCCACCGATGAAACCAACAACCGGTTTTGTCATATGTTCTTTAATCCATTCAGCAGCTTCTTCTTCTGCCGTACCACCGATTTCTCCGATCATGACGACCGCATATGTTTCTGGGTCTTCGTTGAATTCTTTTAGTACGTCGATAAAGTTTGTGCCATTTACAGGGTCTCCACCGATTCCAACAGCAGTCGTTTGTCCGATGCCTGCTTGAGATAGTTGGTGAACAGCCTCATACGTCAATGTCCCTGAACGAGATACAACGCCTACATGGCCTTTCGTATGGATGTATCCAGGCATAATACCAATTTTACACTCGTCAGATGTAATGACACCTGGACAGTTCGGTCCAACAAGGCGTGTTTTCTTACCTTCCATGTAACGCTTCACTTTAATCATGTCAAGAACCGGAATATGTTCTGTAATACAGATTGCCATATCCAATTCCGCATCAACAGCTTCCAAAATTGCATCCGCAGCGAACGGAGCTGGAACGTAGATGACCGAAACGTTTGCACCTGTTGCTTTTACGGCTTCCTCAACCGTATTGAAGACAGGTACTCCTTCAACTTCCGTTCCACCTTTACCAGGTGTTACACCGCCGACGATTTTCGTACCATATTCAAGCATCTGCTTTGTATGGAAAAGTGCTGTTGCGCCAGTAATACCTTGTACAATCACTTTTGTATCTTTATTAATATAAATTGCCATCGTTTGTCCCTGCCTTTCTTAGCCTACGAGTTCAACAATCTTTTGTGCACCGTCCGCCATTGTGTCAGCAGCGATGATATTTAACCCCGATTCATTCAATAGCGCTTTACCTTTGTCAACGTTTGTACCTTCCAAACGTACAACAAGCGGCACTTCAAGGCCCACTTCTTTCGCAGCCGTAATGACACCTTCTGCGATAATGTCACACTTCATAATACCGCCGAAAATATTGACAAAAATTCCTTTGACTTGTTCGTCAGAGAGGATAATTTTGAATGCTTCTGTAACTTTTTCAGCTGTAGCGCCACCCCCAACGTCTAGGAAGTTAGCTGGTGATCCACCATAATAATTGATTGTGTCCATCGTAGCCATCGCAAGACCTGCACCGTTCACCATACACCCGATGTTACCATCTAGTGATATATAGCTAAGGTCATATTTTGACGCTTCTATTTCCTTCGGATCCTCTTCATCGAAATCGCGTAATTCCACGATATCTTTATGACGATAGAGTGCGTTGGCATCGAAGTTGAATTTTGCATCCAATGCTAACACGTCGTCATTTGCTGTTACGACTAGTGGATTGATTTCAACGATTGATGCGTCTTTTTCGACAAACACTTGATAGAGTCCTAGCATGAATTTCGCGGCTTTATTTACAAGATGCGTAGGGATGTTCATGTTAAATGCCATTCGGCGTGCCTGGAAGCCTGTTAGACCGACAACTGGGTCGATGATTTCTTTGAAAATCTTTTCAGGCGTCTGTTCAGCGACTTCCTCGATGTCCACTCCACCTTCTTCAGATCCCATTAGCGTAACGCGATCTGTAGCAGTGTCGACGACAAGGCCTATATAATATTCTTTTTTAATATCGGATCCTTCTTCAATGAGAAGGCGTTTTACTTCTTTTCCTTCTGGGCCTGTTTGATGGGTTACAAGGGTTTTGCCAAGAAGCTCTTTTGCATACTCACGCACCTCGTCTATGTTTTTAGCGATTTTAACACCGCCCGCTTTACCACGCCCGCCCGCATGGATCTGCGCTTTGACGACAATGACGTCAGTACCGAGTTCTTTTGCTGCTTTTACAGCTTCATCGGGAGAAAAAGCTACCCGACCGTTTGACACAGCAACGCCATAATTTCTTAGCAGCTGCTTTCCTTGATATTCATGGATATTCATCTTACATCCTCCAATCGAACTAGTAGCTTATAATTTACTGCCGTATCCATTGTAGTAAAGATGTCAAATAATGTCCACAATTGTCGTTGCCATATAATCATTTTTTAATATTTTTCGTCATTTTACTCTATTATTCTTCCGATAATCGAGAACCGTGCTCTCTGTCTATGTGATAAATAAATGCAAACACCTCTGCAACAGCTTCGTATAACGGTTCTGGAATCGTTTCGTCCACATCAATCTGTCCTAGAAGTTCGATCAATGTCGCATCTTCCTGTATCGGAATACTATGTTCCTCCGCTTTGCTTACAATGTTTTCCGCAATTTTCCCTTTTCCTTTTGCGACAACTTTCGGAGCGTCTCCGACAGTTGGATCATAGGACAGCGCAATCGCTTCTTTACGAGTATGTTTTGGACCTGTCATATTCGAAAATCAACTCCCCTATTTTCCGTCATCATTGCTTTCCGAATTTTTGTTTCTCTTTTCTCCTCTTCTTCAAAATGTTTAAAAGTGACTCCGGACAGTCGATAATTCACTGATTCGAGTCCATCTCTCAATTTGCCCTGTAGAAGATTGCCAATCTCTCTCAAATGGTCGTCTTGATTGAAAATTGTTACTGCAACGACCCGGTTTTGAACTTGCATATCAACAACCGTTTTTTTAATTGATTCCAATTCTAAATAAAACAGGATTCTTGCGAAGTCTGCATCAATTTTACCATCCGCGTCCTTCCTTCCATTCCATTGTATCGTTGCGTCGATCCGTTTTCCGAGGAATTCAAGAGGTAGTTGCATAACAATTTGCTTGTTCATTCCTAAGTCAGCTGACTGCAAAATTGTGCCGTTCATTCTGTTAATAGTAACTTCCGCCGCGTCACGCAATTGTTGCGAAACTGAACTGTCATGTAACAGACCAACTAATTGAGGTTTCAGCATGTCCATCGTCGTACTGATGTCTACATTCTTATGCATCAATCCTGCTTCATAATTGAAACCAAGGGATTTAAAAAGACTTTGCATCACATCTTTTATCATCTTGCCGTCAATCGCTTGTTCAACTACGAATTGGGCATTTCGGATTAGTTCCTTAGCTATTGGCACCGAGGATTGCTCTATTGTTCTGTAAAGTTCAGGCAGTTTTAAAGAAGCATTAGCCGGAATTAACAAGTTAATGAAAGATGATGAATTGTTCATACGAAATGGTGATGATTGGATATGCCCAGCTACTGCTCGCATGATTTTTTTTCCTGTTTGTTCTCCAGCAAGAACACTTCTCGTTTCGGTCATTCGGTTGTTTTCTAATTCTTCGAGTAAGCCAATGAGCTGCAATTTTTGACTCTGTTGTAGGACAGGGTCGTTTTGGATTGCTTTTTTCATTTGTGCCCCCGCCACTTGTTCCCTTACTGTCGTATCGATTAAACTTGATAAATTGGCGAGTGTTGCACTCTGCGACATAATCCCCGAATTCTTCAGAAGTTGCAATACTTGGAACCGCTCCTCCCGGGGTGCGGTTTCGTCTAGCAACTTTAATATTGCACTACTTACCAACGCCCTATCTACGGCGGAAGCTGTTAGTTTGTTCACCTCTCCCAACGTCGAGAGGATCGTTTCCTTCAATTGTGCTTCAACGCCTACATCCCGGATAAGTGCTGTTCGCAAAGTATGTAAGATGTCGTGGAAACCTTCCTTCGTCTCCACACCTAACAGCGAGTTAAAATGGATTTGGTTGAGCGGCAATTTCAACTCCACCAATTTCTGAATGGTGTTTAACGCATCGTTTCGTAACGCTAGTTGCACAGTTTTTATAAGAGCTACTGCGTCCAGAAGATTTTCCTTGATAATAGGAAGTTTCTGTTTTAAAAAATAGCTTAGGATACTATGCATCTCAGGAGACTTCGGAAGTTGCATCGACTCCATCAAATTTGACAGTTGTCCTAACGGTCCTTCAGTTGTCTGCAAAGGGCCTGTAACGACTTTAATTTGCAGTTCCGGATTAACCGTTTGCACTTGAAAGTAGTATGCGTCACCGCCCTTCAACGGTACTTCCAGTTTAGCTATCAATGTATGATCGCCTATTTGCACTTCTGCCATCTGGCCCGGAAAAAGCTGTCTAATTTGCCCACGAAACATTTGGCCTTCCCGCAACGTTAAAGGCGATCGGGATGTCGATATGGACTCATTGCTCAACCGAGAAATAGACGGATAGTTCATCCGAGGTTACCTTCCTTCCAAAATCGTTTTGATAGGTTCAAACGTCTTTCTATGGTGCTTGCACGGCCCATATAAATGAAGTGCATTGACATGCTCCTCTGTACCGTATCCGACGTTCTTTTTGAAATTATACATCGGGAACTCTTCATGGAGTCGGTCCATTAATTGATCTCTCGTCGTTTTGGCAAGTATGGAGGCAGCCGCTATTGCTAAACTTTGGGCGTCTCCTTTAATAATGGACTCTGTCTCGCAATCGACTTGCAACTTCATGGCATCTACTAAGACGACATTAGGCTTGACGTTTAAATTGTTTACTGCAATTTCCATCGATTCACGTGTCGCTGCAAAGATATTGAGTTGATCAATTCTTTCTGCTGATTGAATATGTACTGAATAACTGATTGCAATTTCTTTAATAATCGTGGATAATCGGTCTCTTTCTAGGAGTGATAGTTTTTTTGAATCATTTAGCCCAAGCAATTGCGGCGCTTCATCGGGCAATATGACGGCAGCACAGACGACAGGCCCTGCTAGCGGCCCTCTACCAGCTTCATCAACGCCTGCGACGAGTGCCCCTGAAAATGTTTTATAACTTGCATCAAAATCGATTTTCTCTTGTAACATTTGTTCCAGTTGTTGTTTTTTCTCGTAATTGCGATACCATTTTTGGAGTTCTTTTTTGACGCCTGCACGATGGTCATCTTCTAGCTTTGTCATCCATTGTTCAGGATGTGTAGTTTGTTGCAGTAGTTTAGAAATTTCTTTTATCGTTTTCATTTTTTCCCCTCTATCATGGATAACACCTTTTTATGACTTCTATTTATATCGGATAATATGCAGCAATTTATTGTTTGAATAAGAAAAGGCCGATCGTCACGGTTTTATTCCGCGACGTTATCGGCCTGTTTGGATTGATCAGAAACGAAATCAAAAGTAAGTTTGCCAAGCAACTCACTACGGATGTCTTGAATAATCAATTCAGCAACTTTGTCATAATCGATTTCGCCGCCTTGTGTATACGACTTTCGCGACTCACCAATTATATCGAATACCTTTTGAACATCCTCGCCAACAGCAGTAATACCGTATCTTTTTTCAAGTCGTTCCGGATAATACTCTTCTAGAAAACGGAGTCCGTAAACTGCTAAATTTTCCATGTTGACGATTGTATCTTTAATTGCGCCTGTTAATGCAAGCTTATACCCGACAGCCTGGTCTTCAAATTTCGGCCAAAGGATTCCTGGCGTATCGAGTAATTCTAGCTCTTTCTCGAATTTTATCCATTGCTGCGCTTTTGTGACACCAGGCTTGTTGCCTGTCTTCGCGATGTTTTTCTTTGCGAGTCGATTGATTAATGTCGATTTCCCGACGTTTGGAATTCCGACAATCATGGCACGAATTGCACCTGGACGGATTCCTCTCTTTTTCATACGCTCAATTTTCGGAGCCAATATTTCCTTTGCTGCTTTTGTTACAGTTTGCAATCCTTTTCCTTCGAACGAGTTGATAGCGACTGCTCGGATTCCTTCTGATTCAAAATGATTGATCCAGCGGGCCGTTTCCTTCTCGTCAGCGAGATCCATCTTATTTAAAATGAGTAACCTCGGCTTTTGTTGGATGACTTCATCGATCATCGGATTTCTTGATGATAGTGGCAATCGAGCGTCAATCAATTCAAATACGATATCGACAAGCTTCAATTGTTCCGTCACTTCACGTCTTGCTTTGGCCATATGGCCCGGAAACCATTGAATGGTCATTGATTTCATCACCTTTCTCAGTCCACCAAGCCGAAATCTTTAATCGGCCAGAAAATAAATTTAGTACTTCCTATAATTTCATCAATCGGCACAGCGCCGATATGTCTCGAATCTTTACTTTTTCGACGATTGTCTCCCATTACAAACACATAGCCTTCGGGAACTGTCTGGATTCCTATTTTTTCTTCTAACGTGAAATCCTCAGTCAACGTTCCTTCTAAAATTTCGGCTTTGTATTGGTCGAGGTACGGTTCATCATAAGGTTGATCGTTAATGTATAAAACATCGTCCTTATATTCTACTTTATCCCCCGGAAGGCCGATGACCCTTTTAATGTAATCCTTCTTTTCAGGTGCATGGAAGACAACGATATCAAATCGGTCGGGTTTCCCAAGTGTATAGCCAATTTTATTGACGATCATTTTATCGCCGTGTTCAAGCGTTGGCATCATTGAAATGCCATCCACAACAATTGGTGTGAATAAAAATATCCGAATGATTGCTGCCAGTCCAAACGCAATTAAAAGCGCTTTGATCCATTCCCAAGTTTCATTTTTCTTCTTTTCTTCGTTCATTACAAAGCCTCCTGCCAAGTCACTATCCCTATTGTACAGTCTATTCATTATGGAGGCAAAAAGAAAGGAGACCGTCTTTCGGCCTCCTCTTTTTGAATAAGAAACAGCGGAGATTTTGTCTCCGCTGTTTGGATTTTATCGAATTTCTTTGATACGTGCAGCTTTTCCGCGAAGGTTGCGAAGGTAGTACAATTTCGCACGACGCACTTTACCGCGACGAGTAACTTCAAGTTTTGCGATTTTCGGTGTGTGTACAGGGAATGTACGTTCAACACCTACACCGTTAGAGATTTTACGGACTGTGAAAGTTTCACTGATTCCGCCTCCACGACGCTTAATGACAACACCTTCGAAGATTTGGATACGCTCGCGCGTGCCCTCTACGATTTTCACGTGCAAGCGGACAGTGTCCCCAGGACGGAATTCAGGATGGTCTGAACGAAGTTGGTCTTTTGTTACTTCTGCAATAATGTTTTGCATGTTTTTCTCTCCTTATCCACAGATGCTCTTGCATTTCTTTCCTTTGCAGCGGAACACCAGTCAGTATGCACTTCTCATGGAAGCACATAGTAGATAGTATCATAATGAACCGCTGAGTGCAAGTCCTAAAGGTTGATTTCCGCTACAGGCGGACGCTTTCCGGGGGGCGGGCGGTGAGCCTCCTCACTTCGCTTCGCTTCGTTGCGGGGTCTCACCTGTCCCGCTTATCCCCCAGGAGTCGCCGCCTTTCGCTACAATCAACGGAACTGCCTATTAATCAGTTTCTTCTTCAATTAACTGTTTCAATACCTTCTGTTGATGGTCAGTTAATGGAGCGTCAGCCAACAGGTCTCTTCTACGTTCGAATGTACGTCTTAATGATTGTTCTTGGCGCCATTTTTCGATTTCGGCGTGGTTTCCTGATAACAGGACATCCGGAACTTTCATGCCGTTGAAATCCGCCGGCCTTGTATATTGTGGATGTTCGAGAAGACCTGTTGAGAAGGAATCATGAACTGGGGAATCGGTATTACCCAACACATTCGGCAAGAGTCTGACGACGCTGTCGATGATTGCCATGGATGCAATCTCTCCCCCCGTCAGCACAAAATCGCCAAGTGATATTTCGTCGGTGACGAGATGCTCACGAATGCGTTCGTCATAGCCTTCGTAATGTCCGCAAAGGAAAACTAGGTGTTCCTCCTTGGAAAGCTCTTCAGCCTTCTGCTGATTGAATCTCGCACCTTGAGGACACATTAGAATGACGCGTGGCTTTTTCGATTCATCAAGGGCGAGTGATTCCACCGCTGCAAATAGAGGTTCAGGTTTTAATACCATCCCCGCTCCGCCTCCATAAGGATAGTCGTCCACTTTATGGTGCTTGTTGCCGGAGAAGTCCCTGAAGTCGGTCACATTGAACGAAACTGCTTCATTTTCCTGTGCCTTCTTCATAATGGAAGAGTGGAGAACCCCTTCGAACATTTCAGGAAACAGTGAGAGGACATCTATTTTCATCATGAAAGCAGCCCTTCCATCGGCTCGATAATAATTTGCTTCTTCTCAATATCAATTTCTTTAACGACATCATCGATATAAGGGATATAATGAGGCTTTCCGGATTTCGGTGTAACTGTCCATACATCATTAGCCCCGGTTGCAAGTATATCCGTAACTTCTCCAAGTTCTTCCCCATCATCTGTATAAACAACACAACCGATGATTTCATGATAGTAGAATTCTCCCTCTTCTAAATCACCAAGCTGCTTTTCAGAAACTTTTAATAAGCCGTCCCGATATTTTTCAACATCATTGATATTGATATGTCCTTCAAAGGTAAGAAGATCGAAGTTCTTGTGTCGTCGATGACTCGATACAATCAGCTTAATCGGTTTCTTTTCATTCGGCATGAATAATGAGAGTTCGCTACCAACAGCATATCTTTCATCCGGAAAATCGGTACGCGAGATGACACGCACCTCTCCGTTTATTCCATGTGTGTTAACAATTTTTCCAACGTTGAACCATTGCATATAATACACCTTCCTTTTCATTAGGGACTTAGATGCATTCCTTAAGTAGACAAAAAAGGAAGGAACATAAGCTCCCTCCTTTTTCATACTGATTTCCCGGACAAGCACTAAGACTAATCCTGAAACCCTGTTTTTCAATCAATGATATCAAGGTAAACTTTCTTACCGTGGCGACTTCCTGCTGCTGAATAAACAATAGTTCGTATCGCTTTTGCGACACGCCCCTGCTTTCCGATCACTTTCCCCATATCCTCGGGATTAACGGAAAGTTTATAAGTGACACGATGATGTTGTTCATCTTTGTCGACCTGAACGTCCCCGGGATGATCGACCAAAGGTTTGACAATCGTTTCAATCAGCTGCTTCATGTCCACCCCTCCTGATTACCTGATTATTTACCGTATTTTGCGTTATGGAATTTCTCCATGATGCCTTGTTCTGAGAACAGGTTACGAACTGTATCAGAAGGTTTAGCACCATTTTGAAGCCATTTAAGAGCCAATTCTTCATCGATTTTAACTTCAGCAGGTTTTGTAAGTGGATTATAAGTACCTACTGTTTCGATTTGACGGCCATCACGTGGTGAACGTGAATCTGCTACAACAATACGATAGAAAGGAGTTTTCTTTGCTCCCATACGTTTAAGACGAATTTTCACTGACATTTCTTCTTGCACCTCCGAATAGTTTCACACAAGATAGTATATTATCAAGGTTTTTCATGTTTGTAAAGTGTTTTTTCTTAACACCTTAAAATTATGTTGGTATCACTCGTTTTTACCTGAATAACGAGTCGAAACCAGGCATTTTCATTTTCTTTTTGCCTTTTTGCTGCATGTTCGTCATTTGCTTAATCATTTTCTTCATGTCCTCGAATTGCTTCAATAGACGATTCACTTCTTGAATTGAAGTTCCTGATCCCTTTGCAATCCGCTTGCGCCTGCTTGCATTAATGATTTCAGGTGTTGTTCGTTCTGCCGTTGTCATCGAACGGATGACCGCTTCAACTCGCCCCATCTGGCTTTCATCGACTTGCGCGTTTTCAAGCCCTTTAATTTTATTGAAGCCCGGCATCATTTTTAATATTTCATCAAGGGGACCCATCTTTTTCACTTGCTGGAGCTGATCTAAAAAGTCGTCGAGCGTGAATGTTTGTGTTCGGAACTTTTGCTCAAGCTCCTTCGCCTTCTCTTCATCGACATTTTCCTGCGCCTTTTCAATGAGTGACATGACGTCGCCCATCCCTAAAATTCGGGAAGCCATCCGCTCGGGATGGAATGGTTCTAGAGCATCCATCTTTTCGCCCATACCGACGAATTTAATCGGCTTCTGAGTAACAGATCGAATCGATAATGCAGCACCGCCCCGCGTGTCGCCATCCAGCTTTGTCAGGACAACTCCCGTAATGCCGATTGCTTCGTCAAATGATTTTGCTACGTTGACGGCGTCTTGACCCGTCATCGCGTCGACGACGAGGAACACTTCGTCAGGTTTACTCAATTCTCGTATATCTTTCAATTCCTGCATCAGATTTTCATCGACATGCAGGCGTCCCGCCGTATCAATGATGACGACGTCATGGTGTTCCTTTTCTGCTTCTGCAATCGCCTGACGCGCAATTTCAACCGGAGAGACATCCGTACCTAATGAAAAGACGGGCAGCGTCAATTGCTTTCCGAGCGTTTCTAATTGCTGAATTGCCGCTGGACGATAGACATCCGCCGCCACGAGTAGCGGCTTTTTATTATGGCGTTTACGAAGAACTGTTGCGAGCTTGCCTGTCGTCGTCGTTTTCCCCGCCCCTTGCAAGCCGACCATCATAATGACTGTTGGGGCTTTCCTTGCAAATTGGATAGGATTTTGCTCCCCGCCCATTAAGTCCGTTAATTCATCTTTAACGATTTTCACGACTTGTTGGCCAGGGGTTAGGCTTTTCATAACGTCTTGACCGACAGCCCGTTCACTAACGGTCTTTACGAATTCTTTTACGACTTTCAAGTTAACGTCGGCTTCAATAAGTGCAAATCGCACTTCACGCATCATTTCCTTGACGTCAGCCTCACTAATCTTACCTTTACCTTTTATTTTCTGAAGCGTCCCTTGCAGGCGCTGGGCCAAACCTTCAAATGCCATGCGTAGAACCCCCTATTCATGATCTTTCAATGCATTCAACAGCATACGTACTTCTTCGGATGCTTCATCATTCCCGAGCACAAGCTGTTCAAGCTTATCAATAATCTCCACCCGTTTCTGGAACTTGGAGAAAAGCTTCAGCTTTTTTTCATAGTCTTCCAACATAGCTTCTGTTCTTCGGACATTGTCGTAGACAGCTTGTCTTGACACTCCGTATTCTTCGGCTATTTCACCGAGGGAGAGATCGTCGAGGTAATAGAGCTGCATGTAAACCCGTTGTTTTTCGGTTAACAATGTCTGATAGAAATCATAGAGAAAGTTCACGCGTGTCGTTTTTTCAAGCATTGCGCTTCGCCCCCTCTGATAATCTTAGTATGCCGAAAATGAACTGTCAAGTAAAACTACTTGTCTAGATTATTCTTCTGCTTCTTTTTCTAATCCTTCTGCAAAGAGTCCGTAGACGTACTTTTCCGGATCGAATGGTTGAAGGTCATCCATACCTTCACCAAGGCCGACAAATTTAACTGGGATGTTCAGTTTATTGCGGATTGCTAATACAATACCACCCTTTGCCGTACCATCGAGTTTCGTTAGAACGATTCCAGTAACATTCGTCGCTTCTTTAAATGTCTGTGCCTGGACCAATGCATTTTGGCCTGTCGTTGCATCAAGTGCGAGAAGGACTTCATGCGGTGCTCCCTCGACTTCCCTACCGATTACGCGGTGGACTTTCTCAAGTTCATTCATCAAGTTCACTTTGTTTTGCAATCTGCCGGCTGTATCGCAAATTAACACATCTACCTTACGGCTTTTTGCTGCTCGAATCGCATCATACATAACAGCGGCAGGGTCTGACCCTTCCGATTGCCTAATCACTTCGACACCGACACGCTCGCCCCAGACGACTAGCTGATCAATTGCTCCAGCACGGAATGTATCCCCGGCGGCTAACATGACTGTCTTCCCTTCGGCTTTAAGACGTGCTGCAAGCTTTCCAATCGTCGTTGTTTTCCCTACACCATTGACACCCACCATAAGAATAACGGATAAATCATCTTGCAAGTTTAAACCCGTGTCGAGCTCTTCGCCATTTTTATAAATGTCAACAAGCTTCTCGGAGATGACTGATTGGATACCTTCAGTACTTTTAATGTTTTTTCGTTGAACTTCCCAACGTAATTGATCGACAAGTTCCATCACTGTTTCAACACCGACATCGGCCTGTAGTAAGAGTTCCTCGAGCTCCTCAAAAAACTCCTCATCGACTTCACGGAAACGAGCAACAAGATCATTCACTTTTGAAGTGAATGAATCCCGGGTCTTCGAAAGACCTTCCTTAAATTTCTCAGTTACCGTTTCGTTCGTACCCGTAATTTTCTCTTTTAGTTTCTTAAAAAAAGACAATCCGACTCTCTCCTTTTTATATCATTGGCCATCCTTATCCTAATACTTCTGCTGGCACTTCAGAAAGTTTCACAGAAATTAGTTTTGACACTCCAGACTCTTGCATCGTTATTCCATACAAGACATCCGCACCTTCCATCGTCCCTTTCCGGTGTGTGATGACGATGAATTGGGTGTTGTTCGAGAATTTCTTCAAATACTTACTGTACCGGATGACATTCGCTTCGTCGAGTGCCGCCTCGACTTCATCCAAAATGCAAAACGGAACAGGACGTACTTCAATAATTGAGAACAACAATGTAATTGCCGTAAGCGCACGTTCACCACCAGAAAGGAGGCTAAGATTTTGTAGTTTTTTGCCAGGCGGTCTCGCTACGATTTCAACTCCTGTTTCAAGTAAGTTATTAGGCTCGGTAAGGATTAAATCTGCGTCCCCGCCACCGAACATTTCTTTGAAAACAGTATGGAATCGATTTCGAACCGCATTAAATGTCGTACTGAAACGCATTTCCATTTCACGATCCATTTCGGACATCGCTTCGTTGAGTGTATTTTTCGCTTCTAGCAAGTCATTCCGTTGCTCGGTCAAAAATGCATGGCGTTCGGACACTTCTTTAAATTCCTCGATTGCACTCGGGTTTACTGAGCCGAGCATCTCAATTTCGCTTTTCAACTGCTCGACCCGATTTCTTGTGGCATCTACGTCAAAGTCGCTCTCAGATTCAAAGTCAGGATAAAGTCCATATTCGTCCAATAAGCGATTTGTAATGGACTCATATTTCACTTCAAGACGAGACACTGCGACATTTATTTCATTCAAAGAGGAAACAGCTTTCCCTTCGTCAAGACGAAGTTGCTTCAACAGTTCTTCCTGTTTTTCAAGCTCATCAGCAATCGTAATCCTTGTGTGACGTTTTTCGGATAATGATTGTTCGACCATCGACTTTTCCGTCGCGGCACGATCAATATGCGCTGCAATATCTTCAGGTGAAAGTTCGATCCCTAATTCATGCTCAGCGTATAGATCTCGGTCAGTTTCCAAAGCTGATATTTTTTGTTCAAGCTGTTTTAGAGATTGCTCCATCTCTGCAATTGACGACTGTTGATGCCCTTTCTGCTCCCGTAGGATGGCAGCCTGCTCTCTAAGCTCACTATTTTTTGTCATTAATGCCGCTTCTTCGTTTCGTCGGTTCGTAGCTAATCGTTCAAGCGTTTCAACTTCTTTTTGAGTCGATTCCAATGATGATTTAATCAATTCATGCCGTTCAAGCAATTTTGCTTTTCTGCTTTGCAACTCAGCACCGATATTGTTAGAGCCAACAATCCCTTTTTCAGCTACAGCTATTTCAGATTCAATCGTTCTAATTTCAATATCTAACTCCCGAATGATGGAATCAACAGATCCCGATTCCTGACGAACACTTTCCCATAGTTGACGGTATTTATCCGTATCATGCATATGTTGCGCGACAGACATTTTCGAATCGCCAATTTTGCTCGTTGCTGATTTAATTGAGGTGGACATTCTTGAAAGTTGCGCGGTTAATGTCTCTAATTCGGCTTTTCTTGAAAATACCGTCGACTGCCCTTTTGCTCCTCCACCAGTTAGGGAACCACCAGCATTAACGACATCGCCATCAAGTGTAACAATCCGGAATTTATATGCTAGCATCTTTGCTAATGCGGAAGCTCCAGCCAATGTCTTCGCGACGACCGTCATTCCAAGAAGATTTTCAATGATGACCGAATAGGCGGAATCCGTCTTTACGAGCTGATTAGCCGTTCCGATAAATTCAGGATGCTGTTCAACAATACGAAGTGATGCTATTGGAAGTTTTCTAGACTTTATGACGTCACGCGGCAAAAATGTTGCACGGCCTGCATTCTTTTGTTTTAAATAACCAATTGCATTTCGCGCATCTGCTTCAGTCGAAGTAACAATATGCTGCATCGCACCGCCTAAAGCTGTTTCAATAGCCTTAATATGAGGATCCTCCACTGTTATTAGCTCGGCAACAGCTCCATCCACACCATGCAAACGTCCTTCTTTAGCTCCAACGAGGATAGCTTTAACACCTGAATAGAATCCCGAAAAATCCGCTTCCAAACTTTGAAGGACACGTAGCCTCCCTTGCATTTCGGACTGCTTGTTCATCGCATTTTGCATAAACTGCTGTTGAACTGCAAGTTCCTCTTGTGCCTCACGGTAAAGTTTTTCGGATTGCTTGAACGCCTTTTCTGCATCCTCTATTTTCTCCTGCAAAGAAGAAAGTTTAGTGGAGTGAATTGACCTCTCTTCCTTCAACTCTACAAGTTTGCTTTTTAACAGTGAAGTTTGTTCTGAAATACGTACCGATGACGTTTTTTCCCCTTGCATCCGTTCATCGATATGTTTCAAATCATTTCTGATTGTCGCTTCTTCATTCAACATTTCGATATAGGATGATTTCAGTTCATCAATTTCAGCTTCAGTCTCTTTTGCAGACCTTTTTAGAATGCTAGCAATTTCGTTCATTTCAGAATTGATTTTTTCCAAACTAGCTCCTGTAATCGAAAACTTCTCTTTTGCAGCAGCCAGCTTGGAAATCAGCTCATCCTTTTCCGTTCGGGCATCAACCAACTCTTGCTGGATTCTTTTCATATGCTGCTCCGAATTCTTTTGCTTCTCTAGCGACAATAGACGGCGGCCTTCCCATCTTTCCGCTTCGGCACTAATTTCAACCAACTGCTTTTGGAGAGCTTCAATATTTTGATCGACTTGCGTTAAACGCATTTTATACGCATTCGATTGTTGTTCAGCTTTAGTAATTTCAGCTACTAATTGCTCACGTTGCAACCTTTTCTCTTCGATTAGCTCAGATTTCGAAATAATTTCAGTACGTAATTTCGCTCCATCATAATTCAAAAGACGGACATCCGCTTCCCTAATTTCCGCAGACAGCACTTGATGTCTTTCTGCTGATTGTGCATTCTTTTCAAGCGGCCCGATTCTTGTGTCCAATTCTTTGAGAATGTCAAGCACACGATCTAAATTGTCCTCAGTTTCAAAAAGTTTATGTTCCGCTTTTCTTTTGCGTGTTTTATATTTCAACACACCTGCAGCCTCGTCAAAAATACTTCTTCTATCTTCTGGCCGACTGTTCAAAATCTCGTCAACACGACCTTGGGATATGATTGAAAAAGCTTCCTTTCCTAACCCCGAATCCATGAAAACATCGTTAATATCCTTCAAACGGCATTGTTGTCCGTTCAATAAATAATTACTTTCACCTGAACGGAATACACGGCGACTGACACTAATTTCCGTGTAATCAAGCGGGAAAAGCCCATTTGAATTATCAAGGATCAGTGTAACTTCTGCGTAATTCAGCGGTTTACGAGAATCACTGCCTGCAAATATAACATCTTCCATCTTTGCACCACGTAGTGATTTGGCCGATTGTTCGCCAAGCACCCAACGGATTGCATCAGTTATATTACTTTTCCCACTGCCATTCGGACCAACGATGGCCGTTACGCCGGGAACAAAATCGATGCCAATCCGTTCGGCAAATGACTTGAACCCAATAATTTCAACTCTTTTCAGAAACACAATCAGTTCTCCCCTTCGGCCTCATTTCCTTTTAACACTTGGATTGCTTGATGGGCCGCTTCCTGCTCGGCTTCTTTTTTTGACCTACCGATTCCGGTACCGAGTTCACGATTATCCAATCTAACGACGGTGACAAACTTTTTCGCATGCGCAGGACCCTTCTCTTCAATAATTTCATAATTCAAGCTGCCGCTATTTGTCTGTTGCACGATTTCCTGCAAGCGGCTCTTATAATCCATCACATGCGAAAAAGCACCGTCCCCGATTTTCGGGAATACAACCTTTTCAAGGAATCGAGTAACCGGCTCCATGCCTTGATCTAAAAATAAAGCTCCGATATACGCTTCAAAAACGTCCGCAAGCAACGCCGGGCGTAATCTTCCACCAGTCTGCTCTTCACCTTTGCCGAGTAATATGAACTCCCCGAACTGCAACTCGTTCGAAAATTTGACAAGCGACGGCTCACAAACGATAGCTGCCCGCAATTTCGTCAACTCGCCTTCACTCATATTCGGTTCTGTAGCATAAAGGAATCGGGAAACACCAAGCTCTAGAACGGCATCTCCTAGGAATTCGAGCCTTTCATTATCTGTGAAATTTTTTCTCCGATGTTCATTCACATAAGACGAATGCGTAAACGCATTATAAAGAAGTGATTCATCCTTGAAAAAGATGTTTAGTCGCCCTTGTAGGTCTTTAAATTTTCTCCTTACTTCGCCAGGAAGGGGGGCTGTAGAGTATTTACTTTTTTCATTCCGTTTATTTATCATCAAGATTCTGCCTTTCACTTTCATAGTCCATTTAATTTTACATTGTTAACGCCATACATGCAAAACCGAAAAGAGACACTTTCACCCTTTTGTTTCTAAGAATGGGTGAAAGCATCTCGATGGAAGTGCATATTATGGAAAACCGCACATTTTTTTCGGATTCCTAATCAATTACGCCTCGGCGTAATTGCGTCGGGATTTTGAATTGCGCTTGCGCAATTAACTCCATTCAAAATCCCTGACATCCGCCGGAGGCTTTATCTTGATTCAGCGGGAGCTTGGACCCCCGCTGAATAGAAAACAAAATCACATTCATACCGCCACCTATGGAGGTTGAAGTCTTTTGCTGAATCAAGATAAAATTAATTTACTTTTTCTTCGATATATTTTACTGCATCACCGACAGTTCCGATCTTTTCAGCATCGTCATCGGAAATTTCCATATCGAATTCATCTTCAAGTTCCATAACTAGCTCAACGACATCCAAAGAGTCTGCGCCAAGATCGTCACGGAAAGAAGCTTCAAGTTTCACTTCGCTCTCATCGACACCAAGACGGTCGACTACAACTTTCGTTACACGTTCAAGTACTGACAACATATTCACCTCCCTTCAAGAAAAGCGTAAGCGGCCTGCTTAGGTGCGACAGGCATAAGACAGACCGGCGAAGCGGCGCTTTTTGCCGCACAGCTGGGCTGGCTTATGACCCGAGCACCTGGCCGCTGAAGCTAGACACTAAAAATGTACAGGTTATTACATTACCATGCCACCATCGACATGTATAGTTTGTCCTGTTATATAGTTCGCATCGTTAGATAGTAGGAACGCAACGGCACCTGCTACGTCTTCTGCAGCTCCTAGTTTACCCAATGGAATGGATGCCAACATTTGCTCCTTCACGTCCTCAGGGAGTGCGTCGGTCATATCGGTTGTAATGAAACCTGGAGCGACTGCGTTTACAGTAATATTCCGTGTCGCAAGCTCTCTCGCTGTCGTTTTCGTCAAACCAATTACACCGGCTTTCGCAGCGACATAATTCGCCTGTCCCGGATTACCGATGACACCGACGATCGATGCAAGGTTAACAATCTTCCCTGCGCGTTGCTTCATCATTTGACGTGTGACAGCTTTCGTACAGAGGAATACTCCTTTAAGATTAATGTCAATTACATCATCCCATTCGTCTTCCTTCATGCGCATTAACAAATTATCGCGTGTAATGCCCGCATTGTTTACGAGCATATCAATTGAACCGAACGTTTTCAACGTCTCATCAATCATATGCTTCACTTGATCGGCATCCGAAACGTTTGCTTGAATCGCAAAAGCTTCTCCGCCAGATTGTTTAATTATTTCAACAACCTCTTCTGCTTTTTCTTTACTGCCACTATAGTTGACTGCTACACGCGCGCCTTCTTTTCCTAACAAAATGGCAATCTCGCGTCCGATTCCTCTTGAAGCGCCTGTGACAATCGCCGCTTTTTCATTAAATCTACTCATCGTTCCCACCCTTTCGCAGCATCGATTACTGTTTGCAATGTTTCTTCGTCATAGACGGGAAGGACTGTAACAGATCTATCGATTTTCTTAACAAGACCACTGAGCACCTTTCCAGGACCACATTCGATAAAGTGTGTTACTCCAAGGTCGATCAATTCACGCACGGAGTCTTCCCATCGCACTGGAGAATATAATTGTTCTACTAGCAACTGCTTAATTTCATCTCGGCTGGAAACCTTTTCCGCGTTCACATTAGCGACGACCGGAATTGAAGCATCCTTCATTTCAACTTCATCCAATGTCTTTTGAAGACGTTCCGCTGCGGGCTTCATAAGTGATGAGTGGAATGGTCCGCTCACATCTAAAGGAATTGCTCTTTTTGCACCTGCATCTTTAAGTTCCACGCAAGCTTTTTCGACGCCTGCTTTCGTACCCGAGATAACAATTTGTCCTGGGCAATTCAAGTTAGCTGGTTGAACCGGATCCCCTTTTGCTGTAATGGCTTCTGTCACTTCTAGCAACTTTTCACCATCTAGTCCAAGAATAGCAGCCATTGCTCCTTCACCAGCTGGAACTGCTTCATTCATATATAGACCACGCTGATGGACGACTGACACACCGTCTTCGAATGATAGAACACCAGAAGCAACGAGTGCCGTATATTCACCAAGGCTATGCCCCGCGGTATAGTCAGGTGTAATACCTTCTTCAACAAGTCGTGAAGCAATCATTGCACCGACTGTCAACAAGGCCGGCTGTGCATTATACGTCAATGTCAGCTCTTCTTGAGGACCTTCTGCAATTAAACGGCTCAAACTAAACTGTAAAACATCGTCTGCCCGTTCTAGGAAATTTCCGTTACCATTGAAAAGCTCCGCTCCCATTCCGACGGATTGCGAGCCTTGTCCCGGGAAAATAAACGCTATTTTCGTCATTCTTCCTCCACCTTCCCAACTGTACTTCTAATTGTTCCGCATACGTCAAACTGAACCATTGTCCTCGCTTGTCGAATTGCATTAAAAATCGCATTGGCATTTGAAGAGCCGTGCGCTTTAATGACAGGTGAATTTAACCCAAATAGTCCAGCTCCACCGTACTCGGTATAATCCATTTTCTTCTTCAACCCTCTGAGGTCATCTTTCACCATTGCTGCGGAAATTTTCGACTTCAGAGAAGCTCCGTATACTTCTTTCAACATCGTAAAAAATCCAGATGCTGTTCCTTCAATCGTCTTCAGCACCATATTCCCTGTAAATCCGTCGGTTACAATGACGTCTGCCGCTCCACTTAATATGTCCCTCGATTCAACGTTGCCGACAAAATGAATCGGAGCTTCCGATAGAAGGTCATATGCGGCTTTCGTTAATTCATTTCCTTTTCCTTCTTCGGTTCCGATGTTCAACAGTCCGACACGAGGCTTTTGAATACCGCGCACCTTTTCCGCATAAATGCTGCCCATAATTGCGTATTGTTGCAAATGGCTTGCCTTTGCATCTGAGTTCGCACCGACATCTAAGAAAACGAAGCCTTGTCCGTCAATTGTAGGCAAGGTCGGCGCTAATGCCGGCCGATCGATGCCTTCTATCCGGCCGACGATGAAAAGACCCGCCGCCATAAGTGCACCTGTATTTCCAGCTGAGACGCATGCGTCGGCTTCACCGTCTTTTACAGCTTGTGCCATCCTTACCATAGAGGCATCTTTTTTTCGTCTAATTGCGCGGACTGGCTCATCGTCCGCTTCGATTCTTTCTGTACAATGAACTACTTTTAAGCGATTATGCTCTTTTAAGTATGGAGCCATCTTTTCTTCATTTCCATAAATATGTATATGTATATCTTCAAATTCCGATAGGCTCAGAAGTGCGCCTGCAATAATTTCACCCGGTGCATGATCTCCGCCCATCCCATCTACTGCAATGATCATCATGTTTCCCTCCAACTTTGGTTCGTAGTTTGATACATCTGGAATTCACCGGTGAAAACCGTTTCATTTTCAACTGTAGAAATAACATCTACAAATGTCCTTTTTTCAGTTGATCGCTCTTTATTCACAATAGCACGAGCAATGACCCGATCACCCGATTTGACTGGCTTTACAAAATGGAGTTTCGAGGTGACTGTCAAGGCAAGATCATCATTGAGAACTGCAACTGCTAATGAATTTGCTTGGGCGAATAAATGATGGCCACGCGCAATTCCATTTCTTTGAAAAACATGTTCGTCCATTACGTCAAATATAGAAACGGCCCTTTTGTCGAGCTCGATATCGATGATTTCACCGATCACTTCATCTGATTGAAGAGATTTCACCTCTTCATCCATCGTTCGTTCAGCTACCGTTTGCAATCGTTTTCGCAATTCTGGAATTCCACATTCTAATCGATCCAATCGGATTGTTTGTACGCTAACTTTAAATTGTTTGGATAATTCTTCGTCAGTCAGAAAAGGATTTTGTTCGAGGCTTAGTTCAAGCTGGCGCTGCCTCTCTCTTTTTGGCACTCTCACTCGTTTCACCCTTCCGGATTAGCACTTGGTACTAATACCAGTATATTATCATAGTTCATGATGGATTTCTACACAAAATGGGTATGTCTAAAAAAAACCGTCCATAATTGATGCACCAATGAATATGTTTGATTCAAAAAAACAAATGAAAAAGAATAAAAGACCCGCCGGCAGGGCAGCGCTTGCCAATAGGTCTTTTTCCGCGAAGATTTCATTGCTTCTTTTTCTTCAATATCTCTGCAGCTTCTGCCGCTTTTTCCGGATAGCCGTAGTCGGCGCCATTGTCGATAATGAATTGGAGAGTCTCTCTCCGATGCAACGGCAATAGTTGAATATCGCGTATCGTCCGTTTAATTTCCAATTCGTCATTCGTCAAAATGTAATATTTCAAAGCGGCCTCAAGCGTAGTTGGATCCCGCCATCTCTTCAGTTCCGCTTCAACATATTTAGCGGCGCGCTCTGGCTGCGGGTCATGAAACAGATAGTGATAAATGAAAAAGTAACCGTAGTTAAGTCCATCCAACCAGTCGTTTATTTCAGCAATATCCAAATACTTCCTCATCGTGATTGAATCATCTTTCCAATAAGCATCTGCTAGTCTTTGTCGTACGTAGAGATAGGATTTTTCCTTCTCAGCCTCTGTAAGCTCTCCCACTCTATACGGAATAATCGTGTCGAATTCCCCAAGCGCTTCGATGCGTTTTTTCCCGATTGTTTTTTTCTCGCCTGACTTTAGATTGTAATATGCGAAGTCCTCCTCTGAATAGCCATAAAAGAGGACATTCCATCTTTCCGCATTAATCAACGTAAAATTTGCATATACCGGTTTCCCCTCTTTGAGGATCCGATCGATATCTTCTGCTTTTTTGTATGAGGGCAATGTATCAATGCCGTGTTCGGCCATAAGATCCATGAAATCAACATAGGAAATTCTTTCAAAATCTTCGTATACCGCTATTCTCTCCTGCTCTTCGGCAGGAAAGTCGTTTCCGTAGTATCGATACATGCGCTCTAATCCTTCCAACAGAAAATCCCTTGTCTGAAAGAATGTTTCAACGTCCGCCAATTTTTCAGCATTTTCGATTGTCACGATATCGTCCTCAACAACCTCTTCAACTTCCTCCTGTGGTTTTGGATTGCACCCGAAAAGGAAAAGGAAAAGGAAAAGGATGAATAGTACGCAGACAGGTAACCGTTTCATCATCTGACTACCTCTATTGTATCCGTCTCTATTTTATTCACTAATCCATCAAGAACGTGTATCGTCTCCTGAGCCCGTTTGGCAAGGGCTGGATCATGTGTGATTAATACAATTGTCACCCCGTCCGTCGCGTGAACTTCTTCAAGTAATCCGATAATCGTACTTCCCGTTTCGGAATCCAAATTCCCTGTAGGTTCATCGGCCAAAATGATCTCCGGTTTTGTCACAAGAGCCCTCGCTATGGCGACGCGCTGCTGCTCACCTCCGGAAAGACGTGATGGCAGATGATGGAGGCGGTGGGCAAGGCCGACTCTTGTTAACGCCTCTTCAGCATTTTTTTTAATTTCAGCGGATGAAAACAGTGTTAACAGTGGCATCATTACATTTTCAAGTGCAGTTGCCGTTGAAAGCAGTTGAAATTGCTGGAATACGTATCCGATTTTCTTTAGCCGCAGTTTGGCAAGTTCATTATCTTTCATCTTATGGACTGCTTGATCATCGACCCAAATTTCACCTGCGTCAATCGGTTCCAATCCTCCGATTAAATGAAGGAGTGTCGATTTCCCAGAACCCGATGGACCAGTAATCGAAACATACTTCCCTTTATCTATTGATAAGGATACATCTTTTAAAACATCAACTTTTTCTCCACCAGTTACATAACTTTTGCGTACAGATTTTAATGTAATCAAATCCCCCACCCCTTCATTACGCAGCATGATCCTTTACAACACTGCTCATTTTCATACTCTGAACAATCGTTAATGAAAACACCAATAACAAAACAATTGGCGTGACAATAATGAGCGTAAGCATCCAGACTGGAATCCACAATGTGGAGAAGAACGTAAGCAACGCATAGGCACCAAAGGCGCCAAGTATGGAGCCGATTACGGCAACTAACGACACCTCGATGCTTAAGTATATTTGAATTCTTCGTAAGGACCAACCTATCGAACGTAAGATGAAAAACTCCTTTTTACGTTCTGTAATATTTAAATAGATTAGCAGAAACACTATTGCTATCGTGAGGATTAGTCCCACTACAAGAAAAACTGTTTGAAACCCCTTCAAGTTCAAGTCAATCGTTTCCCCTAAAAAGCTTAGCAGTAAAAAATCTGATAAGCTTTGCTGCGTTGCGATAAATAGAATCGACATAAACGCTGTCAGCGCAAGGACAATTGTCAAAAGCCCGAACCTTAACGGCCTCCTGATCAATTGATGGGCGACGTATGAAAACAGGCCGTTAATCGAAAAGAGTCGCATGAAATTCCATTGTGTCCCTTCACCTTCCAGCCCGGCTCGCGGTGATAATTTCAATGATTTCCGGCTTCCAGTTACATAACCAACTGCAATAATCGGAAGGATGATGACGTAAATTAGTAAAAACTCATGCCATGCAAGTATCTTTAACCAAATGTTCGCTATCGCAATCGGAATAATCGCCAGCGTGCTTAATACAATGATTTCGAATCCTAGAATCCCCATAATCTTTCTCCTAGACCAACCAATTGCACGAAGCATCGCGAATTCAGTAGAGCGACGCAACAAGCTATGTGTAATGACCGTATAGCAAAACACAAAACTGATTAGCAGAAGATAAATAAATAAGAGTACATTCGTTTTTTCAATCTGCTTTTCTATTGACCAGCTGACACCTGCTTTTTGCCATCCTTCTTCGACAACCCCAGGCATCCCTTCTTTTTTTGTTCCTAAATTCACTTGAACTTTTCCAGATGCCGAGCCTAACATAATTTCCACATGATGCCCTGTTTCATCCATAATTCGTTTAGCAACGTCTTCAATTTTCCGTTGGCTTACATCAGACCGTTCTTCCACTCCATCTACGATGACACGAATGGATGAAATTGGTGGGCGATCCCCATAAAAAACTCTCGCGTTATGAAGCGGCATGATTGCATCAGGCGAGCCCGTATAATATGTATCTTTATACGGCAACGGCAATAGCGGCTTCCTATCGACTGAATTCCCTGCTCCATCCTCTATGATCACACTATAATGAGGTGTGTAAATATCAAGGGGATCTCCTTTTTTCCAAGCTCCCTTCAAGACAGGCTCGATTTTATCTGTATCATACATATCGATAATGTTTAATCCAAACGCTCGACTTTGCCTTTTTTCGGCTTCTATCCGATATCTTGGCAGACTCTCGCTCAGTCCTGAATGCAATGAATTTGTTTTAAAGAAAGTTTGCGCCTCTATCGTTGGAATGCTTCCCTTTTCTAGCGTAGCATCTTTGTAGAATATCGGGGAATAGCGGAATAAGTCATTTTTATCTGATGATGTAAATCCTCGAGGCTCCTCGGTAAATACTTCTCCTCCAAGCAAGGACAGTTCAACGTTCTTGTAGCGCCACTCCTCAGAAAACGAAGGCAGCGTAAGTTTCACTCTTTCTTCTGTCGGCAAGTTCGATAAATATTTGCGCGCCCCTTGCACAAAGTCTTTTTCTACTACATTATCAGGTACTTTAATTTCTGAAATTGTTAGTGTCTCGGTCATCTCAGACCGTTGATTCGCAAGCACGATGATTGGAATTCCTGTAGCTCCGATACCTTTTAAATTACTCGCTTCGCTCAATGTATTCCCTATGACAAGGCTATCCGATAATGTATACAATTCCTCTTCCGCTTCAGGGTCAATGGCAATGAGCATTAACTCATTTGGAGTTCTAAAGGTTGCCCCTGGTGGCATGTAATTTCTGAACATGCCATTTTCCTCACTAAACTTATCGGATAACGGGCCGAACTCCATATCAGGCTCACTATATTCCGATATATAACGATGGTTCCAAATTTCATGATTGGAGATTCCATCAAACACCGTTGTTTGCATTTGGACTACATGAAAGCTCCCTATTTCCGCATCATTATAGTACGCTCCAATACCGTCCATAGGAATATATCCTATTAACGATAATGGAGCTGCTGTCTTCACGCCTGGCATGCCACGTATTGTCTCCAAATCATCCATCGAAATTCCACCGTAATTGGCAACGGTTGACTGCGGGGCAACCCATCCATCATCAAGTCCTGCCGTCTCTGTATCCAATTCGGGTAAGACTAAAATATCATACTGGTATCGCCAGTTTTCTTCTAAGTCTTCTTTTGCTTGGATGACAATACGATCCGTGACAGATTGCGCCCCCATATAACCAAGCCCAAGCGAACTTAGAATTAGAACCACGGTTAAGAAAAGTGGCCAACGTTCCCTTATCGTCGCTTTTATATAGTGGAACATATTGAAACTCCTCTTAGTCGTTTCCTCAATTTACAGCCCCCTAGTCCATAATCTATTAGTTCCTATAGTAACCTTACAATAGAATAAATATTTTGTAAATAATAATAGGCTGAATATTTAAATAGTATATGTTTTGTTTTATAGAAAATTAGTACTCTTTTAGCATCCTACATGTTATTTGGTGGAGAAGGATCACAGGCATAATCCAAATCAAAAGGTGGTGTCCAAAAGAATAATAGCGGATGAGGGCTTGCTTTGTTCGCGAGAGTTCTCGTTAATACGATCTGAGTTCTCGTTCTTCGATAAAAAGTTCTCGTTTATGCGGTGTGGTACAAAAAAAGCTGTCCAGATGATTTCCTGGACAGCTCTTTTTTTACATTAGTACTTGAAACTCGACTTTGAGAAACAACTTTCTATTCAATCCATTCGCTCTTTAGAAAGTGCGCCTGATTGCTCCAAGTCTTCTCTTAGAATTTTATATTCCGGACCGCTCCAAAAATCATCCGACGAAAGCATTTTCTCAGCATCTTGACGTGCAGTTTCCAATGCCCGATAATCGTGCACAAGATCAGCCATTTTAAATTCAGGCATTCCGCTTTGCTTCTTGCCGAAAAAGTCTCCTGCACCTCGAAGTTCGAGGTCCTTTTCTGCTAAGAGAAATCCGTCATTCGTCTCTGTCATCACCTGCATCCGTTCTTTTCCTTCATCGTTTTTCGGATCTGCAAGAAGGACGCAATACGATTGGTCCGCCCCCCTGCCAACCCTACCTCTTAATTGATGAAGTTGAGAGAGTCCGAAACGAGTAGCGTCGTAAATGAGCATAAATGTTGCGTTCGGGACATTCACGCCGACTTCGACGACAGTCGTCGAAACGAGGCAATCGATTTTTCCTTCACTGAAATCCCTCATAATGGCATCTTTTTCTTCGGAATGAAGTCTTCCGTGCATAAGACCAACCGTATATCGGCCAGCGAAATAATGGGTTAGTTGGGAATGGACATCAACCGCATTTTGCACATCAAGCTTGTCTGACTCCTCAATCAATGGACAAATAACATACGATTGTCGTCCTGCTTGCAGTTCCTTCTCCATTTTTCGTAACACAGGTACTAAGGAATCTTCCTTCAGCCAATACGTTTCGATTATTTTTCTTCCGGCCGGCATCTCATCTAAGATAGAGACGTCCATTTCCCCGAAAGCGGTAATCGCCAACGTGCGGGGAATCGGTGTCGCGGTCATGAATAGGACGTCAGGATTAAGCCCCTTTTCCCTTAGCACACGGCGTTGTTCCACACCAAAACGATGCTGCTCATCCGTAATAACAAGTCCTAAGTTTTTAAAACTGACATCCGGCTGGATCAACGCATGCGTCCCAATGAGTAAATCGATTTCGCCGCTCTGTAATTTTTCAATAATAATCTTTCTCGTTTTGCCTTTCGTAGATCCAGAAAGAAAAGCGACTTCCACCCCTAATGGCTCAAGCCATGATGAAAGGGAATCAGCATGCTGCTCGGCAAGAATTTCGGTTGGTGCCATGAGCGCTCCTTGAAAGCCTCCCGTAATCGCCGCATAGAGAGCAATCGCTGCAACGACCGTCTTCCCAGAACCAACATCACCTTGCAACAGACGATTCATTCTCAATGGGCTTTTTAATTCGGCACAAAGCTCATTGACGACTCTTTTTTGCGCATTTGTCAGTTCGAATGGTAATGAAGCGATGAATTCCTTTAACCGTTCAAGATCATAATGAATCGGCGTCCCTTTTTCCGTTTCTTTCCGGACTTTCTTCATTCCAATCATCTTTAATTGAAATTTTAATAACTCTTCGTACACGAAGCGTCTTCGAGCCCGCTTCACGTCATTCGGAGATTTAGGGAAGTGCACCATTTCGAGCGCTTCACCGATAGACGGCAACATATAAGATTCCCGTAATGAAAGGGGCAGGACTTCAGCAATTTCATCTTTGTACAAATCTAGTGCCTGCCTCATATACTTCCGGAATGTTTTTTGGTGCATAACATTTTTCAAACTGTAGACAGGTTCGAAATCGGCTTGATCCGTTTTCGGGCCATCGTTAAAATTACTGACATTGATGACTTGCCTGCCCCGATCCCATTTACCGGTTACTGTTACAATCTTTCCGATCGATAGGCGGTCCTTCAAATAATGCTGATTAAAGAACACTGCTTTGACGAGATGGTTACCGGCAAGCAACCGTATTTGCAGGCGTGATTTATTTCTGCCTAGAAATAGGACGGATGGCTCACTTTCGACCCTGCCTTCAATCGTTACCCGTTCATTATGTGGCGTATCAGCCAAATTCTTCAGTCTAAAGTCTTCATGGCGGTATGGAAATGTATTGATCAGTTCATCAATTGTTTCAATGCCTAGTTTAGAAAATTGTTCAGCAGATGCCTTACCGACACCTTTTAGCGCTGTGACAGAATCAAGGATTGACGGTGGTGTCACGAACCGTTTTGTCCTTTCCAAAAATCTTAGCTTCCAACGCTTTACCAGTAGGCGTGGCCGCTAAGCCACCTTTGGCAGTTTCTCTAAGTGCAGAAGGCATTGTTTGTCCAATTCGGTGCATCGCTTCAATTACTTCATCCGTCGGAATCCTGCTGACGACTCCTGCAAGTGCCATATCCGCTCCGACAAGCGCTTTCGCTGCTCCCATCGCATTCCGCTTCACACATGGAACTTCCACTAAACCCGCCACCGGATCACAGACAAGACCGAGCATGTTTTTCATGACGATAGAGAAAGCTTCCGCACTTTGCTGAGGCGTTCCTCCTGCCATTTCCACAATGGCGGCGGCAGCCATCGAAGCGGCTGATCCTGTTTCCGCTTGGCAACCTCCTGCTGCTCCTGAAATCGAAGCGTTATTCGCTACGATAAAGCCAAATGCACCCGTAGTGAATAAATAATTCACCATCTGTTCCCTCGTCGGGTTCAATTTATCTTTAACAGCAAAAAGCGTTCCAGGCACGATCCCAGCCGCCCCCGCCGTAGGAGTTGCACAAATCATTCCCATTGCCGCATTCACTTCATTCGTCGCTACCGCTTTGCTAACGGCATCTAAAATAAGATCCCCCGATAAAGATTTTCCTGACTTGATATATTGTTGAAGAAGTACCGCATCCCCGCCTGTCAAGCCGGATGTCGATTTTACGCCTTGGAGCCCTTGTTCGACTGCGCTTTCCATAACAGTCAAATTATTATCCATTTGTGCGACGATTTCTTCTCGAGAACGCTTTGTAATGAGCATTTCCTGTTCAATCATAATTTCCGAAATCGGCTTATTTTGTGTCTCTGCAATTTCGACTAGTTCTTTTACTGTTCCGAATAGAACTTCCATTTATATTTCCCTCCTCAATTCGCCAATGTCGAAACTTGCGTAACGTTCGGCAAAGATTTCAATTCATTAATAAGTGTTTCATCAAACATCTGGTCGACTTCAATTACCATAAGCGCCATTTTCCCTTTTTCTTTCCTACCAACTTCCATATGAGCAATATTCATCCCTTGTGAAGCGATAGCGTTGGAAACATTCGCAATGACACCAGAGCGATCATCATGCACAACGAGAAGAGCTGGGAAATGTCCAGATAAACGGAGCGGAAAACCATTCAATTCAGTGACTTCCATAGTGCCACCGCCGATTGAAATACCGACAAGCTCCATTTCGCCTTGACTGTCGCCAATTACAACTTTCGCAGTGTTCGGATGATCAGCCTCTTCCTCTTCAGGAATGAATTCGAAAGTCATGCCGAGTGCGGCGGCATCTTCAAAAGCCGTTTTTATTCTTTCATCAAACGTGTCGTAATCCAATAATCCTCCAATAATTGCAACGTCCGTCCCATGCCCTTTATATGTTTCTGCAAAAGAACCATATAGATGGATTCTTGCCCATTCCGGCTGACGCCCAAACAAATCTCGAGCTACCCGGCCAATCCGAGCGGCTCCCGCTGTATGTGAAGAAGAAGGCCCAATCATGACGGGACCGATAATTTCAAAAACTGATCTGTACTTCATTCAGTCTACCCCCTTAATAAAAGCACTGCTTAACTAGCAAACGCTTTCTCTCATTTTACAGTAGTTTACGTACAAAAACAAAACAGAAAAACGGCACACCTTCAAAAAGTGTGCCGTCGTTTCCTTATCATTCCACAGAAAGAATAAAAGGATAAAGTGGTTGTTTACCATTGTATAATTCAACTTCTGTATGATCGTACGTAGACTCTACATAGTCAGCAATCTTTGTCGCATCTTCTTCAGATACATCCTCGCCATAGATGATCGTAACAATTTCATCATCTTCATCGATAAGTGTTGCAAGCAACGTCTTCATTACTTCGTCTAAAGACGGATTGGAGATTACGATTGTACCGCCCGCAAGGCCCATGAAGTCATCTTTTTTAATGTCGATGCCATCTATTGATGTATCTCGAATTGAATGAGTGACTTGGCCTGTTTTCACACCAGCTGCTGCTCTTGACATTGCTTTTTCATTGTCCACCACTTCAGCCTCAGGATTGAATGCGAGAATTGCCGCCAACCCTTCCGGAACGGATTTCGTTTCAACAACAGCAGCTTCGATACCAATTACTTCAGCCGCTTGTTTTGCCGCCATAATAATGTTTTTATTATTCGGTAAAATAATAACCCGTTCCGCACCGACATCTTTAATTGCTTTGACAATATCTTCGGTTGACGGGTTCATCGTCTGTCCGCCCTCAATAACAGCTGAGGCACCAATGCTTTTCAGCAATTCGGCAACGCCTGTACCCATTGCAACCGTAACGATTGCATATGGATGTGTAATCGTTTTCGTTTTATTGGCCACATAACCTTCTCCGACTAGTTCGATGTGCTGCTGGCGCATGTTCTCAATTTTAATGTTGATGAGGGAGCCGTATTGTTGTGCGTAATTTAGCGCATCACCAGGCTCTTCCGTGTGAATATGTACTTTCGCGATTTCCTCATCTGAAATGACTAGCAGCGAGTCGCCGAATTTACTTAGATCTTGACGAAAACCACCTTCTTCGAAAGGATGCTTCTTCACTTTATCATCCTCGAATTTCACCATGAATTCCGTACAATATCCATAAATGATCTCCTCGGTGCTCATAAACCCTTGAATGCCTCGGTGATGCTCGGCGTTGATCAAGTCTTCCATCAAATCCATGTTCATCCGTTCAGGAAGCTCTTCACCTTTTAGACATGCCAAAAAGCCTTCATAGACATAAACAAGGCCTTGTCCGCCACTATCAACGACGCCAACTTCCTTTAGAACAGATAGAAGATCGGGAGTTCGTTTTAAAGAAGCTTTTGACTCTTCAACGATAGCTTCCATCACTTTGATGATGTCCGTAGTCGATTTCGCTACTTCAACACCTTTGTTCGCTGCATCTTTGGCGACAGTAAGAATCGTTCCTTCAACCGGCTTCATAACCGCTTTGTATGCTGTCTGCACCCCGTACTCTAAAGCATTTGCAAACTTCACGGCATCTAGCTGTTCTTCCTCTTCTACAGCTTTACCGAAACCGCGGAATAATTGTGAAAGAATAACGCCGGAATTGCCCCGCGCTCCCATCAATAGCCCTTTTGATAACGCTTGCGCAGTTTTGCCTAGATGCACGGATGTATTTGCTTCGGTTTCCTTCGCTCCAGACGTCATCGATAAATTCATATTTGTCCCTGTGTCGCCGTCAGGCACAGGAAACACGTTTAATGAATCGACATAGTCAGCATTAAGATGAAGGTGATGAGCACCCATCCTTACCATGTCGGCAAATTTTACACCATCAAAAAAATTCATTGAAAAGTTTTCCTCCTTCTATCAGTTCGTCACCCGAACCCCTTGAACAAATATATTCACTGAATCCACTGTTAACGATAATGTCTTTTTCAATGTATACATCACTTTGGATTGCACTTGGTATGCAACCTCGGAGATTTTTGTGCCATAACCGATTATGACATACATATCGATATGCGTCTCATCTCCAATATTTCTTACGATGACTCCTCTAGCGTAGTTCTCTTTCCCAAGGATGTCTGTCAGTCCATCCCGGATCTGGTGACGTGAAGCCATGCCGACAATTCCATAGCATTCGATTGCCGCCTCGCCCACCACTTGAGCAATGACGTCGTTCGTAATATCTATCGTACCGTATTCGTTTTTCAATTCGATTGACATGAAAGCTTCCCCTCCTGCATCCTTAATAACTAACCCTATTGTACTATACACTAAACCAATAGAAAAGCGTTGACAAAGAAATGCGAATTACATGTAAAGGTTTTTCACTTGAAAGCATCATTAAAAAAGGTTGCATGCTGTTATTTCCTATGATAAAGTATTATGGTATGCGAATTAGATAGTGAATCGCTTAATCAATATTAGCGAGGAGGTCATAAAAATGGCTAAAGAATGTGTAGTTACTGGCCGCAAAGCACGTACGGGAAATGCTCGTTCACACGCAATGAATGCTAACAGACGTACTTGGGGCGCTAACCTTCAAAAAGTCCGTATTCTTGTAAACGGTAAACCGAAACGTGTTTGGGTATCTGCGAGAGCGCTTAAATCGGGTAAAGTACAAAGAGTTTAAACGAAATGCGTAAACGACCGTTGAGGCCCGACAGGCATAAGACGGATCGGCGTAGCGGCGGTTTTTGCCGCATAGCCGATATGGCTTATGACCCGAGGGACTGGTCGTTGGAGCTGGACAATACTGTATCCGCGTTCCGACTATAAGACAAAAAGAAATAAAACGCCAGGCCGAGTAAGTTCAGCCTGACGTTTTTTCTTTTTTCCTTTTTCTGTTTCGCTGGCTTGCAGTAGCTTGGCTTTTCGTCTTTTCATCTTTTTGAAAGACGACCATGCACTTTCGAACAAAGCTACTTAGAAACTTCGGCATCGTAAATGTATAGACTCGCAATTCCCTTCTCCTTTCAGGAATCTGAACTTCTTACCATTAAGCATATGCCTTGGCGGAAGGAGATAGTACAAACTTCTGAAATTGGTTCATTGCTCGTGAATCTCGTCATGCCCATTTCCATCCTTGCGTTTACCGTTTCATATTTAAAACCGGTCAACGTCAGTCCTTCTACAGTACTGCCGAAAGCAAAGAATGAAATATAAGGGAATTGGTCATTTCTTTTTACCCGATGGACACCAGGGTGAAATAAAGAAAGGTCATTAGTAGCATTACGAATAACAAAAGAAATATTCTTATGTTCCCTTTGCATCCGATACATTAAGTGCAATGCCGATTCGAAATGATCCAATCTACCACCAGTAACTCCGGTCAAAATGACTTCCTTCGGATGATAGGCAATCGCACGACCTACGGCAAGCTCCGTGTCCGTCTCATCCTTTTCAGACTGGAATGAATCGACCTGTTTCACAGCTTCTTGGATTCTAGTAAACTCCTCTTTACTCACTGAATCGAAATCTCCGACTGCTTCATCTGGGACAATCCCTTTATCCAATAAATGAATTGCCCCACGATCTACACCGATGAAAATGGTACCTTCTATATTGTAAACAGATAAATCGGGTACCTCTTCTGAAGGTCCGCCCGCACAAATAATTACCCTTTCCATCAACGCAGTACGCTTTCTCCAGCAGCTTTTATTCGTTGCAACGCTTCCGTCCGGTTTTCCTCATTATAAATTGCCGATCCAGCAACTAAAATCGTAGCGCCTGCTTCTACACACGGAATGATCGTTTCCTCGTTGACGCCTCCATCGATTTCAATTTCGATGGACAGCCCTTTTTCCTTAATTAGATCGGACAACTGTTTCACTTTCGGAAGTACGGAATGAATGAATTTCTGACCTCCGAATCCTGGATTGACAGTCATGAATAAAACTAGATCAACATCCTCCAAAATG